>JAHCGZ010000001.1 GCA_022117465.1 Candidatus Nitrosopumilus limneticus
GTGCATCAAATTTCTTTTCTTGAATTGCTGCAACGTATCCCTCATAGATACCCTTTATTTCCTCAACCTTTGCAGCTTCCACTTGATACTCAAATAATTGCTCGCCTTCAGGGCTTTTTCAACGTAAAAAAATACTGCTTTTATTGGTAATTTTCCATAGTTAGGATTTTCTTTTATTGCCAAAGCATAGAAATTCAGTTGGGGGCTATTTTTGGCATCAACTTTTTTATTTTACCACCTGTCTTGTAATCAATTACAACATATTCCCCATCAGGAGTTTTTTCTAATCTATCAATTACAACATTTACTTTGAATCCCTCTACGTATGTTGTAAAAGGTAATTCCAATGCAACTATCTCATTAGGATTAGAACTTGTCCATTTCTGATAGGATTCTAATGCTGGAGTTAGAGATTTTCTGTCTTGTTGTTCTTTTTGAATGGAGCCTGTAAGATATTGTTTAGGATCCCAGTTGGTTTGTAATTCAGAAAATAGTTTGCAGTATCATCTAAATTTCCTTCTTTTTGTCGTATAGATGATTCCTCAACTATTTTATGAAACATTCTTCCTTTGTATAATGCATATTGTTCTTGATTTGCAGGTAATGCCATTAAGGACATATTGATACCAAAATTGTTTTGGACAATTTGTCATATGTTTCAAATTTAGAAAATGACAAGTTCTTTTTTGTAAATCCTAATCTTTCAGATTTTGTTCCATTTTAATCGTGATTCAATATCATCACTAGATTTTTGTTTGGTAACAATAATTCCTCACTAAATCCTTGAGTTGTTTTATTTTTTGAAAGAAACCAATTTTTCCTAAATCTAAAATTTTTTGAATTGCACTTTCATATTGTTCACTGTAAAGATTTTTAATTACTTCAGATAATTGTTGATTTTTAATAATTTCAAAAAACTGCATTAAAAGTAGTAGAGATGTTTGAATTAGTGCTTGAATCATATTGTATAAAGTCAATGTGAGGATTATCTTTAGGCTTTAATGGTTCAACAAATTTTGATATCTTATTAGCCCTCTTTCTATTCTCATATTGAGTAGGATACATTACAAAGAGATTATCTATGGTTCTAGTCATGGCTACATATAGAACTCTACGCTCTTCTCTTAGAATTCCCTCCTTGGATCTGATGCTGGAATTACTTCCTTTGCAAAGTTCCTCGTGGCACATAAAATGGTTTTTTCAGCTATAACGCAATGGAATTTTTGATGTTGCAACATCTATGATAAAAACTGTCTTGAATTCTAATCCTTTACTTTTATGATTGTAGATACTTGAATAGAGTCACTATCTGCATCATCTCTTTTTGTTTCATATCAAACTGTTTTAATTCATTAATAAATTCTAAAAATTCTTTATTCCCCAGATTAGAATTAATTTTTTCATAATCAATTGCAGTATCTATTACAATCATTTAAAAATTGACGTTCTATAAAATTTTCCATAGAATCATCATTAGAAATTTTTTTATAAATTCCAGTCTTTGTTCTAATTAATTGATAAATTAACTGTGACGGGGAATTATCTCGTGCTAATTCCATGAAACTTTGAATCATTAAATAAATTTCATTTAATTCTGTTGTTTGTGTTAGTCCATCTACTTTAAGATCAGATAATACATCATACATGTAGTCTCCATCAGTTTGTATTTTGGCTCGAATCATTGCTTCATAATTTATTTTAGAAATATTTTGCTCAGTAATCCCATATTCTTGAAGAATTCTAATAATACTAATCATGGATTTCATGGGATTTGCAATTATTCTAAGAAATGAAAACAAAACTTTAACATAGAGGAGTTATGAATTTCAGATCTACCGATATACTTTACAGGTATGCCATCAGATACTAAAATTTGTGCAACATTAAATCCATCTAATTGTTTTCTTGACAATATAGCAAAATCACTAAATTTACAATTTGTTTTCTTTATTAATTCATAAATTTTATTTTTGATAAATTCTGCTTGTGCAAATTCTGATGAACACTCTACTACACTTACCTTCTGAGAATCGTCTTTTGTAGGCACAATTTTCTTTTTTTCACGATACACATCTTGTTCTAGGAGTTGATTTGATACTGCAATAACGTTTTTTGGGTTTCTCCAGTTTTTTGCTAAAATAATTTCTGTATGATCGGGGTATTCTTTTTTGAAATCCTGAAAAATTTCAGTATATGCACCTTGGAATCGGTATATGTTCTGGTCTGCATCACCAACTGCTGTGACATTTCCATCTTTTACTAATTTTTTAACAACTGCAAATTGTGCATAGTTGTTATCTTGGAATTCGTCAATCAAGATATGTTTGTATTTTTGTTGTACTAGTTTTAGTGCATGCTGTTTTTCTTTGTTTGCAAGTAGTTTATTTGACTCTACAATAAGATCATCAAAGTCCATTACATCTTTTTCTTTTTTGAATTTGACATATTCTTTGTAAATTTTTGTTAAATTATCAAGCAGGTGCATGTACTCCACTTCTTCTACGTCTTTCATCAATGATGGATCTTGAAATCTTTTTTGAACAAACACCTCAAGTTCTTCAGGTGTGATCAGTGCATCATTAAAAACACTAATTCCATCAATCATTTTTTCAATTATTTCTGATGCATTGTTTCCAATTTCAATGTGTTCATCAAATTGAAATTTATCAATATTTTGAACTCCCCATACTAAAAACATGGGTCTATCAATAACACCACCTTTCATTCCAAAACCAGTATGTATGGTATTGTCTAATAGTAAACGTCTACAAAATGAATGATAAGTACTAATTTCCATTTCTGAAATATCGATTTTTTCTTTAATGTCTTTGTCTTCTTGAATTCTTTCTTTGATTTCATTTGCAGCTTTTTCTGAAAAAGTCAGACAAAGAATTTCTGATGGCTTTAATCCTGTTTTTAAAAGAAATTTTATTCTTTCAATAATTACAAATGTTTTTCCACTTCCAGGTCCGGCTGTTACTAATAGTGGTGAGCCTATATGTTCAACTGCAGAAATTTGAATTGAATCTAATGCCATATCAATTATTTTATCTGTAGTTATTATGGATTCGCACAAAAAATCTCACAAAAATTTTAAACGGTTAATCAACATGAATCTGTCATGAGATAGTACTTCAAGATTTTCTAATTTTTATACCTAAAAGTTAAGTATAACTAAACATACTATTACAAATATTAAGTGGTGTTAAACCATTAAATATCATGATATCACTATATGATTAATGAATCAAATACAACAAAAAAAATTAGAACAACTAACACCAGAACAGGAATCACTAATTCCAATAATTAACGACAAGTGGATCAATCTTGCATTGGATGGTAAAACAGAACTGAAATATTCTCAAGAGCTACAAGACGGCATAAACTGGATATATCAAAAGGCCAATCAGAAAAATACAAACCCGCTAATCATTATTGCGCCGTCTCCATACAGTGCACAGTTGATTGCAAATTTTATAAACAACGCATCAGCATCATATTTACAAAATCCAAAACCATGTAAAGTAATCAAAAATCCCGGCACCTATGCTTATGTTGGTTTTAATACATGTGGTAATGTATCTGACGGTAAGAAATTCCGAAATTACATTGAACATGAAGAGAAGTTCTGGCGTGATGATGTTTTTACTAATGTAACTTTTGATACTATTGATTTTATTAAGGATCGTGTTGCAGTTAGCATCCTAACAGATATTGCAGACAACAAAATTCAAGTTGCACCGTGGTATGTTTCAGAATCGGTGGCAAGAATCATTTGTGACAAGGTTGATAAAGATGTGAGTTCCCCACGTGATCCTATTTCCTCCTTGACTAGTGTAGTCGACCTAATAACTAACATATCTAAAAATGTGATATCAGAAACTAGATTTTCTACTTCAAATTATATTAGAAATTTGATTGCAAAAGGTGTTTCAGCCAGTATTAACAACGTTACCATACCAATAGAAGTATCTGTCTTGTCTAGTGTTGGGTGTGACATTGGGGATTCTATTGAATTTGACAGGTTTGAATATTTTATAGAATGTGACTGCTTTGATCTATGCGGACGTATAGCATACTTGGATTATTTTGATACAATTGGAGTTACAGAAAATAAAGAATTTAGAAAACTTAGAGACATACTCTGTCTTGGCATCTGGTCTGCAATTTTCTTTGAGAATGTGGCAATTCTTTCAATGACTCCAAGCAAGGTATCACTAGATGACAGAAAAAAATTACATTCTGTATCAGGACCTGCAGTCAAGTTCAGAGACGGCTATTCAACATATCAAATACACGGAGTAAGTTTTGACGAAAATACATTTCATGACGTGACACAAAGAAAGATTCCAGTTAAAGGCATACTATCACTTTCAAACATCGAGCAGAGATATGTCGCCTTGGAGTATTACGGATTTGAAAATATTATTGATGAACTAAATGCAAGATTAATTGATGAATCACCAAGGGGAAACAAGCTTTACGAAATTGGCTTTGCAATCGGAGTAAGAAGAATAGTCATTACAAAATTCCTAAAATATTCCTGTCCAAGCACAGAGAGAAATTATGGTAGTTTTGTAAAACCTGAAATCACACGAGCTGACCAAGCAATGGCGTGGAAACACAACTGTACAGAACAAGAATATGAGGTATTGAAACTTGAAGCATAAAATATTTCGACACGGCGATGTTGATGGAAGAGAAATAGAATCTATTCCATCTACTGCCAAATTACTAGATACCAAGACAGTAGCATACGGTGAGGTCACAGGCCATCATCATACGTTTACAGGTCAGGTGCTAGTCTATCAACCAATAGAGGGACAAACAATCAAGATTGATGGAGAGGATATTCCAGTCCAAAAATACATTGAGGTAATAGAGGACTCGACTCTTATCCATCAAGAGCACAATCAAATCTTGGTGCAAAAAGGAGTGTACGCCATTTTACAAGAAAGAGAATGGAATCCTTTTGAGCAACAGATTAGGAAAGTACTTGATTGATCCCCTTTTTTTCTTTAATCCATTATTATGCCTAAAAGTTAAGTATAACTAAACATACTATTACAAATATTAAGTGGTGTTAAATCATTAAATATCATGATATCACTATATGAGTAATGAATCAAATTTATAAAAAAATATCAACAAATGATACATGTGAGAACAGATCAAGGAGGAATCTAGATGGAACAAGATCTTAGAAAATCACTTGGAGAAAGACTTGATATTGTAGAAATAGAATACGAGATTAAGAAATTCTCCTTAGAAGTGGATTATCACAAATCAAAGTCTAGAATATTTGAACAAACAATCAAAGAATGGCAAAGAGAACTAGATGCACGAGGTGTTACACCAAATCCATTTCCAAAAGGAGAATTTTATCAATAAAAAGAGTTGTTGTAAAATGATAAATATTGAAAAACTCAAAGATCACATAAAAAAACAATACTTTTTGCAATCAACTAAAATCAGTAGGAATAAAAATGAGTGTTGAAAATAAATTAAAAAATTTGTATAATGCAGGCTCGGAATTTACAAAAAACAAGCAATTCCAAAAAGCACTTGATTGTTATAATAAAATCCTAAAAACAACACCTAATGATGTTAAAACATTATACAAAAAATGCATCGCACTTGAAAATCTGTGCAAATACGATAAAGCAGTACAATGCTATGATGTATTATTAAAAATAAAACCAGATTATACAGATGTATTACACAGTAAAGGACAGGTACTTGCTAAACTCAGTCAATATGACAAAGCAGTAGAGTGTTATGATACAATATTAAAGATAAATCCTGAGGATACAAATGCGTTATACACTAAAGGTAATGCACTGTTTGAACAGAGTCAATATGAAAAAGCAATAGAGTGTTACAATAAAGTACTAAAGATAAAGCCTGAGGATATCAATGCATTATTCAATAAAGGCAATGCACTGTTTGAACTGGGTCAAAGTGACAAGGCTCTAAAATGCTTTGATAAACCTTTTAAAAAAAATCCGCCAATATGCTCAATATCACCAGGATATCCAGTGTATTGTCTCAAGTGCAATTCAACTAGGGTTTTAATTTTCTATGATCCTCGATTTACACCAAGATTGCAAAATAAATGGGATGAATTAATTTATGGCAAAAAAATTTTACTTGAAAACAGGTGGGAGAAAATTAAAGACGAGAATCAGTGGGGGTAAACTAAAAAAAGGAACAGAAAAACCAAACTGGATTTGCAAGGATTGCTATGATGGAGGAATATATTGGAATATCCAATTGATAAAAAAATCTTTAATGAATTTAAAAAATATGAAAAAACATTTACTGAAAAAAGTAATCCACTTTACTGGGACAGAAATGGTGAAAAAATTATATTAAAGGAAATATATGATAAATCAAACATTAAAAGTAGTTCACTTGCATTAATTGCAGTAAACACGACAGCAATACAACATAAAGAATTTTTCAAAATATAGAAAATACATAAAAAATACTTTCAATAAAGATACAATCTACTATGGATTATGGCCTGATAAGGAGAATAATAAAGTAGAATACGACATACTGTATACCATTGATTCTACAAACAAGAATGAAATTCAAAAACATTTGAATTTACATAACCAAATCAATAATGGATTAGCACAAAAGATGGCACTAATTATTGACAAAGATGGGGGATGGAAGATACAAAATAATAAAAAATATACTTTCAATTAACAAAAAATTTTAAAATATATCTGAATGGTTGTTAAAGCACTTGTTTTAAAAAAATTTATGCCTAAACAAGTGCCATAAAGTGCCTTGATTTTAAAAATTTTATAATTTCTAATTGTGGTTAAAAATTTTGATAATCAAATATAGTATTTAAGTAATAAATTAATTAAAAATTTGACATATTTACCATTTTTTTGAGCAAATTTATGCGTAAAAAAAAGCTTATAAAAGCATCTATAATATTTAAATATTAGGTTTTATAAATGTACAACTATACTGAAAACCCATTTGAAATGAAATTTAATAATCGTGGACGATTATCACAAAAAGAATCTCAACGCATTCTGTACTGTTTACAGGCATATCATGCTGAAATGATTGGCATAAATCAAACATCCAAAAAAACCGGCATTCACACTCGAACTGTATCTAAATATTATAAAATATTTGATGATGAGATTAAAAAATCAGAAGATTCTTCGTTTATTGAACGATGTAAAAATACAAAAAATCAGAGAATTAATGCCATTGATTTTGACATTATAAACTTCACAAGTGATGAAAATACCATTGCGGAATTAATTGCAATTGCATTATCTCATAATAATGTAAAGAGTATGTATTACTAAACGGATTATTGGATAAAAAAGTTAAATCGAGGCAAAAATTACAGGACCAAAAAATTGAATTAATCAATACTGTAACATTTGATACTGACATTGTATCTGAGGTAAAAAAATTCCAACAACACACTGAGGATTCATCTTTTATTCCAATTTCAAAAGATATGATTCCAGAAATGAATAATTTTCATGATACCCCAAATGATATATCTTTTAATCTAAATTATAATGAAAACTCGCATAATTTTCAAAATAATTTATCTGAGACTGTCATTTGTATTCTTAACAATTCATCAAATACAACTAGTGATATTAAAAATAACCTAAACGATAATACAAATAACAATCAGCATGATGATACTAATAATCATGTTGGACGAAAACTAGTTCCATGACCTCTACAAAATGGGGAAAATCCCACGACAAAATTCGCAAATTTATATTTCCAGAACATAATATTTCGGTATTACCTAATTTACCAAATGATATAATTTCATGGATTAATGTTGCAAGACCTCTAGTTGAGGGAAGACCAAGAACTTTTCTTACAATTCCATTTTGGCTACAAATCTATCTTGATACACACAACTCAAAGATGATAGTTGGGGGAAGACAAATTTACAAATCTACTTACATAACAGACGTCTTAGCATTTAATGCTACATCTGCTAGAAATGTTCAAGTTGGATATGTGACATATGACCAACCAAACCTTACTGGTTTTGCACGCCAAAAATTGCAAATTGGAACTTTTTCAACCAATCTAATTTTATCCCAATTTCCAAGAACAAAGACTGGAAATATTGGAGAAATCTCTCTAAAAAATGACAGTACTATCTACTGTATGACTGATCATAATCAATACAAGCACATTGAAGGTAAATCACTTAATCTTTGTATTTTAGATGAGGCACAATACCAGGATATAGAAAATTTGCCAAAAATACGTCAAGCAATGATGGCAACAAAGGGTAGTCTCACTGTTTGTGGAATTGGTGGAGAACAAGGTTCAGCCTATGAGCTATTGTGGAATCAAACTGACCAGCGGGAATGGATTTATGATAATAAGAATTGGCGGGATTTATTACAATTTGACTCTAAAGGTTTGATAATTGATACGTATTTGAAATCTGCACTAAAAGGAAAATGGATAATAAAAAAACCTGAAAATACTTTATGGCATGGATATCATTTACCTCAAGACATATTTGCAACAATTCCTCTAAGCATTGAGGATGCCATACACAAATACCACGTTGACCCATCTTACTCTTTAGAGTATCAACAAAAAAACTATACGTCATCATTTTATCAATCTCATTCTCAGGGTTCATTTTACAAAGCTCAAAACAGACCAATTACTCCTGAAATGGTAAAAAATTGTATGAAAGAGTATCGCTATCTAAGTTTGCATAGTGCAAATGAAATCTCTATGTGGAAGGATACAATGAAAGACGATATCAAAGTTTCAATGGGTGTTGACTTTGGTTCAGGAAAAACATCTGATACTGTAATTTGTATTTTAATTCATTGGAGAAAATCAGATAGAATACAACTAGCATATTTGGATAAAAGACCTTCAGAGAATCAAATGGACCAAGCAGAATTAATTTGTAATTTGTTTAAAAACAGTTTATGTGATATTGGTATTGGAGATTTGGGATATGCTGCAAATCAAATTAAAATAATTCAAGACGGCGGTGCAAATAGACTTTCTGGAGCATTATTTGAGGGTGTTACAAATAACAAATTCTTTGGATGTCGGACTGTTGATGATAAAAGTAACCCCCTACAAATTCATCATGAAAAAATTGATGAACACGGGGACCAATCTGGTAGAATTTCTATTGATAAAACTAGAAGTATACAAAAACTAATTGATCTTTTTGATGTTTATTGCACTCATCCAACAAATAATTCTATAAAGAGAACTAGATTTATGATTCCATTAAACCCTAACAAAGAATATGAAACTGATTGGTTAATTGATGATCTTTGTTCAATTACAAGAAAAACTATTGAAACTATGGACTCTAGGCAAAATGCAAAATTAGAGTTTAATCATCCCCCTGATTCGGCTATGGCAATAATCTATGCATTAATTGGATTAGAATATGGAGCAGATTGGAATTGGGTTTCTATGTGATTTTAAAAAAAGAAATTTTAATTTATTTTATCACAACAAGTAAACAGATGAAAAATACCAATTTTTCTGCACAAAATATCTGGCAATAGTTCATAAACTACAAAATTATACTTACAGTAGGAAATGACATCCATAGCAACACTTGGTTCTCACTGCTCATTGCAGGTGCTAAAGGGTGCAAAAGATGAGGGGCTAAAAACAATTCTAATTTGTGAAAAAAAACGCGAGAAATTATATCGCAGATTTCCATTTATTGATGAATTAATTCTTGTTGATTCATTTAAAGAAGTACTTGATGACAAATGCCAAAAAAAATTACAAGAAAACAATGCAATATTGATTCCTCATGGTACACTAGTTGCACAAATGAGTTCTGAAGAAATTGAATCAATTAAAACTCCAGTGTTTGGCAACAAGTGGATTTTAAGATGGGAGTCTGATAGAGTGATGAAAGAAAAACTAATGAGAGAGGCTACACTTCCAATGCCAAACCCAGTTTCAAGCCCCAAGGAGATTAAAAAATTAGTTATTGTAAAAAGACAAGGTGCTGCTGGTGGAAAAGGATACTTTATGGCATCAAGTGAGGAGGATTACAATACAAAAAGAGAGCAGCTTATTTTAGAAAAAGTGATTTCAAAAGACGAACCACTATACATACAGGAATATGCTGCAGGAGTTTTGGCTTATTTGACATTTTTTTATTCGCCTTTACGAGAGGAGTTGGAATTTTTTGGAGTTGATCAAAGACACGAGTCTGATATTGAAGGGTTGGCAAGAATACCTGCACAACAGCAGCTAAACTCACAAAAGGTTCCATCCTTTAATGTAATTGGAAACAGTCCACTTGTTTTACGAGAGTCATTACTTGATGAGGTGTATACAATGGGGGAGAATTTTGTAAAGGCTGCAAAAAGAGTTGTTGCCCCTGGAATGAATGGACCATTTTGTATAGAAGGAGTTTATGATGAGAATGCAAAGTTTACCTCATTTGAGTTTTCAGCAAGAATTGTTGCAGGAAGTAACATCTACATGGATGGCTCACCATACTATTCGCTTTTATTTAATGAGACAATGAGTATGGGAAAAAGAATTGCAAGAGAGATAAAAAATGCAACTGCATCAAATGAGCTTGATAAAATTACCACATAGGTAGGATAAATTATCTATTGAGTAGTGGTTTCATTTGGGTATAGGTGTAATATTGGCTCTAAATCATCTAAAGTAATTTCAACTTTGCCAATTCTACTGCGATAAAGTTTAATTTTTTTGCCTTCAGATGAGATAATGTATTTGTCAACTTCTGCTAGTGCAAGTTCCTCAAGAGTTGCTAGTGTTTTGTATACAGTTGAAAGTGAAATTTTTAATTCATTTGCAATTTGTGTAACGTCTTTTGATTCGTTTTTTACTGAAAATAAAACTGAACGAGTACAAACGTTACTTAATGATTCAATAATTCTTTGAGTGATGTTAAATTCAGATAATTGGATTACACTTCTTTTTGACATAATTTGACTAATTTGAAACCAATATTAAAACCGGCTCGGGCTTTTTTATAGAAATTTCAGCCTGTTTAATTCGGCTTCGATAAACTTTGAATTTTCTGCCCTTATCAGATAGCATCAAACTTTCAACTTTTATCAATGTTAGTTCCTCAAGGTCTGATAACTTTTTGTAAACAGAGCTTAATGGAATTTTAAGATTATCAGATAGCTCTGCTGCAGTTCTGCCTTTTTTAACAATTGAAAATAATATTGCACGAGACTCTGAATCAGCTAAAGCCTCAATTACTTTTTGACCAATGTCATATTTTTTTAATTGTGGTAAAGTTAAGCGACGTGACATAATTTAGTAAAAATTATCATTCTATTTAAACAGAATAGTTTGTTCTGAGTCTCTAGAACTAGAACATACAAGTTTTATTTTTCATATTTTTTCCACAACAGTCCCAAAATTATTCCAATTGAACTCCAAAATGATGAGACACCAAGAACAGACATTAATCTAAATTCATTTACTAGATTCATTGGAGCAGTTATCTTATCAGGATTTTCAGGCATTACAAAAAATGCAACTGAAATAAATACAGCATATCCAACTAGTCCCAAATATTTTTTATTGTCTTTAAATCTTGTTGATAATTTATAAAATAATATTGCAGAAATCCCAGAAATTGCAATAAATGATAGATACAAAATTGATCTTAAAACTATAGTCTCACCTTCCCCAACAGTTGGAGGATTTGCAGGATATTTTAAAAATGGAATAAAGTAAATTACAACCCACATTATTCCAGCAAGTAACACTGCTTTTGCTATATCATTTTTTCCAGGTAAGAAATTTCTTGATAATCCAAATACAATTCCAAATAAGGAACCAACTGCAGTTCCCAAAATTACTCCAGCTACAACCTGCCCACTTTTTTGCCAAATTCTATAACTTTCATACTCTGCTCTAAATTCTGCAGTATCTACTTCTTGACCTGAATCAAAGAGATTCTGGTTTTCAATGCCAATTGCCTCATCAAGATATGGCTCAACTATGGCAAAATTTACAGTTCCATGAATTGCACCTGCTAAAGCACCTGAAATCAAAACAATTGCAACAAATACTACACTTTTCATAAAATTTGAGTAGATTTTCAGGTAATTAAAAGAAAACTATGATTTTTTTTAAGAATTTAAAATTGTAAAACTAATTTCTAGTGACAAGGAAATCCTGCTGCATGTCTCATGTCGTGTGTGAGTTCATGAATATATACATCAGTAAAGGCTGGTTCTCCAGAAACAATACTAAAGATGTGTCCTTGATCAAAGCCGACAACAAATAGTCCTGCTGCAAATATTATTGCCAATGCAAGTATAGCTACTTTTGATACACTTGATTTTGATACAACATTTAGTTGAGTCTTTGACATTATGACTACTTTTTTTATAATCTATTTATGTTCTTTGATATCAATTTGGTACTAATTGTTTGTAGATTTGTATTTTGATCGATATGGTATGAATCAAAACTCAAAATTATACCATCAAAAAATAACGAAGATATTTAGAATTAAAGAGGATTAAAACAGCAATTGAAATTATATTATTTATCAATACCTATAGTAATTGGGGTTATAGCAGGCGGTGTTTTTGTTGGATTCCAACCAGATTCAAATGATTCAGGATTGCTAACAGCACAAAAACTAGTTGAAAATGGTTCGCCAGTTATGGGAAGTGCAAATGCACCAATTACAATATTAGAATGGGGGGATTATCAGTGTACATTTTGCTACAAGTTTCATCAAAATACATTAGAGATAATCAATGAGGATTTTATTAAAACAGGTAAAGTCAAATTAATTTTTAAGGACTTTCCATTAAATGGTCCTGATTCAGAACTGGCAGCTCAAGCAAGCTATTGTGCAAATGACCAAGACAAGTATTGGAAATACCATGATGAACTTTATAAAAATTGGGGAGGTGAGAAAACAGGCTGGATAACAAGGGATTCATTAACTAAATTTGCAAAAACAGTAGATCTTGACATTCAAGAATTTAACAAATGCTTAGATGATAAAAAATATGAAAATAAAGTAGACACACTTTATGAATTTGGAAAAGAAATTGGAGTTGATGCAACTCCATATTTTTTAGTGTTTAATGATGAAAAAATAATAAAAATTCGTGGCAATCAACCACTAGAGGTATTTATAAAATCATTTGAGGAATTAAACTAGTCAAATGCATCTACTGTATGATTTGTGTTTTTACTTTTAATTATCATCATTTAAAATTACAAAAATAATTTTCTGATTTTTAATATCAAATAGACTTGTGAGATAGTCTATATTTCATAAAAATTCTAAACATTACTAGTGCTAATATTATCAATATTGCAGCAACTACAAAGGAAACAACATAATTTGTTGCATTAGAAAGAAATCCTGCAGTCAAAGCACCAAAAAATATTCCTAGTCCAATCATAAAGCTATGAACTCCCAAATAGGTTCCCTCAAATCCTTTTGGAATTGATTTAAACAAAATTAATGAATTTGCAGTACTGTATATCGAAAATGCTCCAACCATTATACAAGAAGATATTACTGCAGCAAGAAAAGAGTCTACACCAAACATTGGTGGGATTAAAGCAGCAGCAATTACTATTGCAATAATTCTTGGTATGTATGCTAATTGTAAGGCACGTTCTTCTGAAATTTTTGCAATCAATTTAGGAATTAAAAAGAAAAGCACTAGTAATGTTATAGTTTGTATCATGTATACTAGAAAAACTTGAGAATCTGTAAAATCGTATTTTTTTAAAAATGGAATAAATGCAGTAAAGTAAACATTACTTCCAAAATAAAATAAGAAATTTGAGAACATTAAAAGTCCAATCTCGTGGGTAATTTTTCCTTTGAAAATTGAAATGATGTGTTTAAAGTCATGAATTTTTAGAACTTTAGGATATATGATTTGAAAGTGATATCGGTTATGACTAAAAATATGTTTTAGTCCATAAATTGAATGAACAAGTGTTGCTCTTTCAATAAGATTTTTTCTTTCTACGGTCATACTTAGTATTACAGCAATGATGCTTGATATTGCACAGAAAATAAAATATGGTTTTAGATCAAAAAATGATTCCCATATGGAACCAACAAGAAATGCTACAAGACTTCCAAAACTTGAAATGATTGAAATTCTTGAAAACAAAACTCCCCATTGATTGTTTGAAACTGATTCCATCACTAAAAGATGTATAATTGGATTTTTTCCAATTATGAAAAAGCCCATAATTGCTGAAATAACAAAGACCATTTTAATGTCTGAGACAAAAAACAGTGCAAGACTAGACAGAGCAATTGCTGAAAAACAAATAATCAGTATCGCTTTTTTTATGTGATATTTATCAATCATTTTTCCCCAAAAGATAGAACCAAATGAAGAAAATCCATAGTGTATTGCCATTGCAATTCCAAGATCTGCAACATTTCCACCAAGTGATAGCACAAACAATGGTACTGCAATGTGAATGCCTTCAGCTGTAATACTTGCAGGCATTATGAAAAACATCCATTTTTTCTTTATTGAGTTCAAAAGTTAATTTAATTTAAATAAAATATAGTTTTGAACATTGTTAGTCAATTTTGTAGTACAAAGAAATATTGTTTTGTTTAGCATAATATTCAGTCAACATTGATTAATGTCGATAAATTAAGAAAAATATCAAATGGTTAAAATCGAGATAGAAAAACAAGATTCAGTAAAAATCTATAAAATTAGAAAAATACTAGAGGAATTATCTAAAAAAGCAGGCAGAGGTACGGAATTAATTACAGTATACATTCCAAAAGGCAAACAGCTTCATGAAGTCATTTCTGCACTTCAACAAGAGCAAGGAACTGCTGATAACATAAAATCAGATTTAACAAGATCACATGTAGTTGATTCACTTGGAAAGGTAGTTTCAAAATTAAAAATGTATAAAAAAACACCTGATAAAGGATTAGTAGTTTTTTGTGGTGCACTTCCTTCAGAAGATGGAGGTCCATTAGGAAGTGAAATTGTTACTGCATGGGAAATTGAACCACCAAAAGATTTGAATCAGTATTTGTACAGATGCGATGATCATTTCCATGTTGACATTTTAAAAGACATGTTAAGAGATGACAACCTCATAGGATTTTTAGCAATTGATGCAAAGGATGCAGGTTGGGGATTACTGTATGGAGATAAAATTGAGGTGCTAGGTCAAACAGGTTCAGGTGTTGCAGGAAAGCACAGACAAGGTGGTCAATCTGCAAAAAGATTTCAAAAATTAAGAGAAATGGAATTAAGTTATTTTTACAATAGAGTTGCTCAAACTACTAGAGAATACTTTATTGACATTTATCCAGTAAAGGGGCTTATCATTTCAGGTCCAGGACCAACCAAGGAGGATTTTATTAATGGAAATTATTTAGAATATAGATTACAAAATAACATCATTGACACAATTGATGCAGGTTATTCAGGAGCTGAAGGCATCAGAGAAGCATTTTCAAGATCAGCAGACATTTTAGGTAATTTTAGATTAGTCGAAGAGAAAAAAATGGTTGAAGATTTGTTTAGAGAAATAAATACCAATACAGGTAAAGGATCATACGGATTACAAGAGGTAATAGGATATTTAAAAAATAATATTGCACAAATTGTTCTAATTACAGACAATACAAATTTACACAGAATAGAATCTCAATGTAGGCGCTGCAAACACATGGAAGAGGAAATTGTGGAAAGACCACTTGTAATTCCAAGAAAAACATATTACAAAAACAACCCATGTCCTGAATGCAAGGCCATTGATAAAGAAATTAACGAACAAGATGTTGTAGATTACTTGGAAATTATTGCTTCAAAAACAGGATCACAGTTAGAAGTTATTTCAGGTAGTGCAGAACATGGAAACATGTTAGCAAGTCTTGGAAAGATTGGAGCAATTTTAAGATATAATCCAGGTCACTCTAAATAGCATTCTTAATTTTTTGGGCTAATTTAGATAATTCATCACTACTTGGAATTTGACGTTTTGTCCATTCAGTCCCTTTGTTATTGTATCTTGGAATTATGTGAACATGAACATGAGGAATTATTTGTTTTGCTGCCTTACCATTATTTTGTGCCAAACTAAATGCATCAGCACCAGCTCCCAACAATATTGCTTTTGCAATTTTAGGAATTAAGGAAAAAATCTTTCCTACATCATCAGAATCCATGTCAGTGATTCTTTCATAATGTTTTTTTGGAATTACTAGCGTATGACCTTCATCGATAGGATATTTGTCTAAAAATGCAATATGATCCTTGTCCTCATAGACAACATGAGCATCAAGTTTTCCATCTAAAATATCACAAAAAATACAAGCCATGCAAGTAGATGTTTTTCAATTTTATTTATTATTTGCATTATATCTTTAATAGGGGTAATTTTCACAGTTTGAACTGTATTGGGTCGAAACGAGAGAAAAGAGCGTGAAATAAAGCGTGAAAATTATGCAACAAAGCATACTGCACAAAAAAGAAGAAACACACTCATTACAATAGGCGTATTATCACTAATTGGATTAATTGTTGCTTATGCATCATATTTGTTTTTGACAATGACTGACGAAGCCCCAGGTGGTCCTGAAAATGCAGGAGCATTAGGAAGTGAACACTCACATGCAGGAATTACAGTAAAAATATTTGGAGACGAATTTGATTTTTCAGGTGCAGCATATCAAATAAAATCACCTTGGATACATTTTGAATCAAATGATGGTTCAACTATTCATAAACACGCCACAGGAGTAGATTTGGAATATTTGTTTAACTCATTATCCATAGGATTAGATGAGAAATGTTTCATATTTCCAGACGGAAAACAATTTTGTACAAATGACGAATATTCTTTAAAATATTTCATTAATGGTGAGTCAGCATCAGACATCAGAGGTTATGAGATAAATGAAAATGATAAAATCCTAATCACATTTGGCGGAGAAACAGATGAACAGGTTCAAGAATATCTAAAACAATTAGATAATCAAGAAATTATTAAATAACAAAATATTTCTATTATAGATTAACATTAGTTAATGATTAAAATGAAAAAATGCTGCAATAATACTCCAAAGTACATCATAGAATTTAGAAAAAGAGATGATGGTGAGCTAAATTGGACAGTATGTGAGGAGCATTTTCAAAATGAGGAATTTAGAAAAAACGTTAGAAGAATCCAAACTATCAATAATTAATAATTTCAAGATTCGTCTTTTGTAGTAAACTGAGCCATCTTATCAAAAAACATGAAATAACCACAAGTGGTACATTTTAAAACAGTTAATTCAGTTGTTAGAAATTCCTTATCTTCAAATTTTCCACCAAGCTTAACATTTTCTCCTGCAATCATGGCTTTGTTACTTTTACAAACAGGACATTCTAGAGATTTTTGTTCCATTTTGATTTATCACTCGTACATAGAAAATCAAATATTTACAATTTAAATGATTAATTTTAAAAAACACCTAACATTTGTGTAGTGGTAAACAGCAACTTTTACACATACTTCTTAGAGTAAATTTTTTGAGATTCTCATCTAGTGTTTCATCCTTGGCAACTACAGCATTTGTGTAATGACCATTATCACATTTTAGTTTATGAATTGTAAACAACATAAAATAATTAAATTTTATTTCAAATTAAGCGTTGTGATGACTGTAATATCATGTATTATCAAGAATTTCAATAAACTCTAAATTATACCAATGTAAAAAATCTCTAATATGGAAAATATCTAGCAGAAATGTTGTAGAAGGTACTGCTAGAGCACCTCATCGAGCAATGTACAAGGCAATGGGATTAACTGATAATGATTTATCTAAACAATTCATAGGAGTTTGTCATACAGGTAATGAAGCAACTCCATGCAATATTCATCTGGCCAAGTTAGCTTTAGAAGCTAAAAGAGGAGTCTCTGATGCAGGAGCAACTCCAAGAGAGTTTTCAACTATTGCAGTAAGTGACGGAATTGCAATGGGACATGAAGGTATGAAATCATCACTAGTGTCAAGGGAAATAATTGCAGATTCAATTGAAGTAATGGTTAGAGCACATCAATACGATGCATTAGTTGGTATTGCAGGATGTGACAAAAGTTTACCTGGAACAATGATGGCTATGGCAAGATTAAACATTCCATCAGTATTTGTGTACGGTGGAACAATTATGCCAGGAATGTTAGACGGCAGAGAACTAACAGTTGTAGATGTGTATGAAGCAGTAGGCGCTTATGATGCAGGAAAATTATCTCTTGAAGATTTAAAAAATATTGAAAATACTGCTTGTCCAAGTGCAGGATCATGTGGTGGAATGTTTACTGCAAATACAATGGCTTCAATTTCAGAGGCCATAGGTCTTGCATTACCAGGTAGTGCTAGTCCGCCAGCAGAAGATAATAGACGAAATAAAATTGTATATGACACTGGTGTAGCATGTGCAAAACTTTTAGAAATGAATATCAGACCTAAAGAAATCTTAACTTTTGAAGCATTTGAAAATGCAATTATGATGTTAAATTCAGTTGGAGGTTCAACTAATGGAATTTTACATTTACTAGCACTTGCAAATGAGGTTAATGTTGATTTAACATATGACGATTTTGAAAGAATTAGGAAGAAAACACCTCATTTAGCAGACATGAAACCCGGTGGAAACTATGTAATGAATTCATTGGATAAGATTGGAGGTATTCCATTTGTGTTAAAAAAATTATTAGATAAAGGATTACTAAATAAAAATTGTATTACAGTAACTGGAAAAACAATTAAAGAAAATCTTGATTCAATTAATTTACCTGAGGTAGAACAACAAATTGTAAGATCAGTTGAAAATCCAATACATAAAGTTGGTACAGCCGTAATTCTAAAAGGTACTCTTGCACCAGAAGGGGCAGTAATAAAAACAGCAGGTGTTGAAATGACAAAATTTACTGGAGACGCCAAAGTGTTTGATAGAGAAGAGTTTGCATTTGATGCCGTATCAAAAGGTGAAATTGATGAAGGGGATGTCGTAGTCATTAGATATGAAGGTCCAAAAGGAGGACCAGGAATGAGAGAAATGCTTGCAACAACTGCGGCATTAGTTGGTCAAGGATTAGGGAAAAAAGTAGCAATGGTAACTGATGGCAGATTCTCTGGAGGTACACGTGGATTTATGGTTGGTCATGTTGCACCAGAAGCATATGTAGGTGGACCAATTGCATTAGTCAAAAATGGAGATAAAATTACAATTGATACTGAAACAAACAATATTGAACTTCATGTATCTAAAGAGGAATTAGAAAATAGAAGAAAAACATGGAAAAAACCTGAACCAAATTACACTACAGGTGCACTTGCAAAATATGCAACACTTGTTGGTTCTGCAGCAAACGGTGCTGTAACATATGCAAATCCATAAGGATACTAAAATAATTTATTTAAAATAAAATTACTGTTGTCTATTAATGATAAATAATTCTATCCAAATTACACCTAAATTATTAGTATTACTTAATACAAAAATAATAAAATTAAGTAAAACTAAATCATTATATACAGCAAATTTCTAAACTCATTATGAAACATCTAAAAGATAATAATATCTCATATCTTAAACATTGGAAAAGAGCAATGAAAATTAGTATAGCATCATTTGTTCATGCATGGATTCCAAATTGCTTGGAATATTACGCTAGCAACCAATTAAAAAATGCTAATCATTAAAGAATTTTAATAAAAAAAATCATACTTCATCCATGCCCAATACGTCATAGTATGCTTTTGGTATCATTTGTTGACCCTTGAAAAATACATTGTTCACAGCAGTGTCCAAGACATATGTTTTAGCCCAATCATCATCACTACGAATGGAGCGACCAAATCCCTGCAATAGTTTAGTTAATGTTTGAGATGTATACCATAAAGGAAATTTATTCATTTTTGCCTTAACTCGTTTTTCAGTATAGTTAGGGTATGGTACCTTAGCTATTATTTGAAATCTAGATAAATCATCCTTCAAATCAACGCCCTCCCAAAGAGAAGAAGAAAGTAAAACACCAGTAGGATCAGATGCGTGTTCAGAAATTATTTCATCTTGAGTTTTATCATCACTGTTTTTACTGTGGCATAAACGAATTCTTTTGGTATTTTTAGGTGACAAGTATCTAATGATTTTTTGACATCTTGGAATGGATGAAGTAAGAATCAATCCACGTTCATCAGAATGTTCATCTAAAATTCTATCAATTATTTTTATTACTTCTAATTCATCCTCTTCAGTTGAACCATAACTTAGTCTTTTAACATTCATCAGATCAATTTTTCGATGTTCTACTGCAAAAGGAGATTTAGGAGTATCTACAAATGCAACATCGTCTTTTTCAAGTCCCATGTTTTCACAAAAACTCAATTTGTCAATTGTTGCAGACATGAATATTTGATATTCAGTATCAAAAAACTCATGTGCAAATTTTGAAACATCGATAGGTTTTACAGAAATAGTTCTAAAATTGCCATTTATGTCCTTGACAGGATCATTAACTATGAAATTGTCCTTATCAGAAATTATATCAATTTTAGCCTGAGCAGCTCTGTCATAACGTCGCTCTAACCCTGTAATTAATTCAAAATCAGGATTATTTTGAAAAACAGGACTTTCCTTAATGTCTTTGATTTTTTTGGCGTATGAAAAAGCAATATCATCAGTCAATTGAATCATAGAATCCAAATCCGTGAAATTGTATCTTTCAGCTTTAAGATTACATTCATCTACCTGACCTGCAAAAATATCAAATCCAATAAATTGAATTATTTGATCCTCAATTTTATGTGCCTCATCAAATACAGTCACTTTTCTATCAAGATAATCAGCAAATAATTTTTTGTTATACTTCATAATTGTAAAAAATCCGTGGTAATTCCACAACGAATGTTTTGAAACTAGTGCTCGATATTTTTGTAGATAGTAATGACACGATAAGGAATCTTGAGTGTTGTCCTCAATTTGTTTAATTGTCGGTTTAAAGTCACAAATTTTTACTATTTCCTTTCCATTCTTATTTATTCTTTCTTGACATTGACCTTTATCACAAGTTAACCCCCAATGCATTGCTTTTTTATCATCATCAATTTTTTCAGAAGACATTAGTTTTAGACAAGGAAAATTTTGTTTTCCTTTTACTGGTTTTAAAAATGGAATATCCCGGATATACTGGTCTTGTAGATGTTTAGAGGCAGTTACAGTAAAGGAACTATCAAAATAATTTGAAACAGTTGCACCAACTAAAGATTTTCCTACACCAGTTGGGGCACAGATAATTATTTTCTTATATCCAGATTGTAATTTTGATTCAATTTCATTAATGATATTTTTTTGAATTTGTCTAGGAGTAAATTGATCGGGAAATTTTTCTAAGAGTGACAGGATTGTTCATCTTGATTTTAAGTATTAAAAGCATGAAGGTTCTTGTAATATACAACATTTTTGACCATTGTTTTAATACATATCAGAATTAACAAAAATATGGAATTACTAGACGATAAAATGAGAGTATGGTTAGAAAGCGCCAAATTTGTTAAATCAATTCCAGGAGTCTATGTATTTTATGATCGAAATAAGCAAGTAATTTTTATCGGTGAAACAAACAATATGGAAGTAACATTTACCAAATATCTGGATACAAATTTTGAAGGAAACAAATGTATGCAAAAAATTTCATTATATCAAAGAATATTCACAAATAATCAAAAACAGGAATGTGCAGAAATAATGGAGAAATTCAAAAATGAAACTGGAAAATATCCATCATGTAATTCAGAAATTCAAATTCAAACAGTGTAAAAAATATCAAATTATTAATTTAATATAAATAATAAAATGAAAAGCATAATAGTGATTATCACATAACTAAGTAATGCATCAATGTTACTATTGTGAACAATTATTTAATTCAAAGAGGACTTGTTTGAACATGTTGAGATTCATTCAGACATGGAAATAAACAAAGAAATTTTAGATAAAAAACGCAGAGAAAACAAAAATTAGGCTCAAAAAATAACTAAAAAAAAATACAGTTAAAGTTAGAATTAATCAAGTTTGGATGCAATATAATAATTTCATAAAAATGCTCATGGACTGGGTTGAAGTATTATTACAAAAATCATGTGATAGAACACTACAAAAAAGTGATGTGTTGCACAGTTTATTTCACATGATTGAAGTAAATGAAAAAACATTACATAACATTGAAACTGATAAGAGAGAGTTTGGTCCAGAATTAGAAGAATTAAAACAAACTGAAATTAAAGATATTAATTTTCATTTAAAATATTATAGAAGCTTGGTTAATTACATAAATTCAATTCCTGAAAATAAAATTATTAAAAGTAATTACTAAAAAATAATAAAATAATTTTAGATTATAATCTTAATTTTTTAAAAATTTCATTATATTGAGATTGATTTTTAATATTTTTCCCATATTCTGTTTCTTCATCATATTGCTCACGCTTTTGTCTATAAATTTGAGTAAGTTTTTCAATTTCAATAGAAATCATTTTACCAGAATCTTCTTTTGCAAATTGTTTACAGCGTGCGTCATTTTCACCTCGTGTAGGAAAAGATTTATCATAAAACATTTTTTTTAAAGTTTTTTCATAATTCCTTTTAGTGATCTCAGCTAAATCAAAATGACCTTGTTCATGAATTAACAAATTATCACTTGATTCTGATTGTCTAACCCACGAAATTAGTGGATTAAATTCTACAGTTACATCAATTTGATTAATTTTAAAACAATAGTATTATCTAATTTATCTGAATCAATAATCCAAGTGAACCCATAATGGATAGCACTATGTGAATCCTCAAAAACTGCAGGATTAGATTCAGCTTTAAAATTAGACCAAGTTAATTTTGTGTCATCTGACCACACTATCATTATATTTTCACTCATTACTTTGATATTTTTAATTGAGAATAAAATTATTTATATTGCTTATTTGATATATGAAAAAATTGATTAAAAAATAGGCTCGATTAAATTATACATAAATTTTTCAACCCATTTTGATGAAAATCGACGACATGTTTTATTTTAAAAAATTTTTGAAATACAAAATATTAGAAATATTGGAAACAGGGTGTTAACCTTATTTGACTGCGGATATAACTCCCAAAGAGTCGATGCAACAATGCATCAAATCTGCCTGTTTTCAATTCTAACTATTAATTTCAGAGATTTTAACAATATTTCATGAGTGATAAATTCATAAAATTTTATGTATGTATGGGAATTTCCTTGGTAGCCTCTGCTGTGGGATTTTTAGTGTTATTGAGTTAATATGATGAAATGTGTAAAAAAAGTTCTTTTGCATTAAATAACCAATTTGTTATTTTATAATAATTTAAAATTCATGATATTCCTAATGTTTAAAATAATTCTCTAAAATTACAGCATTAAATTTTATAACCAACATTATTTATGGGAAAACCCTAATAGCAAATTAAGAATATGACACAATGCCCAACATGTAAATTATTAATGGAGTCACATTCAACTTCAGAATTAATGGAGTGTTGTATGAAACAGGTAGGTGAAGATTTTGCTGAAGGAATAGATGGAATTTGTCCAAATTGCAAACATAAAATTAAAGAACACTCGGATAAAGGCTTAGCTGAATGTACATTAGAATTTTTAAAATCAGGAATTAATAATTAAAGATAAGATTAAAGAACAGATGTAAGGAGATAAAATATTGAAGCAATCAACAAAAAATATTATTAGTGAATTTTCACCAATGTGGACAAATAAACAAGTATGGGAATTTGAACAAATTAATGAAAATTTAACTTTTGATATGATTTATGTTAAACCCGGAAATTATAATGAAGACTTGTGGAAGTCAAAATCAGCACATCTAGATTCAGATGTTAGGGATGTTATAGTACGAACGTTTGATAATTTACTAGATAAAGATGAATTATGGATATCAAGTAAAGGTATCAGAACATTAGATAAAAAACATATCCCATATCTAATGGCACTAATTGCTGATACCATGATTGAAGAAGAGGTTTGTCTAAATTTGAAACTAGAGAAATATTGTCTTGTCATATCAATAGATAGGGATGCAGATGTAATTGATTGCAAAGAATTTTTTGAGGAATTTTACCATTTGGCAACTGGATTCAATTATGATACAGATACAGGCATACCAGATGATCCAACTGAGGCTGAGATGTATCTTACAAGATTGCAAGATGAGTTTGATGAGAAAATGAAAGATTTACTTGGTTCCAAGTATCTGCCAGGAAACAATGATCCAGATACAATTAATGCAGAAGAATAAATAAAATAGAAAAATTAAAAAAATTAGTTATGAATGATGAAAATTTACCTTCACAATGTCATCCACTAATTGAATCTAAAAAAAAATCAAAGGAGAAAAAAATTGAAACAATGTAAATTATGTGGCAGTCCATTAGGAAAGGAGCCTACAACTGAAGAATTAGAATCACATTGGAAAAAACAGCACAATTGGCATTGGGAATCAAATAATCAAAAAACACCTCAAGAAGCATTATTAAAAAATTCATGATTCAAATTTATCATCAATTATAGACTATATAGAAAATATGTAGCACAATAGTTCACAGTCTATAAAATTAAGTATATTTTTGTGTAAAACAGAGTATGAAAACAATAGACTTTGATTTCATCGATTGGTATGATGAAGAGCACGAAGAAGTTGAACTAGATTTTTATTGATTTTTTTAACTTAAACATTTTACACACTTAAAAATTGTTATTCTAATGTTTTTTTGATATCCCAAATTGTATCAATTTCTGCTTGACATTTAAGGTCGCGACAATAAAATTCGCCAAGATATGTTTCATTTATTCGATAATATTGTTTCCAATTAGAAATCCCACTTGTGAGATATTCACCACTCTGCAATAAATCTGATTCATGAGCCCATGATTCAACCGTAAGAAAACAGCGATTGTCCATTAGTTCTACATATGCTTTTCCCCATGTTTTATAATTTTGATTAGAATTAACAAAGCCTGAATTGTCAAATACTTCTGCACAATTAAATGGAGTAAGTTTTGTTTCTCCAACATTCTCAATACTATATACAGATAATCCAAACAATACTATTACAGCACATACAACAGCTATTAAAATAATGAATACAGGTTTCAATAATTTTCTAAAGTTTTTACGATCTTAAATATTTTTCAAACTTTCTTTTTAAAATAGATTCTAAGTTTTATCATAAATTATTTTTCATATAAAGTGATTAATGACTATAATCTAGCTATAATTTTATAATTTAATTTTATAGTCTGCATCCAGATATTTCTGAACTTCCTCAACATCCTTGTCACCCCTACCTGAAAGCGTTACAACAATAGATTCTGATGATTTACCTTTTTTGGCTACTTTCATTGCTTCGCAAATAGCATGAGCAGATTCTAAAGCAGGAATAATACCTTCAGTTTGAGTTAGAATTAGAAATGCTTCCAACACTTCTTTATCAGTAGCTGAGTGATATTTTATACGCTTTGTGTCTTTGTAGTACGCATGCTCAGGTCCAACCCCAGGATAATCCAATCCAGCAGAAATACTATGAGTTTCAGTAATTTGACCTTCTGAATCTTGAAGTAAATATGTCATCATCCCATGAAGCACTCCTTTACTTCCTGCAGATAATGTAGCTGAATGTAATTTTGATTTCAAACCTTTTCCTGCAGCTTCAACACCAATTATCTCAGCACTTGTATCAACTAGAGGATAAAATGTACCAATTGCATTAGAACCACCACCAACACATGCAATTACAACATCAGGATCTTTATTGTTTATTTTTTTCATTTGTGATTTAATTTCATTACCAATTACACTTTGGAAATCTCTAACCATTACAGGATATGGATGTGGACCAACTGCAGAACCTAACAAGTAATATGTATTCTCAACATTTGTAATCCAATCTCTTATTGCCTCATTAATT
The DNA here is from genome assembly GCA_022117465.1 of Candidatus Nitrosopumilus limneticus. GTDB lineage: Archaea > Thermoproteota > Nitrososphaeria > Nitrososphaerales > Nitrosopumilaceae > Nitrosopumilus > Nitrosopumilus limneticus. Next base: position 26,049 of record JAHCGZ010000001.1, read on the forward strand.
GCATCCTTTAGGGTTTTAGAACCAGATTTTACAGGATGAACTTTACAACCCAACATATTCATTCGATAGACATTTTGCTTTTGTCTAATTGTATCCTTATATCCCATATACACTTCAGCTTTTAATCCCAATGCAGCACATGCCATAGCAGTTGCAACACCATGTTGTCCAGCACCAGTTTCTGCAATGATTCTTTTCTTGTTCATTTTTTTTGCCAATAGTGCTTGACCTAATGTATTGTTAATTTTATGAGCACCACCATGCAATAGATCCTCTCTTTTAAGATAGATTTTAGCACCACCACATTTTTCGGATAAATTTTTTGCATAGTATAATGGAGTTGGTCTTCCAGCATACACTTTAAGATAATAATCCAATTCTTGCTTGAATTTTTTATCATTTTTGAATTTCAAATAATTCTCCTCTAATTCCTCAATTGCAGGCACAAGAGTTTCTGGAATGTATTGACCTCCAAATTCTCCAAATTTACCATTTTTAGGATATTTCAATATGAGTTCACCAATTTTCTTACTTGCTCTATAATATTATCGCTTTTCATTATACTTGAACCTATCAAAAATGCATCAGCACCACAATTTTTTAAATATTGAATATCAGCAGTTGTATTAATACCACTTTCAGACAAAATTATTCTTGATTTATCATAACCAGATAAAACTAATTCTGTTGTTTTAAGATCAATTTCAAGTGTGTCTAAATTTCTATTATTAATTCCAATAATATCAGCTTCAGTTTTTAGTGCATTTTGAAATTCCTCTCTAGTGTGAACCTCAAGTAAAACATTCAATCCCTGCTTGTGACCATAATCAATAAAGTCATCAATATCAGTAAGAAATTTTTGGTCAAACAAAGATTGAATTACTAACATATAGTCAGCACCAATTTTTTTTGCTGTGTCTATTTGTATTTTATCAATCATAATGTCCTTCATCAATAATGGGACATCAACTGATTGCCTTACTTTAATAAAATATTGAGGAGATCCATTAAACAAATGGGGTTGAGTTAAAACAGATAATGCCTTTGAACCACCTTGAATCATTTGTTTTGCAATACTAACAGGATCACTAATCGTTCTAATTTTACCTAAGGAGGGCGATGAGAATTTTATTTCAGTTAGCAACGTTGCATGTGGATTTGTTTCAATAATTTGTTTAAAATCCTGAGTAGATTTTTTTAAATTTACATTAACATCATACACCCCTTCATCAATTGCGATTTGAGAATTATTTACTAATTTTTTTAAAATATTTTCAGCCATCTATAATCTCCTTTAGTTTTTCAATATTACCAGTATTAGCCACAAATTCATCCAATAATTTCATTGCCTTGCCGCTACGAATTGTATTTAATGCAAGTTCAACACCATCTTCAAAACTATTTACAACATTTCCAACCAATAATCCCCCAGCAGCATTTAATGCTGTAGTTTCAATCATAGCTTGATTAGAAGTATTATTTAGAACCCCAACAAATGAGTCAATTGCATTTTGTTTTGTTTGAATTTGAATCTCATCAAGTGTGGATTTATGTAAACCGAGAAATTCAGGATCAATTGAATTAACAGATACAATATTATTTTTTAAAATACAAACACTGTTTGTAGAACTAGTAGAAAATTCATCCATTCCGTCATTGGATCTAACTGCGATTATATTTTCCACTCCTCTTCGTTTAAGAATTTGAGGTAATCTAGTAAGAAATTCATTTGAAAAAACACCAATCAATTGATTTTTTACATTAGCGGGATTTGAAAGAGGTCCAAGTAAATTAAATGCAGTTCTAATTCCCAATTGTTTTCTAGCTAAAGATACATTTTTCATTGCAGGATGGAATTTTTGTGCAAACATGAAACAAATTCTATGAGTTTCTAAAATATTTGCAACAGTAGAAGGTTCGGCATTCAAGTCATATCCAAAATATTCAAAAATATCTGCACTTCCAGAAACTCCTGAACTTGATCTGTTTCCGTGTTTAGCAACAATACCTCCAGCTGCTGCAACTACAAATGAAGCAGTAGTAGAAATATTGAAGGTTTGTAGTTTATCTCCTCCAGTACCACACATATCAATCACAGTTCCTTTATTTTTAGGCGTAATTTTTAGAGATAATTCCTGCATTTTGTCAAGCATTCCAAGTAATTCATCATCAGTTTCACCTTTCTTTGATAAATTAGATAGAATGTTCATATTTTGATCATCGTTGGTTTTACCTGACAATACTTCAGTCATGATTTCACTCATCTGATCATAAGTCAGATCAACTTTTTTTTCTAATTTAGAAATATATTCGGAAATCATTTTTCTCTTACCTGTCTAATAAAATTAGCAAAAATTTTTTTCCCATCTTCAGTCATAATTGATTCTGGATGGAATTGAACACCTTGAATCAAAAATTTCTTATGTTTGATTGCCATAATTTCACCATCATCATTTGCAGTGGCAATAACTTCTAAAACATCTGGGATTATTGTTTTATCGCCAACCAAACTATGATAACGAGTAGCTCGAAAAGGATTTTTCACACCTTTGAATAATTCAGAATCAACATACCTGACTTGACTAGTTTTTCCATGTCTTACACATCCAGCATTAGTTACTTTACCTCCAAATGCATCAATAATTCCTTGATGTCCAAGACATACACCCAAAATTGGAGTTGTTGGACCAATATCTTTTATCACATCACTGCATATTCCAAAATATTTTTTATCCTCAGGATTTCCAGGACCTGGAGAAATTATTATTGCATCATAATTATTTTCTTTAATTTGTGAAATAGTAATTTTGTCATTTCTAAAAACATCACATTCGACTCCTAGCTCACCAAGATACTGAGCTATGTTGTAAACAAATGAATCATAATTATCTATAATTAAAAATTTCAATTCGATGCCTCCTTTAATGCTTGAAGCATAGCGCTTGCCTTGTGTTCAGTTTCATTAAATTCATTTTCTGCAACAGAATCTGAAACAATGCCTGCACCTGATTGCACAAATCCTTTGTTATTTTCTATGAAAATACTTCTAATTGCTATAGCAAAATCACAGCATCCATTATATGAAAAATATCCAACTGCACCGGCATAGGGACCTCTTTTCTCAGTTTCCAATTCATCAATTATCTGCATTGCTCTTACTTTTGGGGCACCAGAAACAGTTCCAGCTGGAAATACGGCTTGAAATGCGTTAAACATGTCATTTTTGGAGTCCAAAGTACCAACAATATGACTTACAATATGTTGAACATGACTAAATCGCTTGATTTGCATAAGAGATTCAGGATGCACAGTACCATATTTACAAACTCTACCAATATCATTGCGTCCTAAATCAACAAGCATTGTATGCTCAGCTAATTCTTTTTCATCATTAATTAGTTCCTCAGATAAGGCTTGATTTTTTTCTTCATTTTCAGTAATTTCTCTTGTTCCAGCAATTGGGAAGGTTTCTACTTTATCATCAGTAATTCGAACTAGCATTTCAGGAGAAGCACCAATAATTGTTTTTGAATCTTGTTTCAAGTGATACATGTATGGTGATGGATTTAATTTTCTTAATGTTTTGTATAGCGTTAAATTATCACCACTAGTCTCAAATTCAAATTTACGAGATAAAACAACTTGAAAAATATCACCATCGTGAATGTATTGTTTTGCCTTGTTTACAATACCTGAAAATTTTTCTTTATTCATATTAGGAATTACTTCACTTGAGTAAAATTTATCAAATGAATCTTTACTTACTAGTAATTGATCAAATCTATTTACATCATGATAAAAATAAAACAATTTCTTTTCAACATTATCATATAGTAAACCATCATCATAAATTCCAAATTCCATAATAGGTTGACTCAAATTATTTTCTTTAGAAATATTTTCAACTAATCTTATTGAATCATAATTTACAACACCAACAGCTCCACCAAGATATCTATATTTTTGATCATTAGATTTTCCCAATAATTTTTTTAATTCGACAAATGGTTCAGTAGTTTGAATTGTAGTAGTAGTATTATTTTCAGTAATTTCAACTTTGTCAGAATACCCTTTAAAAATAATTTTTGGATCAAATCCCATTACAGAAGTTTCAGCTAGAACTTCAGGTCCAGAAAGGGATTCAAAGAGAAATGAATGAGAGTAATTTCGAGATATTTTATTGTAAATTTGAAATTGGTTTTCAGATAAATCTAGTGGTATTACTATTGCTTGTGCATTTCCAAAGGTGTCCACCCATAATCAAAATTTTTACTGTTTAATATTTAAAGATAATACAACAGTAATGAGGACAAATTAGCCTCTGTGTATCTATTTATGAAGTTACGGTATAGTACGGTACCTTTATAGGATAGAAGTGTGCAGTCAGGGCATGATGAAAATGCAAAGTAAAACAATTATGCAAAATTCAAGAATGCGTAATGAAATTGAGTCTTCTGTTTCAATAGTTGAATGCTACGTTTGTGGTAAAGGACTATCAGAGGGTAATAGCATTTCTGCTAAAACACTATCAAATGGAATTGTGTTATTTTGTGATGTTCACTATTCAATGCAATAAATTAATTCTAAAAAACTAATAATTTCTTAAATTTTTAAAAATCCAGGTTCTGGAATTTTATTATTTAGCATTCTCTGCAATACAATTCTCTCATTTGAACCTCGATATTTCATAAGTATTTCATATGATTGATCTAAAAATTCTTTTATTTGACTAAGACATAATTTTAATTCTTTTTTTAATTCTTGATTACTAGTATTTGTAATTGTAAATAAAATAGAGGAAGAAATTCCAAGCATATTTGTTACACTTTTCAAAAACAATTCATAATCTTTTTCAGCATATTTATTTAATTTATGAGCGTTAAGATCTTTTGAAATATCAACAAATATTTTTACATTATCTAATTTTTGCAATGTTTTTTTCATCATAGTTTCATTTGTAAAAATAATATTATTGATAAATCCTATATGATCTGAAATATCAGCAAATTTCAATTTAGTGTATGTTGTTTCAGTTTTATATCCTTGTTTTTTTAAATAGCCCAATTCAACAATTGTATCTAAAACAGCATTAAATTTACTTCTAGGATATCGTTTTCTTTTTTTATCTAGGCAGCTTTCCCACATATCTGTGAGATATGCTGTTTCGCCATTCATAGAATTTAAAATCGATAAAATTGAAATATCAATCATAATTTGTTCTTAAAATAGCCCTATTTACGAGTTAATTAGCTAATTTTCAGAATTTATGAGCGATACAAAAAGTTCTAAAAATTAATTAGTCAATTTAATATTAGTTTTAGAATATGGATACTCCAACAGAGATTAATTCAGTGTATTGGGACAGTAAGAAAAAATCATGGGAATATCAAATAGTAAAAGTAGAAGAATATCATGGGGCAGTGAATTGTCAATATTGCAATAAACCAATGTCTCATAACATCAAGACGGGGGGAGAATTCAAAGTTGTGTATGTAAAATGTGGTTGTTCTCGCAGTTAGATCTTAGTTTGAACATGTAGAATAATCAGAATTATCAACAATGAGAGGTTGATTTGTTGGCTCTACGATCAGAACTTTTTTGTTAGAAATACCCAAAATTTATGATAGATATTGAATTACAGGCAGGGGATAAAATGAATAATTTTTAAAAAATAATTTTTACGATCTTTTTAATGTGAAAAAAATAAACCAAAAAGTAATTTTTTTTAAATTTAATTTTTAACATAAAGATATCTTTAATGGTGTTGTCGAGTCAGAGACATCTCACGGTGTTAGCTGGAAGAGCCCAAAATGCTCACATAAACTAGTTAATACATTTACAGAGTCTCCAAAACGATGGAGACCGGCTTTTTTTAAAAAAGAAAAATTGGTGAGATACATTAAAAAATTAATTAATGAAATTTTTATTATTACAATATGCCGTTAGATAAAATTGATAATGTAGATGAGTACATTGAAACTCATAAATCAATAACTTTGCATATTAAAAATAAACCAGTTGGATGCATAATAGAAGAAGATAATGAAAATTCACTCAAATATTTAGCAATAGAAAAAAAATCAGACATAAAAGCAAGCATTAGAGGATTTCTAAACAAACATGAGGATGCAGGTTTGTTGATGGGATTTAAATTTAAAATTCAAATTAACAATAACATATTAGAATATACATCATATCCAAATGATGAATTTATAGATGCAATTATTTTAAATGAAGCAATATTTGTAATAGATAATAAAATGAAACAGATTTTTTCATGTAAAATTTTAACAGATCAGTTTGTAAAAACTAAATCAGAATTGGATAAATTTCAAAAAATACTTGGTAAATAAGAATATCATGCAAAAAATAATCAAATATAAATTCTGAGAATATTATTGATTCCAAATAGATTGGGTCTTTAGCCATTTTATTAAATCAGTATACAAACTACTTTTTTGCATATTTAAAACACCAATTTCAAGATTAGTAGAAGATTTTACTGTTTTTGAATATTTTTCACATATTGCAAAAACTACTTTATCTAAATACATCTCATTATTCATTTCTTTTTTAGCTAATTCTTCAGATTCAGCCATTGCAAAACTAGCAAACAAAACTCCCTCAGCCCAATATGCATGAGCAGCCTCTAAGGAGGACATCATTCCTATAAGATCATCAAGACTAAGTTTAATCATATCCCGAACATAGATCGTATCATAGGATTTATGAACAAATTTTGTCATAAATATTCCCATTTTGTGATACTAATGAATATTTGGAAATATTAATGGGATTTATTTTAATTTATTTCATGACAGATGAATCGATATTTGTTACAGAATTTCCAAAAGGCGATTTTGGCATAGTAGATTACCTGCAAGGTCGTGTTCATTTTGCACTAATGGACCAAATGAAATTAATGCATAAATCTGGAATGACTCAAGAACAAATTAAAGAAGCCATAATCAAAACAGTTTCTGAAATTGTAGAAAATTTTGAGCCTAAAAAAGAATCAGAAAGTTCTTGATTCCATTTTTGCAGAGTCCATCATGACAATTTTATGACATTTACAAAAGCAATTCATATGTGGCATGTCATTATCATTTCTGTATTTACACTCCTTTGTGTGTTCAATCATAAAGTAATCATTTAACCCCATTATCAAACATTACAAGATTCTACAAAATAAGGTTACGAAACGAGGTATGAGTAATTCTCAAAAAGATGCCCGTTGAGGGGTTACTCTTCTGAGATTAACCAAGAGGAGCCTATTGCATCTTCCCAAGTGTTTGAGTTATCGTTATCATTCATAGATATCAATAAAGCAATTTTGCATTTAAAAGAGATGAATGATTGATCAGTAGCAATGTTATGAATGATTTGATAGTGATTCTTTATATCGATTTTAAGCGATTAATGATACTAGTCCATAAATGATAAATGATTTTACTTTTTTGAATCTTTATCAGATTTTTTTTCTATATGGGCAGTTCTTTCAAAATAATATTCCTGTTTTTTCAAATCTTTTTCAGAAATAATTCGGCATTTTCTCATCGGAACTAGTCGAGATATTTGTTCATATGTGCTCATAACTCTAACATCTGCAGCATATGCAATTTGTAGTAAAGGTGGTTTTTCTTCAATCATAGGTTTTGCTTGTTCGTATCCTCCACTTTGAATCATGCCAGTTCTAAAAAGACCAATGTGTTTAGAACTCTTTGAGATTTGAGGATCCTCATAACAACAAATTGAAAATTCACCATTATCTTTTTCAACAATTGTTAATCTAGTGAATTTATCACTCCATTCTTCTATTTCTTGAGCCATGATAGTTGCTTCTTTTTTATCTTCAAACACAATAGATACTACTAATCTATATTTTTCATAAGCCCATGATATTCCATAAAAATTATCATTCCAATTAATTTCAGATAACACAACTCAATTTAAAAAAAATCTTAAATTAATGGTTTCCATCAAAAAGTAATTTATTATTAATAAATAAAAAGGTGAATAAGCCCAGGGCAAAATCCCGTTCAGTTTCCTTTAGAGTTTTTAGCTCAAGGGGTTAAGGTGGACTTATTCCTAATACACACTATACAAACTCATCATTATTAAGTATAATTTTTTTTATGTAATTATTACAGATCACAATAAAAATATCGCAGATCACAATAAAATTATTTCATCTTTGTATCTGAATTTCATAAATTAGACAAAGTAAAAAATAATTATTAAATCAAAAATTCTTTCTTTAATTTAACACGATCTTTTAAAGTATCAAAAATCCATAATCATAAAATATTTTTTTAAAAGATATTTTTAAAAATTGAAAACGGAATTATTTTATAAAATCATAGATCTTATCGTGAATTAGACCTTTAGAGAAATTTGAAAGAGAAAATAAAATAGTTTTGAAACCAAATAATTTTGCAGCATCTAAATTTTCTTGTTTATCATCAATTAACAATATGTTTTTAGAAGGAATTTGATCGCAAACATATTGATAAATTTCAGGATTAGGTTTAGACATCTTAATAGAATTTGAATAGAAATGATAATCAAAATCAGATAAATGATTTTTTTCAAAACTGTTAGAAGTTCCAGCAGTTAAATTAGACAAAATTCCAATAGTATGCCCATTTTCTTTAAGTGATTTTGCAAAACTTAGTAAATCATAATTTATACTGGACTTTTTTAAAAAAGTTTTACTGATTATTTTATTATCAATATTATTATTATTTCCAAGAACTAGATTCCAAAATTCTTTCTCGGTTATTTTAGATTCAAATAAACTGCAAAGATTCTCATTAAATTTGGACTTTATTTGACTAAAAGGAATTTTCAATTGAGAAGAGATTTCATCATATAACCAATCATCGTTCCAATTAATTAATACACCCCCAAGATCAAATAAAATAACTTTCTTCAATATTTACATGTGAAAAAATTTTTAATAAAGAATTAGTTAAAATAAACTATTTGGCACTAGCAATTAACTTCTAGATTCTTTAGTTCTAATTTCCATGCCATGCTGAGATTTTACTATATACTTGTCTCGGATTTTTACACTAAACCAATCAATTATCAAAACAGTAATTAAAACAATTAACATGAAAATTGCTGCTTTACCATATTCAAAGAATTTAATATAATTAATTATGAAAAATCCAATTCCTCCAGCACCAACAATTCCAAGAATACTGGTTTGACGTACGTTGTAATCAAACATGTACAATATTTGACCAAGTAAATGTGATGCTGATTCTGGAAGTACAACATATCGAATTAATTGAAACTTACTAACGCCAATAGAACTTACAGCATCCATAGGATCAGAATCAATAGTTTCTATTGATTCGTATTGTAGTTTTGTTACAAATCCTATTGTATACATCACAATTGCCAAAACACCGGCATATGGACCCAATCCTACCATTATGACAAACAGTAGAGCCCATAAAATAGATGGAAATGTACGAATTATTGCCAATAGCGCTCTAGTGGGAGCATAAACAAATTTGCTATTCAAATTCCTTGCAGCAAGCATACTTAGAGGTAAACCAATTGCAATTCCAATGACAGTTCCAATAAATGCCATTTGAAGTGTTTCAAACATTGCCCATAATGCAGTTGGGATATATTTCAAATCCTCAATTATTGATTCTGCTACAAATATTTCAGAAATAATAACACTCAGATTTGGTAAACCTTCTGCAAGATCAACAGGATTTGCATCTACATTGTATGATGCAATTATGACCAAAGCAACAATTACTCCAATGATGAGGTTATTCTTTGGGGTCAGTATTATACATCTCCATTATTTCTTCGATACTCATATCACCTGTTTGAAAATCAACAATAGTATCACCTTCTACTCCAATTTCTAAAATTTTTTGTCCTTCCTTAATTACTGCCACACGATTTGCATACTCTAATGCAAGTTTCATGTCGTGATGTACCATAATTGCAGTCAGATTCATTTTCTTTTGTGCATCCAAAATTAAATTCATAATTTCTTTTGATGTCACATGATCTAATTCTGAAACTATTTCGTCTGCTAAAAGTATTGTAGGTTTTTGCATTAGTGCTCGTGCTATTGCGACTCTACGCTTTTCACCACCACTTAACATGTATGCCTTTCTAGATTCTTTACCAGATAAACCAACTAATTTTAAAATATTTTTAGCTTCTTGAATTTCATTTTCAGGAAACTGTTTCAAAATAGATTGCATTGTATTTAATCTAGGTAATGCTCCAATCAAAATATTATCCATTACACTAATGTTTTTTACAAGACCTAAACTTTGTGGGATATACCCTATGGTATGCATCATTTTTTTGAATTTTTTATTATTCATATTAGGAGTCAAATAATCAATTTTGATAGTTCCTTTGCTTGGAGTCATCATTCCATTCATTAATTTCAAAAGTGTTGATTTACCTGAACCAGATTGTCCAACTATGGCATAATTTGTGCCTCTATCTATTGAAAGATTTACTCCTTTCAAAGCATAACTTTTAGAATCATATGACGTCCATACATCATTCATTTGAATAATTTTACTTGTAGAAATTAATGAAAACGGAGAATTTTTGTTCATGTAAATTTACATCAACTAAAAAATACCATATTTTATTTGCTCTTGTTATAGGAATCTAAGATTTTTTGATCAAGACCAGTTAGTATATCAATAAAGGTTCCAAATTCACCAATATGCATAGTAGTTGTTGTTGGAACAAGTGCTTCTGCACCATACAAATCAGTTAGAATTGAATTGTGTTCATCATAATTGAGTTTAATCAATGCGCTAACTAAATTATTTTTAGTAGATTCAGACATACTAGAACTTACCATAAAGACATGTGATGGTACAGGTCCAATTGTAGTAACAGGACGTAATTTTGCTTGTTCTTCTAAACTAAGATATTTTTGCGGAGCAACATCTGAACCAAATGCAACATCAACATCACCATTTAACAGTAAATTTAATGCTGCTTTGTAACCACCTGCAAATGTATAACTTTCAAAGTTATTTGCAAGTGCTTGTTCTAAAGCAACAATATCATCGCCTTCAATATTGATATGACCCTGAGTTACTAGAGTTCCCATAGGCATTACAAATCCTGAAGAACCAGTCATGCTAGTAAATGCAACACGTTTACCAACTGTGTCTTCAAGTGTTTTAATTGAATCATTTTCTGCTAATGCCCAAGCTGTTGCTTGATAGTTTACCTTACCATCTACTAATTCTGCCAATACAGCTTCTGCACCTGTTCTTTCATGAGTTATCCATGCAGGTCCAGTGTCCATAAATGCAGCATCAATATGACCAAATCTCATTCCTTCAATAATGGTTTCATAGTTTGTTGGAACAACTACCTTAACATCAATTCCAAGTTCAGATTCTAAGAATTTTTCTAGAACTTCTGCTTTAGGAGTTAATTCATCAGCTTTTTCAAGTGGAATAAATCCAATAGTCAATAAATCAACGTCAATAGCATTAGAGTCAACACTAATGTTATCAAACTCATTTGTTATTGGAACACTGGTTGTGGCAGTAGAAACAATTAGTGTAGAAATACCAATTATCGCAAACACAGCAGATAATCCAAGAATGATTTTTTGATTCATTTAATTCAAAAATTAGTATAAGCTAATATTATTTAAATTCAAAGATGTCTCCATTGACTTATTCCATGAACGTAGAATGAGAATTAATGATTCAGAAAATAAAGTATCAGTTTGCATTATTATGAAATATAATTTAAAATAGATTGCTTTAAAAAATAAAATAATGGAGTAACGTTTCAAATAATATGAGTGAAATGGAAATAATTATTCCAATTTTAATCGTTTCAGCAGTAGGAATAATGATAGGAACAAGACTATGGATTATGTTTAAAAAATAATTTTTTTGTCAATGCTATTTTAGGGCATAGATAATTTTTGATCACTAGGTCAGATACTAACAATAAGTAAAATAGAAGAAAATTATTATTTTAAATGAAATATGATAGATAACACAAAAATTGCCCTAATTGGAGGATTTGTAGTCGTTGTAGCACTGTCACTAGTTTTAGTAATTGTAAGATAAGTTTCAAATTTAAAAAGTAGTTTCAGTACGTTTGTTAACTAGTAACTAATTAGAATGATGTGAGAAAATCATTAGGACAATACAATATAGAAAAGTCATCATCGTCAGATGTAAATAATATTAGTTGGTCTCAAAAAAAACAGAAAGAAAAAGATATACCAAGAAAGAAAAAGGTGGTTAAAAAAACTCAAATTCCTTCAGGAACCAATATAATTTACAAAAAAAATGAGGATAAAAAAACTGTTAAAAAAACATTTACAATAGAGAATAAGCAAAAATTGGAAAAACCTAAAGAAGAAATAAGCAAGAAGCATGAAAATACAGCCTCAACCTTGGGTCAAGTAAAAGGAAAAGCATTCGAGAGACCAGGAAGATAAATAATTTAAAAATTAAAAAAGATTTGAAACAGTTTTTATTAATAAAAAAGTACAAACAATCAAGTAATAATGTCTAGAATCAAAGAGAGATTTATCGAATTAGAAAAAAGAAATGAAAAAGCACTAATATCATATATTATGTTGGGATTTCCAAATGAAAAATCTATAATGCCAACCATAAGAGGTTTAGTTAAAGGTGGAGCTGACATTATTGAATTGGGATTTCCATTTTCAGATCCTTTAGCAGATGGTCCAGTAATTCAAAATGCAAGTACTATTTCACTTGAAAAAGGCACTAATATTTCAAAATTTTTTAAAACTGTAAAAGAGATTAGAAAAGAAACAGAAATTCCACTTGTACTGATGACATATACCAATATTTTGCATCGTATGGGATATCAAAAATTTATCAAAGAAGCAAAAAAAGCGGGTATAGATGGATTCATTCTTCCAGACATGTCAATTGGAGAATCAGAAGATTATCTTAAAGCGGCAAAAAATAATGCAGATACAATATTTTTGGTTTCACCAAATACATCAAAAAGTAGAATTGAAAAAATTGCTAAAGCATCAACGGGATTTTTGTATCTTGTTGCAGTCTTTGGAACTACAGGGGTAAAAACAGGGATTAAAAATTATACATTAAAAGCTATCAAAAATGTAAAAAAACAGACTAAAGGTAAAATTCCAATTGGAATAGGATTTGGTGTATCAACTCCAGAAGATGTTAGAAAATACATCATGGCAGGAGCTGATGCAGTAATTGTGGGCAGTGCATATTTGAAATTAATTGAAAAAACAAATCCAAAAGAACTTGAATCTAAAATTACATCATTTACCAAAAGTCTAAAGAAACAAACCATTTTCAAATAGTCAAACTCAAACCTACACCTTACAAAACATACAAAAACTAGATGTTTATTACAATAATGTGCAGACGAAGTTTATTTTTGTCACAGGTGGAGTAATGTCCGGACTTGGAAAAGGAGTCACAACATCATCAATTGCAAAACTATTACAATTATCAGATCAAAAAGTATCATGCATCAAAATTGATCCATATCTAAATTATGATGCAGGAACAATGAATCCAGTAGCACATGGAGAGGTCTTTGTTACAGAAGATGGAGGTGAATGTGACATGGATATTGGCAATTATGAAAGATTTCTAAATCAAAACATATCAAAAAATCACAACATTACAACAGCTCAGGTCTATTCAGCAGTGATAGATGCAGAAAGAAAAGGAGAGTATCTGGGAGCATGTGTACAAATAATTCCACACATAACAGATGAAATTAAAAATAGAATTAGAAAGGTTGCAGAAGATGAAAAGCTAGATTTTCTAATTGTTGAATGTGGAGGAACTGTAGGTGATATTGAATCACTTCCATTTTTAGAAGCATTAAGACAAATGAAAGTTGAGGAAGGACCACAGGGAGTAATTTTTGTTCATGTTACATTAGCACCATCATTAGATGTAGTAGGAGAGCAAAAAACAAAACCCACACAGCACAGTGTACAAGAATTAAGAAGAATAGGAATTCAAGCGGACTTTTTGGCAGTTAGATGTACAATGCCATTAGAGGAAAAAACAAAGCAAAAGATTGCAATGTTTACCAATGTAACTCCAAGAGATGTATTATCATGTCATGATGCAAAATCAATTTTTGAAGTTCCACAGATTCTATATGATCAAGGAATTTTAGATTCAATATTTACAAAATTTGGAAAGGTAGGATTGGTTAATGCGTCAGCTAATTGGGATAAATGGAATAAGATTGCACATGATATGGTTAACAGTGATCATGATAAAATAAAAATTGCTATGGTAGGAAAATACGTAACACTTGCAGACAGCTATGTTAGTGTTAATCACGCATTAAAGCATGCAGGTGCCAAAATTGGAAAATCTATCGATATTGATTGGATAGATTCAGAATCAATAACAGATTATAATCAATTAGGAAATTATGATGGAATTTTAGTTCCAGGTGGATTTGGGACAAGAGGTTCAGAGGGGATTATACAAACTGCAAACTATGCTCGTGAAAAAAATATTCCATATCTTGGGATATGTTTTGGATTTCAATTAGCAGCAATTGCATTTGGAAGAAATGTAATGAATTTGGGCGATGCAAATTCTACAGAAATTGATGCAAAAACAAAAAACCCCATAGTCGATTTGCTTCCAGAACAAAAAGATGTTTCAGATATGGGAGGGTCACTAAGGCTTGGAGCAAACGAAGTAATAATTAAATCAAATTCAATAGCAGAGAAAATCTATCAAACCAATAAAATCAATAAACGCCATAGACACAGATATGAAATAAATAAAAACTACATATCAGAGTTTGAAAAAAATGGACTGTTATTTACTGCAGATAGTGATAATGGTAAAAGAATGGAAATGTTAGAAATTCCAAGCCACAAATTTTACTTGGGGGTACAATTCCATCCTGAATTCAATAGTAGACCAGGTTTCCCAGAAGAATCATTTTCGGCATTTATCAAAGCATCAGCAGAAAAATAAATTAAAAATTATTCAATTTTAGAAATTTCATAAATTTTTTGTCTTGCATCCCTAATGGAAATTTTCTTCTTGACATATCCCTTTTTCAATAAATGACTTAATGCTAACCTTACAGTTCTATCAGGCAACAATGTTTTATTTGCTAAATCTTTTTGGGTTAATGCTCCCTCATACTCCAAAGTTTTTAATAATAATTTAGAACTTGGGGGCATACTAAGTAAATCCTTTGCCAGATGAACTTTTTTAGCCAATGCAGAAATTCCAGTAGTATCTTTTTTTAAACGAATAATTTTTGCAGGAGGAATAAATATAGAACATTCAACAGTTTTTTTTACTTTGTATCTATCTAAGCCATCTAAAACTACTTCACAGTGCAATCTAGCAGAAATATCATCAATTTCAATAAAACTAGAATTAGAAACAATAATTGGTCTTCTTGTTGTATCAAGAGAATTTACAGAAATAATTTCAAATACAGCAGAATCCTGAAAGAGTATTGGACCTCCAGCAGACATTGAATATGCTGAAGAACCAATAGGAGTAGAAACAATAATTCCATCACCATTATCGTGCCATACCTCATCGCCATTAACACGTAAGGTATGTTCCATCAACATTGCACTTTTTGATGAAAAAACTGCCACGTCGTTTAAAACAGGATAAACATTTTTTCCATCAATTTTAACACCCAATCTAGGAACTTCCTCAACACTATAGTTTTGTTTTTTTAAAATATCAACATATGAAGAAAATTCTCTTAATTCAATTTGTGCTAAAAATCCACTTGACTCACCTTCATTGATTCCCAACACGGGAGATGTAGAATCAAAAGTTCTATGAAAATAATTTCTGACTCCCTTATCACCACCTAAAACAATAATACAATCAGCATGTTTATTGTGAGATTTTGTAATAGTAAATGAATCAATATTAGAATTATCTAATATTTTTTTAATACTCTTAAATGCATTTTCAGATGTTCCAGTACCATAGATACCAATTTGCATTAGTGTGTAATTCCTCAATGGGTGATAAAAGAATAATGCATCATAAGTCTCTGAAATCCACTAAATTATAAAAATATGAAGCATTATTTTCAACTGCACCTTTTGTGGGAATTTTTTGTAGTCCAACGTCATTTGATTCAAGTGCAGCCTGTGCAGAACCTGCAGCAAAACATAATGCCCACAAAAAATCTTTCTCTTTTAACATTGTACAAGTAAAAGTTGAGCAAAAAATATCTCCAATTCCAGTAGTATCATGAACAGTTTTGTTAGGCAATTTAAGAGAATAAATTCTATTTTTTATCAATAGTGAAACATTTGTTTTATCAGTAAATATTACATATTCTATCCCTTTTTTTTGTAATGCAAGCATCATTTCATCAGAGGTACCATCAACAATATTTTTTCCTTCTTCAGGATTAATTTTAATCGCATTCACATCAGATAAATCAAGTTCAGTTTTTTTTAGAATAATATTATTTTCAGAATCTTTTTGACGTAAGAACCCTTGAGGATCAACAAATAAAAAATTAGAATCATCTTTAATTTTTTTAAATACATTATCAGATATTTCATGAAAAATTGGACTGACTAAATGGCCATCTGCATTGACATTTGAATAATCTATTGGGTCACACTCATTTTGAAGTTTGAGTGTTCTATCACTACCAGATAAAGAAATTGAAAATTTAGTAGTATTTTTACTTGATTCAGAATTTATTAAATTAATTTTATTTTTAGTGAGATATTGTTTTGGAAAATCAGGACCAAATTTAGTAAAAAGATCTACATCAAATTTTAATTCACGAGCCATAATTCCACAATAGGATGCAGCGCCTCCAATTTGTTCATAGGAATTACCATCAATAGTAATGGTATCCAAAGCACAATGAGAAAATATTGCTATCTTCATTCCTTTAGGTTTTAGTTCAATCAGATTTAGTTATTTGCATTATTTTTTTCTAAACAATCAAAGCACATGGCAACACCCTTAGAAAGATGTAATTTGACACCCGAACTAAAGCAAATACGACATAACCCTATCAAATTTATCTACAACTGTTTTGTGAAACTAGAATTAAAACAAATAGAATATTGTGGAAAAAATCAGGCATAAAATAACATATTTCATAATTTAGCTACAAGAATATAAGTAGGCAAAATCGCTTTAACTTATGCCACTTAAGCGTGCAAGTCGAGGTCGTACAAAAGGAGGAAAAGGATCAACTGGCACAATACAATGCACAAACTGTGGTTCAACAGTGCCAAAAGATAAAGCTAAAAAAGTTACTTCAAAATTAAATTTAGTTGAACACACTTTAGCTAAAGAATTGCGTGCACAAGGAGCATACATTGCATCACCAACGGTTTTGAAACATTATTGCATTTCATGTGCAGTCCACTTTAAAATTATCAAAGTTAGATCAGAAGCTAGTAGAAGAAATCGCGGCAAATTACGCGGATAGTATTATTCTTTAATATTTTTTGTAGTGTAAACCATTCTTTGTATTAATGTGATTGCAGCAATTATTACTACAATTATTACAGCGTAATCCATAAAACCAATAATACCAATTATTGCAATAACCAATAGTCTTTCAGCCCTTTCACCAATTCCAATACCCTGAAGTTTTATGTTAATTAAATCAGATTTTGCTCTTGCATAACTAACTAACAGAGATAATGTAATTGCAAGTAATACAAGATATGGTTCTGCATATCCACCAACTAAAATTCCTAAAAATATTGCAACTTCAGAAATTTTATCAAACATTGAATCAAGATACTCACCTTTTTTGGAAGTTTTTCCAGTAATTCTTGCAACTTGACCATCAACAATATCAAAAAATCCTGAAACAAGTAACAAAATACCACCAATAATTAATCCAAATTCAATACCCATTCCATATACAACAGCAGAAGATAAAGCAATGATGAGACCCACAACAGTCCAAAAATTTGGAGACAGTCCAGTTGCAGTAAATCCTCTGCCTATTTTTTCAAGTGCTGGACGGAGAGTTTCACGTAAATTATTTAACACAAATTATCCCCAAAATACCATCTAATAAAGTAATTACAATTAGCATTCTTGTCTAATAACAAAAATAATTAATTAGCAATAAACATGAAATCAATATCAAGTATAATTTTCTTAAGATATAGAATACCTAAAATTTTAATACTTTTTTAAAAATAGAGTTTTTTATTTATGCGATACAGAAGATAAGAATTCGCCAATCATTCTTGATGCTAAATGTGATGTATTGTCTTGAACATCAAATGCAGGACAGACTTCCATAATGTCCATTCCCAATATTCCTTTACGTGCAATATTTTTTATAAGTATTGATGATGTAACTGGATTTAATCCCATAGGAACTGGAACAGAAACACCTGGTGCAAATGAAGGATCCAAAGCATCCATATCAAATGAGATGTAGATATTTTTTCCAATTTTTGCAAGGATGGTTTCAAGTATTTGCTTATATCCATTAATCTGAACATCTTCGGGCGTGATAACAGTTATTCCATATTTTTTTATGTTTTCAATTTCTTCTAACTCAGGACTACGAATTCCAATCATTACACTTGATTTTGGATCTATGTATGGAAGACAATCATGTATCACAGAACCATAAAAATTCTTAGTTGATGAAATAAAATCTGGATGAGCATCAAAATAAACAAGTGAAACAGGTCCAAATTTCTTTCCCAATTCTTTTATGATCTCAAAAGTTAATGAATGGTCTCCGCCCATAGTTATAGGAATTTTTTTTTCATTGAACATACGTTCATAGACAAATGAAATATTCTCTCTTGGAACATTTCCTAAATCAAAGATCTTTGATTCTGGCTTACCTGAATATGGGTATGCGATAGATTTTATATTTTTTTCAATGTATACATCTCGTTCATTGGAAATTTTTCTGATTCTGTCTGGGGCACTTGATGTTCCCTTGCGAAGGGAATGTGATTGGGATTCATCATTAAGTCCAAGAATCACATATTCAGCCTCGCCATATGACTTACAATTTGACCAGCAAATGGATTCCATGAATTATTTAGGACTCAAAAATTTTACAAATTTAACTGTTTGTCCATTAATATTTATAAATTTAGATCCAAGTATTTTATGACTTTTGAATACTATTCTATTATCCATAAGGTACCCACTTCAAAAGAGTCTTGATTTTTTAATATTTTTTTAATATTATTTATGGGATAAATTCATAGCAATCATGGTAGAAATAATTTTTGCAGCCAATGATGCAGTAGCACCATTATCATGATAGGGATTTAATTCTACTATATCAATTCCAGTTACTTTTGTTTCTTCAAAGGAACGAATCATATCAAATAATTCTCTAGATGTTATTCCTACAGCTTCAGGATTTCCTACTCCTGGAGCATACGCTGGATCCAAAACATCAAGATCAAAGCTAGAATATACAGTGTCAAAAGTAGATATATGATCTTTAATTAATTGAGGTCCCTTGCCATCTCTAATCTGTTTATCAGAAATTGTTTTAATTTTATTTTCAGTAAGAAATTGAAGTTCCTCTTGAACAAACGCTCTAGCTCCAACATGTAAAATATTTTCAGCCCCTCTTTCTTCAACAATTCTTCTCAAATATGATGCATGACTTAATTTGATATCTGCAAATTCATCACGTAAATCATAATGTGCATCAAAAACAACATAGCCAGTTTTTTTTGGAAAACTAGTATAAGTTCCATATGTAATGGAATGTTCACCGCCTAAAATGAAAAGTTGACGTTGTTTTGCTACAAGTTCTGTAGTAATTTTTTTGAGCATATCAACCATTTCAGAAGCAACAACGGTATGACGAGTGTTTCCTAAATCCTCGATATTTACAGATTCTAAATCAATTCCTAGTTCAGGATGAAAAACTTCTATATTGTTAAATGAATCTCGAATGGCATCAGCACCGAATCTACAGCCAGGTTTGTAAGAGTGGGTAGCATCAAAGGGCACTCCAAAAATGGTGGCAACTGGAATACTATTCTCATCAGATCCAGTAATTAGCGGATTTCTATTCATGTATAAATCAAGAAAACTCATAATCATTACACCATCAAATTAGGTCGCTTGGAAATATGTTTTGGAAAATTTAAACCAGTGAATGGTTTATCTTTTGTTTGTTCTTTAATTTCATTTAAGAATTGATCAAATGGTAATTCCCTAACAGAACCACTTGTTCTGTCTCTAATACTAAGATTTTCTGAATTTGCTTCTTTTTCACCAATTACAATAATATATCTAATCCATTCTGTTTCGGCTTCACGAATTCTTTTTCCAATACTTTCATTCCTATCATCAATGTCTACACGAATCGAATTGATAGAAATTTTATCTGCAAGTTTTTCACAAAAATCATTGAATTCATCTCTCAATGGAATAATTCTAACTTGGGTAGGGGCTAACCATAATGGAAATTGAGGTTTTCTACCTTCATGGGAATCAGTTGCAGCCTTTTCTAATAATGCATAGATAATTCTTTCAATAGCACCACTAGGAGAATTATGTAAAATTATTGGGTGTTTTTTTTCATTATTTTCATCTACAAATTCAATTCCATATCTATCACCATTTTCAACATCAATTTGATCAGTTGAAAGTGCTGATGCTTTTCCAAGATTATCAATAAAATTAAATTCCCATTTTAAAACAAAATAAAAGAATTTTTCAGTCCACATTTCAACTAAGACGGGCTTTCCATTCTTTTTTACTAATTCTTCAATTACAGATTTATTTTCATTGTAAAAGTCTTCAGTGAATCTAATTGCCATCTCAAAATCAGAATTTTCAATTCCAAGATTATTCAAGACACTTTGTGATAAATCAAATCTTATTTTGATTTCATCAAGTGCCTGATTCATGTTACCACAAAATGCATGACAATCAGGCATAGTAAAAGCCCTTAATCTTCTAAGACCCACCAATTCGCCAGATTGTTCTCTTCTAAAGCTGTATCTGGTAAGTTCATAGAGTTTGTAAGGTAAATTCTTGAAAGACATTTGAAAGTGATTTGCCATTAAAAATTGTCCAAAGCATGCTGCAAATCTTAAAAATAATTTCTTACCATCAGAATCAATATTGTATTGTCTTGCAGGAAAACGATTAAAATAACTAACCATACTTGGATGTTCTGAATCGTACATGATTGGAGTTTCAACTTCATAACCACCATATTCTTTAACTCTATCAGTAACATATCTCTCAATAAGAGATTTAATCAAACGACCGTTTGGAAAAAATCGCATATTACCAGAATCAGAAGCAGATTCATAATCAGCAATACCCATTTTTTTCATTAATGCAACATGTGGAGGAGGTTGATCAACTCGACGCTGTTTTGCTGCCTCATATTTTGCCAAAATTTCTAATTTAGGATATTTTGAGAAATTAAAATCAGCAATATTAGACATTGAACCGTCAGGAGACATTATTTTCCAAATAGAACGTATTTTCGATTCACCTTCTAATGCCTTGGATGTTAATTCAGAATTACTTTTAACATTTGTTGAATCCTTTGTTACAACTTTAGAGCTTTCAGCTAGAGGATGTCCTTTAACTTGAAGTTTATAGGATTTAGTCCAACCAAATGGAGAATGTGATACTTCCAAATCAGATGCCAAAGATTCCATTTCTTTTAGTAATGCAATTGCAATTGAAGGCTTAGCAAGATTAGAACTTAGATGAGCATATGGATATAATAATAATTTTTTACAACCAATTTTTTCCATAGAATTTTTTATTTGTGAAATTGCATTTTGAGCTACACTAGAATCATCACCATCTTCCATTGCTACAAAAACAACCACTAATTCTTCTAATTTTTGAGTTTGAGGGTTATCAATATCTTCTGCACTTTTGATCTCCTTTTTAGTAGGAGTGTATTCTATGCTATCACAATGAAGTTGTAAAATTCTCATGACTGAGATCCAGTAGAGTTAGTTTAAAATCCTTAGTATTGACTCAAAATTTAACAATATATGATTAAATTAAACAAATTGAAAATTTTTTACCCCTCTCCAAATATACCAAGTTCCTATTGTTCGATATGGAATCCAATTATTTGTGATTCCAAGTATTTCATCAGTTGAAGGATTTTCTAAACCATATAATTTTTTGATTCCATTAATCAATCCCAAATCACCTAAAGGAAATACATCCATTCTTCCTAATGCAAATATCAAGTACATTTGTGCAGTCCATTTTCCTATTCCACGAATTTTTGTTAATTCTGCAATAACATCCTCATCAGACATTTTTTTAAAAATTTGGAAATTTAATTTTTTATTCACAACCATTTGAGAGATATCAAAAATATATTCTGCTTTCATTTTAGATAATCCTACAGATTGAATTTTATCTTTAGATAATTTAATAACATCAGATGGAGTAGGATATTTTTTTCCAAATAAATTTTTAAATTTTAAGGAGATAGATTTTCCAGCACTATCAGATATTTGCTGGGTTATTATTGCTTCAACTAATGCTTCAAAAGGATTAGATATTGTTCGAATTTTACATTCACCAACAGAAGAAATAATTTTTTTTAATTTTTTATCTTTATTCAAAACTAATAATGCATCATCATACATACACCATGTAAATATTGATCATATTTGAGGCATTATCAACAATAAATTATTTACTAGTATTTCCACGAATTGAAATAATTGATCTTAATACTAATGCAGACAATCCTAAATTAGTTGTTAAAAATGTGAAAGCCCGAGACAGTACATTATTTCCAAGAAATCCTTCATCATAAATCATTTCAACAGATCCCTTATCAGTTTGAACAAAAGAAGTAATCAAAGAGTAATTTCCATTTTTTGGATCTAATTTTTCAGTGTATAGTCTTAATTCAATTTTAGATATGGTAAATTCATCTTGAATAAAATTTCCAGTCTGAAGAAGAATCTTTATATCATCAGGATTTCGGTTTACTCTCTCGGGGTCATGTAAATCAATTATTTTCATATTATTATCTAATCAATAATTCCTAGATAAGTAATGTTTTACTTGAAATTAACTAAAAGTTGCACAAAAGTGGCACAAGTATGATTTACAGTAGAAAAAAAATGGAATAGAAATGATCATCATAAAATTGGATCCAAAAAAATGCTATAACTGAATGGATAAACTTTACAATAAACTTAGAGAAGACTATTTCAAAAATTCAGACAATAATAATTAAAAATTAAAACTTGGAAAATCTAGCACGTTCTAGATCCCTGTCATCCTTAGATTCTTTTTTCCATTCCTTATAATGATCTTTACAAAGAATTGTTTTTTTACCCTTAGAATTGACTTTTAATCCGGCATTCTCAACTTTGCCAGTATTTAGTGAGCGAGCACCATCATTTTCGCATGCATCAACATTGCATTTTGCCCCTTTGGAAACAACACCCATAGTTATTGATAATCAATATGTTATTTATATTTGAAAATATGCAAGAATTTTTAGATTTTTATAAAATATGTAAAATAATTCTTATTAATTTATGATTTATCCTAGATAGACATAATTTTCAGTTCATATCAACCAAAAGTTAATCAATTATTCGTTTATAATAGGAATATTTTTTTCTAGAATTATGGCTGGAGCAAAAAAATCTACTACAACAGAAAAACCAAGTGGACCTAAAGATTCAAAGAAAAATAGAAAAGATAAAGTCGAAGGAGGCATAAAAAAATCTGAGATTACAGTTGTCCTAACTGAACAACAAGCCATGAAAGTAATTCAAAACTCTAAAGTTATTACAGTACATGATCTTGCAAGACAAACAGGAGTTAAAATTTCAGCAGCAAATGCATTTTTAAAACAATTAGCCATCAAAGGAACTGTAAAAAAGGTTGGTGGATATTCAGGACATTATTTGTATCAAGTAGTCTCCTCATAGAGACGCAATACATCTCCAGGTTTAACATTCTTTAATTCATCGTTATTGTCTTCAAATTTTCCAATTAGAGTCATGGACTTTGAAGACTCAATATCACCAACAAAAAAACAAAAGCTACCAGTTGAAGGTAAAAATGCAATATCACCTTTTTTAAATTCTGATCTTGCTCTTTCAATTCCAGAATCAACACTAGTTTCAAAATAAACAATATGTTTTCCCAATAAATGAGAATTACCCTCTAAAGGTAATGATCTCATTATTATGCCAACAGTTCTTGGCGATAGATGTCGCTTAAGATCACAAGACAACCTAATTTTTCCACCAATGTCTAAAATCAATTGTTTTCGAGATACAGAGGACGTACTCAATTTTACTTTTAAATTGATTAGATTATATAACGTTTTAAGGAAATTTTTGTACTTGTCTAGTGAAGATGATATTACTGATGAAACTGTAGTAGAAACTACTGATGAAGTTCAAGTAGAACCTACTGAAGAATTCCAATCAGATATTACTGATGAAACTCAAACATTAGAAACTGATGCAGATCCAAATTTAGGATTGAATAAAGCATTAGATACTTATCGAAAATTAATTGAAAAAAACAAAGATAATCCAACAGAGCCACTAACAGATAAAGAACAAGCATCACTTGAAAATAGAATTAAAGAGATTGAAAATAGAGAGATTGTAGAAAATATAGTAGATCACATACCAATAGAGATTCCATGTGAAAAAGGACACATAACAATTGGTCCACCAACATTAACAAGATTTGAAAAAGCAAGGATTCTTGGGGCCAGAGCATTACAATTATCATTAGGAGCTCCACCATTCATTGAAATTCCAAAAAATGCCAGAATATCTCTAGATATATCAATGGAAGAATTAGAAAAAAGAGTCATTCCAATTACAATTAGAAGAGTATTACCAAATGGAAATTATCAAAATATACCAATTGAGTATTTCCTATAAAGAACCAATCATCGATAAAACTTAAAAGAACAAAAAATTTCTCATTATTGTATAATGCTCATGGAAGAAGTAAGTCAACCGAATAGTCAAGAGCAGACTGAAATAATCATTGGAAATGATCCAGTTATGCTCGTGGCTGTAGATGTAGTATCAAAGCTAATGATTCAAGATAAAGTAATTCTAAAAGCAAGAGGAAACTCAATTCCAAAAGCAGTTGCAGTTGCAAACATCATTACAGAAAAAATGCTAGTAGGTAGGACCAAAGTAGAAAAAATTAATCTCGATACACTGGAAGAAGCAGGTATAGGTAATATGATATCAACTATACAAATTATAATTAAGAAAAATTAGTAAACGCTTCCAGGACCTTTAAGAAGCATATTTTCACATTCTTTACAAATTTTTTCATCAATGTTAGATTCTAAGTTATGATGTATTTCACAAATCAACAAACTAGATTTTATGTAATTACACAGACCAATAAATTTAGAAAGACTTGATGGAGTATATGCTAAATCAGAAGAAAGATGATCACATAATTCTTCTATTAATTGTGCAACTTGTTTTTGTGCTAATAATTTTGCAATTAAAGATGGGTCGCCACGAGTACCACGAATATAATTACTAATTGCAGCCTGTGTAACTCCAAGCATTTTAGATATTTCGTCTTCTCTAATATCATGCTCTTCAGCCAGTTTTTTTGCTAAAATTGCTCTTAATGCAGGAATTAATGTTTTAGATTCAATCTCAGCAGGAAGTAACATAATACCACATCAACGTTAGTGCGAATTTAAAGTTTACAATATACAAGTTAAAAGAAAAATCAGGATTAGGCATATCTATTTTAATTTCAAAACAGACAGAATGGTATTGGAGGACATTTCTAAAAAATTATATCAAGTTTTAGAGGAATCATGCAATTTATGTGAATCAAAATTAATTGCATTATCTGGAGGGCTAGACAGTTCAATATTAGCACACTTCATTAAAAAAAGAAATCCAGAAGGCATTGCAATAATTTCAGAAGATTTTGTTTCAACTGATCTTACATATTGCCAGAGAATAGCAAGAGAAACAGACATTTCATTAACAATATACAAAGCGACAACATCAGAGATACTGGAAGCAGTAGAAAATACCATCAAAATATTAAAAAATTTTAATGATATTGAAATTCGTAATAATGTTGTAATGTATTTAGCAATTAAGTGGGCAAAAGACAATAATAAAAAATCAATAATTACAGGAGATGGAGCAGATGAATTATTTGCAGGATATAATTTTTTAGTAAATAAACCTGAGAATGAATTGGAATCAGAGATTAAAAGAGTCTGTTCAGTAATGCATTTTCCTACACAAGAAATTGGAAAAGCCCTAGGGATTAAAATTGAATCGCCATTTCTTAATGAAAAAGTAATAACAATAGCAAATCAAATCCCAGTTAATCTCAAAGTCAAGGAAGAAAATGGTACAAGATATGGAAAATGGATTTTACGTAAAACAATCGAAAAACACATACCACAACAAATAACATGGAGAAAGAAATCACCAATGCAAGAAGGGGCAGGAACAGAAGGATTAACAAATTTATTTGAATCAATTACTAATGAAGAGAAATATGTTGAAAAAAAATTAACTGTAGAAAAAAATGATCTTGTGATTATCAGAAGTAGAGAATCAATGTATTATTATGAAATTTATAAAAAATTATACGGATCGCCAGTAGAAAATGATGTAGAATCCAAATGCCCATATTGTAAGCATGAAATTAAAAATTCAAAATTTTGTAGAATGTGTGGGGCATTTCCCATCTAAACATTATTTTTGTACTTTCGCGGTTTCTTGATGAAAATTTTTCTGCACCCGTCACAGCAAAAGTAAAAATTTTTTCCTTTATGATCATGAATTAACGCAATATCTGCATCAAGTTCAATTCCACAAACAGGATCAACTGGCACAATTTTTTTGATTTAAATTTGTATTTATAGATTCAGAAATTTACAATAAAATTAGGAAGTTAATTTTTTCACCAATTGAAGAAAATCTTCATTAGACATCGGAGGTATATTCAAGATTTCTAAATTTTCTGAAACATGTTCAGTCGATTTTTGACCCACAAGTGGAGCAAGTACACCAGGTGATGAACGGATAAATTGTAATGCACGTAGTGACGGTTTAAGATCATTAAATTCTGGCATAGAACCAGGAGATAACAATCGTCCTTGCATAAATGGGACACTGGTAAACACACCAATTCCTAAGGCAACTGCAGATTCAAGTATAGAGACAGGTTTGTTTTGAAGTAATTGATTTTTTCCAAGTAACGCTTGATCATAATTCATGTTGTAAGGCAATTGTATGAATTTGAATCCATGGTCTATACCACCAATATTTTTTGCCATTTCAACAATATCTTCAAGCAAAAGATATTGAGGATTATCACTCATAACTCTAAAACACTCCCAAGTGGCCATTCCATAAAATTTAATTTTTCCTTCATCACGTTTTTGTTCATATAGTTCAAAAACAGATTTCAAATTTTCTAAAAATTGATCTTTTGACACATCTTTAATTTGACCTTCAATAGAATTGTGTAGATACATCAAATCTATGCATTCTAGATCCAAATTTTTTAGACTTCTATCTAACTGATCTGATAAGTACGGTGTAGTCATACAATGATATCCAGATGTTATATCACCCTCTTTTACAATACCAGTTTTTCCAAACTCACGTATTACATATTGCATAAAATCTTCTTGGATATCCGCATCATTTGTGACATAACCGTTTTTGCTGCTTACAAATATTTGATCACGAGTGATATTTCCATCCACAATTAATTCAGATATGGCTTTACCAACAGAGCGTTCAGCCTTTTGAGCACGATAATTAATTGCAGTATCAATTACATTTACACCAGATAACACAGATTGTTTTACAGCATTTTTAACTAATTCATCAGTGCGTGAATTAGGTTCACCAAGATAGGTTCCAATTCCAATATTTGATAGATGAAGATTTGCAAAGGTTCTGAAATTGAGTGGATTTATGCTTGAATTTTGTGAAAAAGTTTTAGTTCCCTGAGTTGTTGCAAATCCTGAAATCATAAAAGAATCATATTTTGACTAAATTTATGTCTGTTTAGATAGGGATCAAGAAACTTAAAACAAATAAAATTCCTGTTATTCGACTAAATTTTAGACTAGAAGACATGAAAGGTACTAATTCGTGCACAGAATTAAAATTTTTTTGTAATCCAACTCCAGATTTTATCATAAAGGGAAAACTCAAAAAACAAATCAAGGATAATAGTGGAAAGAAATTAAGAGATATTCCAATAATAATCATCGAATATGCAATTAAAGGAAAAATCCAAAATAACTTTCTTGCATTTTCCTTTCCTACACATATTACCAAAGTTTTTCTACCTTTTGATTTATCTGCATCATGATCAGGAAAAGAAGCTATAAACAACACTAATGAGGACAATGTTCCAATAACAACACCAGCAAAAACAGATTCTAGATTTACTTCTCCAGATTGAATGAAAAAAGTTCCAATAACAATCATAGAGCCCTTTACACCAACAAAGAATTCACCTAAACCAGAATCAACAATTTTAGTTGAATAAAAATAAATTGATAGAATAGCAAATCCAAGAATTATTGCAATCAAAATACCATAAGTAATTACAAAATAGCTACCAATCAAAGAACCAATAATTAAGAACACAACTCCTGCACGATAAACAGATGAAGGTTTGAGTAATCCCTCAGGTAAAACACCCGTACCACCACTCATTTTTGTTCTAGTTGTCTTAGTATCTATACCTCGTTTGAAATCCCAATAATCATTTAGCAAATCAACACTTGCGTGAAGTGCAAGAACTCCAGCAAAAGTCAAGATTGCATCAAAATATTCAATAGTAGAATTTTGTGACCAATTTAATGCTAACCCAACAAGCACCGCAATTACAGATGCCAATAAAAAACGAACACGAATTACACGTAACCAAACTGAAATCATTATTGATAATACAAGTTTTTACTATAAAATTCGTTAGTTTCTACATTAATCAAATTTATATCAAAATAAATTAAATTCCAGTCATGATATTTGGAAAAATTGAAGAAAATGAAGAAGTGATTAAATTTAATTTAGAATTAAAATGTAGTAATTGCAATAAGAAAGTTCCTGGAGGAATGAAATCAGGAAAGAATTATTTTAACACTATTGAATTCAATAAAGAAATAGAGGAATTTAAAAAAATCTATCTTTGTGGAATTTGTAGAGATAAAAATAAAAATTAAATTAATGATTCGTCGTTAACTTCTATAGGTTTTCTTCCCATAAATCCAGATTCTTTTTCATGCCAGAATTTAATTTCTGTTTCACCATGTTTCCAACAAAGACAGACCTCATCATCAAATCTTTTAGAAGGAAAATCAAGCAATCCCTGCTCAATACTTTTAATCATCACTCCAGTACTTTCTAAAATTTCTATAGATTGATAAAATTTAGTAATGGCTGAATTCAATTGTAGTTTTAATTCCATATATTTTTCAAAGGAATCAGTTGTAGAAATAACAAGTTGTAATTGTTTTTCTAGTTTTGTGATATCATTTTTTTTAGCTAGGGCATATTCAAATTTTTTAATTACATCAGGCAAAACATCATTTGCTTGTTTTGCAGTAAAAAAAGAAAACATACTGCCATTCAAAATACCTTAATTAAATATCTTAGGTGTGGAATTAAACTAAAATAGATTATTTAGTATTTTTTTGGTTTTGATCCTCTTTTCTTGTCTTGTTGCTTCTTTTTGTAGCGTTGAATTCGTTGTTGTTGTTCTGCTTTTTTTTGCCCTTTTTGCTTTCGTCCATCTTTTTTATTATCATTTTTTGTTTTAAAGCCCATTCAATAAGTATGAATTTAGATTCTCATAAGTATTGTTTTTGAGGAGTAGAAAAATAATATGCAGATTTATTAAGAATATCTTCTAAATTTAGATATGAGTGAAGATCCATTAGAAACAATAATTTTACAGACAATTAATGGGGCAATAACTACAATACCAGGATACATGGAAGAAATCAAACAAAATAAGGAAACACTAAAAGTAGAAAATGCTCAAGAATTCATCTATGGAATAGTTATGGGCATGGCATTAGGAATGAGTGGTGCAATACTTAGTGCTCAAGAAAAACCACCAACGGCTGAAGAACAGATGAAAGTTCGAGATATAATTTACAAACACATTCCAGATATTCGAGAAAGAATATTCAATTCAGAAAATTCAAAATAAATCATTGGTGGAGGTCTCAAAACCGCCTCAAGGAGGTAATTCTATGAAAAAAGGTAATTTTGGATAAAAATTTGAAATAGCTTATATAGTTAAAGCGGGGTGAAAAACTGTATTATTTTGGTTCAAGAAATTAAGAATGCAGACACTCTATGCGGTCGTTGTGGAAAGAACGGTATGCTTACAGATAATGTTACAGGAGAGAGATTTTGTGGTAAATGTGGGTTTGTAATTTCTGAAACTTTACAAGATTCAGGTCCAGAATGGAGATCATTTTCAAAAGAAGGAGGAGCAGATCCAACAAGAAAAACTGGTGCTCCAACATCATTGACAATGCATGATAGAGGACTTGCTACAGTCATTAATCCATTAAACAAGGATGCATCTGGAAAACCATTATCAACAACCATGAAAAGTACTATTGAACGTCTGAGAACTTGGGATAGTAGAAGTAAAGTTAACGCATCATCAGATAAAAATTTGCGACAAGCATTAAGTGAACTTGGTACATTAAAAGACAAACTTTCACTTTCAGATTCAGTTATTGAAAAAGCAGCTTACATTTACAGAAAGGCACTAGACAAAGGATTAGTTAAGGGTCGTTCAATTTCAGCATTAATTGCAGCAGCATTGTATGCAGCTTGCAGAGACACAGAAACACCAAGAACATTAAAAGATGTTGCAGATGCAGGAAACATTAAGAAAAAAGACATTGCAAGATGTTATCGATTATTACATAGAGAATTAGAATTAAAAATGCCAGTAGTTGATCCAACACAATGTGTTGCAAAAATTGCAAGTAAATTACAGATTTCAGAAAAAACAAAACGTTATGGAATTAAAGTATTAAGAGAAGCACAAGAACATGAAGAATCTGCAGGTAAGGATCCAATGGGTCTTGCAGCAGCAGCATTGTACTTGTCATGTGTTCATAATGGTGAAGATAGAACTCAAAGAGATATTGCAGAAGCTGCAAATGTAACAGAAGTAACAATAAGAAACAGATACAAGGGACTGAGATTAGATCAGAGCATTGAGAGGTAAAATGAGATAAGACATGGCACAAACAAAACCAATTATCGCAATTGTAAATGTAGTAGCTTCTGCAACAATTGATCAAAAACTAGACTTGGTAGACATAACAAAAAGATTTCCAGATGTAGAATATCATCCAGAACAATTCCCAGGTGCAGTATTTAGATTAAAAAATCCAAAAACTGCAACTTTGTTATTTAGTTCAGGCAAAATGGTTTGTACAGGTGCAAAATCACAAGAACTAGCTGAACTTGCAGTATCAAATGTAGTTAAAATTTTAAGAAAAGGTAAAATTAAAATAAAAAAAGATGCTATCGTTTCAAT
Source organism: Candidatus Nitrosopumilus limneticus (assembly GCA_022117465.1). Taxonomy (GTDB): domain Archaea; phylum Thermoproteota; class Nitrososphaeria; order Nitrososphaerales; family Nitrosopumilaceae; genus Nitrosopumilus; species Nitrosopumilus limneticus. The sequence goes on from JAHCGZ010000001.1 coordinate 57,641, forward strand.
TCAAAATATTGTATCCTCAATTAACCTTGGAGGTAAAGTCAACTTGGAGCAAGCAGCAAGAACATTGCCAAGAAGTATGTACGAACCAGAACAATTCCCAGGATTGATTCACAGAATGCTTGACCCAAAAACAGTCATCTTGATTTTTGCATCAGGAAAATTGGTTTGTGTTGGAGCTAAACTTGAAACTGAAATTCATCGTTCAGTTCACCAAATCCATAGTCTTTTAGAAGAAAAAGACTTGATGGTATACGATTAACTAAAATCTATTCAATTTTTAAAGGAATAACAATACTTCCAAAATTTTCATTGACTCTAAAATCATAATTTTTAGAAGAATCGTATTCAAATTGATTTCCACCATATCCAATATTTGGACCAAACATCATATTGAAAATAACAGACGTCCCAGGATTAATTGGAATTTGTCCAGATACAAAATCCATTCCAGCATATTTGAATGCTTTAGAACCATCCCAAACATCATAGTTACAAATAGAAGGACCTGTGCATTTTAATGAAACAACGTCACTTCCATTATTTTCAGCCAAAATTCTTAATCGAAGCATTGCTTGACCAGAAGAGCTAATTTCAAATTCATTTCCAAGATTTCCAATTCCAGGATAGTAGTAAGTTATTGGACCCACAACATATGCAAAAGAAATTTTTTTAAATTCCATAAATTCAATATTTTGTTTAATTTCTTTTTCACAATTGAGTCTCTTGTATGTGGATTTAATTGATTGACATTCAGAAACAATTGAATCAGATTCAGAAACAATTGAATCAGATTCAGAAACAGAGTTTAAAGAATTAGTGCTTATAGAAATAATACCTGTCTTTACAAGATGTTTGATTCCACTCAAAAAATCATTTTCAGATATTTGACCGTCAGCCCACCATCCTGCATTATTCTTTACCCATGATGGAATTATATCATTTTTTTCTGAAGTAACGGATTCATCAACATCAATAATTTTTTCTTTGATCAAAAATTGTATTCCTTGAACAAAAGAGTCGTCATCAATTGTACCTTCAGCCCACCATCCAGCATTGTTTTTAATCCAAGATGGAACTTTTTCAATAGATTTAGACATGCGATATTTACTATCTATGTTATCAAGTAGAGTATCCATATTTTGACCAGAAATTTTAACAATTGCAGCAGAAAATATGTCAGATGTTGAACCATCGGGCATAGTAAAATCCACATATTTTGCATATAGTATGTCGCCAGGTATTGAAACTAAACGATTCTTTGCAGTTTCTCCAGAGTCTGCGATAAAGACACTTCCTTTGAAAATTCCACTATATACCCCAGTTTCCACAACATCTATTTCAAGACCGTCTGGAGAAGAATCAGACCATACAGATATTGTAAATTTATCAGCAAAATTAGGATATTCTTTTTTATTCATATCATTATCGTGGACGTAAATGTCTACAAAAGAATTTGAAGAGATGATTTCTTTTTTCCAATATATCTCACCAACATTAGAAGATTCAGCAAATACCGCAGGGATAGAAAATACAAGTAAAAAAATAACCAACATGATAGTATTCATTAAGAATTATTTTAATGCCAAATATTTAAAACAAAATGCTAACCAAACATAGGGCTAAAAATTAAATATAAAAAATAAGAAAAATTGGAAAATTATTTCAAGTCTAGACTAACATTCAAACTTCCAAATGGTTCATTGATTCTGAATGTGTAATCCTTTGAAGAATCATACTCAAATTCAGTTCCACCATAGCCAATATTTGGACCAAACAAAATGTTGAACTCTTTGGCAGTTCCAGGATTTAGATTGATTTGTCCACTAGTGAAATCCATTCCAGAATATTTGAAAGATTTTGAACCATCCCAAACATCATAGTTACATATAGCAGGACTAGTACAATTCAAACTAACAATTCCAGAAGAAGTATTGTCTGCAAGCATTCGAATGTTTAGAATTGGTTGTCCAGTAGGACTAATTTCAAATGTATTTCCTTCAGAATTTACTCCAAACCAATAATAATTAATTGGTCCAACTTGGAATAATTTGGCGCCTGTTTTGTATGTATGAACCAAAATTTCTTGTTTAATTGGTTTTTCACAGTCCAGTCTCACGTAGGATTTAACTATCTCAGAACATTTTTCAAGTTTTGATTCTAGCGAAGCAATGACAGAGTCGCCACTTTTACTTACAGGTTTTTCTTCCTTTTTAGGAGATTCTGTTACAGTTGCAGCTTTTGCTACATCACTTGCTTTTTCTGTAGATATCTTCATGATTCCTTCTTTGATCAAAAATTGAATTCCTTGAACAAAAGAGTCGTCATCAATTGTACCTTCAGCCCACCATCCTGCATTGTTTTTAATCCAAGATGGGATTTCATTTCCAGAACTTTGTCCTTGTGTGGTTGGAGGAATCTTGATAATTTTTTCTTTTACTAGAAATTGTATTCCTTGAACAAAAGAGTCGTCATCAATTGTACCTTCAGCCCACCATCCTGCATTGTTTTTAATCCAAGATGGAACTTCTGCGTATACAGAAGAAACGCTTGAACCAGCAATGAGGAGCACAGCAATAGTAGAAATTGCAGTTAACATGGTATTCATTACTAAAAAATTTTATTTGTGGTATTTAAACTGGTGCTAAATAAAATTCTAGTGACAAAATGACATTAGCATAAAAATAGTGCTAACAGTATTTTGCACAGACCTTGTTTAAATACAAACAAAAAGTCGGTTTGACAGTGAATGAAAATCAATGCACATCAGGAAAAACAAAAGATAACATCTTGATGGAATTAAGCGAAAACGATATCAAATTATTTGTAAAAGGAAGATTTAGACAGGTAAAAAAAAGTAAAAAAATAAATGAATTAGTTGAATTCCATTCCATGAATAAATTTTTGTTAATGGCACATGATCTTGAACAATTTCAAATATTAGAAAGAATTGTATCTAATTATAATAATATTAAATTATCTGAAATTCTTATTGAGTATGAGAACCATTTAAAAATAGCATTAGAATCAAGCCCCACACTCAAAACCCATTCTAGTGTATTATTACATGTTTTTGGATTTTTTTCAAGTAAATTTTGTAATTTAGAAAAAAATAAGTTTTTTGAATTATTTGAAAATTATAAATCAGAAAAAATAAAAATCGGAGAAATGCTTGCAGAAATTCATCCAATAATTTATCAATTAAATAAAACTTATCTTGCAAGTCAAACATATTTTCTCCTTTATGCAAATAAGGAAAAAGGAAATATCTTTAAAATATTAGAAGCCGAAGAAATTAATAATTAGGGTTGTCAAGAATAGAAAAAATTTAAATCAAGAAAAATTAGATTTAAGAAAAATTTGTATTGTATACTGGTCGAGCTCCATCTGGGACTTCAGATACAGCAGATTCAGATACGGATTGACCACGTGCCTGATAAACTCGAACTTTATGAAATACGTTATGTGATGAAAATATTGCCAGTCCAGCAATTGCCACACCGATGAAATTTCTTATAGTAATATCAAAACTTGGTTGTGAAGCCACCAATGAAATATCAAATACAACATAAAAGTTATCAAATAACCAAAATGCCATTGTTACCCAAGACAATAGACCACCTATCAGATAACCTAATCTTGCCTTTTTCTTAACAAAGGATATGGCAAAAAGTATTGCAGTATACCAAATAATAGAACCAATAATCCAAGAAATTTCCCACACATCACTTCTATCATCTAACCAATAGTACGTCGTTCCAATGAAAGCCATAGCACAGAGCGAAATCAAAAGGATTTTTTGATTTATCTTGTAGGATGTTTTCTCCTCTCCAGATTTTATGATTGGTTTGAATGCTTTAGATTCTTCTCTTGCAATTTTAATTGCTTGAGTCATATTTTTGAGATCAACATGAACCATTTGATTAATGGATTGATCTGTAACAATTGAATCGTGAACCAAACTATCTACAAGAGGTCTTGCCAAAGATGCCTTAACAGGAGTTACTAAATCAATCCAGTAAGAAGATAAGCGAGGAGTCAAAAATGGTATTTGAATAACGGTGAGATTTCTATTAAGAATTGCAGAATACAATCGCATTAATTGCTCATAGGTCATTACTTCAGGACCACCAACTTCTAAAATTTTTCCAGATGATTCAGGGTTTTTCATTACACCAAATAAATAATCAACAACATCGTCAACTGCAATTGGTTGTGTTTTTGATTTAACCCATTTTGGACATACCATTAGTGGTAATCTTTCAACAAGATATCGAAGCATGGCATAAGATCCACCTTCTGCACCAACAATAACTGATGCCCTTAATTCAGTAACAGGAATACTTCCAGATGCTAAAATTTTTCCAACATCATGTCTACTTTGCATATGTCTTGACAATTTTAGCCCATCATTTACTAATCCTCCAAGATATACAATTCTTTTAACACCAGATTTAGTTGCAGCTTGTAAAAAATTTTCTGCCTGTATTTTTTCTCTATCTGCAAATTTTGCCCATTCTTTTTTTGAACCTTCCATAGAATGAAGTAAATAAAATGCAATTTCAATTCCTTTAGTTGCAGTTTCCAAAGAATTCATATCAAAAGCATCTGCTTTCACATACCTAACATTTTGTGTATCAGGAAATTTAGATCTAGACATGGCCACAACTTTAAATCCAGAATCAGATAATTTTGCCAATAATTTTTTTCCAATAAATCCTGTCGAACCAGTTACCAAAATATTATATGGATTATTTTGAGTCATAAGATCAGACATTTTTAAAACACATCATTTAATTTTTTAAGTTTCATTAAATTAGTAATTTCAATATTACTACTTAATGTAATAATTTTTGCAAGTTTAGGATTTGCTTTCTCACCAAGTTTCAATACAGTATCGCCTCGAAATCTAACTTCAATTGTAGTTTTTGCATTTGCCAAATTTTTCGCAAGATCCTTTGCTTCAGATAGTTCTTTCAAAAAACCAGGCATTTTTTTAATTTCAATTGGAAAATCAATCACATCAATAATTTTTGTACTTCCGTCTGCTGTAAAATTAATCATTGGTGTACCGTCACAACTAACGTTAAGTGTTCCTTTATCAAGATAAGATAAAAAATTAGCGGGGAATTTGAAGTGTTTCATTCTCATCCACACCTATTTTGTTGCTGTTATGGTTAGTTTACCACTTAAGGAAATTGTACCTGTTGGAACTACTACATTGTCTTTCATAATCTTACCTGCCAACTCTAGATTGTGAAAATCATAAGTTATTGCAGCGTGTTTCTCTGTAAGTTTATCAAAGATTTCAGCAAGTAAATTTGCCCATTCTTGTTCTTCTGCCATTGTGAGATTTCTAGATTTGTCATATTTAACCCATGGAAAAAAATATTGATAGTGCCAAAATCAGTGACTATTGCATTACCACTAGAGAATATTATTAGCATTAGTTATATATCAACAATAAAGAAATCGGTATGTGGTATACATCAGAGCTAAAAAAGTTAAATCCGATCTATATCTCTATCTAGTCAAAAGTATATGGGATTCTAAAAAGAGTACATCAAAACAAGAAATTATAAAATATCTAGGTAAAGCAGATAATGTAGTAAAAGATGATATTCCAGAGGAATTCAGAAATGATGCCAAAATTTTATCAGTTCTAGCATCCTACAATCCAAAGGATATTCAAAAGAGGGAGGATGCCACATTAAAATCAAAACAGCAATTATATAAAAAATTAACAGATGGAAATTTAGATGAATGTATAAAAATTTACAAAAATTATATCGACGTATTTAATATCCCAGATTTCTTTGATAAAATCTTTAGACCAGTAATGGCAAAAATAGGAGAAGAGTGGTCAAACGGAAGATTATCTATTGCAACTGAACATGTTGCAAGTAATGTTGCCCAAACATTAGTAAAAATTATAGTAGAGCAAATATCAGGTGCAGGAAATAAAAAGAAAATAATGATATGTGTTCCAGTAGGAGAAGAGCATCATATTGGATGTGATGTTTTAGAATCATATCTAACAATAAAGGGATTCAAAGTTTTTAATATGGGAACATCAATACCAGCAGAATCAATAATAGAATTCATAAATATGAAAAAACCAGATATCTTACTAATTTCAATAACAATCAATGACAACATATCAGCTGGACAGAGATTAGTAAAGAAAATCAGAGAGCATAGCAAAATTCCAATTTTAATTGGAGGATATGCAACACAAATTAAAAACCCTCCAAAATTTGAAGCAGAAGTAGTAGGTGATGCAAGTTTGGAAGAAATTCCAAAGATATTAAGAAAAATTGTATTACCTAATTAGAATTTAAAAAAGATTCAATTTTTGGAACACATAAAATGGAACTATGTGCGGCTGAATCTGTGCCTATTCCATAGCTAATTGTGGAATCACCTACAAAAAATAATCCACTAATTCCAGGAATCTCATGAGGCATTTTAGATTTCCAAACTTTACCAGGCTCCTTAACTACTGATTCAACTAATTTCCATGCCATGGCGCGTTCCCAAATCAATGATGAATCAAATTTTGGATAAATTGAAGAAATTTCCTGTTTCATTTTACTTACGATATTTTTAATTTTTTCAGAATCCTCAGTTTCTGAAGGAAGGACAGGAGTTCCTGCAATAATCAAATGTTCACCAGGGGGAGAAACTGATGGAGTAATATTTGATATGAAAAAAATACCTTTAGTTACATAATTAGCACCTACTGGAAATACAACTTGACGAGTATCTAATTGAGAATTTAATGCAAAATGTACTTCAACAACTGAAGTCGTTTTATTTAATTTATCAATTTTTTGAACAAATTCTTTATCAATTATATTTTCTTCAAATAGTTGATTCAATGCAGTGTATGCAGGATAAGATATTACAACTGAATTTGTGGCAATAAGTTTTTCAGAATTTAAAGAATCAATAACAACGACTCCAGTTACTTTGGAATTTTCAATAATTATTTTTTTTACTGAGTGTTTTGTTTGAATATTACCATCTTTTTCTAAAATGAAATCAGCAAGAACATGACAAATTGAGTCATACCCTCCATTATCAGGATATGCAAATTCACTTGTTCCACCCTTAAACGGGTTGGCTCTAATAATGGTTCTAGCAAACTCACCTAATGAGATATGATCTGCAGTGTCAGCAAATGCCAACATGCATACGGCTTCAAAAAATGCTTTTGTATCAGAATCCAAATTACTAGTAATTTTTGTCAATGGGACTTCATCCCATAATTCAGTTTTTTCAATTGAAGAAAATGCTAATGGTAGTAATAACTTTAGAAGTCTTACTCTACTTTTAAACGGAATTAAAGATAATTTTAGTAAATCAATCATTCCCTTTGGATAAATATGAAATCCAGTGTCTGCATAAAATGCAATGTCATGAACCTTTGCAAGTTTTAATCTAGATTCAATTTGCAAATTCTTTAAAATTGTGAAAATTGCAGATTTTTTATAAAAAGGCATTATGTGAAAACCATTATCTAAAATGTGATTTTTGTATTCCATTGAAGTAGTTCGTCCACCTAATTTTGCGGATTTTTCTAAGACCATTACTTTATGGCCTTTATTTACTAACATAGCACCAGCAGTTAAACCGCCAACACCTGCACCAATGATTATTGTAGGAAGAGCCACAAAAGAAATCAATTATTTTTCTATTTAATTGAGGCTAACTTTATTTTATAGTGCTAACTAAAAATATTAGGATAATTTAGAATAAGATTCAGCACAAATAATAAATTCAGACATTACAAAATTCATTCTTTTTAAAAGTAAAATTTTTAGAAATGGAATAAATTTTAAAAATCCATTTAGTTTCAAATTTACCAAAATAGAAATGTCAGTCCCCGATGAATTTGAATTATAAGTTTCAAAAAAAGACGTACCTTTAACTGGACCAGTCAAAATAAACACTTTATGTATATTAGGTCTAATGATTACATGTTTTGTTTTAATTTCTAAACGTCTACCTAAAAACTCAATAGATTCCAATACAATTTTTTCGTCAGATAAATCGCTAATTACTTTTAAAGATTTAAAATATTTAGGCATAATTTTATGAAAGTTTTCAATATCTGTACTTAATTGAAAAATCACATCACGATCAAGATTACTTTTTTGAAGAAAGTTGTGTTCACTCATGATATGAAATTAGTTTCAAATATTCCCATAAATTTGATTTTATTACATGCATCTCAGGATAAAACTTTTGAATTTCTAAACATAAAATAGCTAAAGACCGCTTGACTGATTCTGTCATTATTGGATCAGTCATTGTAAATAATCTAATTGTTGTTTTATTTTTGTTAGTGATTATTTGAATAAAAAATTCATGATGCGATTTATCAATGACGACAGTAGATAGTAATGCATTAGTTCCTCTTGTATCAATGTACAAATCATTAATTTTAATTAAAGGTGATTTCTCAAAAATTGGTTTAAATAAAATTGAAAAATCAAAAAGATTTAGAGATTTATCTAATACTATATGAGACATTATTTTTGTCAAAATTAATGGTATTAAAATAAAATAAAAAAAAAGCTACTAGTGCTAAAAAAAGTTGAAAATCACTAGTGCTAAAATATAAAATTATTTAATTTCTAGATCAATTAGCACTAGATGAAAAATGTTCGATGTTTTAAATAAAATAATAACATAATGGGGTTATGCAAGCAGAATTAATTCATCAGAAGAATTGTAGAAAAAACCATTTAATTACAGATATGCATACAGGGGAGATTGCATGCTCTAGTTGTGGTGCTGTATCATTAGAACAAATATTTGATATGGGATATGAGAATTCTGCATCAAATGCAAATGATTATCAAAACAATACACGCGTAGGAGCCAAGAGATCACTAAAGATGATCGATATGGGATTATCAACATTAATTGAATCCAATGACAAAGACGCTACAGGAAAATCATTATCAATTGAAAATAAAAGAATGTTTTATAGATTAAGAATGTGGGACAGAAATAGTCGTTCTGCAGTTACATCAAAATCATTTCAAAAAGCATTTACATTATTAGATGCAATGGGTTCAAAACTAGGATTACCAGAATCAGTTGTAGAAGAAAGCGCTTATTTATTTAGAAAAGTTGCAGCTAGAAAAATTCTAGCAGGTAGATCAACTGCAGCTATGCTATCTGCAACAATTTATGCCACTTGTAGAATCACTGACACTCCAAGAACATTACAAGATATTTCAGATGCATCTAACATAAAGAAAAAAGTTTTGCAAAGAACATACAGGTATTTAGCAAAAGAGATGAATATTAATCCGGAAGCTTATACCCCATCTGAATTTGTCACAAGGATAGCAAAAGGATTGAATCTTTCTGAAAAAACACAAAGGTTAGCATTTAAGATATTAGACTCGTGTGCAAAAAGACAAGTATCCACTAGTAAAAATCCCATGGCTATGGCAGCAGCAGCCATTCACCTTGCAGCAACAATGAATTCTGAACGCATGTCACAACTCAAAATATCAAAAATTTCTGGCATAAGTGCAGTGACAATCAGAGAAAGAAGAAAAGAGATACTAACCAAAATAGGAGATGTGTTAGTTGGGTAGAACTTGTAGAAATATCTGTTTGAGATATCAGGCGGATCCAGTACCAAATAAAATTAGATACGAAATTGGGCAAAAACGATGCACATTTTGTGGTATTTTCATGAAAGACTGTGATACAAGATGTATCTGTTGTAAAGCTGTACTAAGAACTAAACCAAGAAGTAAAAAGAAAGAATAACCAAAATATCTATATTTTAATTTATTTTTTAAAGATTCTTTTTCTTAAAACAATTACAAATAACAACGAAGGAATACCAATTAGCATAGAAATTGCAATAACGATTGAAACATAATCATTTAGAAATAATTTTGTATCTAACCAAGCTTTTGGAAGAATGGTAAAAAAATCAGCACCAGAAAAATCCTCTATGGTTCCAATAGCTAAACTATATTTTCCAGATTGATTTTTTTCATCCAATACTAGAATAAAGTATTGACCATCAGCGGGAATTATTGATTTAACTTCTTGCCTTTCCCAGTAAGTTACTTGTCCAAATGGTTCATAAAATTCATTTCCAGGATAATCACCCTCATATAGAAATTTTTGAATATTAGATTGAATGTCAGTAGATTTAGAATTTCCAGTAAAGATATCATCATTCATTAAAACTAATGAAGGAGAATAATTTTCAAGACCCTCAAGTTTAGGAATCACAATACTAGCATAAAATGAATCTCCTTTTTTGGCATCAAAGGTATAAAATTTGGTCTCACTAACGCCTAAATTTTCATAAATTGCCCATGAAATTTTATGATCTGGTATAACTAATGCAGAATCATAATCTCTATGAGAATCATCATGACTAATTAATTTGTGTGCTTGTACAGTAGGAGATAATGAAAATAAAATTAGAATTGAAAATAAAAATAAAATTGTTTTCATATTATTTGATTAAAAAATTAGTATTTTAACAAAAAGATAATATCAAAATGTTAGCACTATTGAAATTAATGTAATTAATGATATTGAAAATAGATATTAAGATTCAATTGCTAAACAATGTAAAGAAATGCAATATATTGAAAGTGAATTAGCTCCAGATAAAAAAATACCAATTAGAATTGGATTCATCAAACCCAATGGATCACCTTCAATAATTTCATTATGGTACATCGACATTAATGGAAAAATTTATTGTGCCACACAAAAAACTGCAAAAATCATACAATATTTACAAGATAATCCATTGTGTGGTTTTGAAATTGCATCAGATAGTCCACCTTACAAAGGTTCAAGAGGTGAAGGTATTGCTAAAATCATACCATCAAAAGGACAGGAAATTCTAGGCATTTTAATTAAAAAATATCTAGGAGAAAAAGAATCAACGTTATCAAAATTTCTAAAAGATCACTCTGAAAATGAAATTGCTATTGAAATTACGCCTAAAAAAATATTCCATTATGATTATTCAAAGAGAATGAAAGGAATATGAAAGACGATGGATGTCCCACATGTGGTTCTAAAAATTTTGCCAATCTAGAGATGAAAAAGGATTCAGAAGGACAATCAGTATGGAGAAAACAATGTTACAAATGTAAAAAATTTTGGCAAGGTACAATTGTTTAATTTATTTGTTTACAAGTGGATAATTACGACTAACTGATTGTTTTACCACTACTGAATTTTATTTTTATGACAAGTTAAGAAAATCAAAACAATTAAGAATTGAAACACATGTAGTATAATAATGTCAAATAAGGTCAAATGCGCACACATTCTAGTTGAAAAACAAAGTCAAGCTATAGAAATATTAAAAGAAATCCAAAATGGGAAAAAATTTGGTACAGCTGCCAAAGAAATTTCCACATGTCCAAGTAGTAAAAAGGAAGGAGATCTTGGATACTTTACAAAAGGGATGATGGTAAAAGAATTTGAAGATGTTGCATTTATGTTACAAGTGGGAGAAATATCTCAACCAGTAAAAACACAATTTGGATATCATATCATTAAGAGATTAGGATAAAAAATAGATATAATGACAGTATTAAGTCAAAATACATTAAACGAAATTCTAGAATATTTGGAAAAATCAATTAATAAATTGGCTGTAGATGGAATAGACAATCTAGAAATCGAAGGAGGGTTACAAGGAATAAAAAATTTTCTAGAAAATCAATTTGACATACGTTTAGAAAATTTGTTAATTTCAAAAAATAGTAGCATTCATCATTTAGAATCAGGAATGAAAAATACCATAATACAAAAAAAACATAAAATTATAGAAAATATTTTAAAACAATTCAATAATTAAATAAAAGCATCCAACCCACTTTTTACTAAGGGATTTTTATTTTTCTCCAAGACTGTAGTCATTTTTGAACCCATAGATTTTGCAGCAGAAATTTTTCTCTTACCAATCCAATAATACGTTTCATCGATGGTATCTTTAGCAATTAATATAACTAATTTACCAGTATCTTTTCTTCCAGTTCTACCTCTTCTTTGAACAAATCGTATTGAGCTTGGAACATTATCATAAAATATTACTTGATTTACTTCTGCAATGTCCAATCCCTCTTCACCGACACGAGTTGCAACCAGAACCTGAAATTCACCATCTCTAAATTTTTGTACTACCTCAATCTGTTTTTTTTGTTTTAATCCAGTTTCACCTGCTTTTCCAATTAAAATTCCTGCAGGTATGTTCATTTGAATAAGTTGTTTGTAAATCATATCTACAGAGTCACGATAACTAGTAAAAATCAAGGCTTTACCTGGAACAGATTTCAAAATCTCTTTTAATTTTAGAATTTTTGAATGTTCTATTCCATTAGATTGTGCTTTTTTTGCAAGAGCCAATGCCTGAGTAAAGTTAGGATCAGTTTCAAAGAGATCCTTTCCACCCACACCTTTTTTTTCTTGTGCCCGTTTACAAAATTGTAAAAAAGGAGTAATGCCATGAACTTCAAGAATATTTAGAGCATAATGAATTCGAATTCCAGAAAACAATGGTTTTGCAGATTTTCTACTTTTAGATAACACAAAGGGTCTCAAGCGCAGTAATGCAGAAAGTGATTGTTGATTATTCAAAGGTAATCCATTTTTTTCAAGTATATCATATCTTTCATCCAATGCAGATTTCAATAATTTTTGAATAGATTTTAATTCTGGAGGAAGTTCAACATTAATCCATTCAGTATTAGTTTCTTGTATGTATGGTTTTACATCAGGACTACTTTCATTTCTCTCAGCTACACTTGAAATTCGTAATCTTGTTAAAATTTCAGTAGCCTTTTCTTGTTCACTAGGTAAAGTTGCAGTCATTCCTAAAAGACGAGTAGATGAATTTTTAAAATGTTCAGCTATACTAGAGTAAGCATAGTCCCCAGTGGTTCTATGAACTTCATCAAAAATTACAAGACTGAATTGATTAGACTTGACAATATTATTACCCATGTCATTTCTAGCCACTTCAGGAGTTGCACAAATTATACGACTATTCCAAAGATCCTTTCGTTTTTCAACTGAATCTTCACCTGTAATCAATACAATATCATCAAAAGTTAAATTTTTTTGTAGAAAATCAAAATGCTGATTAACTAAAACTCGAGTAGGTGCCAAAAACAAAATTGTTCCAAAGTCCTTTAATAGATATTCTGAAATTACATGTAACGCAATAGTTGTTTTCCCAAGACCAGTAGGTAAAACAACAATACAGTTTTCATTAATTGCCTGAGCAGCAAGATTAATTTGATAATCTCGTTTTTCAACAGAGTTTTTTTGTATGAATTTTTTATCAATATATTCAGTCAAAGGATAAAGAGAAGTTAGAATTTAGGAATTTTATGTTTTGTGTGTAAAAAATACTATGAACAGATCAATAATTAATTAAAAACTCCTAGGCATAGAATTAGAGAATTTTTGTGGTAATAACAACAAGATAAGTTTAGATAATTAGAAATTAAAAATGCATCATGATTTCCAAGAGCCTGATATTGGGAATAACTGCAATAATAGTGGGTGCGATGTTACTTGTTATTACAAGTTAGAAACTAAATCAAAATAATTATTTTAAAACTGTCAAAATTGCACCAGCTATAATGCCACCAAGTACAAGAAGAAGCATACTTTTTCCAGAAAATACAGAATCAGTGTATTTACTCCAAGTACCAGTCATGATTTGTAAATAATAATTCAATTGATTAAGTTTGTGTATAACATAAGAAATTCTCAAAATATGACGTGATACAAATAGAAGTGAAAATAGAGAAAAATCATGCCATTGTTGTGTAAGGTGTGTAATGCAAGAAGATTCCCCATTGCATTTCCAGAACTAAGAGATGCACTATGGCTTTGTGAAAAATGTAAAAATTTTGTAAACATTAAGGATGAATTTGTTAGAGAATGGACTGAAGAAGAAATTAAACAAACTAAATTGAAATTGGAGAGTTTCAATAACGATATAACTATAGGAAAAACACCACAAATTAAAAGACGTGGCGGGGTAAATTAGAAAATATATTGAAATAAATAATTTAACGTTTTTGGTGTTACCATGGTTGTTCTAAATAAAAAAAATATAATTAGAAATATTATGCTTGTAATTGGCATCATATTTGCAATAGTTTTCAGTATTTCACTAATTAATGATTTAGAATTAGAAACTATTACACAGTGGACAGTGATTGTCATCATATTTTATGATTCATTTCCTAATTATTGGAGTAGCACTCAGGATTACTCAAAATAGTGCTCAAATGTCTTGACCAGTAATTACCCATTCAAGTGTACGAAGTGCACCCTGATAATATTTCATGGCTGCATCAGGATCAGGTAATGTTGAAACATTAGTCAATCTCTGTTCAATATCCTTTCTAAATACCTCAATTTCTTTTTCAGTTTTCATAAAGTTCATATTAATTTTTAAAGTATAAATCAATTGTTCATAATATGTCAATTCCTTGCAAATTACCAATTTTAAAAAATATTAGTTATCTTAGCGGAGCAATGTTTGCATTTTCATTGTTTATTCCGATGATTTCTAAGACACCATCAGAAATGGATACAAGCACATTAACAATTTTATCATTAACTGGAATGATTATTTCATTTGCAATAGGAATGAGAATTAGAAAAAAATTAGCAAAAAAAAGTAGAAAATTCTAAAGTTACTATTGATCGCAAAAAAAATTTTGATTATCGAGAGCCATATATGGAACAGACAGACACACTTGCTATGAGTGATTCATTTGAAAGACCAAGTTGGGATGAATATTTTATGCTACAAGCAGAATTAGCAAAATTAAGATCTAATTGTATTACTAGGCAAGTTGGTGCAGTAATTGTTAGAGACCACAGACAACTAGCAACAGGGTACAATGGAACTCCGCCAGGAATAAAAAATTGTTTTGAAGGCGGATGTAAAAGATGTCAAGATAGAATGGAAGGAAAAATTGAATCAGGAGCAGCACTAGACCGGTGTTTATGTAATCATGCAGAAGCTAATGCAATAATGCATTGTGCAATTTTAGGGATAGAAGCTGGAGTAAAAGGTGCTATTTTGTATACAACGTTTGTTCCATGCCTTGAATGTACTAAAATGGCAATTACAATTGGAATTAAGAAATTTGTTTGTTTAGATAAATATCCTGAAACAGATTATGGTTTGTTAAAAGAAGCAGGTGTAGAAATAGTACATTTAGAAAAAACAAAAATAGCAAAATGGGCCAAAGAACTTTCAGACAAATATGAAAAAAAGTAAGTGATTAAATGCAATCCAAAGTTTCACAAGTAGAAAAAACAAAAACAATGCTACCATCTATGCTAGTATCTGCAACATATGATGGACCAAATAAATTGGCGGTTCTAAAATTTTACGAACCAACAGAACAAAAATTATTTTTATTGAAAGATGAAACTGAACATAAACCATATTGTTTTTCAAAATTATCTCCTGACGAATTAGATTTTTTACAAGAAAGAGATGATGTGATAAAAATCGAAACAGTAAAAAAATATGATTTAATCCAAGATAAAGAAATTGAGATGTCAAAAATTATAGTGGATAATCCGCTTGTAATTGGTGGAAATAATACACAAAGCATTAGAAATCAAATTGAAACATGGGAATCAGATATCAAATATTATGAAACTTATCTATATGACAGACAGCTGATTGTAGGAAAATATTATGAAATTACAGATGGAGTACTCAAAACACATAATATGCAAATCTCAGATGAAGTAAAACTTGCACTAAAGAGTTTGTTGTGGGATAAAGTAGATAGTAAATGCATGACAGATGCTGAAGAGTTTAAAGAATTTATTTCAGAGTGGGCAGATTTACTTAATCAGCCAATTCCAAAAATTAAAAGACTCAGTGTAGATATTGAAGTAGAGTTTGATCCAGGAAGATTTCCAGATCCAAAATTAGCTGAAAAAAGAATTACAGCCATAGGATTCAAAGGAACTAATGATTTTGATCAAATTTTTGTGCTCAAAACACAAGGAACTGAGCAAGGTAATAACGAATTAAAAGAAAACATCAAAGTAACATTCTACGATTTAGATAAAGAAAAAGAAATGATTGCAGACGCATTCAAAATAATTGAAGAATTTCCATTTGTAGTGACGTACAATGGAGATGAATTTGATTTACCATATTTGTACAATAGAGCAGAAAGATTAGGAATTCAAAATGAAAATAATCCACTATACATGATGAAAGATTCTGCAACTCTAAAACATGGAGTCCATATTGATTTGTATAGAACTTTATCAAATCGCTCATTTCAAATTTATGCATTTAGTCAATCATATACAGATTTTTCATTAAACAGTGTATCAAAAGCACTTTTAGGAAAAGAAAAGATAGACTATGGAATAGATTTCAATAAATTATCACTTTACCAAACTGCAAATTATTGTTATAATGATGCACAGTTAACTTATGAGCTTACTAGTTTCAATAGTGACCTATTGATGAACTTACTAGTAATCATTGCAAGAATTGGAAGAATGCCAATTGACGATATTGCTAGAATGGGAGTTTCACAATGGATTAGAAGTTTGTTATATTATGAACATAGGAAAAGAAACGCACTCATTCCAAAAAGGGATGAATTAGAAAAAAGAACTGAGGGAGTAATGTCAGATGCAGTAATTAAAGATAAAAAATATCGAGGAGGATTAGTTGTTGAACCAAAAGAGGGTATACATTTCAAAGTTGTCGTAATGGATTTTGCAAGTCTGTATCCAAGTATAATAAAAATTAGAAACCTATCTTATGAAACAGTTAGATGTCCCCATCAAGAATGTAAAAAAAATACAGTTCCTCAAACAAACCACTGGACATGTTCTAAAAAAAATGGATTGACGGCTTTAATCATCGGTTCATTAAGGGATCTTAGAGTAAATTATTACAAAAGTCTCTCGAAAAAAGAGACGTTAACAGACGAAGAAAAACAACAGTATACTGTAGTTAGTCAAGCACTCAAAGTAATTTTAAATGCCAGTTATGGGGTAATGGGTGCAGAAATATTTCCACTATACTTTTTGCCTGCAGCAGAAGCAACAACAGCAGTTGGCAGATATACAATTTTAGAAACAATCAAAAAATGTGAAGATGCAGGAATTGAAGTTTTGTACGGGGATACTGATTCTCTGTTCGTTAAAAATCCAACTCAAGAACAAATTCAAAAAGTTATCGAGCAAGCTAAAAAGGATCATGGAGTAGATTTGGAAATCGATAAAACATACAGATATTGTGTATTAAGTAATAGAAAGAAAAATTACTTAGGTGTTACAGATTCTGGAAAAGTTGATGTTAAAGGATTAACTGGAAAGAAATCTCACACTCCAGCGTTCATTAAAAAATTATTCTATGAATTACTAGATGTTCTATCAGTAGTTCAAACAACAGAAGATTTTGTAAAAGCAAAAAAAGAAATTTCTGAAAAAATTGCAGCATGTGGTAAAAAAGTGGAAGGAAAAGAAATTCCACTAGAGGATTTGACATTTAATGTAATGCTAAGCAAATCACCATCAGAATACACAAAAACAATACCTCAGCACATTAGAGCAGCTAAACAATTGGAAGGAATAAGAGAAATAAAAAAAGGAGATAAAATATCATTCATTAAAACATTAAACAAACCAGGAGTAAAACCAGTAGAATTAGCAAAAAAAGAAGAAATTGATTCTAAAAAATATATGGAATTTTTAGAAGCAACACTTGAACAAATTACTTCGTCAATGGATTTGGATTTCGATACAATTTTAAGAAAACCAAAACAAACAGGTTTAGACGAATTCTTTTGGAGTTAAAATAATGCAAGTAGATGGAACACTATTAACAATTCTTGGTGTTGCAGCAGGAGTTTTAATTCTAACAGGATGGGTAGATCAAATTTACAAAGGTTACAAGTCAAAAAGCCTAAAAGATATGTCAAATTTTTTGATGATATTCATATCTGCAGGGGCAATATTATGGTTAATTTATGGAGTTGTTGTAGTAGATGTGTTCATTATAGGCACAAATATTGCAGCCATAATACTAATGATTATCATACTATTAATGAAAAAAAGATATGATAAAAAAATCAATGCATCATAGTTCAATGAAGAATTAAATAGAATATTGAGATGATCATAAAAAGATGTTTGTAATAAATTGTAAAAACTATGATGAAATATCAGGAGAGAAAATTAAAAAATTTATAAAAATTGCTGAAAAGGTTTCTAAAAAATATAAAGTAGAAATTGCTGTATCACCACCGCAACATCTAATTGGATTAGTTTCAAATAGTACAATTCCAATTTTTGCTCAACATGTAGATGATTCCAAAATTGGAAGCACTACAGGATTTGTAATTCCAGAATTATTAAAAAAATCTAAAGTTAGTGGATCTTTAATAAATCATAGCGAGCATAGAATTTCAAGTAAGGAAATTGAAAAACTAGTTTTAAAATTAAAAGAATTAAAAATGATTTCAATAGTATGTGTTAAAGATATTGCAGAGGTAAAGAAGTATATAAAAATAAATCCAGACTTTATTGCAATAGAACCACCAGAGTTAATTGGTTCAGGAAAAGCTGTATCTAAAGAAAAACCAGAACTCATACAAAAAGCAGCAAGCATTGTAAATAATTCACACAATAAAACAAAATTACTTTGTGGTGCAGGTATTGTTTCAGGAGAAGATGTTTCAAAAGCAATAGAGTTGGGATCAAAAGGAATACTAGTTGCAAGTGGAATAATTAAAGCAAAAGATTGGAATAAAATAATTTCTGAATTTGCAAAGGCATTAGTTTAAAAAGCCAAAAAATTTACAAAATTTTGTATGGTAAAAAACAAACCAGTTTATGCATTTGAAGAAGCAGATAGCAAAAAAAGAATGCTTCTAGGAGGCAAGGGTGCAGGATTAAGTGAAATGACACGCCTAAAATTGCCAGTACCACCAGGATTTACAATCACAACTGAAGTTTGTAACAAGTATTATGCTAACAATAAAAAACTTCCAAAAGATGTCATGCCTGCAGTAATGAAAAATATTGTAAAAATGGAAAAAAAGACAGGTAAAAAATGGAATTCAACTAAAAATCCATTGTTAGTTTCTGTTCGTTCAGGTGCAGCAATTTCTATGCCTGGAATGATGGATACAATTTTGAATTTAGGATTAAATGAAAAAACAGTAGAAGGTTTTGCAGAGCAAACAAAAAATCCACGATTCTCATGGGATTCATATCGAAGATTCATTCAATTATTTGGAAAAGTAGTTTTTGGAGTAGATGATAAGAAGTTTGAGCACGTCCTAGATACTGCAAAAGAAATACAAGGTGTAACAGATGACAGTAAATTAAATGTAGAATCGTTAAAAAAAATTGTTTCAGAATATAAAAAAATATGTGAAGAACATACAAAAAGAAAATTTCCAGATACCCCTAATGAACAACTAACTCTATCAATTGAAGCAGTTTTTAAAAGTTGGATGGGAGAAAGAGCAATTGTTTATCGTGAAAAAAATAATATTACAAAAGATATTGCAAACGGAACTGCTGTAAACATTGTTACAATGGTATTTGGAAATATGGGTGATGACAGTGCAACAGGAGTTGTTTTTACAAGAAATGGTAGTAACGGTAAAAAGGAAATTGAAGGAGAATATCTGATTAATGCACAAGGCGAAGATGTAGTTGCAGGTGTAAGAACAGGAATGAATATTGAATTATTAAAAAAAGATATGCCAAAATCATATAAAGAATTAAGCAACGCATGCACAAAATTAGAAAAACATTTCAGAGAACCACAGGACATTGAATTTACAATTGAACAAGGAAAATTTTACTTATTACAAACAAGAACTGCAAAGATGAGTGCAGCAGCGCTAGTAAAAACATCAGTAGATATGGTTAAAGAAAAATTAATTGATAAAAATAGAGCACTTACAAGAATTCCAGCACAACAATTAGAAGCATTGTTACACAGAACAATGGATGAATCTAAAATTAAAGATTTTAAGCAACTAGCAAAAGGAATCGCAGCATCACCAGGAGCTGCAAGCGGAATAGTAGTATTTGATGTAAAAAAAGCAATAGAGTTAGGAGATTCAGGAAAAAAAGTCATCCTAGTACGAAAAGAAACAAAGCCAGAGGACGTTCCAGCATTCTTTTCATCAGAAGGAATTTTGACTAGCCTCGGAGGAAAGTCATCTCATGCAGCAATTGTATCAAGAGGTATGGGAAAGCCATGCATAGTCGGATGTCCAGAATTAAAAATTGATTACGAAAATAACATTGGAACTGCAAATGGAATTACAATCAGGGAAGGAGAGACAATTACTATTGATGGAAGTGAAGGCACTGTCTTTATTGGAGAAGTTCCTACCGTAGAACCAAAAGTAACAAAAGACTTTGAACAGATTTTGAAATGGGCTCAACAAATTAAAACACTAGGAATTAGAGCCAATGCAGATACTCCAGAAATGGCAAAACTTGCAAGAAAGTTTGGAGGTCAAGGAATTGGACTATGTAGAACAGAAAGAATGTTCAACGGAAGTGATAGAATAAATCTATTTGTGGAAATGATAATGGCTGAAAATATTGAAGAAAGAAACAAAATATTAGAAGAATTAGGAAAATTACAAAAAAGTGATTTTATTGAAATTTTAGAAGCAATGGAAGGTTACGAAGTTACAATCAGATTACTAGATCCACCATTACATGAATTTCTACCAAATCCTGAAGAGTTAGTTGAAAAAATTCAAAAGTTAGAATCTAATGGAAATACAAATGAAGCAAACAAGGCAAAAATAATTCTAAAAAGAGCAAGAGAATTAGCAGAAATTAATCCAATGATGGGACATAGAGGAGTCAGAGTAGGAATTACTTATCCAGAAATTTATGAAATGCAAATTAGGTCAGTATTTGAAGCATTAGTTGAGTTAACCAAGAAAAAAGTTAAAGCACATCCACAAATCATGATACCACAAATTAGTAGCATTGCAGAATTAAACCATATTAAAAAAATCTATGATAGAATTAAAAAAGAAACAGAATCAAAATACAAAATGAAATTAAAAATAAATTTCGGAACAATGATAGAGGTGGTAAGAGCAGCATTAACTGCAAATGAACTTGCAGATACTGCAGAATTTTTCAGTTTTGGAACAAATGATTTAACTCAAGGGACATTTAGTTTTAGCAGGGAAGATGTTGAAAGTAAGTTCCTACCAGAATACATGGAAAAAGAATTACTAGAAAGAAATCCATTTCAATCAATTGATGTTAACGGTGTAGGCAGTTTAATTAAAATTGGAATTGCTGCAGGTCGAGCAGTTAGAAAGAATATGGAAGTTGGGATATGTGGAGAACATGGAGGAGATCCAAGTTCTATCAAATTCTGCCACGGACAGGGACTAAATTATGTAAGTGCGTCGCCACATAGGATACCAATTGCAATAGTTGCAGCAGCCCAAGCTGCAATAGAACAGCCAAAAAGAAAGAAAAAATGATACAATTTAAAACACAATAAAATCCAGTATAGTTAAATTGCTTCCAAGAATTGATTCCATAAAACAAATTAGACTAAAAATTGGCATAACACAAAAAAAACTTGCAATAATGACAGGTGTAAGCACATCAATGATTAATCAAATCGAATCAGGAACCAGCCAACCAAGTTATAATACTGCAAAAAAAATATTTGAAAATTTAGCAAAGCTAGAGGGAGAATCATCATCACACACTGCAGGTGACTTTTGTAGTAAGGATATAATAAAATTAAAACCAACAAACACACTACATGATGCAATTAAAAAAATGCACGAATTATCAATTAGTCAAATTCCAGTTTTTGATAATTCTACAATAGTCGGAGTAATATCTGAAGATGGGATTGTAAAACATTTGGCAGATGTAGGAGAGGCACAATTAAAAAAATCAAAACTTGCAGATACAATGGATTCAGTACCACCAATTGTAGATTGGGATACACCAGCAAATGTACTTGTACCGTTAATTAGATATTCAAAGTGTATTTTAGTTACAAAAAATTCAAAAATTGTAGGAATTATTACAGCATCAGATACTCTAAAGATGATGGAATAATTTAATATTTTAAATAAAATATATTTTACTCAAAATTATCTCATCAAACTATTTTATCAATATTTAAAACTTAATGATAAGAATTTCATCAACTATTCTGAAAATTAAAAAACCATTATTGACAAAAAAGTGTAAATATTTTTAATTTTAAAATAGCTCAAAAGTATAATGAGATAACCTATCCATCATATACTATAATTTGTGAATTATCATATGGGAGCACAAGATCTTCAAAAACTATACGAAATTAAATTACAAATTCAACAAATAGATAAAAAAAATAACTATAATTTTATCATAGATTCAGACACAAAAGAAGGTAGAACTAGATTAGTCATTGATGAGTTTGGAACATGGAATAAAACCCCAAATTTAACACAAGAACAGGCGTCAGAATACAGAAAAAAAGGGTTTAGACAGTTTGTACCAGACTTGATTGATTTTAAAAATAAAATGATTATAGAGTATCAAGAAGAATCCAAAGGGAATCAAGGAGTTCTAAGAAGACATGGAAAAATTAACAAAAAGGTCATGATGAATTTAGCGATGAAGACAAGGACATTTTCTATGAATTAGCAAAATTTAATCAATTAAAAATTTGGGAGAATACTCCAATTAATGAGCAAAACAGAGAATTAAGAAATTTTTTAAAAACATTTTCAAATAAAAAAATATAATTATAAAATTAAAATTTAATAAAAATAATTTTTTAAAGTTCAGGGTAGAGGTTCATGGCCACGCTTATATCCACTCCATTTACGATATTCATAATCAGTCAATGGAGCATCGCAGCCGCATTTACATACTATTTTCATAATTAGATAATAATTACATTGTATTTTTAGATTATCTTTAATCTGAACTAACTATTCATCAACATCATTTCAATAAAATGAGATCAAAAAGATCGCAAATATTGTAAAAAACAAATAATGAAAAATTATTTTGCACGAAGTTTCTCTTGAATTTGAGCTAAAATCAGGGCAGCTTTATCTTTATTTTCATATGCATCAACTGTCTCATCCATAATTGCATCAATTTCATAACTTTTATCAACTAAAATACTTGCAACATGATCATCTAAAGTTCCATTTCCAATCAAATAGTATGCAAAAACGGTATTTTTTTGCCCAATTCTATGAAGTCTATCCTCTGCTTGTCTATGAATAGCAGGACTCCAATCAAGTTCTGCAAAAATTACATATTTTGCTCTAGTCAAATTAATACCAACATTTCCAGCACGAATACCTGCAATCATTAACTTTGACTCCCCTCGCTGAAATTTATCAATCTGATCCTGCCTAAAAGTATCAGATTGTCCACCAATAATTGAAACTGGAGTAAACTCCTGAAGACTTTCATTTAGTAATTTATGAATTACTTTATGATGACAAAATACAACTACACTTTCTTCAATTTCCATAATATTTTTTACAAAATTAATTACATGAGGTAGTTTAGCAATTCCAGCAACTTGTCTCTCACTTTGAATTGCTCTATGGTAAGATGCAGATTTTGAGAATTCAGTTTGTGCCTCTTTTTGTTCTACCTCTAATTTTTTCCAAATTTTATCTAATTCTTCTAAATAAAATTCAGTATCAGCTGCAATTACCTCTTTGTATCGGACCTTATCTTTTAATTCTTTTAATACATCAGATTTTTTTCTGCGAAGCATGACATGTTTTTGTAATTCATTTCGAAGGGAAGCCCGTTTATTTTCTAAAACAATTGCCTTACCCTTTTCATTTACATAACAAAAATATTCACAAAATTCTTTAAAACTACCTAATAACCCAGGTTTTAAAATATCAACAATAGGCCATATTTCAGAGCCACGATTGTAAATAGGCGTTCCAGAAAGTCCAATTCTATATTTAACACTAGGTAACGCTGCAAGTTTTTTGACAGCCTTATATTTTTGAGTAGTTTTAGATCTTAAATTATGAACTTCATCGCAAACAATAGTACGAATTCCAACTTGTTCTAAATCCACAGAACGTTTGAGAAGTAATTCATAATTTATTAAATAAATATCAGATTCAGGCAATTGTGAAGATTTACCAATTCTAATTAAAGTAACACTTGGAGATTCAGTTTCAATAACTCTACCATTTTTACTTTTCTTTTTTAAAAATTTTTCAATTTCTCGCTCCCAATTATTTAAAGTAACTAGTGGTGCAACAATAAGCACAGGAAAAGTTTGTTTTTCAGTAGATACGTAAGATAAAGTTTGGACCGTCTTCCCAAGGCCCATTTCATCTGCAAGCAGTGCATTTCCAGAAGATTTGAGTAAAAAGTCCAAGCCTTCTTTTTGAAAGTTCATCAATTTACCTCTAAACTGTTCACCAGGTTTTGCTCGTTTCAATTTATGATTTATTGGAAGTAATTTAGGTTTAGGAGCATATGTTTTTACAATTTTTCTTTGCCAGACAGTTTTGGATAAAATTTCCAAAGGGAATCGATCCATCAATAATTTTAGTTGAGTTATACTTTCATGCGTGTCCTCAATAATTACCTCATTTTCACTTTCACCATACCATGCTTTGGAAGTTAAACTAGAGATCTTATCTATTGCTAAACTACCAGTAATTTTCCAACACCAAAGT
Organism: Candidatus Nitrosopumilus limneticus; assembly: GCA_022117465.1. Lineage (GTDB taxonomy): Archaea > Thermoproteota > Nitrososphaeria > Nitrososphaerales > Nitrosopumilaceae > Nitrosopumilus > Nitrosopumilus limneticus. The sequence goes on from JAHCGZ010000001.1 coordinate 82,411, forward strand.
TTGGAATATTTGTCCTGAACATATTCCAATGTACCAAAATTTTCTAGAGAGGTTTCCATAATTTGTAGCTGGTAACTTTTTTTACTCTTATGAATCTTCAGGTTTGTTTAGATCAGTTAGAAAAAAAATAGAAAACAAGAAGAGTTAAAATATAAGATATTTCCATAGTGTTGGAGAAAATTAAAAATGCAGTTAGGCACGATTTGTAAAAATTATTCTTAATTTAATGCATGAAACAAGTATTTAAAAAAAGATTTTAACATAAGTTTAAAATTAATATAAAATAAAATTTATTATGCAATTTATTCAAAATGAAGAGCCAAATGTTCAAAAACCAATCATGATTGCAGCTATGCAAGATATGGGTAATGTAGGAAGCATCGTAATTAATTTCATAAATAAATCACTAAAATCAAAACCATTTAGAACTGCTAAAGTGTCATTTCCAACGTATGTGATAGATAATGGTGGGTATGTAGATTTACCAAAAGAAAGTTGGGAATATAGATACACAGATGATTTAATTATATTTGGAGGAGGTAACGGCCAACCACAAGACAATAATGAATTAAATTTACTTTGTAAGGATGTAATTGATGTGGCAGAAAAATATTCTGCAAAATTCATTTACACATTAGGCGGATTTCATACAAATAGGATTTTAAAAAATAACCCTAAAACATACATTACTACAACATCAATGGAATTAAAAAAACAGATGGAAAAATTGGAATTAGATATTACGCCGCAAAAATCAGCAATTACAGGATTTAATGGATTAATTCTTGGATTTGCCAAAAATCATAAAATTCAAGGAATTGGCATGTATGGAGAATTAAATCAACCAGAAATTCCCCAATATAGAGCAGCAATTAGCATCATCAAAACAATTGAAAAATTAACATATAGAAAATTAGGAAGCACCGAGGAATTGGAAATATTAGCACACGAAATGGATCAAAAATTCAGAAATTAGTGGGCAGTACCAACTTCATGTGGAGCAGTATTTTCATCATGACAATCACAGGTGCATAGTAGTGTACTGTGATTATTAATGCAATCTATACACTCAAAATGTTTTCGATTTTCACATGCAGCACAAATCATAGTTAACCGTTACAAATACTTGAATTTGAATATTTCTTTAATTAAAGAGTTTTTAAGGCAAATAAATAAAACAGATTATTGAAAATTTTTCATAAATCAACGTGCATTACATGTAAAAAAACTTTGACAGAAATAGAACGAATGAAAATAGATGTGGAGTCAAGAGATTTTTTCAAAGATCCTTTTACAGAAATTGAATTAAAGAAAATAATTATAATGACAGGAAAAAAACCTGTAGAATTACTTAGAAAAAGAGACAAGACATACAAAGAAATGAAATTAGATCAAAATAAAAAAACAGACTCTGAAATAATAAAGCTCATGATAAAGTATCCTGGATTAATTTTACGTCCAATCATAGTTTTAAAAAATAAAGCTATAGTAGGTAAAATAGATCCTAAAGAGTTAAAAAATTAATCAGAATTTTCTTGTTTAAAAATTCTAATTGCCTCTAAATGTGAGCAGTTAGCCTTTTGTCCATTTCCATGATGAAATTTGTAATAATTTTTAAATCCAAAACACTCACAAGTATCACCAGTAACAAAATAAGATTTCTCTGGATCAGAGGAGGACTTTATTTGAAATAAATCAGCCTCAATTTTTATCACATAGCCAGAGTCTACCAATTTTTTTGCTTTTTTAATAGTGTTTGAACTGCTCATAATACAACCAAAATCTAATAATATTATAAGCTATTTTTATCAAAAGCCAATATTGAGTCTAAAAAAATACATTGCCAAACGTGCAATCACAATGTTTGGGGTACTGCTAATCACATTACTAATCACAATAATGCTTGTTGGCTCAAACATGGATACAATTCTCAAACAAGGAGTAATGTTTCAAGTCAGATCTGAAATTACTGAAAATTCAGCAATAGTTGAAAGTTTTTCATCAGTTAAAGAATTTGAAGCATTTATTGAAAGTCAAACACAACAACGGATAAAAAACTTAGGATTGGATGAACCGTGGTATTCGCCTCAAAGAATCGGATTAGCAATGTATAAAATAATTTTATTGGATTTTGGACACGCGACTTTTCTAACAAGTGATTTAGGATCATCAGATGTAAAAGAAATTATTTTGGAGAAACTCCCAAGAACAATTTTATTATTTACAACAGCTACAATTTTAATTTCAATAGTAGGAATTTTTGTAGGAGCACTATCAGCAAGTAAAATTGGTTCCACATTAGATAGACTCACATCTAGTTTTGCAATTATTAGTTCAAGTTTTCCAGTTTGGTGGATTGGAATGTTAATGATATTTTTATTTTCGTTTACATATCAAATATTTCCAGCAAGAGCAACTCCAGATATTCCAGCATCAAATCCGGAATATTTGGGCGCGTTACTATACCACATGACATTACCATTAATTACAATAGTAATGATGGGATTTGGTTCTTGGGCATATTTAGTTAGAAACTTTATGGTTGGAATTATGCAAGAGGATTTCATAATAGCAAAAAAAGCAATTGGAATTAAACAAAATAAAATTACATACACTCATGCATTAAAAAATGCAGCACCGCCAATTGTTACAATTTTAGCACTAAGCTTATCAGGCTCTTTAGGTGGAGCAATAATTACAGAAGCCATATTTGATTGGCCAGGTATGGGTAGACTCTATTTTGAGGCTATTACAGTTATGGATTTGCCAGTAATTATTGGTGCAACTTACATTCTTACAGTATTTTTCCTAGTTAGTATATTCATTTCAGATTTACTTTATGGATATTTTGATCCAAGAATTAAGACCAGTACGGAGTAATCAAGATGAGCATTATTACACCTCAAGACATTAAAAAAGAATTTTTTAAAAGTAAGATGGGAATTGTAGGAATTTCAATTCTTATGATTTTAATTGTAACATCAATAATTACAATAATCATAATTCCTGTAGAAACGTTTCAAGAATGGAATAACCCCGGAAATTGGATAACATATCCAAAAACAGCAATGCCAATTTGGGTAAATTTATTCTTATTTGAAAAGATCCCAGAACATAAAATCTTAACAGAACCAAATATTCAAAATTCTTCAAATGATGAGATTAATTTGTCATCACATCAATTCAGTTTTAATTTTGGATATGATCAATTTCCAAATGATTTTATTTATTCATATTCATCAGAATATGTTAATTCACCATTACTAGAAATGTCAGTTATTCGACCAGATGGAATTAAATTAAAATTACTTGCAACATCTCTTCCATATTCAAGTACAATTACTACTCACGAAGATAAAATATTTTCAACTGATGCCATGATAAAAAAAGAATTAAGTTTACAAGAGAATGAATTTGAATTTAAAATAGATAAATTATCGGCAGAAAATATTATTTTTTCAAAAATTAAAGTGAATGAACCTCTAAAAGGAAATTATGTATTTTTAATTAATTTGTATGAAATTAACGAAAAAAGCGAAATTACCGAATCAAATTTAATCATAGGAGGCAAAGTATTTGGAATAATGGGCACAGATGAATTACGTAGAGACTTAGCTATTGGATTATTGTGGGGAACACCACTTGCACTATTTATTGGAATTGTTGTCTCAATTGCATCAGTGATTATGGGATTAATTTATGGGGTGTATGCTGGATTCAAGGGTAAAAAAACAGATGAAGCATTGATGAGATTTAATGATGTCATCTACGCATTACCAGTGTTGCCTTTTCTAATTATTCTTTCAGTAACAATAAGTAATAGCATATTTGTAATGATTGGATTTTTAATGATTTTTGGATGGGTAGGTATTGCAAAAGTAGCAAGAAGTATGTCATTACAAATCAAGACACGCGGGTATGTGGAAGCTGCAACAATGATGGGTCAAAAAGATACAAAAATGATTTTAAAACATATTTTACCACAATTACTACCATATGCATTTGCAAGTGTGGCAATATCAGTTCCAGCAGCAATCACTACTGAAGCAGGATTAAGTTTTCTAGGATTAGGCGACCCATCATTTCCAACATGGGGACAAATTTTACATGATGCCAATACATTTGGTGCAACTGCAAGAGGATTATGGTGGTGGATTGTACCTCCAGGAATTATGATTGCCATAACAGGTTTAGCGTTTGTATTTATTGGAAATGCCCTAGATTCAATAATAAACCCAAAATTAAAAAGATAATTAGAAACTATAATTTCGAATTATATCTAAAGCAGAATCATTTAATTTTATTGTGTATGTTAAGGAATTAGGATCATTTTTAGTATCTGATAAAATATCAGTGAATTTAGTTTTCTCCTCTTCAGTTGCACCTGCCTCATGAGCACACAAGTTGAAGGCTTTTAGATTTAAATTATGAGATAGAAGATGTGAGATAAATTTTTTATAATCTTCAGGATTTGACCAAGGTTTATTTTTTTCAGAACATGCTGCAATCCAAACATCAACAGAATTATGAAAAATAACTTTTTTACGAATCTCATCTAATGATAAACTATTCATCTAGAAATCTGCTCTTTGCATTTTTGATCCACATCTTGGGCAAGTACCACCATTATGCTTATTTCTGCAAACAAGACAAACATACTTTACATTGGTACTATCGCCTTGACTACTACTTCCAAAGAAACCGCCGCCTAAACCACTAGAGTTTCCGCCATAGTTGCCCATTTGTCGTTTTCTCAGATACATTGGAAGCAAAATGAAGATTGCCATAACCAATCCAATGCTGATAAACCATGGAACACCAAGATAACCTAGAACAATTTGTAATCCAATACTAAATACAAGTGAAGCAGCTAAAAAAATATAATATCGTTTAAGTTGAGGATTCAAATTACTAGCAGTCATTTAAAAAAGGTTATAAAGCTTTGTTAGTTTTTTCCATTTTCATATTACATATTTTTGTAATTAATTAATTGAAAGTGGAATAACATTGCCATTACTATCCCAAGCAAAAATGGAGTCATCATTGTAAGGAAATTTAATTATTAGAGAAATCAATCCAAAAAAATTATTCAAATCAGTTACAGAAGGTTCTGCTGAACCAGAGGGATGAGAGTGTACAACTCCAATGTAACTAGTATCAAAAGGCAAAAAAGAATGAGGAAATCCAGCAAATGTTGGTCCTGTAAAATCAAATGGAGGAATTGCTAGTCCATCAATTTTTATTTCGCCATTTCTTGATTTTCCTTTTAATATCAAAATGCATTCATTGGGATGCTTAATTTTACAATATGTAATAATACTATCTAGTACTGATTTTTCCAATAACACTTTACGTTCAATTTTTTTATTTTTAAAAAACACAAAAAGACTTCAATTACTTAGTAAATTAGTTTTAAGATCTGGATATAATATATTGAGAATTAGAAAATATTCTTAATTTACCTTCAATTTTAGATATAATTTCAGGAATGTTGGAATTTATTTCATCAATTCGAGATAAAATTTCTTTAGATTTTAGATGAGAATCATTTTCAGCATCAATATTTTTTAAAAGATCATTTTCAAGAGATGTCAGATTTTGAGGTTTTAAATTAGTTAATTCAATTTTCATAGAATTAAAAATATTTGTATAATTTGATACTTTTTTGATAAACTCATCTAGTAATTCTTTAGTTTCAGATAATTGTAGTAAAGTTTTTTCAGTATCTTTGACAGATATAGAGCCAGAAGAAATTCCTTTTCGAATATTTTCTAAAATGATTATAATGGTATTAGTGTTTTCAGGGACAAGTGCATCAAATGGGTCATCAACTAAAGTGGATAAAACAGTACTTTGTTCCTTATCCAATGAGGATCCATATGCATACCTACCAAGAGGACGAGAAATTTTTGTGAATTGAGCATCAATTTCAGATTTTATATGAGATTTCTGAACAGTAAAGTCATTAAATTTATTTTGTAAATCAATAAATTTCTTATAACTTTCTGAAGAATGAATTTCAACAAGAGAATTTTCTAAAATAAGTTTCTTATTTTCAAATAATTTTAAATTATTTAATATGTCAATGTTTCTTTTTGTTTTATCATTTAATTCTAAATGAAGAGATTTAATTTTTTTTAACAATTCACTAATTTCATTAAAAGTAGATTGCGTAGACGCATAATGTTTTAGAAGTTTTGAGATATTTTCAGAATTTTCATTAATAATTTTAAGATTATTAGTTAGTTGAATTGCATATTTTTTTGCAAAAATATGAATTACTCTAGTTTGTCTTCCTAAAACATCACCGAGTTTTTTAAGAAGTTGAGTTAAAAAATAATCTAATTTTGTTGCATCATCTATAGTTGAAACTTGCATTAGACTTTTGACATCTTTTTTTAAGATATCAATTACTTGTTGTTTACCTCTAACTACAATTATAGCTAAATGCTTATCAATATCATCAATATTCAAATTGTCTTTCTCAAGAACAATACCAATTTTTATTAAATCATCAATAAGAGTAGCAGTATTATTTCTTAAATTTTTTATTTCAAAAAGTGTTTGGGATTCTCTTAATTGACTAAGATCCGATATTATTTTAGGAACATCATCTAGTGAAATATTTTGATTAGTGGATTTACGCTCTTGAGATGACTCTATTGATGATTCAACTGGTTTTTTACCCCATCCAAATACCATTTGTTAGTTTTATCATAATGGGATTAAAAATGATTCTTTAACTAAATCTTAAAATTTAATGATAAGCGCACATATTCATGGTAAGAAAGTTACAAAAATCATTTCAGACAGGAACTGTAAAGAAAATAATCAAAATCAATGCATCAAAAGACAAAGTTTGGAGAAAAATTAGCAATATAGTAGGTTTGCCTTCATGGTTAGTAGATGTAACAAAAACAGAGTATCTCTCTAAAAAGAAAAAGGGGGTTGGATCAATTAGACTAATCACATTTGAAGACGGAAATAAAATTGAAGAACATATTGTAGCATGGGAAAATGGGAAATATTTTACATATGTTGCAACAGTAGGATTGCCATTAAGAGCATATGTTGCCACAATTTCTATTAAGAGTAAAACAAAAACAACTACACAACTAACATGGAAATCATATCTTAACAGTGAAAAAATGTCTGAAAAGCAATTTCATGAATTTTTAGTATTCATGGGTTGTTTTTATCAGGCATCATTAGAAAATTTAAAAATATTACTAGAAAAATAACACTAGTTACATTTTAGGTCAAAATGTAAATACTGTGAATCACTAAAAAAATTATGAGCGATATGCGGTTCATCATTTTAGGAGTTGCATTAATTTTTGTAGGTGTTATTATTTTAGGTGCATTTGGTCATGAGTACCAAGCTGCAACAATAGAATCAAATGAATTTGGAACATGTTATGAATACTATGAGGACAAACCACCTGCAAAAATCAATTGTTCTTTTAAAATAATGGATCAAGTATTATTTTTTGGATTAGTTTTAGGATTCATCATATCTGGAATTATTTCATTGATAAAGGGAGTTAAAGGTGACTGGGATAGTAAAATAAAACCAGAAGACGCAGTTGGTCCAGGTAAGCAATAGTAATATTCTATGTGTCAGAATTTTTGGCATTAAAAATTAAATCTGAATCACCCTTGATGTTTTTATCAACTTGGTAATCTGTTTTTGATTTAATCATTTTTTTTCTAATATCATGCATAATTTTTTCATTATCACTAAGAACATCATAGTGATATCTTTGAATATGATCAAAATAATTTAAAACTAAATTATCATCATCATCAAAAACTTTTTCACAATAGTCACATTTCATTTTTAATAAAAATTATTTTAATTATATAAAGTGTATTCAAAATATTACTTTAATAACAAAAAATCACTTCGTAATAGCAAAAAGCTATTTTATGGTCTTAAATGAGCATCAGAACTATTTTATTCACTTTCATAGATATGATTATAGTTCTAATTAAAACAAAAAAATCAATTCATAATTAAAAAAATCATAGTATGAATTTACTCAATTAAAATAAATTAACCGTTTAGTAGTTTTTTAATTTTTTTTAAATTTACAACATTAGATTCATGAAACATGATCATTGATTCAGATAAGGAATTAGGCAATACAGTCTTTAAATTTTCAACTAATTCATCTCCACTTTTAATCATTGTATCAATGAGTTTGTTAATTTCATTTTCATCTCTAACCATAACATAATATTAGATATTAATCATAATTAAAGATTAAAAAATTACTTGTTCAGATTTTTAAAATCTAAACATTTTTGGTTAAATTCATCCAAATATGTTTTAGTATTAATTTTAGAATCTATAACATATAATTCACAAGTTTCAGGATCAATTAACTGAGTAGATTTATCATTAGTAACAAATTGTAATAATAAAATTCCAATAAGTGCTATGATCAAAATTATAGGTAATTTTTTAGAAGTTATATCCACAATACACTAAAAATAATTTTTAACTTAAGCCTATTGAATTAGGAATTTTAATTAGTCTTTTTTGATCAAAGTTAAAGTGGAACGAACTTTATCCAATGTTTGAATATTCCTAGATACTACTTCACGAATCTTTTCAAAATTTTCACCTTGAATCTTTACCATCATATCATGAGTCCCAATTGTTTCAAAAACATCCACCACTTGTGGGATTTCTTTTAGTTTTTCAATTAATCCTTCTTCAGCACCCAATTCACAATTTAACATAACGTAAGCATCAGTCACGAAATACGAAAATATTGTTTATTATTTAAAGATGGAGAATTTCAGGCACATTACCATACTACATGAACAAGATCTTTGAGATTACGTCTAGATTTTGGAAATTTAGTTTGTTTAGGATAGCCAATACACAATACAGATGATGGGACCAAGTCAGTTTGTAGAATATCCATTATTTTTTGTTCATCAAACATTCCAATCCAAATAGAGCTTAATCCTAAAGCTTGTGCTGCAAGTTGGGAATAGCCAGCCGCAAGAGTTGCATCTTGAATTGCAAATTTTCTAAGAATGTATGGAGGAAAATTAAATTTAACTCTAGAAGGATTTTTACAAAAAACTAGCACCACAGGTGCATCAACATATGATTGATTATTACATGCATCAACCAATAATCTTTTCTTTTCAGGACTTTTGACGTAAAATATTTCAAAACCTTGAAAATTTCCAGCACTTGGAGCAGTATCAGCAGCTGCAATAATTTTATCAATTTTTACAGTTTCTACAGGTTTATCAGAAAATTTTCTTGTTGATCTTCGCTTTTGCATTACTGCAAATAAATCAGTATCAACTACTTCAGTAGGTCCAGCTCTTAAAATAAAATCAAGTAATTGATTTGGAATTCCAGGATCAAAGTCATCAGGTGTGTCTTGAGGTACATAACCATTAGGAGAAACTAAATCATTGTCAGGATGAAAATCCCTCATGAATAATGTAAAATCACAGTCTTATTAAAGAATTAAACATTTTAAAATCTAGTAAAATTATTCTGAATTAAATTGGTCACAACCAGAGGTACAAGGTTTATTCATTACTCCTTCACATTTTCCTGAATTATCATGCATGATTCTATGATGACCACAAATTTTACATTTTTCTCTAAAATGAATTATTAATTCATTTGTAGAAAGTTCAGATTTTTCTATTTTTAATTGAGTAGCACTAGTCATAAAAAATATCAGTCACAAGTTAGTTTAAACTTAATGATATACGCCGGGAAAGGGACTCGAACCCCTGCACGCTTTCACGTAGCTGTTTTCGAGACAGCCGCCTTACCACTTGGCTATCCCGGCAAAGAATCTAAAATAATCTTCATAATAAAACAAATGGGTGACTAGAGCTTTGAATCAATATCAAAAAGTTCATTATGAAATCGCTTTTTAATTTGATTTTTAGTTTTATTCCATTCTTCATCAGTTACATTATCAGTAAAAATAGAATGAAATTCAGAGAAATCATGAAGATTAAATAATGATGTGATGGTGTTACGCTCTGATTCAGTTAAGGGAAAATATGAAGTGATTTTAAAAACTGATTGATCAGAATTAAATTTTAATTCAAAAATTTTGTCCTTTATCTTATCTGGTATATCAATCATCTTCAAAATAAAGAATAAAAAAAGAATATTAAGTTAATTCAATCAAATCAAGGATAAAAAATTAGATCGACCATAAAAGATAAAGACAAAATACTATAAAATATTCAATTGATCAAATGGGATTAAATCTAAAAGACTTGGTAGTAAGAGAAAAAACAACTCTAGAAGCTTTTTCAAATAAAATAATTGCAATTGATGCATACAATGCAATTTATCAATTTCTAGCAAGTATTAGAGGTCCAGATGGATTACAATTAACAGATGGGGAAGGCAGAATCACAAGTCACCTTAGCGGATTATTGTACAGAAATGTAAATTTTTTATCATTAGGAATAAAACCAGTTTATGTATTTGATGGAAAACCACCATCCCTAAAAACAGCAGAAATCGAGCGTAGAAAACAAATTAAAAAAGATGCAACTGTAAAATATGAAAAAGCAATTGCGGAAGGAAATATGGAAGATGCAAGAAAATTTGCACAACAAACAACTAGCATGAAAGATGGAATGGTTAAAGAATCAAAACAATTTTTAACATATTTTGGAATTCCATATATTGAAGCCCCATCAGAAGGAGAAGCAACAGCTGCACATCTAACAAACACAGGACAAGCTTATGCATCAGCTAGTCAAGACTATGATTCAATTTTGTGTGGTGCAAAAAAACTTGTAAGAAATTTTACAAATAGTGGTAGAAGAAAAATTCCAAACAGAAATACATACATCGAGGTACTTCCAGAAATTATTGAAACTCAAAAAACTTTAGATTCATTAAAAATGACACGAGAAGAATTAATCGACGTAGGAATTTTAATTGGTACTGATTTTAATCCTAATGGATTTGAAAGAATAGGTCCAAAGACAGCAATGAAACTAATCAAACAGCACTCTAGACTAGAAGATATTCCACAGATTCAAGATCAATTAAAAGAAATAAAATTTCAAGAAATAAGAGAAATATTTCTAAATCCAGAGGTTGCAGATGTAGATGAGATTGTATTTAATGAAGTAGATTATGATGGAATCCTAAACTATCTAGTAAAAGAAAGAAGTTTTTCAGAGGAGCGAATTCAATCAACATTAAACAGACTAAAGAAATCTTTAGAGAAAAAAAGCCAAAATTTAGATCAATGGTTTTAAGAAGATTTTAATTTAATAAGTACTAAAACCAAATTTAAAAAAATGACTCAAACTGAAGCAAGAAAAACACTAAAGGATGCACCAATTATGTGGAGAAGAATTAATTCAATTGGGATTATTTTAGATTGTAATTCAACATATGCTTCAAATCTAGGATACGTAAAATCAGAAATTTTAGGAAAATCAATATTTGAACATGTTCCAAAAGATTCATGGGAGTCAATGAATGATTCTTTAAAAATTTGGTTTGAGACAGGAAAAGTTACAGATAGAAAAATTATTTTTGTTAAACAAGATAAATCAATTTTTGAGGGATTATTACAGGCTACTAGTCTATATGATGAAAATAATAATTTGATTGGAAGTAATACAGTAATTTTTAATCTAACAGAAATGAATGATGACAATATCAAAAAATATGAGGAATTCTTTAAAGAATCAAATCAGAGATTAGATGAAATAAAAGAAAAAGAATATGACCAACTAAATAAAGAATCAAAATCAGAATATGACGGATTAAAACAAATGTTTAAAATGTTATCAGAAATAAATTTAAAAAAAATAAAATAATTATTTAGAAATACTATTTACAATTTTTTGAATTTCATATATGGAGGAAACATCGTCTAATGTACTAGTGTCTCCAATTATTTCATTATTAGCAATGCATTTTAGCAATCGTCGCATAATTTTTCCGCTTCTTGTTTTTGGAAGTTTTGAAACAAAATAGATTTGTTTAGGGGATGCAATTGCCCCAATATCATTTCTAATTTTAAGATAAAGATTTTTTTCTAAAATATTTTTATCAATAGTAATTCCATTTTTTAAAACAACAAATGCAATAATTACTTCGCCTTTAATTTCATCAGGAATTCCACAAACTGCAGATTCTGCAACATTTTCATCAGAAACAATACAACTCTCAAGTTCAGCAGTTCCAATTCTATGACCTGCAATCTTTAAAATATCATCAGCACGTCCAAGTAACCAGAAATACCCATCATTATCCTTTAAAGCATAGTCACCAGGATAGTAAGAATTTGCAAATTTTGACCAATAGACAGTTTTGTATTTCTCGTCATCTCCCCATAAAGTCAAAAGCATTCCTGGCCATGGATTTTTTATCAACAAGTAACCCTTAGTATTTGGCGGAACTTCATTTCCAAATTCATCAACTATCGTAATATCAGTGCCAGGGATAGGTAAAGTACCAGAACCAGGCTTTAGTGGAATCGTTTCAAGTCCAGGTAAAGATGAAATCATCATGCCACCAGTTTCGGTTTGCCACCAAGTATCAATTATTGGACATTTCTTTTTTCCAATAACCGTGTAATACCATTTCCAAACTTCAGGATTAATTGGCTCTCCAACAGTTCCAAGTAATCTTAAAGATGAAAGATCAAATGAATTTGGAATATTGTCACCAAATTTCATAAACATTCGAAGTGCAGTTGGCGTAGTATAGAAAATAGTAACATGATATTTTTGTAAAATATCCCACATCCTAGACATGTCAGGAAAGTCAGGTGCACCTTCATACATTATTTGAGTTGCACCATGAAGTAATGGAGCATAAACTACATAGCTGTGTCCAGTTATCCAACCAATATCAGCTGTACAAAAAAATACATCTGAATCTTTAATATCAAATGCCCATTTGAAAGTAGAGTAAAGATGTGTCAAATATCCACCAGTCCCATGTAAAACACCTTTAGGTTTTCCAGTGGTTCCAGAAGTGTATAAAATGTAAAGAGGATGATCACTAAATAATTTTTCAGCATCACATGAATTAGAAATATTTTTCATTAAATTCTTCCATAGTTTATCCTTAGAAGAAAGAGAAATTTTATTTTTTGTTCTTTCTAAGACAACAACATGTTCCACAAATTCAAAATCTTTAATTGCATCATCAATTACTTCTTTAAGTTTAACAATTTTTCCTTTTCTATACCCACCATCAGCAGTTATTACAATTTTAGATTTTGAATCTTCAATTCTATCTTTAATTGATGCAGCACTAAATCCTGAAAATATAACACTATGAATAGCACCAATTCTTGCACATGCTAACATTGCAATAGGTAATTCAGGAACCATAGGAAGATAGATGGTAACTCTATCACCTATTTTTACACCAAGAGATTTTAGAACATTAGCAAATTTTTGAACTTCAAGAAATAATTCCCCATAGGTATATGTTCTTGAATCACCATTTTCGCCCTCCCACAAAATTGCAGGTTTTTCAGATTTCATATTTTGATGAATATCAAGAGCATTGTATGATGCGTTGATTTTACCCCCAACAAACCATTTAGCAAAAGGAGGATTCCAATCAAGAGTACGATTCCAAGGTGAAAACCAAGATAAATTATGAGCCTGTTCATCCCAAAAAGTTACAAAATCAGAGTTTGCTTTTTTCCGTAAACTTGTATTATTATTGCCTAGTCCAATTTCATATTTTTCAGACATCAAAAAGTGTATAGAATTAGATCCTTCTAAATCTTAAAAAATAAAGTGAAAAAATTATTGTGCTTCCATTCGTGCAAGCCAGTCATCATCGTGGTGAGTAGATGTTTTTGATGTCACCTGTTGGGGTGGTTCTGGAAATGCGCATATCACTTCAGTTTCTGATCGAAATTCTGGTATAGGGGCACCATATGTTTCAATTGATCCTGTATGTATCACAGATGATTTGGTTGGTACTTCTGGAAGTATTGTTTGAACAACTTGTTGTTGTTGTGTTGTATCCAGATATGAAACGGGAGATTCTTGAATTACTTCTGCAGGTGTAGTTATCTTTTGCTCTTCCAATTCAAGATCAGCAATTCTCTTTTGTACATTTGAAATTTCAGATTGTTCGTGTGTTACATGCTCAATTACTTCAGTTGTGCATGATTTCACAGTTTCAAATGTTGCTTCAGAGATTTCACTACTTTTGAATTGTACTTTGGCATCAAACCATAACATTTTTGCAGATCTCATTTGTGCATCTAACTCAATTAATCTTCCAACAAGTTTAGATTTGATTTCAGATTCCATTTCATCTAAAGATGCAAGTTTAGAATGGTATTTTTCATGAATGATTTCTGCGTCTTCTTTCATACTATCATTTTCTGAAACAATATCCATCAATGCCTTTAGACGACGTAAAGTTAGTTGTTTTTGACGAATGAGTCTTTGAGAGTCGAGTCTCCATTTTGGAATGAAGATGACAGTTTCACCTTGAACTACAAGTTGCTCATATTGGATTTGCTGTAATCCTTGAGTACCGCAATCTATACCAACGGATTGAATACTACCGTCAATATCAGTGACTGTTCCCACGACTTTACCCATGAATGTTCCGTACATGTCTTTGACGTTTTTACCGATTATTTCGATATTGTCGTTTGTCATGGCATTGACTAATGAGATTTGTATAACCAACAAAGTGTAAGAAATATTTTTAGTTTTAGTAAGATTAAATTCACCAAGTTTTAATCACAGTCACAAGAGTAATTTTAAAATCTAGAGTTTTTTTATTGAAGATATGATTAAAAAAGAGGAATTAAATCAAATTCTAAGTTTTGTTGCAAGTAGATGGGATGCTACGGCAAAAGAGCCAGACAATAAAACAATGGAAGTGTTGCCAAATGATTTTTGGATGAATTCAATTGGGGGCAAAACTGCCAAAGGAGGATTTTGGGTTACAACATTGATGTATACAGAGAATGAAGCTGATGCTGCAGGATTTAAGGAAGTATTGTTAAGATGGCAATCAAAAGGAAATGATAAAAATAAAGATAAAGGTCCAGATCTAATTCAGATTGGAAAAAAGAAATAGAGTATTATATTTGTGAAATTATTTATCCATATTGTCTGAATTTTCAAATGAAGAAAAAAAGACTCTATCAGGACATTTTTCAAATACTGAAGATAATGTATTTGCAATCATAACTCCAAGACAAGTAGATCGAGGAGCACTCATGTCAAGATACAGCAGAACAGACAAAAGTATGAGAAGAATTTTTCTAGACGAATTTTTAAAAAATGAAAATAGGGGGGAGGAATTTTACGACAGAGTCTTACTAGAATATGGTGATGATTCAGTAGCTGAATTAGGAGAAGCACAAATTGCAATTGAAGGGTTATCAAACATTGCAGTGAAAAAAATAGAAGATAGAAGAATTGGATTATCCTATTTAGAAAAATCATCAAGATATGTTACATGGAATAAAAAAGAAAATGGAAAATATCGATTTTATAGAGATGAAAAAATTATGAATTCAAAATTTGCAAATATGTACGAAGATAGTTGTAATCTCTCTTTTGACACATATTCAAAAAATATTGAACCAATGGTGAATCATATTAGAGAAAAATATCCTATAGAAAAATATAGTTTTAAAGATTCAACAGATGCAAAAGAAAAATTATTTGATAAATTAAAAAATGAAATTGACATTAAATCAGCAAATATGATTTACAAAAGTTCAACTAAAGCAAAAGCATTAGATATTTTACGAGGATTATTGCCAGCCTCAACTTTAACTAATGTAGGAATTACAGGAAACGGAAGAGCATTTGAATATCTTTTGACCATATTAGGCTCATCAGAATTAGATGAAGAGGTAAAACTAGCCTCAAAAATCAAGAATGAATTAGAAACAACAATCAAATCATTTGTTAAAAGAGCAGATGACAAATATGGAAAAGCATTTCAAAGTTATCTCAAAAATGTAAAAAATAAATCAAAATCAATTACGATTAAAGAAATTAAATCAAATCCAGTTAAAGGAACAATTACAAAATTAATAGATTATGAATCAGAAAAAAATGCACTTGAAACAATCATTACATCTATTATGTATGAACAATCACCCAGTACTTCATATCAAAACATAATGCAACAAGTTAAAAAAATATCTACTCAAAGAAAAATTAAGATAGTTAATGAATTTATAAATATTAGAACTAATAGAAGACATAGACCATCTCGTGCATTTGAAAATACATATTACACATTTGATTTTTGTAATAATTTTGGAATGTTTAGAGATTTACACAGACATAGAGCACTCACATTAGAAAGGCAATTACTAACAACTGATCATGGATATGTCCAACCAAAGGAAATTAAAATTGTAGGGTTAGAAAAAGAATTCAAAGAATGTATGGATAATTCAAAAACAACTTTTGAAAAAATTAGAAAGAGATTTCCAGAACAGAGTCAATATATTGTAAATTTTGCATATAATTATCCATATTTTATGAAATTAAATTTAAGAGAAGCATGTCATTTAATTGAATTAAGAACAATACCCCAAGGACATATTGATTATAGACAAGTTGCACAAGAGATGTTTAAACAGATTAACAAAGTACACCCAAACTTAAGTAAAATTATAAAATTTGTAGATTTAAAAGAATATGATTTAGAAAGATTTGAATCTGAAAAAAGAACAGAAGAAAAAAGAAAAAACATGAAAAAATAGAACAATATTCTAATAGCAATTAATTTGAAGTAGGGTATGGTTGATAAATTTATGAAAGATCCAAAAGAATGGAAAAAGCAGTTAACACCAGAAGAGTATGAAATTTGTATTAATCATGGAACGGAACCACCATTTTCAGGAAAATACAATGATAGTAAATTAAAAGGTTCTTTCAAATGCACATGTTGCGGTGAAGAACTTTTCTCATCAAATTCAAAATTTGATTCAGGCTCAGGTTGGCCAAGTTTTTGGGAACCAATATCAGAAGATAACATAGAATATGTTTCAGATACAGATTATGGAATGGTACGCACAGAAGTTAATTGTAAAAAATGTGGTTCACATCTAGGACACGTATTTGATGACGGACCAAAGCCTACAAATCAAAGATATTGTATCAATTCAATTTCCTTAAAACATGAAAAAGACATGTAGGAAAATTGTAAAAAAAAATAAAAAAAAGAATTTAGATTTTCGAACTTATTTTTGGGCTTTTAATGCATCTGCTGCTTTCTTGTCTGCTGCTTTCTTGTCTGCTGCTTTCTTGTCTGCTGCTTTCTTGTCTGCTGCTTTCTTGTCTGCTGCTTTCTTGTCTGCTGCTTTCTTGTCTGCTGCTTTCTTGTCTTCTAATGCTTTATCAGCGGTTGCTTTATCAGCACCACCCCAGATTACTTCTCCATCGTATTTTATTTGTTTTAGTCCGTTCAGAGCAATTGATGTTGTTTTAGCATCAAGTGGAACGTAATCCAACTTTGAAGAGAATTGCTGGCCATCTGTAACCATCCAATTCATTAAATGAATTACAGCTTTTGCTTGTTCTTTGTTTTGAGTTACTTCTTTTAAATCGCCATACACTAACAAGTATGAAAAACTTGCAATTGGGTATGATTTAGGACCTGGGGCATTTACTATTGATACTTTACTCCAGTCTCCTTCTGCGTTAGGCAATTTGGGTGCAGCGCCTTCAGATGCAGCTTTAATGCTTGCTAAACTTGGTTTGATATAATCACCATATTGAGCATTTTGTATGTCTGCATACTGCATACGTGCTTGATTTGCATAAGCAAGTTCAACATATCCAATAGAATTTGGTGTAGATTTTACAATTGCTGCAACGCCTCCATTGCCTTTACCAGCTAGTCCATTTGGCCATGAAACAGATTTACCTTTACCAACTTGTTCTTCCCAGCTTGAACTAACAGTGCTGAGGTAGTCTGTAAAGATGTATGTTGTTCCAGAACCATCTGATCTGTGAACTGTGACTATGTCGGTCTTTGGAAGTTTATATCCAGGATTAATTTTTTTAATCGCTGAATCATTCCATTTTGTGATGCTGCCAGAAAATATCTGTGAGAGAACATCGGCATTTAATTTTAGTGCCTTGTTTGGCTCTCCAGCAAGATTATAGACTACTGCAACTCCACCTATAGTTTCAGGTATATGGAGTGTTCCAGGGGCTAATTTTCTTTCTGCTTCTGTTAAAGGTGCATCAGATGCTGCAAAATTTACAGTCTTTTCGATGTGTTGTTTAACTCCACCACCACTTCCAATTGATTGATAGTTGAGGTTTACGTTGTCGTGTTGTAGTTTGTACTCAACTCTCCATTTATCAATAAGAGGGTATGGAAACGTTGCTCCTGCGCCTGTCAAATCAATTTGCATATTTGGGTCAGGTGCATCAGGTGCTGTTGCTGCGTCTACATAAAGAGGAGTTATGATCGCTCCAAATGCAGTCAATAAAATCAGTAACAATGATTTTGTTTTCATTGCACTGTTTTGTTAGAAATTCTATATACAATAATTGTGCATAGATTACAATAGCTATATAGGCTATATAGATAATCTATTCTGAAGAGCTATAACATAGTAAGTAAAAAAATAATATATTATGGATTTCATATTGGTCAATCTTTTGATATGTTTTACAATATCATTTGTAATGACATCACAATCTTCCTCAAGTAATGATAACACACGACAAGAATTACAAATAGTGAATTATATTTTTAAAATTCTTATCCATCTAAATACAATCAATTCTGACTTAAACAATGATAGGAAGAAAAAACATGAGATGATCTAGTTGCCAGATAAATCATGTAGAAATTGTGGAGACAGGCTTCAAATTTTTTTAAAATGTAAAGAGTGTAAAATAGTTGAACAGAAAATATGTTTCAAATGTAACAAGAAAACAGGAATCAGATACCACAGATGTTTAAAAATATCTAAAACATTAATCGCATGTTAATTAACTTCAACCAATTCTTTTAATAAAATCATTTAAAAATTTTTTAATTTTTTAGGATTCTTCAATAATATTTTGTACGGTTTCATCTATTACAATTTCAGATATATCTCTTGAATATTCTGCAGTTCTTCTAATGTCTTCTAAAATTAATTTTATTATGCCTGTATCTTCATTAAACTTGAGTGAATCCATTAGTTTTTTTTCTATTTCTATAACTTCACTTACATTTGCTGCAACATTTTCTGCCATCTGGTAATCTCTTTTGAAAAGTGCTGTAATTGAATTTTCAAAAACAATAAGAGATTCCATGCTGATATTTTGTATTTCTTTTAGGATTTTTTTATCAATTGGTGATTTTAAATATTTAATTTTTTTGGCAATAAGGACTCCATGATCTGCAATTCTTTCTACACATTTTACTGCTGTTCTATAACCAAGACAATCAGATGGTTTTTCAAGTCCAGAATCTATCAAAACTTGGACATTTTCTAAAGCTAAATTTAAATTTCTTAGTAAATAAAGACTAAATCTATCTACCTCATCATCTATTTTTATAATTTCTTCGGCATGTTCTAAATCTAATTCATTTAATGCCTCAATAGATTCTTGATGCATATTTTTTGCAGTTGTGTACATTCTTTGTAATGCAACACTAAATGGTAATTGCGAAAGTTGAGTTAGAACTTGTAATGTCATTTTTTCTGAACTGGATTCAACAATCTCAGTACCCATTAATTTAGATCTTACCAAGTCTCTAATTGCACTTTTATGCGTACTTGGAATTTCAATCCCTTTTGTTTTTATCTCCATTGTTTTATATCCTGAAAGATACATTGCTATTATTTTTCGTCTTGTTGATTCTATTGAATCATTTTTTCCAATTGTTGTTATAGCGTTATTTTTTTTATTTTGCTCTTCTTGAAATAGTGTGATTGAATTATTACGGTTTTTTATCAGTGTTATGTTTGAATTTTTTTTTAAATGTAATTCATCAATCCATGTTTTTGGTAGAGATACAATATATGTAGATCCACCAGTTATCTGTAATCTCCTAATTTGTTTTATCTCAGACATAGTTTGTTATTACACGTAATTAATTTTTTAAAAATATACTGCTTTACAATATAATCTATATAGTTCTAAATGTATACCATACACTATATAATTTATGAGCATTTTATAGATAATATTCAATCTAGATACAATTGTGTGAAGAAAAATACTATAAATTATCACAAACAGGGTGGTTTATCTGATAAAATATTCAAGATCGGTGCTACAATCGCAGGAACGTTTGTTTTAATGATTATTGCATTGTTAGTCTTTCAATTAATTTCTGAATCATATCCGGTATGGGAAAAGGAAGGGTTTTCATTTATTATCGGTACAGATTGGAATCCCGTTGATGGTCGTGAATCTTTTGGTGCATTACCCTATATCTTGGGCACATTAGTTGTCGCGGCAATTGCAATGTTAATAGGAGTTCCACTAAGCATTGGAATTGCAATGTTCATCTCAGATGCGCCTTCAAAAATAGGAGCTCCATTAGGAATGTTAGTTGAACTTTTAGCAGCTGTACCAAGCGTAATCTACGGTTTATGGGGGCTGTTAATTTTTCGACTTTACTTTAAGGATTGGGTGGAACAACCATTACATGATTTATTTGGTGATTCCATATTTTTATTTTCAGGAACACCGTTTGGTCTGGATATTTTAACTGCAAGTGTAATTTTAGCCATAATGATCATACCAACAGTATCAGCAGTATCTCGTGAAATAATGAAAGCTGTTCCTCAACAACAAAAAGAAGCTGCATATATGTTGGGTGCAACAAAGTGGGAAATGTTTAAGATTGCAGTATTTCCATATTCTAAAACGGGATTGGTCGGAGCATCCATTCTTGGTCTTGGTAGAGCAGTAGGTGAAACTATGGCAGTAACAATGTTAATTGGAAATGCAACTGGCATTACCGCAATTCCTTCATCGCTATTTGGACCTAGTCAAACAACTTCTAGTATAATTGCAAATGAATTTGTTGAAGCTTCACCAGCTTCATTACATCTTCCTGCATTAATTGGCGTAGCTTTAGTTCTTTTGTTAATTGCAATTGCAATTAATGTTGTAGCACATCTTCTAGTAACTAAAATGATGAAAATAAAGGAAGGTGCAATTAACAATTGACTACTAACGAACGAAGACAAGAATATAGAACTCTTTTCAAACAAAATGTAAAAAATCGCCTATTAGTAGATAAAGTAGTTAGAATAGTTGTTTTTTCATGTGTGATTATTGCACTTATTCCATTGTGCAGTATTCTAGTAGAAGTTTTCAAAAATGGAATATCTGCCATGAGTTATGAGTTTTTGACAACAGTTCCTGGTGCTGTTGGTTCTGGTGAAGGTGGAATAGGACCTGCAATTCAAGGTACTTTAATAATAATTGGACTCTCTAGTTTAATTGGTATTCCAATAGGGGTAATGTCTGGAATATACTTGTCTGAATATGGTGATAACAAATTGGCAAGATCCGTCAGATTCTTCAATGATGTGTTTATGGAATTTCCTTCTATCGTTCTTGGAATATTTGCATTTTTAGTAATTGTGTTAGTTCTTGGTCATTTTTCTGTCTGGGCAGGTGCGTTTGCGTTATCTTTAATCATGTTTCCTATTGTTGCTAGAACTACTGAGGAATCTTTGAAAATGGTTCCAATTACTTATCGTGAGGCAGGAACTGCTTTGGGATTAAAAAAATGGGTTATAACATTTAGAATTGTAATTACAGCTGCAAAAAGTGGAATGATTACGGGAATTTTATTATCTGTTTCAAGAATTGGTGGTGAAACTGCTCCTTTGATAATGACTATTCTTGGAAGCAGTCAATTTTTCAGAAGTATGGATGTACCGATGGACGCATTACCACTAAACATATACAAATTGTCTCAATTACCTTATGAGAGTGCACAATTGCAAGGTTGGGGGTCTGCATTAGTCTTAATCATAATTATTCTTGGAATTAATTTGAGTGTTAGATACTACTTTGCAAATAAAACAATAAACGGAGTTCTTGGTAAATTAATTAAACAAGGAGTATTAAATAAAAAATGACAATGACTTTCTCACCACAAAAAACTACTGTATCCGATAACTATGACATTCCTTCTCATTCATTTGATGCTGGAAAAAAATTCAAGATGGTTGCTGAAAATGTAACTATTCGTTATGGGGACGTTATTGGTGTGCAAAATATTACAATGAAATTTCCAGAAAAATCAGTTACTGCTTTAATAGGACCTTCGGGTTGTGGGAAAACAACCTTTCTTAGATGTCTTAATAGAATGCATGATATGACAAAAAGTGCTAAAGTTGAAGGTAAAGTAATGATAGACGGTATTGATCTTTATGATAAATCCATAGACCCAATTTATCATAGACGAAAAGTTGGAATGGTTTTTCAAAAACCTAATCCATTTCCAACAATGTCTATTTATGATAATGTTGTATCAGGTTTGAAATTAAACGGAGTGAGAGATAAAAAAATTCTAGATGAAATTGTAGAAGATTCACTAAAGATGGCATATTTGTGGGATGAAGTGAAAAATAATTTGAAAAAATCTGCAATTGAATTATCTGGTGGTCAACAACAAAGACTTTGCATAGCAAGAGCCTTGGCAATTCAACCTGAAGTTTTATTGATGGATGAGCCTGCATCTGCTCTTGATCCTATTGCAACTCAAAAAATCGAAGAAACAATTACAGAACTAAAAAAAGAATACACAATAATTATTGTAACTCATAACATGCAACAAGCTGTTAGAGTTTCAGATTATACTGGATTTATGTATCTTGGAGATTTAATCGAGTTTAGTGAAACTAGAAAATTATTCACTGATCCAAAAAATGAACTGACTTTAAAATATGTACAGGGGCAATTTGGATAATGACAAGACTAATTGATCCATCTCTTGAAAAACTATCTCTAACTATGAACGAGATGGGTGAAATGGCAATTAAATGTGTTTCATTAGCAATTGATTCGTATATTGAAGGAAAAAATACCAATGACGAGGTTTATGAATTATCTAATTCAATTCGTAACAAGTATTTTGAAGTTGAAGATTTAATATTTGATATGTTGTTAAAATTTCAACCAGTTGCAGATGATTTCAGAATGATTCGTTCTTCAACTGAGATATCTTATGCATTTTCAAGATTTGGAAGATATGCTTATGATATAACTCAGGTAAGAGATTTGTTTGGAGACATTTCTGAGTGTACAAATGAATCACTTGTGGAAATTACAAAAAAAGTAAAACATGTGATAAAGGAAGTTGTTCTTTCTTTTGCAGAATTAGATGTTAGAAAAGCTGTAAAAATTCAGGAAGATGAAGCGTTTATCGATAAAATATACAAGGAAAGATTACCGAAACTAATACAATCAAACAATACTAAATGCGCTCTAGCTGAATCCTTACTATTACGTTATCTTGAAAGAATTGGGGATCATGCAGTATTCATGAGTGATGCAATAAATTATATCGTTACAGGAAAACATAGACCAAGTGAAAAGAGAATAGTTGAACATACTAAATCTTCTTTTTAATTCTAAACTCATATAATTTTGTGCGTAAATTATTCATTTTATAAAGAGTTTAACAACGGAAAGTACACTAAAGATATTTAATTAAACACAATTAAGAACGAGAAATAGAGTAAAACAAATGCAGATAATAAAAAAGGGCAAAACATCATGAGAATCATACTATGTGGTTTTGGAGTGGTTGCCCAAAGTTTAGTTAAATTATTTATATCAAGAGAAGAGGAGCTATATGCAAAATACGGATTAAAGCCAAGATTGCTAGCTGTGTTTGATAGCAAAGGTAGTGCAGTGGATCAATCAGGATTAAAATTAGATAATCTAATACAAATTAAGGAAAAATATGGAACGGTAAAAAATTATTCAGACAAGAATAACACAATGACAGGTATTGAGATATTAAAAAATATAGAAGCTGATGTTTTAATTGAAACTACACCAAGTAATTACAAAGATGCAGAACCAGGAATGACACACATAACAACTGCAATGAAAAAAGGGATGCATGTAATTTCTGTCAATAAAGGTCCATTAGCATTAGCATTTCCATCATTAGTTGAATTAGCAACATATAATCAAGTGATGTTTAAATTTAGCGGCACCGTAGGTGGTGGAACTCCAATCTTAGATTATGCAAAAAATAGTTTAAATGGAGAAAAAATTACATCTTTTGCAGGAATACTAAACGGTACAACAAATTATATTTTATCAAATATGGCATTAGGTTTATCATTTAATGATGCACTAAAGGATGCAAAAAATAAAGGGTATGTAGAAGCTGATGAAGCATTAGATTTAGATGGATTAGATGCTGCTGCAAAATTAGTTATTCTTGCAAATTGGATAATGGGAATGAAAGTTACAATGCCAGACATAAAGTGTACAGGAATAAGAAAAGTTACAATTGATGACATTAAAAGAGCTGAAAAAAATAATTCAGTTTTAAAATTAATTGCTTCATGTGATAAGGAACTAGTGGTAAGTCCAAAAGAAATATCAAAGGAGAATCCACTAGGAGTAAACGGAACATTAAATTCAATTGCATTTACATCTGAACATTCTGGAACTCAAACAATAATTGGAAAAGGTGCAGGTGGAACTGAAACTGCTAGTTCTATCCTAAGGGATCTTTTAGATATCAGACAAGAGATTGCAAAAAATTGAAATCAAATTTAATTTCAAAAAGTGAAACAACAACCTTATTAAAAAAAATATCAGAAGAATGGGGGATAGAATTTCCTAAAATGAAAAATGTTAAAGTACATCAAATTTTGAATGATGCTCAAATAATTACAGGAGATGGATTAAAAATATTAAAAATAAATGATGATTATCTACCATTCTTATCTGAAACAGAGATTTTAAAAAAATTTCCTAGTGTTGAAGTAGATATGGGCGCAGTGAAATTCATGTGTAAAGGTGCAAATTTAATGAGACCAGGAATTAAAAAATTTTCAGAATTTGAAAAAGAAAAAGTTGTTTGTATTGTTGAAGAAACACATCATAAATTTTTAGCAGTTGGGAAATCTATTGTTTCAAGTAAGGAATTAGAAACTATGGAAAAAGGAGAAGTCATACAAAACATGCATTACATTTCAGATAAGTTCTGGGAAACAGGTAAAACGATTTACGATTAATTAAAAAATTATTTTATACTTTCAGTAAATTCTTCTGTGCCATCTTTAGTAATTACAAGTATATCTATTCCATCACCACTTGCTGAATCTCTAAGTGCTGCTGCACGAACTGCGTGTTTTGCCAATTTAATAGCTTCATCCTTAGTCATGTTTGGTTTGAATTGAGGATCTAAAACACCTAATGCCATCTCAGCACCAGTACCAACTGCAGCATATTCATCAGGAAGTACAGAGCCTAAAGGATCAAGAGTATACATAATTGGCTTGTCAACAACACCACCTACAATTACTTGTGTAAGTAATGGGAAGTATCTTCTTTCATACATCATATTTGACATCATTTTAGCAACAGTGTTAGGAGGAACATCTCGCTTTAGATCCATTTTTCGAATTTTAGCAAGAGCTGAAATTTGTAAAGTTAAAATTTGCATATCAGCGACAAGACCAGCACAAGTTGCACCAACTTTGTCGGTGATTGAGAAAGTTTTCTTAGTTGTTTTGCTAACAAGAAAATTACCAAATGCAATTCTCTTTTCACTAGCAAAAACTACACCACCATCAAAAGTAATTCCAACAGCAGTTGCTCCAGGCATATACATTGACATATATCAATTAATTTTGTCACATAATAAAGGGCTTTCTACAATTTAGATCTAATTCATGGCTAAAATTTAAAAACAATGGATCTACCATATTGCAAAATTATGTAGTGAATCAATAGAATATAGCAATAACTTTTTAGTAGTTAAAAAAAAGATAGAGTACATTGACCACTAGTGAAATTAAAGAAAAAATATTGAACGACATAGTATTTCTTGGATTAAGATTAGCAATGGGCGTAATTTTCATAATTCACGGATATGGTAAATTTGGCAATGACGGATTTGTTGGCTGGATATCATCAATGGGAATACCAGGTGAATTAGCCATAATCATTGCATTGGCAGAAGTGATTTCAGGAACTCTATTAATCATAGGGGTTTTAAGTAGAATTTCTGCATCAGTGATTTCAATAATTATGGTAGGGGCAATATTTCATGTAAAAGGGGCTCAAAGTATTACAGGGGATAAAGGAATTGAATTGGATTTAATATTACTTGCAGTAGCACTAGTAATTATTGTTGCAGGACCAGGAAGAATTTCATTATCACAAGTAATTAAAAAGATTCCCAGATTCATTCATTAATTTTTTCCAAAATTTTCCATAATCAAACAAATACACTTAGTAGTTTTTTTTAACAAATCAATTCTTGCAAACTCATTTGGAGAATGAATTCTTGAAAACATGTATGTACTTCCTATGGAGACACAAGGAGATTTCAAAATATCAACAAAAGAATACATAGGACCAGTTCCAGCATTTGAGACATTCAAAATTGAATTTCCAAAAATCTGATCAGCTGCACTTTTTACTTGTGATACAAAAGGATTGGACGAATTAGTTCTAGCTGCAGCCTCTCCATGATAAATTTTAATTTTTACCTCAGAGAATCCCTTAGATTTTAAGTGATTTTTTAATCTAATAACTTGTTTTTTAGGATCCATATTAGGAATTAATCTAAAATCAATTTTTACTAATGCACTTCCTGGAAGAACAGTTTTTGCACCATCTCCGGTGTATCCTGAAACAAAACCTGCAATATTACATGTAGCTTCGCCGACTAAAGCTTTTTTTGCATTCAATCCTCTCTTGTTACCAACAAATGACTTTATTCCAAATTCTTTCTTGAATACATTTTCATCAAAAGGTTCTTTTTGGATTATTTTTAAATCATTTTTAGATAGTGGGGATACCTCCTTGTACCAGTCTTTAATGAGAATTTTACCATCAGAATTTCTTAATGTATTTACAGCTTCAATCAATCTCCACGCAGGATTTTTAATTAACACCGCCAAGCTTGAATGAGCATCTCTAATTGATTCCTTAACAGACAATTCAACATAGAGTAGTCCTTTCATTCCAAGACCAATGATGGGTCTATTTTTTGCATCAACATAACCAAATTCCCAAATTACACCATCATTAGAAAATTTCTTTTTGTATTTTTTCAAATACTCTTCAATGTGAGTACTGCCAGTTTCCTCCTCGCCCTCAATTAGAAATTTTATGTTACAAGGAACATCTCCAGTTGTTGCTAAACAAGCCTCAACTGCCTTAATTCGAGTAATTAATTCACCTTTATCATCAGTTGAACCCCTTCCAAAAATCTTATTTCCTTTTCTAATTCCACTAAACGGAGGATCATTCCATAAATCAAATGGTTCTGCAGGTTGAACATCGTAATGATTGTAAAACATTAACGTCTTGTGTGGATTGGATTTTGATTTAATTTCAGCAAATACTATTGGAGCTACACCTTTTTTTAATCTTAAAATTTCAGATTTAAGACCAGAAGATTCCAATAAGGATTTAACTAATTTTGCACATTCTTCAATACCTTCATTTTTTGCAGATACACTTGGTTGTTGAATTAATTTTTGAAGATCAGTTATCAGAACATCCATATGATTATCTACATGTTTTAATGCATTCATTTCAATTACATTATTTTATCAAATTGTTTCATTACATTTGGAATTGCATCAATCAAATCCATAGAAGTAATATGCAATCCTAATTTTTCTTGAACTTCTTTTCCAGCTAGACCACAAATAAAACTGGCTGCTGCTGCAGATTCCAAACTATTTCTATTTTTAGATAGTATACCAGCAACTAATCCAGATAATACGTCACCAGTACCACCAACAGTCATGGCAGGAGTATTTTTTTCACAAAGATATGTGGTATTGCCATTTGAAATGATATCAATGGAGCCCTTTAACAAAATTGTTATTGAATTATCAAGAGCATGTTTTTCTACTAATTGTATTCGTTCATTTTTAGAATCAGAAGGAACGTCACCAAATAACCTCTTAAATTCTCCAGCGTGAGGGGTAACTACAACATTTTTGTTAGCCAAAAGAGGTAAAACTTCAGGAATTAATGCGCTGGCATCTAAAGATAATCTAACATCTCTATCCAACAAAGATTTAACGAGATGAAGTAAAGAATTTTTTTCTTGAATTGCAAGACCCATTCCAATTGTTGCAGAATGTAAATTACGAGGTAATGCTCCAACAAGTTTCTTTACAGCACCAAGAGTTAATTTTTGATCTACTAGAGGAATTACAATAAGATTTGGAGAAAGTGAACGAGTTGGAGTTACATTAATTTTTGGAACACACGTATAAACTAAATCAGTACCGCATCTAAGTGCAGCAAGTGAAGAGAACACAGGAGCACCATGGTAAATGTAACTTCCGCCAATTACAAGTACAATTCCATTATCACCTTTTCGTGATGTGGATTTTCTTGCAGGTATAAAATTTTGAACTATAGAAGGGGAAAGAATTTGAGTTTCCAATATACAGCATTGTAGATATTAGATGAATAAAAATTGTTTTCAAGATAAAATTTGAATTAAACTAATTTTTTGTGCTTTTTTTACGGGTTTTTGCGGCAGTTGTTGTTTTATCGGCAGTTATTGTTTTTACCGTAGTTTTTTCAAAAAAGGCTTTTCTTGCAAAACATAGGTAAGTAGTATGTCCAATACCCTGAAATGAATGTCGTGTTTTTCCTTCTCTAGCCTCTATATTTCGTATAATGTGTTCAGTTGATTCAATGTCAGTAAATTCATTTTCAACTAATGCCATGGTTAATTTTTCTAATTGATTCATAGTCGGACATATTGCAAAAATTGAACCGCTTCCCTTTAGCATCTGTCTTACTTTAGGAATTACAATCCAAGGATCACCAAGATCAATTAATGCAACATCCATGTCAGTAAAAGGAATTTCTTTAGAAGTTTTTAAATCCAAATTATGCTGAGTGACGTATTTAGAAACACCAGCTCTACGAATATTTTTTTCTGCAATTTTCATAAAATTTTCATCAACATCAAAAGTGTAAACATGTCCACGAGGTTTCACAATACTTGCAACAAAGGAAGTCATCGAACCACTTCCAGTTCCTATTTCAAGTATTTTTTGACCATCCTGAATTCCTGCACGTGCAGCAATGTAACCAAGATCCTTTGGATAAACAATTTGAGTACCATGTTGGATTTTCATTATGTAATCATACATTGTTGGTTCAAGTAAGTAGACGTACTTGTCTTTGTTTGTCATTAATCTAGAACCATATTCTTTACCTATAGCGTCAGCATGTTTTAGAACACCAATGTGGGTATGAAGTGATTCTTTTTTTGAAATATTCATTAACCATTTTTTAGAATTATTGTAGAAAAATAAAACAGGAGATTTGTTTTTAATTATTGCCATAAGATTTTCCTAAAAATTTAAAATAAGAATCTTTGTTCACAAGAAAGTGAAATGTTACACATAATTAATGACTAGATTAGTAGTAAAATAAGAGTATATTGTATTTCAAAATATTAGTAATAAATTCTAAAAAAAAATTATTTTTTTCTTTTAATTATAATAATACCACTAACAAGAATTATTGAACCAAAAATTGTTAAAAATAAAGTAAGTAATCCAACAAAGGATAAGGTTCCAATAATAGGAAGAAGAATCCATGGCTCATGTAAAGTAGGATCATTTAATGACTTAGATGGGAAAACCCCTGAAAATAATAAAACATCAATAATTAAAATAACTGATCCAAAAAATATCAAATTACCTCCTAAACTCATGCTAACATATCTGGAATAAATTAAGTTGATTAACTTTTGTGGTAAGTATCATGACAACAATCGTAAATCAATGTCATTAAAGGTAAAAATAAAAATAATTAAAAAAATAATTAGATAAGTGATACATCGCAATATCTAATTAAACAAAATGATCAAGTATGAAAATCATTACAAGAATGTGAAAATATCAATACAAAGCATAAAGTCGTATTGAATTAAACTAAATTATAATGGTCATCTCTTAATTTAAAAATCATTAATTCTTTTATCATATCAGTCAAAAATATTTCAGATTCATTTCGAGTACCATACATCAAGGGAAATTTTTCCATAAAATTCAATAAAATGTCTTTTTGAACAGGCATCTCCTCATCACCACGAATTTCTTTAAAAATATCAATTAATTTCTCTTTTTTATTATTGAGAGGATAAGGTCGTCCATATGCATCCTTAGTTAATAGACTATGATCAATTTTAGGAACGTCTAACCCAAGAAACTGCAAAGTTTGTTTATCCATTTCATGTTTAATCACATCTTTGCGAATTTTTTCACAGAAAAAAATTAAATCTTTTTTATGATTTACAGGTAAATTAGATAACTCAATTAAATCTAATAATTTTTTTCGATCAATTAACGAAACACTCTTAATTTTTGCTAATTGTTTTGCTGAAGATAGGAATTTATTATTTGTTACAACTATAGCGAATTGGGCAGTATATTTTTTTAATGAATCTAGAGCTCTTTGCACCGATGTAAAAGATAATTCAGATTCGGAACGTTTAGCTTGAACTGCAATTATGTATTCACCCTGTTTGAGTAGTATAGAAAAACCATTATCTTTTGAACGATTAGTTACAGTTGAAGAATAACCTAATTTTTCAAACAAATCAATTATAAATAATTCAAATTCACGACCAGAGGTATTATCAAGTAATGATAAATCAGAAGAAATCACCATCATAAATTTAATTTCAATGACACTATTAATTTCATTTTAACTTATTAATGGCAGATAAAAAATATTATCAAATTGACAGAAACACAATTAGCGGGTTCAGGAGGTTGGATCAATGCAAATCTAACAGAGGAACAAGTAAAAAAATCAAAATTAGTTCCAAATATGGATAAACATTTTTTGGCATCACTTGAAAAACTAGACACCACAAAAATGATTAAACATTTTTGTAAACAATGTAATTCAGAATTTAATGGTCCAACTCAAATACAAATTGAAGAAAAACCAAACGAAGTAGTCGCCAATGGTTTGACTTTGATAGAAAGAGGGCAATATACATGTCATCAATGTAACTCAATCATTGGAGAGTATCGTGTTTTTCAAAAAAGTGAATAACCAGAATTCATAAAATACTACACGTGTTTTTTTAAAATTAAATAGTATTTAATAAATATCGCAATTTTTTAGTAGGATCATGGCAAATATGAAATGTGTATCATGTGGAATTAGTTTCTTTTCCCCTATGGGGTCAGACAAATGTTCTAGATGTGCAGGAAAAGTATCACAAGGTAACGAGGGTCATGACTCGTGTGGCTGTGGACACAGTCATTAATTCTTTTTTTTTCTTTAATCAAAAATATAACTAACTAAATAAAATCAAATTATGACAAAATCATCACTAGAAATGAAAAAATTAATTGAAGAATTTATTAAAATAACCAATGTAAAATATGAAGATCAAACTGAAAAAATTAAAGAGAAAAGTGATTTAATCGATTGGCAGTTTCATGTAGGAACAAACGTAATAGTAAGTAAGAATACCAATAGAGAAGACAGAGTGCATGTTAATGTCAATATGAGATTTCCTCCAGAGGATTCAAAATTATTTAGTAGTAAAAATCCATCATTTTCAAAAACAGTAATGGAGATTAGTGAAATTTGTACAATTTGTAATATCGGACATCAATGGATTAAGGATGGAGAAATAATTGCAGGTTTAGCAATATATTCACATATTGATGAACAGAATCTAGACAGAGTTTCATTTCATAATGTTTGGGACAATGTAGCTAGAGTTTCAGGACATGTTCAAAAAATATTACGTTCAAATTTTAGTAATTTCTCTTCAAAAAATAACTTATCAGATGTAACAATTGATAAATCCATGTACGGATAGAATATAAAAAATGATATTTTCAACTTGGCTTAAATTCAATAGTTTAGAAATAAAATTATGAATTAGATTCTAATTTTTTATTTAATATCACATGACTGAAAAATACAAGTATGAGTTATTGAGAAGTATTTTTGAGTTTAAAAACGATGTTTCCTATTACCAAAATATACATACACGGATTAAATGATGAATAAATGAAATGATTTCTTTTGAATATAGGGTACTAAGTGAATATAAATTAAAAATATCTAAAGTGGACACATTAGCTAAATCAATTATGGAACACAGGGAACCTAAAGGAGTTGAAGCAACAGAAGCATCAGAGTTTCTAGATGTATTAGTTAATGAAATAGATGGATTCTATAAAGATCATAGCGAGATTCTATCAAAGAATGGAAAAAAACCACATGCACGTTCACGATTGCCAGAGACTAAAGAATGGATTGATAATATTCAAAGATTTTATGAATTAAATCCACGACAAAGACAAAAAAAATAATTTAAGATTTTATTGGGATAATAATTCCCAATCATTTTTTCCACATTTACATTGTTTTCCATATGAAATTAGATAATCCATAAATTCTAAATCAGTACAAGGTCCTTGATCAGGAATAATAACTTTTGAGGAACATTTTCTACATTTAGCGATAAAATTATCCATCAATTTCACATCAGAAAAAAATTAATTCACTTAACTTTAAGAAAATCAAAAGTTTTTAGATTCAACAAATTCAACAATTGAAAGAATTTCTCCCATTTCTACAAGATGACCGTAACTTGTATTTTTTGCATTTTTCATAGGTTTGTTATCAACACTAATGAAAAGCATGTTACCGTCATAAAGTGGGATAGTAATTCTTTTAATTTTTGCATAAGACGTAATTGAGTACATACCATCACCAGTGTATTTGGAAGCAGAAGCATAAGTGTCCCATTCTTTTCTAGAACTAGACATAGTAGCTTTAGTTTTTTCTATAGGAACAATATTTGAAACCCCATTTCTTTGACTATTCCAAAGTAACTGACCACTTGCATCAGATACAGCAGCAAACCTTACAGATTCATTAAAATCCATTATCATGTTCAAAAGTTGTTCATATTTGTCCATTAACTGTTCAGCGAAATTTTACTTAATATAATATTCGAAATTTAAAATTCTAGTGCCAAATTATTTGTAAAATAATTATTCTTCAAAAGTATTAACAAAATCAACAATAGACATTATTTTACCCATTTCGACATAGCGACCGTAACTTTTTGTTTTTGTCTTTTGGAGAGGAGTATTATCAACATATATCATTAGTAAATGAAATGCATCTAATGGAACAGTGACTTGTTTAATTTTTGAAAAAGATGCGATATGATACATTGCTCGACCAAGATCATCAGAATCTTCAATTTTACAGCGTTGTATCCAGTCAGAAGATTCACGAGCTAGAGTTTTTTTAATTTCAGGTAAAGGTACTTGAATTTTTGACTCATCACGAATTGTATTCCATAAAATATTTCCAGTGGTGTCACTAATAGCTGTGAATAAAATTGATTGATCATAATCCATCAACATATGAAGAAGTTTCTCATATCGTGACATATTGTAAATTAAATATTTCTAGAATAAAAACAATTGTTTAGAGAGAGAAATAATTGGCACTAGAATTATCAATAAAATTAATTTATATCTGATTTTATTATTAAAAATGCTATGAAAAACCCATATGAGGATTTTGTACATCAAGTATGGGAAGAATTTCCACAATTAGCTGAGTGGCATAATTTAGATAATGAAATTCTACCAATATGGAAATTAGAACAATTCATTGAAGTAGGTTACCATAATTTTGATGCAGAGAGAAAACCACTGTATCATCTAAGTAAAATAATTGAAAAATATGCTCAAGAAAATAAACAGCCATTACTAGCAACATTTGAAAAAATTGCAAAATTTTCATATGTAAAAGAGAGATATCAAGAAATGGTAAAAGATATGCCTAAAGTATGGATAATTGCAGATTTTGACGACGAGGTAATACCAACTGATGTCATACTGCCAAATTCAGAATTTCTAAGTTGTAGCAATACAAACTTGGCAAATGTTTGGTCAGTATTTACCAGAGGACCCTATGGACCATTTGGTCTAATAGCTGAAGAATACAAAGATGGAAAATTTAGAGGATTTTTTACACTTAATTCCAATGTATGCAGATATGCTCTAAATGTAATGGGTAATACACTAGGAGCTAAATTCGATATCCAATAATATCAAAAATAAAAATAACCAATGTTTAAAAAATCACTATTCATTTTTCGTAGAGATTTAAGATTAGAAGATAATATAGGATTAATACAGTCTTTACAAAATTCTGAAGAAGTAATTCCTTGTTTTATCTATGATGAAAATTTGATAAGAAATTTTAAAGATTCAGAATTTAGATGGAATTTTCTTAACGAATCATTATCGGAATTAGATACAGAATTAATTAAAAAAGGAAGTAAATTGCAAATATTAGAAGGAACCCCAGAAAAAATAACAGATAGGATAATTAAAAAAATTAACATAAATGCAGTGTTTCTAAATACAGATTTTACTAGTTATTCACGAAAACGAGACGAACAAATATACCAGAATTGTAAAAAAAATAAAATAGAATTTCACAGTACATTAGATTTTTTACTTCATAATCCGAATGAAATAAAAACAAATGAAGGTTCACCATATACCATTTATTCATTTTTTTATAATAAAGCAAAACAGATACCAATTAGAAAAATATTTAAAAATAATAATAAAAATTATTCAAAAGAGATTATTTCAGAGGATAAAATTAAAAAAAGCAAAGTAAAAAATCATGAGATCATAGGAGGGCGTAAAGAAGGCTTGAAGATTTTAAAAAACTTAGACAAATTCAAAAATTATGACAAAACAAGAGATTTCCCAGGATTAAATCAAACAACAATGCTTTCAGCACATAACAAATTTGGAACAATTTCAATTAGAGAAGTTCACGACCAAATTAAACAAGTTTTAGGCTCAGATCATACAATAATGGGAGAAATATACTGGAGAGAATTTTTTAGCTACATATTATTTCATTTCCCACATACTCAAAAAACATCATTTAGACAAAAATTCCAAAAAATTCCATGGTCAAAATCTACTGAATCTTTTAAAATATGGTGTGAAGGAAAAACCGGATTTCCGATTGTGGATGCAGGAATGAGGCAATTAAATAAAACAGGATTCATGCATAATAGAGTAAGAATGATCGTAGCATCATTTCTAACAAAGGATCTACATATTGATTGGAGATTAGGAGAAAAATATTTTGGGCAAAAACTAATCGATTATGATCCTGCAGTCAATTCAGGTAATTGGCAGTGGGCTGCATCTACAGGATGTGATTCAGTACCATATTTTCGAATTTTTAACCCATGGAGACAACAAGAAAGATTTGATTTGAATTGTGATTATATTAAAAAATGGGTTCCAGAATTAGAAAAAACTGAATCAAAAATAATTCATAATTTATGGAAAGAATTTCCAAAAAATTTAGAATATCCAAAACCAATGTTAATTCATAAAATTGAAGCAGAAAAAACAAAAATAATTTTTAAATCTCAAAAATAAAAAAAATAATTGGCACTATTTAAATAAATTATTACTGAATTATATACTGATAAAAAATACTCAACGCATGACACAACATTTTATGAGTTTTATTGATGACATATGGAATAAATTTCCAACATTTAAAGAAATAAAAAATACTGATCTTACAAATCATAATTTATTATGGACACTTGATGAATATAGAAATGCAAATTATGTAAATTTTCAAACAGGTAAAAAAGAACTTTACAGATTAAGCATTTTAATAGAAAATTATGCAGTCGAGCATGACACTACATTATTGGCAACTTTTGAAACTGAAGCAAGATACAAGTATGTAGAAGAAAGATACACGGAAATTCTTGATAAAATTTCAAAGGCATGGATAATTGGTAATTTCAATAATCAATTTTTACATCAACGTCCTCCTGCATCTGCAGAAATAGTTAGTTGTGATGGAACAAATATTTCTCCAATGTGGATTGTGATTACAAAAGGTGAAAAAGGACCATTTGGATTAGTAGCTGAAGATCTTGGAGATAGTGATTACAGAGGATTTTTTACATCAAATGTGGACATTCTAGAAAAAGTAATTGAAGATATCAATGAACAATTAAAAATTAAAATTGTAATATAGTAAAATATTGAAAAATTAATATAAAAAAATAAAGTGTCCTTAAAATTTTGCTCTAATTCCAATAATTACAACAGCTGGAATTCCAACATACATTCCAAGATTCAATGCAATTAATGAAATTCCAATTCCTAAAACTTCAGACTCTGAATTTGCATTTTCCATTAAAGATAATGAACTGATCAATGGAGTTATTGCAATTTTTACTGCTTCTTTAAAGACTGGTGACTCTCTTTCCCAGTCTGCAATTGTAGGGCTAAATGAATAGTAAATCTCATTAAATGTATCCATAAATGCAGAACCTGATTCTGTTTGCAATAATGAATTATCTCTAATTTCTCTAAGTAGTTGAACTTGTGGTGCTAGTTCTGTTCCATAGGTGGCTGTTGCAATTAGACAACCACCTCCTTTCTCTTCAGTTCTAATCACTTGACAAATTCCATTTACATCTTGAGTTCCAGTTCCACATATTGGAATTAATTGAGATTCTACACTGGATTCACTCGTAGATTCTAAATTTGGTTCTTCTTCAATTATTTCTTCAGTTGGTTTTTCTTCAATGATTTCTTCAATTATTTCTTCAATTGGTTCTACAGTTGGGTTTACTTCAATTATTTCTTCAGTTGGTTCTTCTTTAATTATTTCTTCAATTATTTCTTCAGTTAGCTCTTCTGATACTATCTCATATTGAGTATTATCATAAAAGAGGCTCAAGGTATTTTCAAGTGTTCCAAATTTAACATTAAAAACATAGATTCCATCTGTTTTCCATAGTGTATCCATAGCAAACGTTGTTAGTAAAAAGGATCCATTTGATGCTGGCCCTAGTGTTCCAGATGAGATTATTTTATTTTCAGGGGATTTTATTGCATAAATAAGAGCCGTGTTTATCATTGCGTTTGAATCATAATTTTCAATTTGACCATTTATTGTAATTTTGTTTCCATGTTGATATGTTTGTGAATTAGAATTCATGGTAATTTTTAATTCGTTATTTTGAATAATTGGTGAGTAATTTTCTACACTTACTTCTTCGGTGACTTTTTCACTTTCCAATACTTCAATTGTAAAAGGTAAAATAAAATCAGCTAGATTGTAATCAACATCAGCAATTTTTAAGCCAACTTGAGTTTGAGGCATTACTTGATTCATATTCATAGAATATGTAATTAGTAATTCTTTTTCATAATAAAGATGAGGACCAACATATTCATGAAATGATTCAGTAAATAGTCTTGTTTCTATAGTAGGGGCATTCCAAGAAATTGTTTCTTCATAACTATATGTGAGATCTTCTTTATTTTGATACCAGTCATAAATGGATAATCCTACTTGATTATAGTCATCATAATTTGTTGCAAAATACGTGTTTATGCCGCTAGGTTTTTTTGCATAATTTGTGATAAATTTAGATTCTACAATATTTGACAAATCCTTATCATCACCTAAACTTATAGTAACATCAATTTTATCACCAACATTTGTTTGAATATTTCTAATCTCATTATCTGAAACACGTATTACAATTGGTTTCTCTGAATTTATGGATACTTTAATTTCATTATGTATATGAGGAGACCAACGTTCATTATCATAATCGGCAAATGAATCTTGAATCACAATACCTGAACCCCCTACAATTAATACTGTTACAGCAATAAGACTAAATGCAAACTTGGAATACAATATCATGAAAAAACTAGTTATCAAACAACTTTAAACATTCTGCTATTAAATTAATTATTAATTTAATGTTCAATTACTACAATCATACAACTAGTAGTAATTTTATTCTCAGATACCCTGGTTACTAGAGTTAACCACTAATTTAGGCACAAAAATCAAAAAATTATCAAATACCAACCTATTTCTAAAACTAGTAAAATCAAGAATTAGGTTTGCACGCCTGAGATTATATGTTAAGTGACTTAGTTGCTAAATATACAATTCTCCAGTGGTAACTTCGGTTACCACTGACATACATTTGACAACAAGAGAATGTTTAGTTAAAGTAGATTACTTTTTTGAATCCAAATTATCTTTTACTTTATTTTGAATCACAATAATACATTGATGACAAATTATAGATTCATTAGACATACTTGATATAATATCATTATTTTGAAAATCAGAATCATATGTCATACAAATTATCAATTTATTTGACCAAACTTCAAAATCTAGTTTTTCTTTTCCACAAATAAAACAATTCATGTACTGTATAGACTCAATTGTAACTTAAGGGAAATAATAAAATAATACATGATCAACACATTACATCCTTGCAATGTGGCATCAGAAAAGACATTATGATAAATCCACCAAACACAGTAATGCCCAAGGTAAGGGATAATCCAATGAGTAATGTTTTCTTATCATCTAATTTCATTACCATAAACCAAAATTAATCATTGAAGTATATCAATATAATTAAGAAAAATTACTGGTGGTAAAAATTAAATTTATGGAGCAGATAATGATTCATCATTTAAACAATTTACAAGTTTTTCACTATAATGACCATATTGGTCCATGCATGTAACAATCAAAGTTTCTAGTTCACGTTCTTGAATATATTGATTATAATATTCATACCCAAAAGTTCCAATTGCAATACTTACTAAAGCAAGTATTGTAATACTTAAAATAAATCTCATATTTTTTTAACAAAAGAATGAGGTTAAGAGGATTTATTAAATTTTCAAAATATTGTTAAATTAAAACATAATAGTGATAAAATAGGCACAAATTAATCTAAAAACTACATTTTATTTGGTGCAGAGATTCCAAGTAAATCTAAGGCTTTCTCCAAAGTTAAATTAAAAGAATGCACTAAACAAATACGTGATGATTTCAATGCACTATTATCAGAATCTAGAACTTTGACATGTTCATAAAATGAATTAAAGGAGACGGCTAAATCATGGCAGTATCTAGCAATTACTTTAGGAGCAAAATTATTTGCAGCATCACGTACTTGTAAATTAAAAAGACCAATTGTCTTAACTAAATCAAGTTCGGATTTTTCTTTGAGTAATGAGAAATCAACATCAGTATTTGGTTTAATTCCAGATTTTTCTAAGATTCTTGATGCTCGTGCATATGCATATTGAATGTATGGTGCAGTGTCACCTTCCAAACTTAGAGATTTTGTTAAATCAAATATAATTATTTTATCTAAATCCTGTTTAATCATTTCATATCTCAATGTTCCAATAGATACAGATTGGGCAATTTCTTCAATTTCTGAATCACTTATTTCAGAATGGCGTTTTTTAGTTTCTTCAACAATTTTTTGTTTTAATAATTCACATACAGAGTCAGCGCTCACATACAATCCTTTTCTACCAGACATCTGAGTTTGCTTTCCATCAGTTTCCAATCCTAGAGTTTTTGCAGTATCAGAACTTAATGTCACAGATTCATAACCAAGATGGACATAACTATTTGGAGTAGAATTAAATTTTTCCATCATAATAGTAATAATTTTTTGTAATCTTTCTTGACGCGAATCAATTACAGTGACAACTTTCGGAGCAGTGAAATTTTGAGAAATGGCATTCTCATTATTCAAACTAGTTTGCCAGAGAGTTTTAGAATTAGGTTGAAGAGCATCATATTTTTGATAGTAAAATGGGTCTTCTAACAAGCCTAATTTCCATGCGGCATAAGGGATGTCCTTGGCAATGTATGTAGCAGTTCCGTTACTTCTAACAATTACTTTATCTTCATCCTTGCCATCACCACGAATTACCCAACATTGCGCATTTTTGCCCTCATTTTCAAACTCTATGAGACCCATATCTTTGAGTTTTTCAAAGATTTTAGACCATAATCCTGAACGAATTATTTGAGATTCAAAATTAAGGCAATCATAAGATACATTGAGATTCCAACATGTTTGTAATTGACCTGCTAAAACTTTTCTAGTAATCATATCTCCAAATTTAGCAGTTTCAGAATTACCGTTTTCAAGTTCTTTTAAAGTATTTTTTCTTATTTCTTCAAGAGAAGAATCATGTTCGTACTTTTGAGTAGTTTTAACATACACATCATCTCCACAATAATGATCAAACTTTTTTCCATTTGGAGGTTCTTCATTAAATCCAAAATGTTTGAATCCTACAATAATATCTGCTACTTGTAAACCAGAGTCATCGATGTAATTTAGAACATTGACATTGTAATTAGCTTTAGTTAAAATTCTAGAAACAGTATCACCAACTACAATATTTCTAATATGGCCAATGTGTAATGCTTTGTTAGGGTTAACACTTGTATGCTCAACTACAATGTTTGAATTATTTCCAATATCAACATCACCATAGGTATCAAGATAGGATTCAGATAAAATTAACCGGCTTAATTTTGTCCAATCAGCAAAAAAGTTAAGATAACCCGATGGATGTGCTTCAGTTTTTAAAACTAATACACTTTCACATGTAGAATATTTTTCAGATAAAATTTGAGTAATTTCTTTAGGATTTTTTTTCATTTCTTTTGCAAGTAAAAATGCAATGTTAGAACTAACATCACCAAATCCAGGTTTTGCGACTTCCACAGAAAACGAAAAATCAGGAATTGAAAGATCATTTAATATTAATTTAAGATTATTTTCAATTTCTTCAATAATTGATTGAAATGTCATACTATATCTCAGATAATTTGGGGGCTAATTTGTCTAGTGCTTCAAGAACTCCATCACCACTGCATCCAGATACAGTCATAGTGGCCTCAGAACGTACTGCATCAGAGGCATTACCAAGAGCAATACTAGTTTTTGCAACTTTAAACAACGGAATATCAGTAGCACTATCTCCAATGGCAATAACATCATCAGCAACAATATTGAATTTCTTCATTAATTCTGTAAAACCAGTTCCTTTGTCAATGCCCTTGGAATTAATATGAATTGCATATTGACTGTCAGATAGTTTAACATCAAAATTATTTTCAGAAAGAATTTTTCTTGCATCAGCCATATCAAAAGTTCGCTCTAAAACAACTTCAGTCAATCGAGGAAATACAGGTTTTTTTTTAACCCCATCCAAATTATTTTTAATTAATTCAAATGCATTATTGCATTCGACAATATTTCCCAATAACATATGATCATTAGCATCAAAAGCAATACAACCACCATTTTCACCAACGGCAATTTTTCTAGTTCCACCAAATACTGAAAGTAAATACGCTTCAACAGAAGATCTGCCAGTTACATAGATTACATCATGACCCATGTTAGTTAATCTTCGAAGTGCCTCTAAGGCATCAAGATGAATTCTGCCTCCACCATTTTCAGTAATAGTTCCATCAATATCAATTGCGAAAATTTTCTTTTTCATGAAATTCTATTTTTATTACTAAATAATAATTAATTACACCAATTTCATTACTAAACAGCTTAATCTTAGTGGGGATAAATAGAAAGGCATAAAATTTACTTTACCATTTTCTTAGAAGCAATATTCAGTAAACTGATTTAACTAACAGTTTTGTGTATCAAATCAATATTGACTACTAAATACGACGATTTAATCTTGAAAAACACTCCAAATTGGCGTTCCATTAGTGATATTACAAAAAAAGTAGGAGGAGACAAAAGTGAAGTAATGAAAGCTTGTGAAAGATTAGTTGAAATAGATTATCTTCAAACCAATCCAAATAAAAATAAAATAATGTATAAAAGAAAAAACGAATTACAAGACGAATTTAATTTTCTAATAATGATGGATAAGTTTGAGGCAAATCAAAAAATTGAATTGAATCGTCTAAAACAAATTCCTACTTTAATGATGACAGATGGTAAAAGATTTAGATCTAAAGGAATTGAATTAATGGAGAATATTTTAGAACAAATAGATAGGGCATCCATGGTCAAAATAAGATTAAAACATCAAAAGGAAATAGAATTAATTTCGTCTAATGTTGCAAATAATAGAATCAAGATATTAGATAATTACATTGAAAAAATAACTATTGCCCTAATGAATAAACATAAAGAAGAATACACTATAAATGCAATTGAAGAATACTTTCAAAACCATAATAAAAAAATGGATATCAATTAATCAAAATCTTTTTAGAAATTTTAGAAGAAAGTACTACAGCAAGAATGCCCATTAAAATTGCAGGAATCATAGTATAAATTAAAACAGTTTGAATTAATTCAAAATAAACAAAATAGATTAAACTGGGTGATACTAATTTACCCAATAAAATTTCATTATATGTATACATCACATATGGATAATACACCATATAGAATACAGACCCAACCAACCCACCAGCAAAAAACATAGAGAGTTTAGAACGATTCAATTTAAGAAAAATATCAACAATTACAAACGGAATTAAGTTAAGAGC
Organism: Candidatus Nitrosopumilus limneticus; assembly: GCA_022117465.1. GTDB lineage: Archaea > Thermoproteota > Nitrososphaeria > Nitrososphaerales > Nitrosopumilaceae > Nitrosopumilus > Nitrosopumilus limneticus. The sequence goes on from JAHCGZ010000001.1 coordinate 125,077, forward strand.
GTAGAATTGAACAGTGTCAGACATTGCAAAATTAGGAATTATTGCAGTTGTGCTATAAATTAACAAAAATAAACCTCCCAAAATGCTGATTAATCCAAATTGATAATTTGATAGTCTAAAAATCAAAGTAATCGAAAATGAAATTAAAAAAGGATACGCCAAAGAGGCAATGATGAAAGCAATAGTTGGTTCAGGATTAAATTCAAAAAAATCAGTACTAGAAAAAGGTAAAGATAATGAGGAAATTATTCCAGATGCAGATAACCAAATAGGAATTACTGCTAAAATTAACAAATATTGTGAAACATATTGTGAATTATTAAATTTCAAATATCTGGAAATGCCAATCATCCCACCAATACTACATAGAAACATTCCAGTTATCAAAGTAAAATGAGGGGGACTAAGTAATCCATCTAAACCAAAATACGAATGCCAGATAAAATCTAAAGGTCCAGCACCAGTAAGTAATCCAATACCAATTAATTGAATTTTAAATGATAAAAAATAAGAATTTTTAAATTTTTGCAAATTTCTCCAACCAATAAAAGATAAAATCACACCAAGCAAAGACACAGCAACTCCTGAATACATTAAAGCATGAGGAGGAGAGAAAAACGATTCAGGTTTACTAAGCAAATGATTTGTAATATCCCAGCTTCCACCAACAGTTACTAAAAGAATTCCAAGACTAGTCAAGATACTGCCAATTAAGAAAATAATTTCAGATCTAATTTTTAGAAAGGATTCTGATGAGTTTGAGGTAGAAAAGATCATATCATTAATTATAATTTACAAAATATTAGGGATTAACAGTTACCGAATGAACTAGAACATATTCATTTTGTTGATCCAAAATTCCAGAATGAGGGTAATGAGAAAGTTCACTTGTATGAGGAATACCAATTGATTTAACATAGATATTAAAAAAACCGGATTCTTTGGGGGTTATTACAAGATCAAAATGAGTTAAAACATTGGGTTTTAGAGGTCTACTCATCGCTTCAATAGAAGGATACTGTGCAAAAATGGTATCCACACCTCCGCTATAGTTTGAACCAATTTCCTCACCAACAGAAATGTAAGAAGGAGATATAGAAAAATCGTAAGTAGCAATTTTTACAACATCATCAATTTCAATAAGATCTGGAAATCCAACAGAAACAATATGAATATCGGCATAATCACCAATATTTTTTGAAACAATTTCAAGTCGAAATGAATCACCCAAAACGATATCAGTTTCAGACAGAATAATTTCAAAAACAGGTTGAGGAATTAATTGTTCAGTCATTAAAAATTCAGGAGGTAGAATGAAAACAGTAAGAAGGAAATAAAGAGATAGTAAAATTGCCCCAATAAAATAAATTAAAAATTTCTTCACATAAATTAACACAAATTTACTATTAAAAAATTTAACAAATCAGATATGACATTAAAATTAAAGTAGAAAAAGACCAAAGTAAAGATAAACACCAAAAAATTGCAAAGTGCTACGGTTTTATTTGAAAAGAATAATGAAAGTATTGAACAACATTGGGAATTCCTGAAAAAATTAAAGCCATTCAAGACGAGATGGCAAAGACACAGATCAACAAAGCAACTGAGCACCACGTTGGGCTATTAAAGGCAAAAATTGCAAAATTAAAAAGAGAACAAGAAGCAGAAATTACCAAAAAATCAGGAATGAAACAAGATGGTTTTGATGTTCGACGTACAGGAGATGCTACAATTGTTTTGATAGGATTGCCAAGTGTCGGAAAATCAACATTACTAAATAAAATGACAAGTGCAAATTCCGCAATAGGTGCATTTCAATTTACCACGTTAACAGTTGTACCAGGAATGATGGATTATAGGGGAGCAAAAATTCAAGTCCTAGATCTTCCAGGAATTATCAAAGGAGCATCAACAGGAAAAGGATTAGGTAAAAGAATTTTATCAGTTGCAAGAACAGCAGATTTAGTTTTACTGATACTAGATGTATTTCAACCATATCATGAGGATGTACTAATTAATGAATTAGGAAACATAGGAATTAGATTAAATCAATTACCTCCAAACATTACAATTGAAAAAGCATCAATGGGCGGAATTGCAATTGCACAACAAACAAAGCTCACAAAAATTACAGAAAAACATTTGAAAGACATATTACATCTTTATGGATTAGTTAGTGCACGTGTAGTAGTAAGAGAAGATATCACATCAGAACAAATAGCAGACCACATTGCAGGAAATATTAGTTATTCAAAAGCAATGACAATTTTAAATAAAATTGATCTAGTAGACAAAAAATTTCTAAAAGAATTAAAAACGAAAATAAAATCAGACGTCATAGAAGTTTCTGCAAACGCAGATATCAATATTGAAGAATTAAAAGAAAAAATTTATCAAAAATTGAAATTCATAAGAATATACATGCGTCCTAAAGGTGGCCAAACAGATTTTAAAGAACCATTTATCGCAAGAGAAGGAGATTCAATTGAGGATATTTGTAATAAACTACATAGAAAATTAAAAAGTGAATTCAGATACGGATTAGTTTGGGGGAAAAGTGTAAAATTCGGAGGACAAAGAGTGGGGTTAAACCACATTGTACAAGATGAGGATGTATTAACAATAATTAAAAGAAAAAGCATGAGTGAGTAATAAAAAATAGTTCTAACTGAATTGAAAAATAAAAGGAAGTAATCTCTCAAAATTAATCAAATGCGTGCGTAAAAATTTTAAAAATAAGCGGTAGATCAAAAAAATAACAAAAAAAGATTAAAAAATAGAGAAAGAAAAATACGATAAAAAATTGTTTTAATGATAAATTTACTTCAATAATTGTAATCAATTTGTGTAAATTTTTTTAGTTTAACCACTGAAAAACAACGAAAATATCGATTTTAGCATGGCTACAAAAAGAAAATCTGCAACTAAAAGTGGATCAACTAAAAAAGCAGCTCCAAAAAGAAAAGCAGCTCCAAAAAGAAAAGCAGCTCCAAAAAGAAAAGCAGCTCCAAAAAGAAAAGCAGCTCCAAAAAGAAAAGCAGCTCCAAAAAGAAAAGCAGCTCCAAAAAGACGATAATCTCGTTTGCAAATTAACAATCGTCATATAGACGACGAATTGTTCTCATTTTTCTAATAAGCTTAGTGAAAACTATCTAAATTAAAATAATAGTTACAAAATAATATTTACAAAATAATATTTACAAAATAATATTTACAAAATAATATTTACAAAATAATATTTACAAAATAAGATTAATACAAATAACTCATAAGTTTAATTTGTTCTTCAGTACTAATGATTTCTTTAGTTGTTAAAATTTCTAAAAGTTCTTTAAAAAGTGCCTTTTGTTCAGATGACATTCCTCCAGATGGACCTTTTTCACCAGGGGTACCAGGAGGACCTCTAGCACCAGCAGGACCAATTGGACCTTGTCCTCCAACAGGACCAGACGGACCAATAGAACCTATAGGTCCAGTTTGACCACGTTCACCTTGTGGACCTTGAATTCCTTGTGGACCTTTTTCGCCAGGTGGACCAGACGTACCAGTTTGACCACGTTCCCCTTGTGTTCCTTGTGTTCCTTGTGGACCTCTTTCACCAGGTGGACCAGAAGGACCAGTTTGACCACGTTCACCAGTAGGACCAGTTATTCCTTTGTCACCTTTGTCACCTTGTTGTCCAGGAACTCCAGTTAGTCCTTTAGAACCTACAGGACCTTGTGGACCTTGTGGACCTTTGTCACCATGTAAACCTTCAGGACCCTTACTTCCTTTTTCTCCAAGTGGTCCAGGAGGACCCATAATTCCTTTTTCTCCTTGAACTCCAGAAGGACCCGTTTGACCTTTGTCACCAGGTGGACCAGTTTGACCAGTTAATCCTTTGTCTCCAGGTGGACCAGATGGACCTTTGTCACCTTTGTCACCAGATGAACCTCTTATTCCAGAGATTCCTTTGTCACCAGGTGGACCAGATGGACCTTTTTCACCAGAAGGACCGGTTGGACCTTTTAATCCAGAAGAACCCTTATCACCAATTATACCAGTTTGTCCTTTGTCACCTTTGTCACCAGGAGTACCAGTAACACCTTTGTCACCTTTGTCACCTTTGTCACCAGTTGTACCTTTATCACCAGTTGTACCTTTGTCACCAGTTGTACCTTTTTCACCAGATTGGCCTTTGTCACCAGATGGGCCTTTGTCACCAGTTGTACCTTTGTCACCTTTGTCACCAGTTGCACCTTTGTCACCAGTTGTACCTTTGTCACCAGTTGTACCTCTTTTACCAGTTGTGTCAGAAGAAGTAGAAACAGATAAGGTGGATGATTTAGGTTTTTTAGATGTATCATTATCAGAAGACGAATTTTGACTGGCAGAACTTGAAGTTTTAGAAGAAGATGTTTTTAATTTGACATCAAAAACAGAATGCAATGAAGAAAATAAATCAGTTACAACTATCCAAATTATATCAAGTTCATCAACTGATGAAGGGAGAGGATTTTTAGAAGTACCAATTATTTCAGAAAATATACCATCTTTAACCTTTAAATGAAAATTATCATGCCACATCGAAGAAAATTGTTTTAAACGAATTTCATCATCAGATGGTCTTACGTTAGTAATAGAAATTTGGACTTCGTATACACCAGATTGTTTAAATGGTGCCTGACCATGAATTTCTATTCTGGGCTGAGATGACACGTTCGTTTCTTAATATTTCAAGTATTTCAGGATTTGGATCGGCTCATGGTAATAAAATATAAAAAATTAGAGATTTTTGATAAGATGGTATTTATCTAGATTAAAACCAAAAACGAACAAGTGATACAAATTGTTTAGTAAAAAAAATAAAAAAGTGGAAAAAATATTAAAAAAAGAGGAATCAGAAAACATAGTCTCTAAAGAAAATAGTTTAGTCGACCCAAGTTATAATATTAAGAAATTATTTAAAAAAGGCATCAATTTAATGGCAGATGAAAAACTGGAGGATGCTGTAGAAATATTCGAGCAAGCATTACGAATCGAACCAGATAATGTGGAAGTTTTAATGAAGTTAGGATATGCAAGATTTCATTTAGAGGATCACAATGAAGCACTAAAAGTATATGATAAAGTTCTAGAAGTAGATGTAACAAATCCAGAAGCTTGGAATTTAAAAGGATTAGTTCATTATGAACAAAAAAAATATGCTCAAGCTTTAGATGCAGTTAACAAAGCAATTGAATCGGATAAGACATACGGTATGGCATGGTATAACAAAGCATGTTTCTTGTCGTTGTTAAATCAAGTACCAGAATCATTACAAGCATTAAGACATTCAATAGAAATTGATGTAAAAAATGCAAGAAAATCAATTAGAGATAAAGACTTTGCAAATGTAAGAATTGAAGAAGGGTTCAAAAGAATTCAAGAAGTAGTAGTTTTGGAATCAGTAAGACAAGGATATCATACTATTGGTGCAATTGTTTGGACAACATTTCTAGATAAAGCAGACGCAGAATTGTCTTTAAGAAAATTATTAGAAAAAGGGTTAATTGTTCAAAACGAAAAGCGTGATGGATTAAGTAAAATTCCAATTTATGATCTTGCAGATAATATTGCAGACAAAATTGGTAAAGAGAAAATTGGGGTGTTTGGAATTACTAAAAAGAAATTACCAAAACCAGTTAAAAATTTGAAAGCAATGAGTCAAGCTATACAATCTGCAAAAGAAGCTATCGAAGAAGGGAATGTGGAAAAAACTATTTCAGTTTTTGAAGAATTCATTGATCCATCAAAATCAGGAGAACAGATGATTGAAAACTTTTTTGAAGAACACAGAGAGATAAGATTATGGAAAATAAGATTGAAGGACAGAGGGGAAGATTACATTATTGATAACAAAGACAAGATGTTACAAGTTTTAGAAAATATCGAAGTTACAATTACAAAAAAACTTAGAGACGAAATTGCGTAAATTATTCTGCAGATAAATCCCAATAATTTGCGTCTTCTTGTTTAATAGTTGGTTTTTGAAGATTTTTCCATTCTTTAAATGAGCGAACATATAATTTTGAATTGGTTAATCCGACAGATTTAAGGGCATAGTACGCCAAACCAGATAAAGTTCCTACACTCCCACAATAAGTAATTATTTCAGAATTGCCAGAAATACCACGATTATCAAATAATCTCTTCATATCCTCCTTTGAACGAAGAATTTTGTCATTACTAGCAAGTGTTCGATAAGGCAGACTGATTGCACCAGGAATATGTTGTTCAAGATAGTTCAATCGCTCTCGATTATCAATCAAAATTACATCATCTCTAGTTTTTGCAGATTCCAAATAATCAGAAGTTGCCAAAATATTAGATTGTAAATTCATAGAATGATCCTTACTAGAGATTTCAGGAATTTTTGAATCATTTTCTAATCCCAAAGATTTCCAATTACTATAAGTTGTTTCAAGCAATGTAACATTGGAATGACCAATCCATTCTAATGTCCAAGCTACTCTTGATGCCAATGCACCAAAAGTATCATCATAAACAACTACAGGGGTTTCATCATCAATGCCCATTGAATTTACAAGTTTCAAAACATTTTCAGGACTATCATCAGATAACAGAGTAGCTAAAGGTAAATTTACAGAATTAGGGATATGATCCTGTTTATAATCACCTTCACGTCTAACATCAATTACACGTATACTATTATCTCGAATTTCAGAACGTACAGAATCAATATCAGAAGTGATTTTAACAGATTGAGTCAAGCAGCACATTCACCCTTACCAGTTTTTGTGTGATAACTAGTATCGCTACCATAATCAAGATAAAAATCAGGATCATTGTCTTTAGTTGGAGGAATAACAAGAGGCTCCAAAACTTTTTTGATGTCATTTATGGACTTAATTTTAGAATCTTCACTATCATTAACAATTCTATGAATCCAAGATTTTAGCGTGTCGTCAGATTTTTTATTTTCTTTAAACAATTCAATTATTTTTAAAATAACAGGAATTACTCTTTTTGCAGGAACACGAAGACATGTTTGACCCAACATTGTCTCACCATCAAAACGACCACCAAGTGACATTTGATAATTTGCATACATATCTTTTCCAACTCTACCACCACCACCAAAGAAACCAATTGTTGCAATTCCATGCTGAGCACAAGAATTAGGACATCCGCTTATCTTAATTGAAGAATCAGTGAGATCCTCATCCTCATCTAATTTCAATTCAAGAAATTTTCTTTGAATTTCTTTTGCAAGTCTATGTGAATTAGTTAATGCCAAATTACAAGAAGTAGTGCCAGAACAACCTACAGGAGTAGTCATGGTTAATGCACCTGATTTAGCCAATCCAAATTTAATAAGTGATGAATACAATGAAATTAAATCGTCCTCGTGAACGTATCTTAATGCAAAATTTTGAACAAATCCAGATCTGGCCATTCCCTCTGAAGAGAAATCACGTATAAGATTAGCCAAAGCATTTAGCTGATTAGAAGTAATATCACCGGCTTCCAAGGTAATAAACACTGAACGATAGTCAGATTGTTTTTGTTTAATGGTATTTGTTTTTAGCCATCTTGCATAACCATCAGGTGCAGTACCGCCAGTTTCATCACTAATTTTTAGAGGTCTCTTAATTTGATTATGAGTAGTGTCAACTTTTAATCGTGTAATTACAGATTGTGTAGCTCTAACAATTGCTCTTTCCTTCAACACAAGATTTTGGAATTTTTCCCAGCCCATGTCATTTACAAGATAACGCATCCTATTTCTTGCAAGGTTTTTTCGATCTCCCAGTCTATCAAAAATTTTTATTACAGCAATAGAAGTGTAAAGTAAATCTTCTTCAGGAGTAAAATCTTCTAGTTGATGACCAACAAATGATTTGTTACCTAATCCACCACCAAGGAAAATTTTGAATCCTTTTTGTTCACAGCCATCAATTTGTTGAATTTCTGGAACCAGTCCAACATCAACCATTCTTACCATTCCATGTTTTTCACAACAGGTAAAATTGAATTTGAATTTACGCGGAAGACTTTGTGACATAGGATTTCGTAAAAAGAATTTTGCAGTTGCAAGAGCATATGGAGTTGAGTCAAATTTCTCGTCACAGCAAACACCAGATAATGGACTGCACATTACATTTCGTACAGAATTGCCACATGCTTCTCTAGAAGTTAAACCAACTTCAGCAAGAGATCTAAGTATTTCAGAAACATCTTCAAGAATTACCCAATGCAATTGAACATTTTCACGTGTTGAAAAGTGAGCGCTGCCAATTGAATATTGTTCACTGATTTGAGACAATTTTTCAAATTGTTTAGGATAAATTTCACCAGCAGGTAATTTAACTCGAACCATTGCATAATCATTAGTCATTCTAGTACCATATGCACCGTGTTGAAGTCTAAATCTTCTAAAACTATCTTCGTCGTATTTACCTTGACGATATAATTTCACGGTTTCAGCGAAATTATCAGCTTCTTCAACTCTAGCCCAATTAATTTTTGGGGTAGCAATGTCAACAGAGGATTGAGTCAAATTGGAAATAGTCAATACTAAAAATCAATTTAGTTTGGTTATAAATTTTTGATATTGGGATGTTTTAGTATAAAATTTTTGAGAAATAAACAAAATTTTCCTCTTTATCAATTAGAATCAAGAATTAGTATAACCTAATTTTTAAACGTGCGAAAGTATTAATGGATAATTAAAGAGAATACATCATGCAAGAAGCAACGGTTGCACAAAAATCTACAAAAATATTTACAGATGTCCGTGAAGTCGAAATTACACGTGCAATTGCAAATGAATTTCATGAAGTGCTAATAGACAGGGCAGAATCAGATGTAATAATTATTGGTGCAGGACCAGCAGGACTTACAGCTAGTAGAGATTTATCAAATTTAGGTTTCAAAGTATTAGTTATTGAGCAAAATAACTATCTTGGAGGAGGTTATTGGTTAGGAGGATACATGATGAATCCAGTTACAGTTAGAGAACCAGCCCAAAAAATTTGGGATGAATTAGGCATTCCATATAAAAAAGTTCAAGAGGGACTATACCTAACACCAGGACCACATGCAGTATCAAAATTAATTGCAGCAGCATGTGATGCAGGGGTTAAATTTCTTCAATTAACAAAATTTGATGATCTAGTATTAAAAAATGGAAGAGTTACAGGTATTGTTGTCAACTGGATGCCAGTTTCAGCATTACCACGAAACATTACATGTGTTGATCCAATAGCCTTTGAAGCTAAAATTGTCATAGATGCATCAGGACATGATTCTGTTGCAGTAAAAAGATTAGTAGATAGAGGACTTGCAAAGTGGAAAGGAATGGACCCAATGTATGTGAATGAGGGAGAAGAGCACGTAGTTCACAAAACAGGTGAAGTGTATCCAGGACTAATTGCAGCTGGTATGTCCGTAACTGAAACTCACGGATTAGCAAGAATGGGGCCAACTTATGGTTCAATGTTATTTTCAGGTAAAAGAGCAGCAGAAATTGCAGCAGAAAAAATAAAAGAGTTAGAAAGATAAACTATAACAATACAATAACATCATAGTGAAAATTTCTAAGATAATAATATACAATGAACCTTCAGTTCCTGAAATCAATATAGAAAAAATTAAAGAATTTATTTTAAAAATATTTAAAATTGAAATTGAGATTAGAGAAAATATTTTTAATGACTTAGATAGAAAAATGGGTGAAAAGATTGCAAGTACCAGAATATTTAATTTAAAAAAATCATTTGAAAAACACATACCAACAATTGATGAAATTTTCATTGAATTAGAAAATATAGACATGTCAAATAAACAAGAAATGATAATGTATGATGGATTTGAATTAAATCAAATAATTAGAGAGTTGATAACAAAAGTTGAAAATACTCAAAAAATATTACACATAGTTTTTACAAATAAGCTTACATGTACATTTGACGAAAGTGATTTTAAATATCATGCAAGAGCACTACTAGGTTCAAATCCAACAATAATTTCAACCACAGGAATAATAGAAGCCCCTGCTAAGCCCAGACAATATTATATGGATTTAATGACAAATTTTTCTAAAGAATCTATAGAACAAATAAAGAAAAAATACAAAGGTGAATTTTTAGAATATAATGATCCCAGATTATCAGACATAGTTCAGGGGTATCTATTACAAGCAATATTTTACTATGAAACAGGAGAGATGTTTTGCGATAACAATCAATGTAGATTATTCAATGCTCATTGGCAAAAGGAACTACTTGTTTCACAGATAGAAAATAAAAAATTATGTAAAAATCATGAAAAAATTCTGGATAAAATGAAAAATAATATTTTATAGAATGAGATATTGACTTAAATTATTGAAATAAAAACGTTAGACACTATGATGTCAGCAGATGCAGGAGCAGCAGTATTAAAATCAAATAATGATGGTCCAAAAATTCCAGATAAAAAGAAAACAAAATTTGATGTCATAATTATCGGTGCAGGGCCATCAGGATATACTGCAGGAATTTACTGTTCAAGAGCAGGTTATGATACCTTAATTTTATCAGGATTATTGCCAGGAGGACAATTAGTTAACACTACAGAGGTGGAGAATTATCCAGGTTTTGAAAATGGGATAATGGGTCCAGACTTGATGATAGATATGAGAAAACAATCTCAAAGAATGGGAACCACAATTATAGATGATGTTGCAGTGGATATTGATTTTAGGAATGCACCATACAAGGTCTTAACAGGTTCGGAAGAATATGAAGGAAGAGCAGTAATTATTGCTACAGGAGCAAATCCAAAAAAAATGGACATAAAAGGTGAAAAAGAATTTTCAGGCAAAGGAGTATCATATTGTGCAACATGTGATGGACCGTTTTTTAGAAATTTAGAATTAATTGTTGTTGGTGGTGGAGATTCGGCAATTGAAGAAGCAACATTTCTAACAAAATTTGCAACCAGAGTTCATTTAGTACATAGAAGAGAGGAATTAAGAGCTAGCAAAGTAATGCAAAAAAGAGCCATGAATAATGAGAAAATACAATTTCATTGGAATTCAGAAGTTATAGAAATTAAGGGAGATCAAAAGATGCAACAAGCAGTATTAAAAAATCTAAAAACAAATGAAGAAAAAATAATTAATGTAGGAGGTTTGTTTGTTGCAATTGGTCACATACCAAATACACAGTTATTTGAAAAACAGATAAATTTAGATGATGAAGGATATATTATATTAAAAAATAAAACACACACAAACATTGAAGGTATTTTTGCAGCAGGAGATGTACATGATAGAAGCTATAGACAAGCAATTACAGCTGCAGGGTTTGGATGTATGGCCGCAATTGATGTAGACAAATTCCTTACAGAAAATGCAGATAAATAAAAATGCACAATGCAAAAAATGTTTGAAAAAATTTTATCAAAAAGAAATTTATACAATTCAACAATTTCAATATAAAGAACAACCCAAATACAAATGGACACTGAACTTTTTTAATGGATTAAAAATTAGTGAATGGGATTCATTTTGTGAAAATTGCATCAGAAGTTATTCAAAAGAATTAGATAATGCTTGGAATAATCAAAAAGACGAAGTTCTTTAGTACGAATACTATGGAATAAAGAATGAATCAAGATTCTGAAGAAATTAAGAAAAGAATACAGGAGCATAGTAAAAAATTAACAGAATTAGGCACAATATTAGCAAAAAATCAATTTAATTATAAAATTAAGGAAGAAATTTCTAAAGAGTATTGGAAAAAAAGAATTGCAGATTTAATAAAATATAATGAAACGTCATTAGAATATTACTCCCAAGTACAAAAAATGATGAATATAATCAATAAGGAAGAAGCCCAAATATTCTTGTTGCAAACAGGTAAATTTCATCAATTAGGAACAGAATTAATTAAGGTTATGCTACAAGTTGAAGAAAATCCTTCAATTATTAATTCAAAAGATAAACAACAAAGTCAATGGAGTAAAAAAATTAAAGAAAATATTTCAGAATTGAGTACTAAGTGTTTAGAAAATGAAAAAAATATGAATTTAAATTTTAGAAAGTTTTATGATAGGGAAATTAAAAAAATATTAGAATAGTTAAATCATTTTAATTTTTTAATTTGAAGCGTTGTAACTGAACCATCTTTAGTTAAGTTCATTAATTCATGGCCATTTCTTGTAACCCATCGAGAAATATCTTCCTCAGCATCAGGATCATCTGCGGATACACTAATAATTTCACCTACTTGCATTCTTTCAACTTCAATTTTAGTTCGAAATACAGGTTCAGGACAAAATAATCCTGTCGCGTCCAATTTTTTTTCATTTGATTCAGGCATAGTTATCTAATTGATAGGGGATGATTTGTCATATTAAAGTCTAATTAACAAATATCTATTAAATAAAAAGTAAAAAATAATGAAGATTGAAAATAAATTAAATTTATTTAAAAAGATCTTCATTTTCAGGTCTAATCAAGTCATCAATAGATTTTTCTGTAAAATCATAAGAATAATTACGAATTATAACAACAGGGCACTTTTTTGTTTTTTCCATTACTAATTCAGCAGCAGATGATAGTTCATCTGCAATAGCAATAGCAGTTACACGTAAAATTCGATTAAAAGAATCAAGAGTACCAGAATAATCTAAAATGGGATTTAATCCAGAAATTCCAATTGCACAGTTAATTTGTCCCATTCTAAATGGTCTTCCAAAAGTATCAGAAATAATTATTGCTACATTTTTGCCAGTTTTATTTAGAATCTTAGTTCGTATTAATTCAGCTGATCTATCAGAATTTAATGGTAATAATGTTACAAATCCATCAACAACATTACTTTCATCAATTCCAGCATTTGCACAAATGAATCCATGATTAGTTTCAACAATAAGTAGACCATTTTTCATTCGCACAATTTTTTTTGATTCAGATAAAATTAATTCAACAATTCTAGGATCCTTGTTATATTGAGAACTAATACCTTCAGATAATAATGAAGGAGTTATAGTAGATAATTTTACAACCCTTCCTTCTTGTTTTGAAATGATTTTTTGAGCTATCACGACAACATCACCATTATGAATATCACAAGAATTTATGATAAGTGTAGATAAATCATCATTCTCGGTGATTTCTTTCTCAATATGGATTGGAAGTATTTGCAACTATAATATCTAAAACAGAGTAGTAAAAAATTGTTTAGTCTGTAGTTGCTAATTTCAAATTATAATGTTTGTTAATAATATTCAAAATTTTTGATAAATCTTTCTCCTCCAAAGTGGTAGTAGCCAGATCTTTTACGACATCTTGAGCTCTATACGCAATACCTAAACCAGAAACATCAAATAATTTAATATCATTAGCACCATCCACAACACATATTATGTTTTCTTTCTTTTCATTCCATTCAGCAATTTTGATTTTAGCAGATTTTGATTTGTCAGAATCAACGTGTAGTGTTACGCCGTCTAGTTTTCCATTTTTAAATACCAATTCATTTGAAAAAATGTAATCTAAGTCCAATTCTTTTTGTAATCTATCAGTCATTATGGTAAATCCCCCTGAGATTGCCATTAATTTCCATCCTGCAGCCTTTAGAACTCTACATGCTTCTTTTGCACCAGTCATTATAGGCAATGCGTCGGCAATTTCTTTGCATGTATCATAATCAAGACCTTTTAATGCATCCACTCTTGTTCTAAGTCCTTCCTCCCAATTAATAACACCCTGAATACCTTGTTTTGTAATTTCCCAGATCTCATCTTCTTTGTTGAGTTTTTCAGCAAGAATGGGGAGATATTCTGCATCGTATAGAACCCCTTCAACATCAAAAATTGCAAGCAAATGATTTCTAATTTGCAAAAAAATTCTAATAATATTAAAGTAGTGTTAAAATAATTTTAATTTTGGCTTTTATTCATTCATAATATGAAAATATAAAAAAATTCAAAAACACTAATAATAAATCACCCAACAACATAATTTATTCATGGCAGGCGAACTTGAACGAAAATATGATGTTAAAATCTTATCAACTGAAGAAAAAGTGAAATTTCCTGATGCACTAAAGGAACAATTAAAAGAATTAGGACTAATTGATGATAAAGGTAAATTGAAACTCAAAGGAGTTAGTCCAAAAATGCTCATAAGAATGAAACAAGAATATGTTAAATGCCCAGTTTTAAAAGATGATATCCAATTTGTACAATGTTTCATATGCCCTAATTTTCAAAGTAGGGTTATGGGAGAGGTTCTCTGCAAAGGCGACCCACTCAAATAATTTTGTAATTTTATCACATCACGAAACGCTCATTAATTAAATTAATTCTTTAGATTATAGTTTGGGTAAACAAGATGTAGGCATTACAGTTTCAAAAAAAGATGATTTTAGTGAATGGTATACACAAGTAGTTCTAAAAGCAAAACTTGCGGATTATGCACCAGTTAAAGGATTAATCGTACTAAGACCAGATGGGTACTCAATTTGGGAATCATTGAGAATTACATTTGATAAAAAATTTGCACGCAATGGGATTAGAAACGGATTCTTACCAATATTAATTCCAGAATCATTATTAGGAAAAGAACAAAAACATTTTGCAGGATTTAATCCAGAAGTATTTTGGGTCACTCATTCAGGAACAAATGAATTAGGAGATAGATTAGCATTAAGACCAACTTCAGAAACATTAGCATATACGCTATATTCAAAATGGATTCAAAGCTGGAGAGATTTACCACTAAAAATTAATTTTTGGAATACTGCATTAAGAGCAGAAATAAAAGCAACAAAGCCGTTTCTTAGAACATCAGAATTTTTATGGCAAGAAGGACACACAGTGCATTCAACAAAGGAAGAAGCTGAAAAAGAAGTAATGAAAATTTTAGATATTTATAAAAATACAGTAGAAGAAGAATTGGCTATACCAGTTGTAACAGGAAAAAAGAGTGAAAAAGAAAAATTTGTTGGTGCAGTTTATACAACAACTATGGAATCAATTATGCCAGATGGAAAGGCACTGCAAATGGGTACGTCACATTTCTTAGGACAAAACTTTTCAAAACCATTTGAAGTTAAATTTGCAGATAAGGATAATGTAGAACATTTTGCATGGCAAACATCATGGGGAGTTTCATGGAGATTAATTGGTGCAATGATCATGGTTCATGGAGACGACAAAGGATTGGTGTTGCCACCAAAAGTTGCTCCAGTGCAAGTTGTGATTGTACCAATTTACAAAAATGAAGAAGAAAAAAATGCAGTATTAACTAAAGTAAAAGAGATTCAAAATGAATTGGAATCAAAAAACATTAGAATTCATGTTGATGATAGAGAAGAATTATCACCAGGATACAAATTTAATGATTGGGAATTAAAAGGAGTACCTTTACGAATAGAGATAGGACCTAAAGACATAGATACCCAAAAGATAATTGTTGCAAAAAGATACAATCTAGAAAAAATAAGTTTAGGGTTTACAGAAATTCAAAAAATACCATTAATTTTAGATGAAATTCAGATAGATATGCTAAAAAAAGCCAAAGAACAAGCAGAAAATAACACTCTAGAGATAATTGATTATTCGGAATTTAAATCTAAAATTGAAAAAGGTGGATTTCTTAATTCTCCTTGGTGCGGAAAATTAGATTGTGAAGATAAGATCAAAGAAGAGACAGGCGCAGAAATTAGAGTTATTTCATTCAGTAGTGAAGACAGTACCAAAAAATGCATCTACTGTAAAGAAAGAAGTGTATCAATTCCTATATTTGCTAAAGGGTACTAGAGTCAATCTAGCCGCAACATAATAATACAAAAAAAATATTTTTGAAATATGACAGTAAATCCAGAATTACAAAAAAATAATTTGCTACTTAAGCAATTTAATGAAACTAGGGCAAAAACAATGGAGTTAGTAAAAAATTTAGAAAAAGATGATTTTATGATTCAAACAGCATCTTACACGAGTCCACCAAAATGGCATGTAGGTCATGTAAGTTGGATTTTTGAAGCAATAATGAGTAAATTAGATAAAAATTATAAATTTTACTCAAAAGAATTCTCAGAATATTTGAATTCGTACTATCAACAATTTGGCGTTCCTCTCGATAAAGCATTAAGAGGAATTGCATCAAGACCTACAGTCGATGAAATTTTTCTGTATTTTAATACAATTAATAAAAAAGTAGAAAAATTTATAGAATCACGAGAATTTACCGAGGAAGAAAAAAAAATATTTGTGACAGGAATTCATCATGAATGTCAGCATCAAGAATTGTTAGTATATGATTTACAACATCTTCTTGCAGAGCAATATATTCCAGTAAGAAAAAATGAAATTCAAGTTCAACAACAAAGAAAAAAGGAATTTGTAAAAATTGAAGGAGGTGTATATACAATGGGATATAACGGAAAAGATTATTGTTATGATATTGAATTACCAGAGCATAAAACTTATCTTGAAAATTTTAAAATTGGAATTTTTCCCATAAGCAACCAGGAATATTTAGAATTTATGAATGATGGAGGTTATGAGGCATACAAATATTGGCTATCAGATGGATGGGAAAAAGTAAAATCAAATAAATGGAATTCTCCAATGTATTGGGAAAAAATTAATGATGAATGGTATGTAAGAGACTTTTTGGGGATTAGAAAAATTAATCCAAATGAACCAGTATGTCATGTAAGTTACTATGAAGCTGATGCATATTGTAAATGGGCAGGAAAGAGATTACCTACAGAAGCAGAATGGGAAAAAGCATCTTGTTGGAATGAACAAAAACAAGAAAAATCTATTTTCCCATGGGGAAATGACAATCCAACAGAAGAAAAATGTAATTTATTAGAATCATATCATTGGGGATGTACAGAAATAGGCTCATTTCCAAATGGAGTTAGTCCATCAGGATGTCAACAAATGATTGGGGATGTATGGGAATGGACTAGTTCAGAATTTGTAGGTTTTCCAGGATTCAAATCAGGATTTGATGAATATAATGATAAATGGTTTACAAATCAAAAAGTTTTGAGAGGAGGCTCATTTGCAACTCCAAAAATGTCGATAAGAGGAAGCTATAGAAATTTCTTTAGATTAGATGAAAGATGGTTATTTTCGGGATTTAGATGTGTAGAAGACATCTAATTTTTTGAAACTAAAGTTAATGAGAAATATTTTTTATCATCTAACCACATATTTTTAATTTCAAAACCAACATCAATTAACAATTTTTCGATTTGAGATATATGATATTTATGAGAATATTCAGTATGTATTAATTCATCTTGATTAAAATTCAGAGACATATTGGATTTACCAATTATTACAGATTGAGATACTAAAGATCTTAAATTCATTTCTATTCGTTGTTCAGTTTCATTGTATAGTGAATAATGAGAAAAATTATCGATATTGAAATCAGCGTCAAGTTCATCATTAATTCGAGATAAAACATTAAGATTAAATTTTGAAGTAATGCCTTGGGAATCATCATATGCAGATTCTAAAATATTATTATCTTTAACTAAATCTAAACCAATTAAAAATAAATCACCAGATTTCATAGTAGAAAATATGTTATCTAAAAATAATTTTCCAATGTCAGGAGTAAAATTACCAAAACTGGAACCGAGAAAAAGAATTAGATTTTTTTTATCATCATAATTTTTAAGAAATTCTAATCCTCTCTCATAGGAATCAACAATTCCAGTAATATGCAAAGTGTCATAATCATTTAACAATTGTTCGGAACTTTCAGTAAGAATTTCAGATATATCTATAGGAAAATATTCAGTTTTGGGTTGTAATTTAGTAAGAATATCAAGAATCAATCTAGTTTTTACTGATGAGCCACTTCCAAGTTCTACCAAATTAGTATTCATATCAACATATAATGAAATACTACTTTGAAAGTTTTTTAAAATACTAATTTCAGTTCGTGTAAGATAATATTCAGGAAGTAAACAAATCAATTCAAATAAATCTGAGCCTTTTTTATCATAGAAAAATTTAGGATTGATAAACTTAGAATTTTGAGTTAAACTGGAAGTAATTTCTTCAGCAAAAGATTTTTCAACTTTTGTAGCATGAGGTTTAAAATAACGAAGTTTTGAATCTACGACATATTTCTTATAATTATTTTTTTTATTTAAAAAATTACTCAATAATCAACTCTGTATTTTTTACATAAAATGCTTATGAAAATTTTTACGCTTAAAACATATTTCTTGATATACTTCATAAACATTAGATGAACATTGACCGATATATTAAAAATTGAACATTTAAAAAAATATTATATAAAAAAGAAAATATTTAGTTCAGAATCATCTGTAGTCAAAGCAATAGATGATATTACGTTTTCAATTAAAAAAGGAGAAGTATTTGTATTAGCAGGTGAATCAGGTTCCGGAAAATCAACCATAATAAAATTAATTCTTAAATCAATTCAAGCAGATGAAGGAAAAATTATTTTTGAAAATCAAGAAATAGATAATCAGAAAAAAAATTTGAATAAAATTAGAATGAATTGCCAAATGATTCAACAGGATCCTTATGATTCAATTAATCCTAGAATGCAAATTAAAGATATAATTTTAGAACCATTAGAAATTCACAATGTAGGAAATAAAGAAGAAAGAAACAAGAGAGTATTAGAAGTGCTACACGAAGTTAAACTTGAACCAGTTGAAGAAATAATTAAAAAATATCCACATATGTTATCAGGAGGACAAAGGCAAAGAGTTGTGCTTGCTAGAGCACTAGCATTAAAACCAAAAATAATACTAGCAGATGAGCCAGTTTCAATGTTAGATGTATCAATTAGAGCAGAAATGTTAGAATTAATGAAACAATTGCAAAAAAAATACAACATTACTTTTATCTATATTACTCACGATTTAGCGACAGCAAAATATTTTGGTCAAAGAATTGCGATTTTATATTTAGGAAAGATCGTAGAAACAGGTCCAATTGAACAAGTATTGAACAATCCAAAACATCCATACACCCAAGCGTTAATTGATGCAATTTCAGAACCAGATCCTGATAACATTAACAAAGTGAAAAAAATACGAATTAAAGAATCGTTAGTAGAAGGGGATATTGAGGGATGTAGATTCAAATCAAGATGTCCATATGCAATTGAACAATGTAAAACAGAACCTAATTTAGAGAAAGTAGGTAATGAGCATTTTTGTGCATGTTATGTTAAATTGAACTAACTAGTTTTGACTGATGGCATACGTTTGTCCTTATAGATGACAACATTAGAAACACCATTTTTAGGAAAAACACCATAAATCAATTTAGCTTTTTGAATTACAGAGTCTTTTAATGAAACCATAATGAATTGACTTTCTTTAGATCGTTCTTCTAAAATTGTTGAAAGTCTTTCAGCATTAGGTGCATCAAGGTGTGCATCGACTTCATCAAACAAATAGAAAGGAGAAGGTTTGAGTTTTTGTAATGCAAGTACAAATACAATTGCTGCAAGAGTTTTTTCACCTCCACTAATTGATGTGGATTCTCTTTTAGGTTTATTTAAAAATTGGATTAAATATGAAATACCGGAATTAAAAATATCATCCTCATTTTGCAATTCTAACCACGCATTACCACCAGTCATTTTATTGAAAATTAATCTAATTTCTTTATCAACTCTATCAAATGCATCCAAAAATGTTTGTCGTTTATCTTTTTCAATATCCTCTATAAATTTAACAATTGTATTTCTTTCTTCTTCTAAAGAATTTTTTCGTACAGACATTGATCTATAACCGTATGAAACTTCAAGATATGTTTCAGGAGCTTTTGCATTTAATGAATTAAGTGAAGTTAACTCTGAGCTTAAACCCAGAATAATTGCTTCAACGTTAAAGGTTTCCATATTTTTATCAAATCCAAATCCGGAAAGAATTTGTCGTAATTTTACTTCATTTTGAGCTAGATCATCTAAATCACGTTTCAAAGAGTCAGATTTACGGTCAGAATCAGTAATTTGTTTAGTTAATTCCTTATCTTTTTCAGTTAAAATTTTAAGTTTTTCATCAATGTCTTGAACTTTATCAATTGAAGAACCGGAAGTTGAAATTAAATCCTGCTCTTTTTGTCTCAATTTTTCTAAAACTTCTCGCTTAGGGTCTTTTTGTTTTTCTAAATCATAAATTTTTATTTTGATTTGTTCAGATTCAGAATTTAGAGAATTTTCCTCTTGATTTAATCGGGTTATTTGAGATTTTTCACGATTATCTTGAGTTTGGTTATTAGTTAATTCTGAAGATTTATCACGATATTGATTCATAATTGTGGTGTATAATGTTTCAATATCAGATTTTTTAATATTAATTTTTGATAACTCGCTTGCAATTCTACTTTGTTCTCCAGATGAATAGTTTTGCTCAACAATGTTAATACGCTCAACTAAGGATTCAACATGAGATTCATTAGTAGATACTTCAGATTTAATAATATTATTTCTTGAAGTTAAATCAGAATTTCTTTTTATTAATTGTTCTTTCATATTCTTTGCAGAATTAATTCTGATCTTAAGATTATCATAATTCTCAGATGTAGATGTTAAAGAATTTTCAGAAATTGCCAGTCTATCAGAATAGGATTGAATAGAATCATCTAATTTTTTTAATGAATGTTTTTTCTTTAACATATATTTTTTTATTAAACTAATGGATTGAATTAAGCCATCAATATCACTACTCATTGAAATAAATTTTGTAAGCTTAGAGATTTTTGAATTAATATCAATTACAACTGTACCTCCTTTTGCTTCAAAGAATTCACCATCAAGAGTGACGGATTTGTAGCCTGATTGAGATAAATAATAAGCAGAATCACGATTTTCAGTCAAAATTATATTTCCAAATAGAAAAGTTTTGAGTGAGGAATAGGCATCAGCAGAATTAACAAAGTCAGACAATACGCCAATTATACCAGGTTCCTTTGGCAAAGTGAGTTTGAATTTTGGAATTGCATCAAGGGGTATGATTTTTAGTTTTGGAAGATGTTTAGATCTTGCAACCTCAGCAATTCCAAGCAATGTTGCAAAATCTTTTACAACTAGTGCTTTTATCCAATCAGAACTAACTGCAAGAACAGCGCGTTCATATTTTTTATCCCATGAAATCATTTCATAAACAATTCCATCAATGCCCAATTTTGCACTATCCTCCTTTAATTTTGCAACAGTATAGTCTTCATGCATAAATCCTTTTACAGTTTTAATTTTTGATTCATATTGATTTGCAGCTTTATCAGATTTCTCTAGAATGAATCCCAATTCATCCATATCATTAGTTATTTTTAATTTTTTTTCTTTTAATTTATGAATTCTAGATTTTAATTCTAATATGGTTGCATTATGATTACTAGTTAATGAGGATAATTTAGATTCCAAACTAATTAGCTCAATGATATCCTTTTCTAATTGAATAAATTTTTTAGAATTTGACTGTATTTTTAATTTTGAATCGTTGTATTCGTTTTGTACTGTAGAAAGATTTAGTTTAACATTATTTAATTCAGTAGTCAGGTTTTTAATTTTATTATCAATATCAGTTTTTTTTGTCGCAGCTTCAGACTGTGCTGTAAGAATTTTGTTTCTATCAGAATCAACTAATTCTAAATCAGAATTAATTTTATTTTTTTGAACGTTAATAGTTTCAATTAAATTTTTAATTTGTTGAATTTCAATATTTATATTTTGTCGCGTATGATCTATTTCTTCTAATTCAATTTTAATTTGGGGTATGCGCAAATTGATTTGTTCAAGTCTTTTGTTGGATGCAAAAATAGCAGTATTATCAATTTCATATTGTTCCATTGCAGAACTAATTTCGGAATCAAGTATGGCTTTAGCCTTAGTATAATCACTAGCTGCATTCATCAAAGTTGATTTTTCAGACTCTAAAACTCTAATTTCTCCCTTCAAAATAGTTTGTTGACCACCAAATGAATTCATTCCTTGTTTTAATTCATCTAAAGTTGATTGTTTTTCAAATTTTTTACCAGAAATCACCTTCATTTTATTGGCAGCAGCAATAGCTTTGTACCGATTTAACTCACGTTCCAAAAGATCATGGCGTAATTTTTGATTTCGTTCCTCCTCCAATTCGTCAATTCTTTTCTTAATTTCACCCATTTTGGCAAGTGCAATTTCAAGTCGTCTATCAGCTTCATCAAGTTGTTTAATTGATTCAGATTTCTTTTCATCAAAATATGACAATCCAATTAAATCCTCAATAGTGTTTCTTTTTTCTTCAGGTGTAAATTCAGATATTCTAGTTACGGTTCCTTGCTGTACGGCATTAAGTTGTCCCAAACCAGCATTTGCCATATCAAGTAAATCAAGAATGTGACTTCGTTGAGTTTCTTTTTTATTAAGATAGTAAGTATTTTCACCATTTTCATCCAATTCTCTAGTGATCTCAACTACATCACTATCAACAGGAATTTTTCTATCAGTATTATCAAAATGCACACTTGACCTGGCCATTTTAGGACCACGACGGGTAGCCTCAACATCATGAATTAAAGATCGCAGTTTATCAACTCTCATAACTTTTGGTTTATTCTCACCCATTGCAAAAATTATTGCATCCAAAATGTTACTTTTACCAGAACCATTTGGGCCAGATATCGAAACAAGTCCAGGTTCAAAATTAACAGTGGTATTAGTGAATCCAAAAGATTTGAATCCAAATATCTCTACTTTTTTAATATGAACCATTAGAGATCATTTTTAATTAGATAGGATAATCGATACTTAACAATTTTTGTTGACTCTATTGATTAATTTTTCTTGTTACATTATGAAATTTTTCGTAGTGGGGGTTATTATGAAATAATTATTATCAAAAATTTCTACTTAAATTGAGCCTAAATATTATTTATAAAAAGACAATTATTCATTTGCAACAAACTTTTCACAATCATCCTTTGCTTGAACGTCAGAAGTTTGTTCTATCGGATGTTTCATTAAATATGCACTTGCAGGCTTAATTGGACCGCCAATTTTTCTATCAAGAGCAATTTTTGCCAATCTAATTGCATCAATTACAATACCTGCAGAATTAGCCTTATCGTCAACTTCCAAACGAACTTCCATATTATACGGTTGATTTGCCCATTGACGACCTTCAATTCTCATAAACATTAGTTTGGTATTACCTAAAAATGGAATAAAATCTGAAGGGCCAACATAAATTTGATCATCTGCCAATCTTTCTTTTAATTGACTCTGAACACTTTCAGTTTTAGAAATTTTCTTAGAAATAAGCCTATCTTGTTCCTTCATATTTAGAAAATCAGTATTTCCACCTACGTTAATCTGATATGTTTTTTCAATCTTTGTTCCTCTATCGCTGCATAATTTAGCTAAAGTTCTATGAACAATGGTTGCACCGACTTGTCCCTTAATGTCATCACCAATACATGGAATATTTTTTTCTTGGAATTTTTTTGCCCACATTTCATCAGATGCGATAAAGGATGGGATACAATTAACAAATGCAGTATGAGTGTCCAGACACACTTGAGCCCAAAATTCAGTAACCTTATCAGAGCCTACAGGAAGATATGAAACAATAATTTCAACGCCAGTATCTTTCATCACTTGTTTTACTTCATTAGTGATTTGTTCAATAGTTTTAGTACTAGTGAGAGGATTAATTTTATTTTCCACCCAAATTCCAACACCGTCCAATAAAGGGCTTTCATAGATCATTGCATCGGTTTTAGGCATGTCATCTTTTGCAATCCAATTAACCATGTTAGGATATTCATAAATTGCATTCATCAATTTGTTCCCGACTTTATTTTCAGCAACATCAAAGCCACAAACAAAGTCAATATCATGGATTCCATATCCTGCCAATTTATCATGGATGATTCCAGTAACTTCTTGAGAAGGATTCTTGCTATAATATTCAATACCTTGAATTAATCCAGAAAAACAATTACCAATTCCAACTAATCCAACTTTAATCCTTCCAGTCATATCTAATCTAGTAAAATAAACCAGTTTAAAGCTTACTTAGGTAAATAAAAAAACCTATTATTTAATGTAAAATAGAGTTAAAGTATGATATCATCAGAGATCACAATTAAAGAATTTAAAAAATTTGATTTAGAAGAGGGCTATCTAATAGATGGATTTCCATCAGTAGGATTTAGCAGTGCAATTGCAACTGAATCAATGATATACACATCTCAATTTGAATTAGCAGGAATAATTGATTCAAAAATATTTCCACCAATTAGTGTGATAAAAGGAGGGAAACCAAATTACCCATCAAGAATTTTCATTAATGAAAATTTGAAAGTAGCAGTGTTTTCATCATATCTTAATTTAGATCAAACACTGCATAGAGAAGTATCAGAATTAATGTTAGAATGGTCAAAAAAACATAAAATTAAATTAATTGTAAGTAGTGTAGCAGTAAAATCAGAAAAAGAAAACTCCAAAATGATGGGAGTTGGAAGTACAGATGCAGCTAGAAAAAAAATTGAAGAATCAGGATTAAAAGTTTTAGAGAATGGAACAATTCCAGGAATTCCGGGAATGTTACTAAATGAAGGAAGTATTACAAATCAAGACGTAATTGTAATAGTTTTCAATACATCTGGAAATGGCCCAGATTTTAAATCTAGTGCAGAATTATGTATGGCAATGTCAAAATTAATCCCAGGGGCATCATGCGACATACCATCGCTACTAAAAGAAGCTCAAAAAGCAGAAGCTACAATAAAAGAAACACAAGAAGAATCAACTAACCTGAAAGAGTCAATGTATAGATAAACTTTTGATTATGAATACATAATTATGAAAAAACTATGATTCAGATAATAGAATTTGCATCTTTAGTCATAATAATATCAGCTTCAGGAGTAATGTCACCAGGACCACTATTTGCAGCAAACATCACATATGGTTTAAGAGAAGGAGTAAAATCAGGAATTAAAATTGCAATTGGTCATTCAATTGTCGAAATTCCATTAGTAATTTTATTAGGAATTGGAGTATTTTCTTTAGAAATTTTTCCAGAATTTAAAACAGTCATATCAATTTTTGGAGCATTCACACTTTTTGGATTTGCAGCGATACAAATTAAAACAATATTAGAAAAAAACCAAGGCATTTCAGAAAAACCAACACATGGACCTGTAATTACAGGCATTTTACTAAGTGCATTAAATCCATTTTTTATAATATGGTGGATAACGATAGGATTCAAATTAATTTCAGATTCAATGATCATATGGGCATTTGCAGGAATACTAATTGTATTTGTATCACATATTTGGATGGATTTTGCATGGTTAGGTATTACAGCATATCTAGCGTCAAAAAGTAAAAAAATTATTTCAAATAGAAATTATAAAATAATGATATTAGGACTAAGTATCACATTAATTTATTTTGGTATTACATTCCTAATTGATGGAATTACTTAATCACAATCAAAAATTTTAATTTTAGTGGAACATTGATTGATAAATAAATTATTCTTTGGATAAATCAATTTCCATGTTTGAAACATTACGTAGTTTTCCATCCTCTGAAGTAAGGGAATCAGAAGAAATTCTAACATCACTAATTACATATCCAACTGTAGACATTCTTTTAACAATCATTTGAGACACATCTACAGCTTGGGTAATTCTTTTTCCACGAGCTTTGATAGTAACAGACGGTCTAGTTGAAAGCTGAGTTAAAGTTGCAGAAACATAATTCATAATGGGTTTTGTGCCAATAAAGATAACATTACGCTCTTCAGAGATATGAACATCATGATTTTCTTCAGCAGTATTTGTTGGTTCAGGTATTGGTGAAGATTCAGATATTGGTTCTGGTATAGATTCAGATATTGGTTCTGGTATAGATTCAGATATTGGTTCTGGTATAGATTCAGATATTGGTTCTGGTATAGATTCAGATATTGGTTCTGGTATAGATTCAGATGTCGGTTTAGTTCTAAAATCAAATTCAGATAAAATATCTTCTGCATCATTAGATTTTTTGTTAGTGCTCATTAGAAATTCCTATATTACCAACATGACTTCATCTTTTATTTAATTTTTCAGGTGTTTTCCTTGTAAATAATCATCAAATAATTTTTCAAGATCATTATCAGAAGGACAATTTTTAATTTGTTCTACCAAATCAGGTTCCTCAATCTCATAGCAATTCATCAGATCTTGAGAATCCTTGAATACCAATATAGCCTTATTTTTAAAAATACAATGATATAATTTTTCTTTCTCCATATTGTCAGGATTGAAATTCACACCATTTGTATCAGCAGATACAGGATAATCCATAATCTTACTAAATTATCATAATATTTAGAGATTAACTTAAAAGAAAAAATCTAATCATGGCAAAATAATTGCAAAAAAATAAATTCAAAAATTATTAATTTGAAAATAATTTAAAGATATTAGGAAATGCTAGAAATAACTCTCAAATTTATAAAATGTCCAAAGTGCAATTCTAAATTAGATTTAGAAATTTATAAAAATAAAGAGGAAATTATTGAAGGCATTTTAAAATGTGAAAAATGTCAGATATTATTTCCAATTATTGATAAAATTCCAATTATGTTCATCAATTTTAAAGAATATCTTTTAGATCATAAAATTTTAAGTGGAAAATTATATAGATTATCTTCAACATATGAAATGAAAAAATTTCTAAAATTATCACTAAATAAATTAAGTTGGGATAAAATAGATAGAACAGAAATAGAAGAAAGATGGGTACACATCTATAGAAATAATAAAAACAATAAATTTTATAAAATAATTAAAACTAATTTAGAAGTAATTCCAAAATCAAAATTAGTTTTAGAGTATGGTTGTTCAATTGGAATCATAAGTAACCATGTATCAAATTCAAGCAAAATGGTTTTTGGAATAGATAAGTCATTTAATGCAATTCAAATTGCAAAAAAAAATCAAAAAAATAATTTGGATTATATTGTATCAGACTTTATATCAACACCATTTGGAAATAAAAAATTTGATTTAATAATTGGATTAAACATACTAGAACTAATAGAACCAAATATTTTATTGAACCAAATATCTAAACAAATTTCATCTGGACATATTTTGATTTCAGATCCTTATGATTACAAGCGTGGAATTAATTCAGTAAAATATAAAATGAATGAATATGAAATAAGGAAAAAATTAAAAGAATTAAAATTCAAAATTAGTAACAAAACAAAGAACCCGTCATTTACACCATGGAATTTAAAACTTTATGATAGAGCAAGTTTGAACTACAAAGTCGACATAGTAATTGCAAAAAAGTAATTTTCGACATATTTCTTATTTTCAATATGGATAATTGTAATTTTAAAAAATTATCATAGAAGTTAATAAAGAAAATAAAATTAATCCAAAATACAATAATAATCAAATTAACTTGGACTAAGTATTGGGAAGAGTAATTTTCCACATAGATTTTGATTATTTTTATGCACAATGTGAGGAAGTAAGAAGACCAGAATTAAAAACAAAACCAGTATGTGTCTGTGTATTTTCAGATAGAGGAGGAGATAGCGGAGCTATTGCAACTGCAAACTATACAGCTAGAAAATACGGAGTAAAATCAGGAATACCTATTTCATTTGCAAAAAAAAGGCTTGAACAAAGAAGTGATGCTGTATTTCTACCAGTGGATTTTGAATATTATTCTGAGATGACTGAAAAAGCAATGGAGATAATTAAAAAAAATGCAGATATTTTTGAATATGTTGGAAGAGATGAAGCTTATTTGGATGTAACAAAAAGAGTTGATGAAGATTTTAAGAAAGCAAGTCATCTTGCCCAACAAATTAAAAATATGATAAAAGCAAATTTGAAATTAAGTTGTTCAGTAGGAATTTCATCAAATAAATTAATATCAAAAATAGCTTCAGATTATCATAAACCAGATGGTTTAACAATTGTTGAGCCAAATGAAATTGAACAATTTTTAGAACCACTTAATATTAGAGTAATACCGGGGATTGGGAAAAAAACAGAACAGAGATTTCAGGAAATGAATTTAGAAACAATTCAAGATTTAAAAAAAATGGATGTATTTACATTAAATAAAGAATTTGGAAGAAAAAATGGAACTTACATCTATAATGCCATCAGAGGAATAAATGATGAACCAGTAAAAGTAAAAGAAGAAAGCATACAATATAGTAAAATCATCACATTAAAACAGGATTCAAAAGATGAAGAATTCCTATTAGAAAATTTGAAGGAATTGTGTATACAAGTGAATGAAGTGATTAAAAAAAATAATAAAATGTTTAAATCAGTAGGGATACATTTTGTCCAATCAGATTTAACAAATAAATCAAAATCAAAAATGTTAAAAAATTCAACAAATAATCTAGAAGAATTAGAAAAGAATGCAAGGCAACTACTAACAGATGCATTAGACAATCAAACAATGACAATTAGAAGATTAGGAATAAAAGTATCAGATCTTACAGAAATTACAGGACAAAGAGATATTACAAATTATTTTTAAAGGCAAAAATTTAATTTTTAATATTATCTGAATCCAACTTGTTTAAACGCCTAGATTCTATAACTATTACAATCAAAATAAAAGCAAATAACCAGGGTAAAAACATTATTTCACCTGCAATTTTATGATATTCTTCCCATGCAACAGGATCAGTTGTAACTTTGAGTGCATACCAGGATAGAGAAAAAATACGAATTAAATTAACACCGATGGTTCCGATAATACCTAAAATAAAATAGATTATTTTACGATTTCTTGGAATATTCATTTTTAACATGAATGCACCAATGACTAATGAAAAAATTATGATACTATGCACTCCCGCAGATGGCCAAAAAACTTGCAATGCCATTGAACCATGTTCCCCGCGTAAAAACATAATATTATCACGAGCTACAGCAGTACCCAAATCAAGAAAAGTGATTAGCCAGACATTAGCCTGAACAAAGTATGGAACAATGTATTGTAATGGGCCAAGTGTGTCATATGGAAAAAATGCATCTAACGAAAGAATTATTGCAGTACCACTAAGAAAGATTGGACCAGCAGGTGCAATTCTAATCCAGCGTTTGCCAAAGAAAATAGTTAATCCAACAACAATGAAAATTGTCATTACTATAAAATCCCACATCCAAGTCCAAGAATAAATTAATTGTACATTAAATTGTGTTGCAGATTCAATTAGAAATTCTCTTAAACCATATTCTAATGAAAGTAAATAGAAAATCGTCAATAACGCAATAGGAATTAAAGAAAATAATCTTTTTTTAGAAATAACGATCTTTAATCCAATTAATTCAGCAACAACAAAAATTAACGCAAAAAAGTAACCGCCCCTACCCTCATTCCAACTCCAGGCAATTGAGTCAGGAAATACGATAATTGCAAAAAGAATTGGACTAGAAATTATGAAAATACCAAATATAAGATTCCAATTCTGCATACAAAATAATTTAAGAATGGTAAATAAATATCTGAATCCATTAATAATTTGTCAATAATTAGAACATAAAATAAGAATAGAAAATTAGTCTTCAGAATCTTCTAATTCGTCTGGATCAGAATTTTGTCTACTAGGTCTTATTGGAACATAAATTATTGTCATAATTGATATGATATTCACTAGATGATACATTCTAAGGTTGTAAAAATTTACCTAAATAGTGATTTCTAATCCATCGAAATTAAAAATTGATCCTGCATTCAGTTTTGAGGGATTTGATTGTTGTAAAGTAAGTAATTAGAAGAATCAAAATAGCAATTATTCTAATTGGAATTTCATAATTTGTTAAAAATGCAGTGGCAGTAGCACCAACAGAACCAAATGTGGAAATCATAGAAAATCCAATTGGACCACAACTACATGCACCAGCGACAGACCCTACAGTGGTACCAAAAATACTTGTACTCATTTTTTGTTTTGAATTTTTAAGATTAATTATTCTAAACAAATTCATAGGAATAACTAATGCAGACAATCCAGAAAGCATTATAATTAAAATAAATCCCAATTCACTTCCTGATGGCATATGAGTGACAAAATAAGGATCTGTGAATATAAATTCAGAGATAAATAACAAGCTAAGCATCATAGATGAAAAAATTGTTAACGATATTGCAAGAAATTTAAAATTAGAGAAAATAATTTTAAAAATTTTAATCATTTAGATCATTGATTCCAAAATTTTCTGGAATACAGAATAAGGTTGTGCACCACTAATTTGTTTTTGACCATAGTCCGAACTTATTATAAAGAATCCTGGAGTTCCTTTAACACCATTATCTCTTGCTTGTTGAGAATTATACTGTACTCGTTTAGAATATTTTTCAGAATCAAGACATTCATCAAATAATTTCATATCAAGATTCAAATTAAATGCAAAAGCTTTCAATCTTTCAGAACTTGCCCATCCATTATCAATTTTAGATTCTTGTAAAATGTACAGAGAATCATGATATTCCCAATACATGTTCTGATCATTAGCACAATATGTTGCTTGAGCAGCTTTTGCAGAATCCTTACCTAAAAATGCAAAATCAACAAACACTAAATTTGCTTTTCCAGTTTCAATATAATCACGCATAATCATAGGCTTAGTATTGTGAAACCAATTATAACATTGATGACATTGATAATCACCAAATTCAACAATAGTGATTGGAGCCAAAGGATCACCTAAAATTGGCGAACCCATAGCAGTAGAGATACTTCCATGAGTCCTAGTCATATCAACATCAAATGTTTTGTCAATAGATGAATACATAGATGCAATAATTACAATAATAATCGAAATTGCAATAATACAAAATATTGGAATTTTTTTGTTCATAAATTGAAACAGTAAAATGAGTTAAAAAAACTTATTCTAAATTATGAGATGATTTTTTTCTAAACAAATTTATAAATTTGTCAAGGATAGTGTCAATTGGGCATACATCACACGAAATTGATGATGAATGGGTTTCAAGATGTTTAAGAAATTTTTCACGAGAATTTAAAACTAAATCGCATTTTTCACAATAAACTTTAGAATTATTAAAATTAGAAAATTTTTTCATAGTTAGTTGGTAAAATTATTACTTATAAAGATCATGTTAAAAATCAAGTACGAATTATAGATAATGGATTCTCATGTGAACATTTAATTCAACTTGGTATTGAGTCATAAAACCACAATGTGTACATGAAAACATATTGTCTAGTTGAATTTTAGAATAATTTTTCAATACTTTACCATTTACAGAAGTTATACTAATGAATTCGTCCTTAGAAATTACAGCAAAATTAGAACCCTCATTAATTGAATCTAAATATTCTTTAATTGCAGATATTACTTTTTCAATATCTAAAATATCATCATCATCTAAAGTCGATAATGTGAATTGAAGATTTTTTAAAGTGGGAATAGCTTCAACTTTATCTGCCACATAAATTAGTAATTCATGTTGAACCGATGAAACATCTTTGCAGTCAATTGTGAGCATAAAATTCCAGAGATAACTCATTATTTTAGTTTAACATAAATGTGAAAATGATTATTATGTATCAACATTACAAGTGAAATAATATGAGAAATTCAGAAACATTTGGAGTTGAAAAAGGATACGGAAAAGAAATAGTAGAATGGTTAAATGAACAATCAAAAATACAAAATAACAAACTAGAAGCAAGATTATATGATTATGAAATTTCAACAAAAAATTTTGGAGATTTTGAAATGTTTTCATGGATGGGGGATGTACAAATTGCAAGAAGAATGATAATCAAAGCAAGTAAAAAATTCAAAATTAAAGTTATTGAAGGAGGATACAGACCAAAAGAAAAAATTTTTCAAATGAAAAAATTTGACTTTGCCAAAATCAAAAAAGGAGATAAAACAATTGGACAATTAGAATTTTCTGTTTCACGATTTGGTAACGCTCAATGGGAAATACAAGATGAAGAAAGACATTAATTTTTATTATAATGAGGAGAAATTTCAATGAAAATTGGGATAATAGGAATTGGAATGTTAGGTGAAGCAGTAGTACTAAATTTACTAAATTTAGGATATGATGTTGCAGTATACAACAGAACAAAAGAAAAAATGAACAACGTTGAGAAAAAAGGTGCAAAGGTAATGGATTCACCAAAAATTATGGCAGAAAATACAGAGTTAATAATTATCATAGTAAAAGATGCAATAGCAGTAAGAGAAGTATCATTTGGAAAAAATGGCATCATAGAAAGTAAAAATAAAAAATTAATAGTTGCAGATATGAGTACTATCAATTCTGATGAGTCGAAAAAAATTGCAGATAAATTTCAACAGAATCACATAACGAAATTAGAAATTCCAGTCATGGGAGGACCAAATGTAGCAATTACAGGAGAATTAGTAATGATGATATCAGGTTCAAAAGATACTTTTAATTATTTAAAACCAATATTTGAAAAAATTGCAAATAAAGTATTTTTTGTAGGAGAACAAGGAGTTGCTAATTCAATCAAACTTGCAATGAATTTGCAAATTACGATGTTAGCATTATCACTATCTGAAGGAATAGTATTACTTAAAAAATCAAATATTGATCCAAAGATTTTCCTAAAAGTTCTTAATTCAACATATTTTAAAACCGGAATGAGTGAAAATAAAGCATTTAAAATGATAGAAGGTAATTATGATGCAACTTTCACCTTAGCAAATTTAAGAAAAGACATTACAACTATGACAAATGCTTCAAAAGAGTTAGGAATAGAATTACCAATGATGAGTAAAGCTGAAGAAATTTATAAAAATGCCGTTAACTCAGGATTAGGAAGTTTAGATTATACAGGAATTATTGAATATATTAAAAAAATCAACAATATGAAAAATTAAGAAACTAAAATTTTTTTAAGAATCTGCGATATGTAAAACCAAAAATCACCATAGAAATACCAGTAATAATACTCCACATCACAAAAGATGAAATATCAAATTCGGACATAAATTAGAAAAGAATTTCAAACATCTAAAGTTTAGGATTACAGGAATAAATATTCCTGAAACGATTCTGAAACATCTAAATAGATTTGAGATAAACTGGATTTGTGCCTGAATTTAGATGTATTGATTGTGGAAAAAGACTATTTCATGAGAATGAAACAACATTAGAAGTTGAAAAAACAGTTCATTCAAAATTTTGTAGAAAAACTAAAGGCGAAACCCACAGTTACATGCACAGAGATCCAGAACATATGCAAACATTTGACATAGAAAGAGAAAACGATACGGCAGGTCAACCAGTATTAAAAAATAAAATTTTTAGGTATACTCAAAATTATATTCTAGATAGTTATTATGAAATTTGCATGTCTGAAAAATATAATTATGATTTAGTCATTGTGGGAGCAGGCCCAGCCGGATCATCAGCAGCGTTTGCAGCTGCAAAAAATGGAATTAAAGTAGCATTAATTGAAAAAGAAAACGAGATTGCAGAAACAGTAAGAACAAGTGGAGTAACATGGATTGAAAGTATCAAGGAGTTTGGAATTCCAGATAATTGCTATAATAAGATTAAAAATTTTTCATTTGTATCACCAAATAATCAAGTTACCATCTCAGATTCAGTGGCTACAGCTGCAGTATTAGATGTAAGAAAAACATATCGATGGTTAGCCGATGAAGCAAAAAAAATGGGAGCAGATATTTTTTTAAAAACTAACATTAACGAAGTTATTAAAAATGAAGAAAACGATATTGTAGGAGTTAGTGGTATAGGAATAAATGGAAAAATAATATTTAATTCCAAAGTAATTATTGATGCTACAGGATTCACATCCACAATTTCTAAGGCAATGGGTTTTGTTACACAGTGGAAAAGATTTGGAGCAGGCGCTGAATATGAAGCAAAAGTAGAAAATGTTGATTCAGAAACATGGTGGTTAATGGTAGGACAGGAATATACTCCTGCAGGATATGCATGGATCTTTCCATTAGGAAATAATATTGTTAGAATAGGAGTGGGGGTAGGAAAACCAGAATCAAATGTAGACCCAACTCAAAGACTTAAAGAGATAATAGAAAAAAAATTGGGACCTATAGAAAAATTAGGAAAAATTACACCATTAGAATTTCATTATGGATTAATTCCAAATGATGGATTGTCGCGCAAAACAGTTTTCAATAATTTAATCTTAGTTGGAGATACTGCAGGTCAAGCAAACCCATTGGTATTAGAAGGAATTAGATATGCAATAAAATTTGGAAGAGTTGCAGGAGAAGTTGCATCAAATGCAATTAAAAATAAAAAAACAGATGAAAAATCCCTGTATCCGTATGAAGAAAATTGGAGAAATGCAATTGAATCCAAAATTAGCTCTGCAGGAAAAATTCAAGATAGATGGATAGGGTTATCAGATGAACAATGGGATAAGGAATTAGACATAATCAAAGAATTGAAAATAGAGGAATTTTTAGATTTTATTAAAGCAGATTTTGGACTATCAAATATATTCAAACTGGCAATGAATCATCCAAAATTAGCAGTAAGGCAATTATTTAGTTTGATTAAAGGAAAATAATTGAAAATATCAAAATTTAATGTAATTTTAAAAATTTAGTCAGAAAAGATTTTTTTCGTTCAAATGAATTGGAAGTAATCCCTAAATAGTCATATTTTAAGTAAATCCACAGATTAATTGATGGATAAGAAAATTTTAGCAGGAATAATTGCAGGAATAATAATAGTTGTGGCCATGGCATTTTCATTAAATCCAGAATCACCAGAAAAATCACAATCATTCAAACCTGAAGAAAATATATTGGTTGAAGAAAAATTACCAATCACACTTGAAGAAAAAGATGGACTAATCAAATTTACATCTTATGATGAAATTAAAGAATTTCTAAAAGATAATCAAAATCAACAGAATAATTTTTACTCAAGAAGTAAGGTCGGGGGTCCAATGATGATGGAAGATGCTCCCAGAGTAGCATTAGAATCATCTCCTGACATGGTAATGACTACAGAATCCCAAACCGCAGGTTCTGACACTTCTAACACAGACTTTTCTGGTACCAATGTCCAAGTAAAGAATGTAGACGAACCGGATTACATTAAAACTGATGGTAAATATTTCTATATTGTAAATCAAAACTGGCTTACAATTGTGGATGTGTATCCTGCAGAAAATGCCAAAGTAGTTCTAAAAATTGCCCTAGACATTGAGCAGCAAAATCTTGAAAATATATTTCTAAATGGCGACAAATTAGTCATTTTCTATTATGGTTCTAGCCAAACTTATGAAATACCCCAATATGATTTTACACCATATCCGATCTACACTCCAAAAACATTTTCAACTATACTTAATGTATCTGATAAAGAAAATCCAAAGATTCTAACCAAGTATGAAGTTGATGGGGGCTATGTAAACTCTAGAATGATTGAAAATATTGTTTATCTAGTAACTAATTCGGGTGTTGATTACACTAATCCCATATTGCCACGAATAATGGAAGGTTCTTCTATAATTTTACCTGATGTGTATCGTTTCCCAAATCCAGAAACATATTACACATTTAACACTGTAACTGCATTTGATGTATCTGGAAAACTACTAACCTCTGAGACATTTTT
This sequence comes from Candidatus Nitrosopumilus limneticus, assembly GCA_022117465.1. Classification (GTDB taxonomy): domain Archaea; phylum Thermoproteota; class Nitrososphaeria; order Nitrososphaerales; family Nitrosopumilaceae; genus Nitrosopumilus; species Nitrosopumilus limneticus. The sequence continues at coordinate 160,745 of JAHCGZ010000001.1, forward strand.
GATGGGATACTCTAACACAATTTATGTTTCTGAAGATAACCTATACATCACATATCAAAAAAATCTTCCATACAACTACTATGACACAATGAGTAAGGATAGATTCTTTGATGTGGTTGTTCCAATGTTACCTAAAGATGCTCAAGATAAAATTGAAATAATTCAAAACGATGTAACTCTTGACGCAAATACAAAATGGACTCAAGTTTCAAATCTACTGCAAGATATATACAACATACTACCAAATGATGAAAAAGAAAAGCTGTTTACACAAATTCAAATTGCATTAGAAGAATATGATTCAAAAATGCAATCTGATGTATCCAAAACTGTAATTCACAAGATAGGCTTAGATGAAGGTAATCTCAAATATGTTGCAAATTCCGAAGTTCCAGGATATGTCTTAAACCAATTTTCAATGGATGAAAGCGGAAATCGATTTAGAATTGCAACTACATCAGAATCTTTTTGGAGGGTTGGTTTTACATCATCAAGTAATGTCTACGTATTAGATGAAAATCTAAAACAGGTTGGTAGTCTAACCGAAATAGCTCCTGATGAGAGAATCTACTCTGCAAGATTTATGGGCGATAAATTATTTCTTGTTACATTCAAACAGATTGATCCATTTTTTGTAATTGATCTTTCTGCAGATTCTCCAAAAATTCTAGGTGCATTAAAAATTCCAGGGTTTTCAAATTATTTACAACCATATGATAAAGATCACATAATTGGAATTGGTAGAGATACAAAAGTAAACGAGTGGGGAGGCGTACAAACTAATGGTGTAAAGATATCCATGTTTGACGTATCGGATTTTAAGAATCCAAAGGAAACTGACACTATTATAATTGGGGATAATTCTGTTGATTCTGAAGCACTATACAGTCACAAATCTCTTCTTTTAAACAAGCAAAAAGATGTAATGTCAATTCCTATCAAGGGTGAAATCAAGGCAGTATTTGGTGAAGTAAAAACTGGTTCAGAGTATATTTATTGGAATGGATTTTTTGTGTATGGATTTAACAACAATGAATTTGTAAAAAAAGGTTCGATATCTCATTATACGGATATCAACTATAATTCCATTTACATGCCAGCAAGATCTATGTACATTGAGGATACATTGTATACTGTAATGGATGGAAGTATCAAAATGAATGATCTTACAAACATCTCAAATGAAATAAATCAAATCAATATTGGAAGTACTGGTGGACTAATTCCATATATCGATGTAAAAGTACCTTAAGAACAATATCCAATTGATTAAATTATTGAAAATAGTGTTTGTTCACTACCTCTAAAATAAATTTTAGTCTACCAAGGTTTGAATAGATTTACCTTCAGGATCAAGAAGATTATAATTGAATTAAACATGAAGGAAATTATGGATGATGTAAGTAAAAAATTTGATGATTGGGCAATTAATGGAAAAGCAGAATCAATGGAAAAAGGACACGGAGTAAATGTCTTAAAATTTTTAAAAAAAATCTCATTTGACACCCCTTTTTCATTTTTAGATGTAGGATGTGGAAATGGATGGGTTATAAGATATGTATCAGACATACCGACATGTAAAAAAGCAATAGGAGTTGATAAAAGTAAAAAAATGATTTTACAAGCAAATAAGAAAATTAAAAATAAGAAAGAGAATTTTGTATATACGGATATAGAAACATGGAAATATAATGGTAAATTTGATTTTATTTTCGCAATGGAATCAATATACTATGCAAATTCAATTGAAGAAGCAATTAAGAAAATTTTTAAATTATTAAAACCAGGAGGAAAATTTTTCTGTGGTACAGATTTCTATACAGAAAATAAAGATACAAGAAAGTGGGCCAATATGATGAAAATTCAAATGCACTTACATTCAAAAAAAGAATGGGAAAAATTTTTTAAAAATGTCGGATTTAATACACAAACAAAACAAATCAAAGACGTGGAAGGTAATGAAAAATGGAAAAAAGAATTTGGAACACTATTCATTATAGGCACAAAACCCACAAAGTAATATTCAAATTATATTAAAAAATACTAACATTATGTGAGCTGGAGCACGATACGCTGCTACGGCAGAGGAAACTCCTCCCTCCATATAGGAAATGTGATCTGGAGATAGATAATCAGAGATGATTGGCAACGATGCAGAAAAGAATCCAATATGGCGCACGGTGATGGTGAGAACCTGAGATTTCCATAAAAGGAATGAAATAGACGACCCACATGGAGCAAAGCCAAACAGAACCATAGGTTCCTGTACCAGGTTCAGGTAGGCTGCAAAGCGAAATATCGTGAAAACAGAAGGAGGGTTACTCCCAGCACACATATTTTTTATATTATTTTAAAATTGAAAACTAGTTGTTTTTGAAAATACTAGAAACCTTTTGGTAATTTACCTTTAGAAGATTTGGTAGATTCAGGTTCTGCTTTTGTTTCAAATCCCTTTGGTAATGCACCACCTTTCTTGTTTTCGGTAGTTTCTTGTGTAGTTTCGGGAGCTGCATCATATACATTTCTTGTTGTTTTATAATTGGTATCTGACTTTAATTGAGCCTCACCTCTATTAGTTTGATATCCACCAGATGATGCACTAGTTTGGTATCCAACAAGATCACTTGGATCAATTCCTTGTTGTCCTACGGATTGCTTTTTCATTGATCTACTGCTGATAAAGAAAAACCCAATACCAGCTACTGCAGCTAATCCAGCCATCCCATAAATAATCATAATTGGAAAACCACCAGTGGAGGTTGTCATAAACTCAGCAGGAGGAGTAGGAGTAACACCAACAATTTCAATACCGTCTAAAATATCCAAAGCACCAAATCCAATAGTATACAAATTTGCTTGATCAGAAGATTGAACACTTCTTACAATGTAAAGTTCATCTGCCATCACTTCTGCCTCAAATACACGTTCAACTTGTCTACCTTCCCTAAGACTGCTCTCACCCATAGTCCAACTTGATACAACAAATCCTTTAATTTCATCATCTAATCCAAATGTACTGGCATCGGCATTGATACCAGTTGGATCAAATAAGAAATGCCAATTAGTTAATGGTTGTTCTAAAATAAAATCAGCATTAATTAATTCTCGATTAAGAATATTTTCAGCTTCAGTTCCGACAAAAGTTTTGTAAAGTATAGGTTCCTCAGTTTCAAGAATACCAAGAGGAATATTGATTTCAATACCATCAATTTGAATTGGAGATGTAGTTGTAAGTCCTCGCCATCCTAAATCAATTAATTTTTTTTGAGTATCTTCAGTAATAACATAATTAGTAATAGTGCCTTCCAAGATTACGCGATAGTCAATTGAGGTTTGAATATTTCTACCTTTTAGATGAAAATCGTAGGAAACATTCAAGTCTGAAATTTGTGCTTGACTTCCGTCGGATTTAATTCCATTGTTAAGTTTAGTAATTAATTCTCTAACACCAGGATTGGTTGCATCCGCAGTTCCAGAAGTAGTCCATTCAGCTCCCCCCAATGCATCAAACAAGTCACCACCATTTGGATATTCAACAAATACAGTTTTGAGATAACTTATCTTAAATGGAGATTCAGCATTATTGGGATTAATTCTAGAATCCAATTGTGCGCCCAAAGCAGATGTACTAGATCCAATAACAATAAGACCAGCAAGTAAAACGGTTAAAATTATAGCCTTAGTCACGTGTAAAATTCGAAAAATAGGCGTAATAAACTTATCCTAAAAATTTTGAATAGATGCCAATTTAATTAAAAAATAAATCTTCTAAAAAGTAATATGTAGTAATAAATTCAGAAAATATACTTCGGAGAATATGATATGATTACAGTACTAGCAGGAGGAACAGGATCAGTTAAACTCGTCAGAGGATTAGTTGCTCAACATGACAAAGTTAATGTCATAACCAATGTCGGTGACAATTATTGGTTATACGGACTTTACATATGTCCAGACATTGATACAATAATTTATGGATTAGCAGATTTACTTGATCAAGAAAAGGGTTGGGGAATTAAAAAAGACACATTTAATTTTTTAAGACAAATGGAAGTATTTGGTGAGGAAACATGGTTTGGAATAGGAGATAGAGATGCTGCAACTCATCTAATTAGAACAAACATGTTAAAAAACGGAAGAAACCTTAGTGATATTACAAAATGGATGTGTGGAAAATTTGCAGTTACTGCAAACATAATTCCTGTAACAGATAACACAGTAGAAACAAGAATTACTTCAAACAAAGGAGAATTACATTTACAAGAATATTGGGTTAAACATAGAGGAATGGATCCTGTAGAGGGAATTCAATATATCGGGGCAGAAAAAGCTAGACCAAATCCAGAAGCAATCAATGCAATACATGATTCAGACATGGTCATAATAGCACCAGGTAATCCTTTAACATCAATTGGTCCAATGCTACAAATTAAAGGAATTAGAAAAGAATTATCAAAAATAAAGAAAAAAGTAGTTGCAGTAAGTCCATTAATTGGAGATAAATCAATTAGCGGTCCTGCAGATAAATACATGAAAGCTGCAGGAATTGAATCAAATGTATACGGATTAGCAAAAATGTATTCAGACGTATGCTCAAATTTAATTATAGATACAAAGGATAAAGCATCAATAAGTAAAATTAGAGATTTAGATATGAAGGCATATGAAACAAAAATTACTATGAAAGATAAATTGGCAGAAGAAGCATTAGCAAATTTTATTTTAAAACAAGTACACGTTTAATTTGAAAGTAGCAGCAATTATTCCAGTAAAGACATTTTCAAATGCCAAAACACGATTACATTTACCTCCAAATAAAGTTGAAGAATTATGCAAAATCATGTTAGAAGAGATATTGCAGGTATTATCAATATCACCAAAAATTGAAAAAATAATTCTGATTACGAAAGAAAAAAAAGCAATAGAAATTGGTAAAAAATTCAATACCATAATAATAATAGATGAAAAAGAAGAAAGCGTAAATCACGCAGTTTCTCTTGCAGACAAATATCTTTTAGAAAATAATTTTAATGCATCAATTGTATTTCCTCAAGACATACCAAATATCAAAACACAGGATATTGATTTTATGTTAAAGTATCAAATGCATCCAAATTTTGTGATCATAATTCCATCAAGAAAATTTGATGGAACAAATGCTTTAGTTAGAATGCCAATAGATATCATGAAAACACATTACGATGATAATAGTTATAGAAATCACATGATAACAGCAAAAGAACACACATTAAACGTTGCAATGGTATTTGTAAAACGAATAATGCTAGATATAGATAATCTAGAAGATTTAGAATTATTGTTAAAATTAAATGAAAAACCAGATCTAAATGAAAAAATTAAAAAAATTCTAAATTAAAGATTTTTTTAAATAAAATTTGTTTAAAAATATAATACAAACACCCAATATTCCAGAAGACAGAAACAACAATTCTAATGAGGACATTAAAGGATTAATAAAAGCAGTCTCTAATGGAACATAATTTATTTGAGAAATAAAATGAGCATAAGCAAAAATAAAATAATTTGTTGCCCAGTGAATTAATAATGATACAACAAATCCATATCTAAAATAAACCCAACCTAGGATAATACCACCTGCAGTTGCTTGAGCAAATTTACCTTCACTCCATGAATCACCAAAAGCAATATGAGCAAATCCAAATGCAATACCAACAAAAACAATTACAAAAATTGCTTTTTTAGAATCAAGTATATTTAATGAAGAAGGAGTCCACAAACATTTTAAAAAATATCGAAACGATGCCCGACTAGAATATAATGCAAATAATGGAATTCCAACCAAAATTATACGAAAAATGAATTCCTCCAAAAGAGGAGCAAGGGAGACATAAAAAAATTGAATTAAATTATTATCTCCAAGCGGCGGAACAGTAATTATTCCAAAATACTCTTGAAAGAAATTAATTAATGCAGAAATTAAAACTAGTATAGATAACCATTTAGTTATCGCAAACATGTAATTTACTTTAACATCATATTGCCCCATAGAAATTAATGATGAAATAGATTTCAAGAAATTTTGTTTTGGGCCAAGAATTGAAAATACAAAAATTGCAAGATAAAATATCCATAAAAGTACAAAAACGTCACCAATACTCAAGTCGAAAGAGGATTGGTAGAAATTAGTGTCTTGAAAAATATCTAAATGAGTGATTGGGTAATCATAATTAATTTCATCACCAATATCAGTTTGAAATACAACGTAAATTCCAATAGGAAATGAAATCAGAAGTAATCCAAAAATTATTGACAGTAATGCAGTGAAAGGAATTCCAAAAAATTGAAGTATCTTACTTTGATTTTTCAATTTTTTTCTAATGAAGTTCTATAGTATCTTCAGCAAAACCTAGATGAATTAAAGTATCTTTGATAGTATCTCTATGATCACCCTGTAAGAAAATATAGCCGTCTTTTGCAGTACCGCCACAAGCATATTTATTTTTAAGATCTTTGGCAACAGTTTCCAGATTATTTAATTTTGGATCAAGGCCTTCAATCATAGTACCCTTTTTCTTAAATCGTCTAGTTTCTAATCGAATTATAATTTTTGTAGTATCTTTTGCAAGTTCACCACACGCACACAAGTCTTCAGGTAAACCACAAGTACTACAAATTACCGCCATACGTTCGAAATCAATTCAATTCTACGTACTATTAAGCCTTGTTTGATATAGCAAATAAAAAAACAATCATATTTTTTAAATCCAAAAAGAATGAAAACTATTGTCAGAAGAACTTAGAAAAGAGGCAGCTAAAATGTTACTAAATGGTGCAACATTACTTAGTGAACCATGTCCATATTGTAAGGGAGTGAGAGTGATGAAAGATGGACATGCATTATGCACAAAATGTGGACGGAAACCTGAAAAGAAGGAAATTGCAAGTGAAGAAAAGAAGGAAAATCCACTAAAAGTAACACTAGATAAAAAATTAGATAATTTATCAAAAGAATTAGAAAAAGAAATGGATCATGATAAACAGCAATCCATACTTAAATCCATTAATTCAATATTAGAAATGTTAGACAAAATTAAAGAAAAATAATAAAGTTTTTATGTTAAAATTCATTGTTGTGAATTATAATGGCAGACAAAGCAGCTCCACTTCCAGCATCAAGTGGAGGACTCATGAGATTTTTCGAAGATGAAACAAAAGGTTTCAAATTAGATCCAAGAATAGTAGTTTCAATTCCGATTAGCTTAATTGCAATTTCATGGATAGCTGACCTATTTTTAGCTCCGTGAAAAAACAATGGAAAAGGAACAAGACGACGTTTCAAACATTCATAATAGATTCTCCCTTACGTTAGTGAATCCAGGTTCCCATTATTTTTCATTAGCAGCATCCATGGGAGTAGGATTAGTAATAGTACTTGCAACATATTTTGGATATCTCAATAATCTCAACTTGGAAGAATTTTGGTACAGAATACCAATGGTTTTAGGAGTATTGGCAGTACTTCAATTTTTAGACAGTAAATTTTCAAAGAAAAAAGAATATTCGAAATCACTACATTCATCACTGTTTGGAAATATGCTTTGGGTAGTTACAATACTCATGGGGATATTATCAAGTATTGTTTTAGCAAAAGAGATATCATTATTTTTTATTACATTTGGAATGATATTATTTGCAAGTTTTAGAATTGGTATATACACAACAACATTAGGATTGAGTTTAAAAAAAGCATGGGCAATTGCATTCATACAACCACTAATAATGTTTTTAGTTTTAATTCCACAGGAATCATGGTATACATTTCTAATGGATCCAATTGCTATAGGATATGGATTTGCATTTTTAATTATTGCAAGCATATGGTCAAGAATGACAGATAGAGCAGGAAGACCAGGAATGCAAAGCACCCATAAAACTATTCAAGCATATCTGGCATCACAAGGAAATGATTTTGAGGATGCAGAAGAATTAATGGAACAGCATGCAACAAAAACAAAAGTAGGAACATCTCAAATCAGATTTTCATCAGAGGATGGAACTAAAGAATTTAGAATGGTATTACCAGAAATACATCCTGGACCATATCATCCAGTAGGAGGAAGCAACATTCCATACCTAATTTACAAAAATTTATCATCGTCGGCAATGGTAATGCATAGTATTTCAGATCATGCATTAAATCTACCATCAAGAAATGAAGTAAAAAATTATTTAGATAATTTAGAAAAAAGTGAAATAAAAGAGGAAGGAGTAAAATGTACAGAACCAGTAGTTGTGCAAATCAATAAAGCAAGAGTTACAGGTATGCTTTTTGGAAATAATCCACTATTGTTACTATCATTATCTCCACACGGTATGGAAGACATTCCAAATTATATGAAAAAAGAAATTGAACAATATGGGGAAAACAGAAATTTTACAAGAATAATGACAGTGGATTGCCACAATGCAATGGGTGAAGAGATATCTCAAGAAGATGGACAGGATATGTTAAAAGCTGCCAAATCATGTTTGGATTCATTAATTACAAAGGAAAGCTATCCAATAGAATTTGGATATGCAAATACAGATGATATGGATGTATGTACAGAGGATCTTGCAAAAGGAGGACTTGGGATTACATGTTTAAAAATTAATGATAAAAAATATTTTCTAGGATGGGCAGATGCAAATAATATGGAAAACGGTGTTAGAGAGAAAATCATAGAAAGTTTTTCAAATAATGGTTTTAATTTATTAGAAATTTGTACATCAGATACACATTATGCAGTAGTTAAAGCTAGAAACAGAAATGGGTATTACCAATTAGGATTAATTACAAGTGCAGATAAACTTGCCAGTTGGTTTATAGAAATTGCACAAAAGGCACAATCCAATATAAAATTAGCAAAATATGAAATTCTTGAAAATGAAACAGAAGTAAAAATAATGGGTCAAAGTATCTACGAGGATTATTCAAAAGCTTTAGAAAATGCATTGAGAATAACCAAAATGTTTGTAATTGGTAGTTTAGGATTATTCATCACTAGTCTTTTTCTATAGTTTTCATTTGATCAATATTTCCATAAAATTCATCAATAAATGAGGAAAATTGAAAAATAGGTACAATTGGAACACGCTCAATAAAATCAATTTTGTCCTGATATAGAGTTACGATTACAGGTACAGCCATTGAACCTTGAGTTTTTTCAACATATTGCCTAGTTCTTTCAATTTGTTTATGAACAGCAGATGTCAATGATGAAGAACTATATCTTTTCCAGTGTTTACAATCAATTAGTATCGCAATACCTAATCTAATTCCAACAACATCAATTTCCATTCTAGGCTTTGTTAACATTAAATTTTTAATTACTGCAAAATTTTTTGAAGACAGAATTTCAGCAGTTAAACCTTCAAAATCTCGCCAATCCAATGCAACAGAAATATCATCTAAAGGAAATCCATTTTGAAGTAAAATAATGGCAATTTTTAATTTATCACCATCTTCAAAATAATAAAAATTATCTTTTAAACTTCCTATTCCATTATGTATAAAATTATTTAAAATTTCTTTAGAATCATTTTCATTGATTTGAGTTACTTTAGAAAAATCTTTAACAGATACACCTCCTTGTATAATACCATTTAGACCAACAACAATTTTTGGATGAAGTTTCAATTATAATTTTTGAACAATATCAACGATATAGGTTTTAGGTGATTGTGTATCAAATAATTACAATATAGGTTTTATTACAAGCTACAAAAAATAACAATATGAAAAAAATGCTAGTAATCATACTAGCTATTTCAATTATAGCAATAACGTATAATGAATCATTTGCAGAAAAAAATACTTTTGTAAATTCAATAAAATTTATCCAATATTTAGATGAAAATACAGCATTAGAAGAAGTGAAAAATGGAAATCTAGACATGTATTATTATAGAATTCCATCAGATAGACTAGAAAATAATCAATCAAGAGAAGGATTGAAAGTGTATGATTCATCAGGGGGATCTTATAGCTTACTAGTAAATCCAGCAGAAACTGAGAAAATTAATCCATTTTCAAGTAAGGATGCTAGATTTGCATTAAACTACCTAGTAGATAGAAAATTAATTGTTAATGAATTAATGAGTGGATATGGTGCACCAATCATATCATATTATGGACCAACTGATCCGGAATATATCACAATAATTAAAGAATTGGAATCATTTAATTTTAAATATAATCCAACGTTGGCTGAAGAAATTATTTCAAAATCAATGATCGAAATGGGAGCTACAAAGATAGATAATAAATGGATTATAAACAATAACGAAGTAGAAATCAGAATTTTTATTAGAAGTGATGATCCGGTAAGAAAATCAATTGGAGAAATATTATCAGTTGAATTAGAAAAAATTGGATTTACAGTAAAAAAAGACTATGGAGATTTGAATAAAGCATTTGTTGTAGTATATGGTTCAAACCCAGCAGACATGAAGTGGAATATATACACTGAAGGATGGGGGCGTTCAGCATTTGTAAAATATGATTCAATAGGATTAGGACAAATGTATTCACCATGGTTTTCAAATATGCCAGGATTCAATAATCCATCATATTGGAATTATGAAAATGAAAAATTAGATAAATTAACTCAAGAAATTTACAAAGGAGATTTTGAAACTTCAGAAAAAAGAACCCAATTAATTAAAGAAGCAGTTAAAGAAGGAATAAATGAATCAGTAAGAATTTTTTTAGCAAGTAAAATTGATCAATATGTAGTAAATGAAAATGTAGAAGGAGTTGTTAATGATTTAGGAGCAGGAGTTCCAAGCAGATTCACTCCAATTAATGTAAAAACTAATGATGAAGAATTAGCAATCGGGGTGAAGCAGATTTATCAAGGAGCATGGAATCCAATTATGGGATTAACAGACACATACAGTAGGCACATCTGGGGAATAATTTCGGATCCTGTATCATTTAAACATCCATTTACAGGAGAAACATTTCCAGTTAGAGCAGAATGGAAAGTTGAAACATTAGGATTAAATGAAAAGATCAAAGTACCAACGGAATCAATAATGTGGAATCCGACAACACACCAATGGAATAATGTACCTAAAGATACAGTTGCAACAAGTAAAGTAACTTATGATTTTCAATTTAGTAAATGGCATAACGGAGAAACAATGGATATGAATGATATTTTGTATTCATTATATTTTACAATGGAATGGGGAACACAAACAGATGAAAAGGATAAAACATTTGATACAGAATTCACACCAAGAGCAGCTCAGAGCATTCAAACAATCATAGCAGTAAATCAACTTGACGAAGATACAGTTGAAGTCTATGTGAATTATTGGCATTTTGATGATAATGAAATTGCAGAATGGGCGGCGCTATGGAGTCCTGTACCATGGGAGATAACTGCAGCTATGGAAAAAGCTGTTATAGATGGCAAAGTATCATTTTCAAGATCAGGAGCGACAAATAAGAATGTAAATTGGCTATCACTAATAATTCCAAAAGATGCAGAAATGATCAAAGAATACTTGAAAGAATACAAGGATAGCAAATTTATTCCAGATTCATTAACTGAAAATCAAAAATCAGAACAATATTATGAAAATAGATATAGTTCATCAATAAAATGGATTGAGAAAAATAAACATGCAGTAATTAGTAATGGTCCATTTTATTTGGAATCATACATTCCAGAATCAAGAACCATCACAGTAAAAGCATTTGAAGATGACACATATCCATTTAAAATTGGAAAATGGTCTGAATTTGAAAATACACAATTTCCAATCATTAAAAAAATTGAAATTGATAAAATAATTCAACAAGGCAATAATATAGAAATTAATGTTGAGACAAATGATGCAGATTCAATACTATATTTTGTCATAGACAGTCAAGGAAAAATTCAATCTACAGGAGAATTAGAAATTGATCAAAATAAAACAGTGATAAAAATTACTTCTGAAGAATCAAAAAAATTACAACTAGGTGCAAATAGCATTAAAATATTTGCAATATCAAATTCAGTTTTAAAACCAGATTTTTACGAATCAAGTTTCCTGCTAAGTGAAAATAATTTAGATGAGCCTAAAATAATTGTTGATACTTCAAATATAAAAAATGAAATTAATTACGACATATTGATTGTTGGAATCATAGTAATGATAGCAATTATACTAATTGTAAAATATCTCAAAAATCAAAGCAATCCATAATCGCTAAGAATAATTTGAATTTGCTCCTCATTTTCAGCTTTGGAGTAATCATTTAAGAGATTTTGATTTAATTCATAAAATGTATGCCCCCACTTGAATTTATTTAATAACTCTAAACTTTGTTCCTTGAAACCAAGAATGAACAATGAACCAGATAGAGCTTCAGCAGTAGTCAATTTATTTAATTTTGAATAATTAACTGGATTTCCAGCAAATAATGGAGGTAATTTTCTTTTTATTCCATTAAATTTTTGAGAAAAAGCATGTTCAGCAAGATTCCAAGAACAGTCAATGCCAACAATTGTATTTACAAGTGATCTATCTTTTGGAAGTAATGTTTGTTCAGAAAATGGATCTAGAACCAATCCCTTAGAACCAATTTTTTTTATATTTTTAGCAAGACCAAATTTGACCATTTTTGCTGCAGTACACTTTTTTGGATCATCCTGATAAAACATTAAAACTTGTAATTTCAATTTAATTAATTATTAAAGTTGGAGTATTTTGAATTTACTGTAAAGTTTTGTAAGTTACTTTATAGTATAATTTAGAAACTTGATCATCTTTTATGACTTCGACTTTCCAATTTGCATCAGGTAAAAATTCCGTAGAAGATTGTGGCAATATACTAAATTTTTCTAAACGTACATCAGAACCAGAATATCGCACATTAAGATTCATACCATCAACTTCAACAACTTCAAAAATTTGACCAGGTTTTCTAGTAGATTCACTAACCAAACAATCAATTTCAGGTCCAATTACACATATTCCAGTATTAGATAAAACTCGCAAATTTACATCTGAAACATCGTCTTTAGAGATAGTAACCATAGATCCAGATATCACTCTAGGTTTGAAAATTTCCTCATCAATTAGTTTTTGAGAAGTCATAATTGAAATTAAATTATCTGAAATTCCATTAACTTTTTCAATGATAGTTTTTACATTAATTGTAATATCAGATTTTTCATCAGATTTAGATTTTTCATTCACAATTGAAAAAGTTTCTACTTTAGTTAGTCCAGCATATTTTGCCGTTACAGTATAGTCACCTTCAGAAAAAGCAACAGCTGGAATTCGATGAGTAATAGAAAATTTGCCAGATGAATCAGGAATGGCAGTTAATGAATATTCTATTTTGCCAGGACCCAAAGAATTAGAACCTAAGACAGATTGAGTAATTGTAGGGAATTTTCCATTAGAGTCTTTAAAATTGAAATTTATCATTTGTTGCATATAGACGCTTTCAGAAATCATTTTTGGATCATAATTAGAAATTTCTCCAGACAAAATCATAAAATCACTAACTAAATATTCTGAATGATCAAGATTAAAGTTCAGATTAATAGACTTAGATAATGGTTTATCAGTGATTTTTTCAACTACATCAAAAGTATTAATTGTAATTTTATCACCATACTCGGCAGTAATAGTGTAAATACCATAATTTGGATTTACAGTAGTTAAAAGAACACTAGTACTAAATTTACCATCAGATGGAAATAAATTTCCAGTATAAACTAATTTTTTTGCAGAATCAGTTATAGTAAATACAACACTTTCAAACGGAATTATATCAGAGATAATTCCATTAATAGAAACTAATTCACCAGGAACGTATTGAGATTTTTCAGATTCAACATTAAAGGAAGTTTCAATCACTTCAGGCGCTTCAATAACTTCAAATCCAACAGAAAATTTAGCAGTACTGACTATACCGCCATAACTAACAGAAACATTGTAATCCCCTTCATTAATTCCCTTAACAGAACTTAACTTTAAACTAGTTTGATATTTTAAATTGGCATCAGGATATACTGCTACCTCATGAGAAAAATCAGATCCAGAAATATTAATTATTATTCTTTCATTTAGATAACTAAGTTTTTCATTAGAAAGTTTTTTTGAAACAGTTCCACTAATTATTGCAGTTTCATCAAAAATATAAGATGGTTGATTAGATGAAACAGTAACTACAACAACATCAGATAATTTATCAGCTATGAATTTACCATTAGAGCTTTTTGGTGTGCCAGTAGCAAATTTCCAATCAGAAGAACCATCATAGGTTCTTTGCCAAGTTTTAGAATTACTATCTAGATCATAAATTTCAGGAGTTTTATCAATTAAAAGTCCATCTTTATTTTTCAATTCAATAGAGTCAGAAGTATCAGTAAACCAAATTTTATAATTAATAAATGAAATATACTTTCCAGGAGAAATAATTGTTCCATCAGGTATAGTGAATGTTTTTTTCAAGACTGACGTTGAAGCAATTTTCCAACCACTCAAATCTACATCAGAATTAGTTGGATTGTAAAGCTCTACCCATTCAGAAATAGATTTTGAATCATCGCCAAAAGGATTAGTATCAACTTCATTAATTATCACATTTTCAGAAATCGTTTGAGCATATACAGGAGCAAATAGTCCAGCAAACAAAACGATAGATAATAGAATTAGTAAATGATTCATTTGGATTTCCTATTTTTAATGAAAAAATGATTCATTTTAGAATTAAATGGAGAAAAAGTTGAGCTATTTGTTAAAGTCCGAGATCTTAAAATCATAAAAAAATACAAAATTACACAATATTAAGGAATTCTGAGAAATTATTCCTCAAAATTATCACAACTTGGACATTTTTTATTCATAATTTTTGAGCCACATTCCATACAGATTCCCTCACCAACATCCTGTTCAATTAATTGACGTTTTTTACCCACATAGACCTTAATTCCAAAGTATATCGCAATCACTATAATTGCAGAATAGACGGGTCCCAAATATTGAATTAATCCAAGCATCACCAGAATTAATCCAGCAATTAAAATTAGATCACGTCGTTCAAATTTCAATAAAAATATGTTGGATTAAATCGATAAAAATCTGCCTGAGCTCGGATCGTGAGACAAAACATTACATCATTTACAATCATTACTCTAACTCTTCCTCATTGCTCGGCAACCACATTAGGAATTTGATTTGATAATAACATAATGGTATGGTGGGATCGGAGTGATTTGAACACTCGACCTCTGCGTCCCAAACGCAGAATCATACCAAGCTAGACCACGATCCCAGCGAAATATGAAAATACCCCAATTTAAGCCTCACAGATAATAATTTTAAAGGTACATAGAGGATCAAGTTTGTGTCAAATGTAGATTACATAAAAGCAGGCAAAATTGCAGCTGAAGTTAGAGAAATAGTTAGAGTAAAAGATTGGATAGGAAAAACAGTTTATGAAATTTGTGAAGAAGTAGAAAATGAAATTAAAAAAAGAGGAGCACAATGTGCGTTTCCAGTTAATGCAAGTATTAATGAAATTGCAGCTCACTACACAGCAGAACCAAATGATCCAATTACAATTAAGGATACGGATTTAGTAAAAATTGATCTTGGTACACAAATTAATGGATACATTGCAGACACCGCAGTAACTGTTTGTTATGATGCGCAATTTGATGGGTTAGTACAAGCAGCTGAAGAAGCATTAGGAAATGCAATGTCAATGATTAAAACAGGTGTCAAATCTAGCGATATTGGTAGAACAATTGAAAAAACAATTAAACAAATGGGATTTAAACCAATAGCAAATCTTTCTGGACATTCATTAGAACAATATACAATTCATGCAGGAAGATCAATTCCAAATATTTGGTCCATTGGAGGATTCTCACTTTCAGAAAATACAGCTTATGCATGCGAACCATTTGTTACAACTGAGAAAGGGGGAGGTTTTGTAAGAAATGGAAAAATAAAAAATATCTTTGCCTTAAATTCAAGAAAGAAAACAAAAGATGATGAAGCTGATAAATTATTAAATTTTATTTGGGAAAAATTTAACATGTTACCTTTTGCATTAAGATGGATTACAAAAGAATGGGATGAAAAAGAAGCCAGAAATTTATTAGATATTTTAATTAAAAAAAAGGCAATTCAAGCTTATCCAGTGTTAGTAGAGATTAATGAGCAAAGAGTAGCCCAAGCAGAACACACATTCATTCCTATGGAAAGCGGAGTGACAGTAACAACAAAGGCTTTAGCATAAAAAAATGAGTGAAGAGATTAGACCATGCCCCAAATGTGGGGGATTAATGTTCAAGGAGCAAGGTGAAACAACAAGTTGGTTTTGCCCCGCATGTAACATAAAATTTAGAACAAAATAATTTTTCTTTGACCATATTGCTCAAGAATCAAATTTAGTAGATTTTGAGCATGAGATAAGTTTGGGATTTTGGATTTATTTTGAATAATTCCAGATTTAATTGCACCAAGATATTTTATTTTATATTTAACTTGGATAATTTTTTGTTTTTTAGTTAATTCAGAATTTTGCAAGTCAGAAATATTTGCCAAAATATCAGCAAATTTGACAACCTTTGCCTTCCAAGAGGAATTAGAAAGTTGGAGTAAATAATTTTTTTCTTGTTGATTTTTTGGTAAACGAGTTTCTTTTGTTAAATCAGATACGATTTGAGCAATTTTTTCACCAAATAATTTTGAAACATCATCAAAATCAAATGAGGTATCTTCTATAGAATCATGTAACCATCCAGCACATAAAATGGATTCATCTTTAATTCCCATAATTTCAAGATTATCTACTACATCACGTAAATGATACCAGTAAGGAGTTTTGTTATTTTTACGATATTGACTTTTGTGTTGCTTTATAGCATATTGTTTTGAAAGAGTTAATTTATTTTTCATACTCTATATTCAATTAAGAAAATTTACTATATTTATGCAATTACAAAATAAAAAAAATCAGCAGAAATTAATTTTGTAAGTTTTCACCATATATTTTTTCAATAACAGTGATGCCATCACAAAAAGTACATTTGGAAAACGTGGTAAACAAAATATCACCTTCAGAAAAATTGTCCTTGTGTAATTTTTCACATTTTTGGCATTTTTTAATCGTATATGCCAAAATAATTTCTTTCTTAGAGAATATCATTGTGTAACACCAGCAGTGTTTCCAACACCAATTATAACTACAGACTGTCCAACATCAGTGTTTTCTAATATCATTTCATATACTTGTAAACGCACATTGTCAGCCTGATCAGCAATTTCCTTAGTCATAAGAGTAATTGCTTCTTTTACAGATTGTTTAACAATAATTGAGAGAACAGGAATGTTGTTTTGAGTTGCAATTTGTTCAATTTGGAATTTTTCAGTACCAATTCCACCTATTGCCGCACCAAATCCTCTGGCAACAGATGCCGAATCTTCACCTTCCATTTTTAATGCAGCATCGACCATTATAATTACATCAATTTTGTTAGTATCGACAATTTTTTGTAATCCATCATCAGGTCTACCTACTGTAGATCCAGGACCTTCAGCTTTTAATAAAAACAATTTTCTTTTTTCATAGTTTATTTTTGCAAGTACAGTTTGAAATGCAATAATTTCTTTTTGCTCACCTAACATCATTTTTCCAACCACCATAGGTCCAATTCCATCGCCAATAGGTTGTCCTTTCTTAAATACAGGTATTGCCGAGTTCATTGCGTTTGCATGTTCCATAATAAATGGCAACATCATTTGCAGTGGCAAAATCAGTGGATAGTTTTTTTGTTTTTTTGCAGTTAGGAACATGTGATTAACAATTTTATGAATCATTTGTAGTGAAGAGGTGAGTTCAAGTAAAGTTTGAACACGACTTAATGTAATTTCATTAACATCAACACAAAGTAACTTCACATGATTTCTTGTATATTCCTCTCTAGATCTTACAGTGTGTCTCACTTTATCCACAATTCCATAAGGATCCATATCAACTGGCATAATTGTAAAATAATCTAAAAATTGTTCAATTTTTTTTGTTGGATCATCTGCAGTGTCTAAATTTTTCTTTACATAATCAATTAATTCTTTTTTAGACTCAGTTCTAAATTTATCTAATTTTTTAATTGCTTTTTTAATTTCACTAGAAGTTACAAGTAATTGAATTTGCTGTCCATATAATACAAAAATAATTATCGGAATTATCCAAACCAACATCATCAGCGTGTCACCATCATCGCCCATAGAGAATATTTGCTCAAAATCTGTAAAATTCAATAAAAAGAAAATTTTTGAAATCTAAATTAAATGATTCGTCAGTAAGGGAAATCCGAAAAAGCCATATACATACTCCTTTTATATACTAGACCCAAAAAAAACACCACGTGGCTCAGACAAAACCAATTATTTCAATTGTCAATGTAGTAGCCTCAGCATCAGTTGAGCAAAAATTGGATTTAAATCAAATTACAAAGACATTCCCAGATGTAGAATATCACCCAGATGTATTTCCAGGACTAGTTTTCAGATTATATTCTCCAAAGAGTGCAACATTGATTTTTAGTTCAGGCAAAATGGTTTGTACAGGGTCAAAATCCGAAGAATTAGCAAAAAAAGCAGTAAAAACAGTAGTTCAAGAACTTCGAAAAGGAGGAATCAAAGTAAAAAAAGATGCTATCGTTTCAATTCAAAATATTGTATCCTCAATTAACCTTGGAGGTAAAGTCAACTTGGAGCAAGCAGCAAGAACATTGCCAAGAAGTATGTACGAACCAGAACAATTCCCAGGATTGATTCACAGAATGCTTGACCCAAAAACAGTCATCTTGATTTTTGCATCAGGAAAATTGGTTTGTGTTGGAGCTAAACTTGAAACTGAAATTCATCGTTCAGTTCACCAAATCCATAGTCTTTTAGAAGAAAAAGACTTGATGGTATACGATTAAAAAAAATAATTGTTGTTTAGAAAAATAATTTATTTGATATGACTGCCCAAAGCAACATCTTCAGTTACAGTTAACCAATATGGTTTATCATCAACATCAGCAGCTAATAACATAGCATTAGATTCAACACCAGCCATTGTTTTTGGTTCCAAGTTCGTAAGAACAATTACAATTTTTCCAACAATATCATTAGGATTAAAATACTGTGCGCCTCCAATTATCACATCACGTTGATCATCTCCACCCAAATCAATTCTACCTTTAATTATTCTAGACTTACCTTCAATAGATTCAGTTGCAATAATTTTAGCAACTCGGATATCTAGTTTAGCAAAATCCTCATATGAAACAGTAGTCATAATACACCTAAATTTATCAGCTTAAAATGAATTTGCATTATAGTAATTCTTTCTTTGTAATTCCACTAGTTTCAATTTCATATTTTAAAGCAGCAGGTAATTCCATGTATTTTTTATTAACTAACGCAATAATTTGATCATCAGGAACACAAACTCTTTTTAATAATTTACCACGTTGATGAGCATATGCATTTTTCCAAAAAGTTCCTGCATCAAAAGTTTCAATTTTAGGCACATTAAATGTGAATTCAATGTTCTTTTAAATTTTAAGTGACTGTGACGGAAGAATGGTCAAGGCCATTAGAACCGGAGTTAATGTTCTGGATTTTAGGCATTGGCCCATCACAGTCTGTATCAATACCAATTAGAATCTAATATATTTGATACAAAATTAGTTGAAGTAAAAATGGCAATAATTGTAGTTCAAACAGAAATTAATGCCACAGTAGAGAAAGTTTGGGAAGTAATTGCAGATATAGATAATGAGCCTAAATTTTGGAAAGGCACTAAAGAAGTAAAGACATTATCGAAAGAAGGAAATTTAATCAAAAGAGAGATAACGATAACATTTAGAGATCAAAAATGTTTACAAGAAATTCAACTAATACCAAAACAGGCAATCAAGGCTAAATTTACAAAAGGCATACTAGATGGAACAAAAACTATCACATTAACTGCTAAAAATGATATCGTGATATTACAAACATCATGGGACATAAAATTATCAGGAATGATGGAAATGTTTACTTCAGTGATTAAAAATCACATAAAAAGTGGAACAGAGCAAGCAATGCAAAGTATTAAAAATGAAGTTGAGAAATAATCATGGAATTAATAATTGAAATAATAATTTATATAGTTTCAGCAATTCTAATTGGAATTTGCGGTGCATGGATATTTCTAATCAAATCAATGATTGAGACATTTACATTAACACCATATTTAGATAAATTTGAAAATAATAATAAGACAACACCCAAAGTTTCAATTATTCTACCTGCAAGAAATGAAGAAAAATATCTGCCAAACTGTTTAGATTCATTAATTGATCAAGATTATGAAAATTATGAAATTATAGTAATTGATGATTCATCAGAGGACTCTACAGGAAAAATAATTGCAGAGTATGCAAAAAAAAATTCTAAAATTATACATGTTTCCGCAGATAAAAAACCAGAAGGATGGATGGGAAAAAATTGGGCATGTATGCAAGGGTATAAACAAGTGACAGGTGAGTTACTACTATTTACAGATGCAGACACAAAGCATTCAAGACAAGTTATTTCTCTATCAGTATCACATCTACTTAGTTTACAATTAGATGCATTATCAGTAATTCCAAAATTACTTACATTTGATTTTCTAACAAAAGTATCATTGCCAATGATATCAACATTTTTGCACACGAGATTTTCACCAATAAACGTAAACAATCCAAAGAAAAAAGCAGCATATTTTTTTGGTAGTTTTTTCATAATTACAAAAAAAACATACGAACAAGTTGGAATGCATGAAGGAGTTAAACACGAAATAATTGAAGACGGGGCACTGGGTAAAAAAGTAAAAGAATCAGGACATAAAATGAGAATTGTTAGAGGAGATCATCTAATAGATGCAGTTTGGGCAAGAGATTCAAGTACATTATGGCATGCGTTAAAGAGACTAATGATCCCACTATATCTACAAAGTGAAAAAATTGCAATTGGAAGTTTTTTTGCAGTATTATTTTTATTATTTATTCCATTTCCAATATTTGCAATAACAAACTTCATAGCAATTGATTCGACATCTACAAAAATACTTTATTTCTCATCAGCAATTGCATCGGCATTAATTTACACAGGAGCTGTAATTGAAGTAAAAATGGGATTAAAATTGAAATTAATTCATGCAGTATTTGCACCGCTAGGAGGATTAGTAATAACTTTAGGATTTTTTACAGGGTTGATGCAAGCTAAAAGCGCATCATCAGTTTCATGGAGAGGTAGAAGTTATTCAATGAAAGACCACACCCAAAGTTCACTTAGCATATGAGCCAAGCAGGATAAAATTGAAAAAAAGGCAATACTTTTAGAGTCAAATAAGAAAACAGGAACAGAATGGACAAATCAGGCATATTTGCAGGGATAACGGTAGGCAGTGTTAGTACATTCATAATATTTTCAATATTGTTTATCATTCCAGCAGGCTCAGATGAAACTATAATAGAAATGCAAAATCAAATTAATGAAAATGAAGTACAAGTGCAAACTCAAATAGATGAAAATGAAGTACAAGTGCAAACTCAAATAGATAAAATAAATAATTTGATTTTAGAGAAACCAAAAACATTGTCATTAATAGAAATTTTTGAAAAATCAGAACCAGGAGTAGTTAGAGTCAATACTCAAACAAACAATGGAACAGGTGGTGTTGGGTCAGGTTTTGTATTTGACAAAAAAGGACACATAATTACAAATGCACATGTAATAGATGACGCAACAAAAATAATCATAACATTTTTAGACGGTAGATCATATAATGCAGAAATAATTGGAATGGACAAGTATACAGATATTGGCGTAATCAAAGTTAATGCAGATTTAAAATTATTACACCCATTGTCACTTGGAGATTCATCGAATCTGGAAGTAGGAGAACCAATAACTGCAATAGGAAATCCGTTTGGATTATCAGGCTCCATGACATCAGGAATAATTAGTCAAATGGGAAGATTACTTCCATCAGATTCAGGATATTCCATACCAGATGTAATTCAAACAGATGCAGCTATTAATCCTGGAAATTCAGGAGGTCCATTATTAAATATGAGAGGAGAGATAGTTGGAATAAATACAGCAATTCAATCCACAACAGGAGAATTTACAGGAGTAGGATTTGCAATACCATCACAGACAGTTGCAAAAATAGTACCGACTTTAATTAATGAAGGAGAATACAAACATCCATGGATTGGAATTTCAGGTGCTGATATTGATCCAGATATGGCAAGTGTATTAGGATTAAAGGATGCAATAGGATTTTTAATTATTACAATAGTAGAAGATAGTCCAGCAGAGGAGGCAGGCTTGATTGGATCTAATGGAACCAAAAAAGTAGATGGAAGAGAATACTCAATTGGAGGGGACATAATTATCGGAGTGGACGGAATAGAAGTAAGAAAGATTGCCGATATTTTGGTACATCTGCAAAGAGCAAAAACAATAGGAGATGAAATGGACTTAGAAATTTTAAGAGATGGAAGAACTACGAATGTTACAGTTATTCTACAAGAAAGACCAAATTGAAAAAAATAGATACAAGCATAAATACATCCACTAAAAAATTATTTTGATGACTAATTTAGTACTGGAATCGGAGGTCCTCAATAATGTTTTAGAAAATAAATCAATTAGTCGTCAAGAAATTATAGATATTTATCAAAACTCAATAAAAAACTCAAATGAATTATTTTTAACTGCACAAAAATTAAGAATTACAAATAAAAATTATTCTGTGACATTTTCAAAAAAAGCATTTTTTAATATTGTTAATCTTTGTAAAGACACATGTTCATATTGTACATACAAAGCAGAACCAGGAGAAAATAAAATATCATTGATGTCAAAACAACAAATTAAAGAACTACTACATTTAGCAAAAAAATACAAATGTGTAGAAGCTCTTTTTGTAACAGGAGAACAACCAGAACAAAAATATTCAGAAGCACGTAACTGGCTTAAAGAAAACGGATTCAAATCAACTGCAGAATATTTAATGCATTCATCAGAAATTGCATTGGAATTAGGATTATTCCCACATACAAATGCAGGAAATTTAAACTTTGAAGAAATGAAAGAACTTAAAAAAACTAATGTGTCAATGGGAATTATGTTAGAAAATGTTAGTGAAAGACTAACAAAAAAAGGAATGCCACATTATTTAGCTGCAAGCAAAAAACCACAAACTCGATTAAAAGTTTTAGAGAATTCAGGAAAATTAAAAATTCCAATGACAACAGGAATTCTCATAGGAATTGGCGAGACAATAGAAGAAATCATAGATTCAATATTAGCAATCAAAAAAATACATAAAAAATATGGAAATATTCAAGAAATAATTTTACAGAATTTTCAGCCTAAACCAGATACAATAATGAAAGATTCACCATCAGCTAATGAAGAATATTTTAAAAAAATTGTGGCATTGTCAAGAATTATAATGCCAGAAATGAATATACAGATTCCACCAAATCTATCACCAAGATCATATCAAAGCTTTCTACAAGTAGGAATTAATGATTGGGGAGGAATCTCACCATTGACACCAGATTTTGTGAATCCAGAGTTTTCTTGGCCAGAAATTAACAAAATTGAGGATGATTCAAAAAAGCAGGTTTTGATTTTAAATGTCGATTTCCAGTATACCCAGAATTTTTTTCTTTTATAAATAAAAAGTTAAGAGATAAAATAGCAGTAATTGAAAACGAAGAAGGATACGTAAAAGAGGAATATTGGAGATGACACTTAACATTGATTCGCTGTTTAGAAATGCAGACCCAATTGTATCTGAAATTTTAAACAATGCATTATCTGAGAAAGAAATTTCAGCTAAAGACGCAGTTACGATTTATAAAACAAAAGGAATTGATTTTCACTTAGTAGGTTTGATAGCAGATGAATTACGAAAAAGAAGAGTAGGAAATATTGTATCCTATGTAGTAAATAGAAATATCAATTTTACAAATGTATGCATAAAACAATGTGGATTTTGTGCATTTAGTAGAGATTTTAGAGAGGAGGAAGGATATTTTCTCCCAACAGAAGAAATTGTACGTAGAGCAAAAGAGGCTTATGATTTAGGTGCAACAGAAGTTTGCATTCAAGCAGGTTTACCGCCAGACATGGAAGGTGATTTATATGAAAAAATATGTAAAGAAATCAAAAAAGAAATACCAGACATACATATTCATGGATTTTCACCTGAAGAAATTCTTTACGGGGCATCTAGATCAAATATTTCAATTGAAGAATTTCTAAAAAGAATGAAAGAAGCAGGAGTAGATACACTGCCAGGAACATCTGCAGAAATATTAGATCAAAAACTCAGAGATAAAATTTCTCCAGGTAGAATCACAGTAAAACAGTGGGAACAAGTCATCAAGGGAGCCCATAAAATAGGAATTAACACCACATCCACTATGATGTTTGGTCATTTAGAAACACTTGAGGAGAGAGTTAACCACATGGTAAAATTAAGAGAAATTCAAAAAGAGACAGGGGGATTTACAGAATTTGTTCCATTAAATTTTGTTCATACTGAAGCACCAATGTATAAACATCAATTACATGATGGAATTAAACAAGGAGGTAGTGGAAACGATGTGTTACTTACACATGCAATTGCTAGAATTATTTTTAACAATTTAATTGACAACATCCAAATGTCTTGGGTAAAAGAAGGTCAAAAAATGTCACAACTACTATTGATGTGGGGAGCAAATGATTTTGGAGGGACATTAATCAATGAAAGCATATCAACATCAGCAGGTTCAGAATATGGACAGATGATAAAACCAAAAGAAATAAGACGAATGGTAAGAGAAATAGGAAGAATTCCAGCTGAAAGAAATACTAATTACAAAATATTAAAAAAGTTTGAAACAGAAAATGAATCAGAAGAAGGTCTAGATAAAATCACAGATTATTCTCAATTTGGGTCATATGCAGAATTAATCAAAATTAATAAATTTAAATACAAAAATCCAAGAGAAAAATAATTGTCAGCCTTAGAAAAGGCAATATTACATTCAAAAAAAATAGGTATTGATGAATGTGAAATTATCGTTGTTAAAAAAAATATAACAACAGTAAGAATCACAGATTCAGAAATTGAAGAAATTAAACAAAATTTTGATGAAAATTATGGAATAAGAATAATTCATCAAAAGAAAATTATATCGATACAAACAACCAATAAACAAAACATACCAGATTCAATTGAAAATGGATTAAAAACAACGAAAAAACTAAAACCTAGAAAATTTTGGAACGGTTTACCAGAAAAGAAAGAACATATTCAACTGGAAGGAACATTTGATCAAAAATTGAAGCAAATTTCAGGTTCAAAAGCAACGGATATCGCTCAAAATATGATCAATTTAACTGAAAACAAAAAAATAGACACAATTACAGGTTCATTAAACATAATTTATGAAAATTTTGAATTAATAAATACAAATGGATTAAATTTTAATGATGAATCCACATACATTTCAGGAATTATTAATGCAGAATCAGAACATGGTTCAACACCAGTTTCAGGAATTGGTCATGCATGTGGAAGAACACTTTCAAAATTTTCCGCTGAACAAATAGGAGTAGACGCAAAAAACATGTGCATGAATTCAATTAATCCACAAAAAATTAATTCAGATTCATACACCATAATTTTTGATCCTTATTCAGTTGGAGAATTATTAGCATTTGTTGTAGCAGCAAATTTTAATTTTAAAACATTCAAAGAAAAAAAAAGTTGTTTTTCAAATAATTTTAAAAAGCAAATATCTACAAAGGAATTTAATTTAATAGATGATCCACACATACCTGAGGGGATTGGAACAAAATCAATGGATGACGAAGGAGTAAAAACAAAGAAAATAAAATTAATTGAAAATGGAATTTTTAAAAATATTTTTTCAAATATTTATGATAGCTACAAGGAAGGAGAAAATGAATCATCAGGTAATGCCATACGAATGGGTTCGCCCATGGGGAGAAGTGCAGAACCAATTCCAATTTCAGCACCGCATAATCTCACAGTTATTCCAGGCAATAGTTCACAAGAAGAAATGATAAAAGATACCAAAAATGGATTGGTAGTAGGAAGGTTATGGTATACGTATGCAGTTAATCCAATCAAAGGAGATTTTTCATGTACTGCAAGAAGTGGGGTCAGAATAATTAAAAATGGGAAAATAGTTGGACCAGGAAAATCTGTAAGAATCATTCATAATCTTCCAAATCTATTAAAGAATATTTCAGATATTGGAAATGATCAAAGGAGGGTTATGCAATGGGCATCATTGCCATCAATTACCCCATCAATCAAAGTTGAAAATATCTCAGTTAATTCAATTTAGCCTGAAATTTAGGCATAAATTATTTAAAAAAGAGGTATAAAATGCAAAATATAATCGGATGATGATCATATCAATAGTTTGATTAATTATTTCAGTTTTAAATGCAATTAATAATGAAAGAGTAAAGATAACAAATTATAGATACCTACTAGTTTTAAAACAATTTAAAATACATTTTATTCAAATCGGATTCGATCTCTAGATGGATTTATAATTATATCCTAAAGAGATGAAATGATTTGTCTACAGATTCAAGTATTGTTACAATGGAGCTATGGATTCTATTTTTTGTAATGCTAGCTGTAACCGTTGCAATCGATCTTGGATTATTTCATAAAATTAAAAGAAAATTTAGCAAAACCAAATCAATTGAAACAGAACATGTAATGTCTACGAAAGAAGCACTTGGATGGACACTCACCTGGATCTCTCTTGCAGGTATCTTTGCTGGAATAATTTACTTTACACTTGGCAATGATAAGATGATCGAATTTGTCACAGGATATGCTCTAGAAAAATCACTTAGCGTAGATAACATGTTTATATTTTTGCTTGTATTTTCTACGTTAGGAATTCCTCACAAGTATCAACACCGAGTTCTCTCATATGGAATACTAAGTGCAATTGTAATGAGAATAGCCCTGATTCTTGTTGGGGCATCGTTACTAGATAATTTTCAATGGATGATCTATATTTTTGGAGGCATACTTTGGTACACTGCAATTAGGATGATTATTCAAAAGGAAGAAAAGAAAATTGAACTAGAAAAAAATATCGCAGTTAGAATTTTAAAAAAATTCATGCCAGTTAATCTTAGTATAGTGGATAACAAGTTCAGGACTTCAATCAATGGAGTAATGTATGCCACTCCATTGCTAGTTGCACTCGCAATTATTGAGTTGACTGATTTGGTATTTGCCTTGGATTCCATCCCCGCGGTTTTAGCAATTACTCGAGATCCGTTCATAGTTATCACATCAAACATATTTGCAATTTTAGGTTTGAGAGCATTATACTTTTTAATCGGCGGTATGATGGAGAGATTCCACTATCTCAAGATAGGATTGATTGTGTTATTGCTATTTATTGGAACCAAGATGATCCTCTCAGACATTTACCATATTCCAACTGTGACTTCTTTGATTATTGTGTTTATAATTTTAGTAACCGTTATTGTTGGTTCATTACTAAGAAAACCAAAGACTGCAAAGCAGTAATGATCAAACCCGTTATTTGGTCTAGAATATGAAATTAGATGTAAAAAAACTACTCACATGGATCAAAAATAAACAAGTCAAAGATTAATAAGGTAATGTACCGTACCATACAGTATAATGAAAGCAAGACTAACTTATGTCCCACTAGAGGTGGCAGATCAATTTGGAGACTTCATCATAGAAAGAGAAGAACAAGTTCTAGATGCAGTAAAAGCAAGAACCAGAGATTTCAGCACGTTATCTTTGTTAAAGTTGTTATATCAACTTAAAGGAAATCCTATGACATTTTCACATCTGTATTCAAAATCAAAAATCAGAATGAAAAGATCATTTTTGAACTACCTACATCTTTGTGTGAATTATAACTTTATTCAAAAAGAAACAGTCGGACCAAATGTAATTTACACAATTACAGATAAGGGAAGATTAATGTTAAATCTGTTTATGCAGAAAAGTAATTAGATAGAGCATATGGATGCAAACTGTGCAAAAAGAATTTCCAGAAGCTGAAGTATTTACAATTAAAAAAACAGAGTTTAAAAATCCAATAATTTTTGCAGGATTTGTAGGTGCGGGTCTTGTAGGTCCTGTAGCAATTAATCATATAATTAAAGAATTGAAAATGACAGAAATTGCAGTAATGAGATCAAAATATCTTCCACCATCAACAGTTTTTATGAAAGGTAGACTACGTCATCCATTTAGATTTTATGTAAATCCAGAAGGAACAATTTGTGCAATAATTTGTGAAATAACATTAAAAATGGAAGGAGTGTATTCGCTTGTATCATCAATTTTAGATTGGGCAGAAAATAACGGATCAAAAGAAATAGTGATTTTAGATGGAATTGCAAGTACAAAACATGATGATAAAGCATATTGTGCAGCCGAAGAAGACTTGGTAAGAACAATGGCAGATAAAGATATCAGCTCAATCCCTCAAGGGTTCATTACAGGAATTCCTGGGGGCATACTAAATGAATGCCTAGTAAGAAAAATTAAAGGACTTGCACTATTGGCAAAAGCTAACAAAACAGAGCCTGATTCAGGAGCTGCTGCAACATTAATTGAAGCATTAAATCGGTTTTATGAGATGGAAATTGACACATCAGAACTTCAAAAAGAAAAAGAAAGAATTCATTCAGAATTCAGCGAATTATCTCAGAAATATCTAGAGCATAGAGAAGAGATATCTGGAATGTATATGTGATCGAAGTAGTAAGCAAATTCTTTTATTAATAATAAATGCGGAACAAACTATATGTCTTTAACATACAAAAAAGCAGGAGTAGATATTTCAAAAATCAAGCAAAGTCAAAAAGCTATTGGAAAATTAATTTCATCGACACATAAACTTCAGAAAAAAGTAAAGATATCTCATGGGTTTGGACATTATGCAGGAATTATAGAAATTCCAGGAGGAAAAATGTTAGCAACACATACAGAC
The DNA here is from genome assembly GCA_022117465.1 of Candidatus Nitrosopumilus limneticus. GTDB lineage: Archaea > Thermoproteota > Nitrososphaeria > Nitrososphaerales > Nitrosopumilaceae > Nitrosopumilus > Nitrosopumilus limneticus. Next base: position 189,862 of record JAHCGZ010000001.1, read on the forward strand.
GGAGTAGGAACTAAAGTTGTAATTGCAAACATGATGAGAAAGTACAACACTATAGGAATCGATTGTGTTGCAATGAATGTAAATGATATAATTTGTATTGGTGCAACACCAATATCATTTGTAGACTACATAGCTGCAAATAAAAATGATGTTCCAATATTTAAAAAAATTGTAGAAGGTTTAGTTACAGGTGCAAAAAAATCTGCAATGCCAATTGTGGGAGGAGAAACAGCAATCATGCCAGACGTGATAGAAGGAAAAGGATTTGCATTTGATTTAGCTGGAATGGTAGTAGGGCTAGTAGAGAAAAAAGATCTCATCTTAGGAAATAAAATAAAAACAGGTGACATAATTATAGGTGCAAACAGTACAGGGATTCATTCTAACGGGTATTCACTTGCAAGAAAAGCATTATTAAAAAAATATTCAATTAAAGATAAAATCAAAGGAGTAGGAATGATAGGAGATGAACTACTCAAACCAACAGAAATCTATACTAGTCCAGTTTTAGAAATGATTCAAAAATGTAAAATTAACGGTTTAGCACACATTACAGGAGGTGCATTTACCAAATTATTACGTCTCAAAAACATAGGATATCAGATAGATTCGTTACCAAAAATACCTCCTATCATGAGTTTAATTCAAGAACAAGGCGTAAAATCTGAAGAAATGTACAAGACATTCAATATGGGAGTAGGATTTTGTGTAGTTGCGCCAAAATCAGAAGCAACAAAAATTACATCAATTTTTAAAAAACACAAGATCTCAAGCCAGCAAATAGGACAAATTGTTTCAAAAAAAGGGGTTTCAGTAAACTCAACAAAAATTACTTAATTTAACAATAACAAAATAATTTTTAACTCAGAACTACCTTATATGACAAAATTGGAGGTTAGATTAGATAGTAATGAGTGAAACACAATTTATTGAAACAATAATTGGTGTAGGAATACTGCTGTTTGCAGCAAAATTAATGGCAGAGCTTTTCTTGAGATTAAAACTTCCAATTGTATTAGGAGAATTACTTGCAGGAATCATAATAGGGCCTTTTGCATTAGGTGGATTGTTTGTTATTGATGGAAAACAATTAGTTCAGATAAATGATGAAATTAAGATACTTGGAGAGATTGGAGCAATTATAATTTTATTTATGGCAGGATTGGAAATGACTCCAAAAGAATTTCTTAAAGGAGGGAAAGCATCATTTACTGTTGGGACGTTAGGAGTAGTAGTTCCATTTTTTGCAGGCCTGATAATTTTTCAAATGTATGGGTTTGACGCATTACAATCAATGATGATTGCAACTGCACTGACTGCCACAAGTATTGCAATTTCAATTCAAGTTTTAAGTGAATTCGGTAAAATAAAAACTCCAGAAGCTAGACTAATCATCGGAGCTGCGGTAATAGACGATATTTTAGCAATTGCAGTACTGTCAGTAGTAACAACAATTGCAAGTTCAGATGGAGGAGTCAGCGACATAGACATTACAGAAGTCACAATCACTATTCTAAAAGTACTAGGATTCTTTTTAATAATGCTAGTAGTTGCAATTGTAGTAATACCAAAAATAATCACACCAAGGCTATGGAAAGCTAAAGGAAGTGTGGAAGGTATAGCAACAGCATCGTTTTTTGGCGCATCCGCAGTTGCAGGTTTAATTGGATTGTCACCGATTGTGGGAGCATTTGCAGTAGGAATGGCATTGTCAACTACCAAAGTGTTTGAGAAAATAGAAAGCTACATTGGAAAAATAGGTTTAATTTTTGCACCGTTATTTTTTGCAATTATCGGAGCACAGGTAGATCTTAGAGCAGTGGATTTGAATATTTTGATTTTAAGTGGGGTGACAATTGTAATTGCAATTGTAACAAAATTATTTGGATGTGGATTACCTGCAATGCTATTTTTGAAAAGCAAGCAACAGGGAATGCGAGTAGGTATTGGAATGATTTCAAGAGGAGAAGTGGGATTAATTGTTGCAGGAGTAGGAGTGACGACAGGAATTCTTACATCAGATGTATATTCAACAATAGTAATAATGGTAGCAGTAACAAGCATCATCACACCAATTTGGTTGAAAATGGAGTACAGAAAAGAGCAAAAAAGTGACAATAATAAATCAAATAAAACACTAGAACAAAAATCAGAATAAATTTTAACAGAGATATTTCAATAATAACTATGAATAGGCTAGATCCAATATTATCTAAAGCATGTATTGAAATTACAGAGAACCTTTTAACAATTAATCAACCAAGTAAAAAACAAGTTAAAGAAGAAATTATCAAAATTTGTACAAAATATGCATTAGAAAGAATTCCAAAAAATTATGAAATATTATCAATGGTAAGTAATTCAGATTTTGATAAATTAAAAACAGTACTGATAAGAAAGCCAGCTAAAACGGCATCAGGAGTATCAGTAATAGCATTAATGCCAAAACCATATGCATGTCCACATGGAAGATGCACATATTGTCCAGGAGGAATTGAATTTAATTCACCAAACAGCTATACAGGAAAAGAACCATCATCATTAAATGCAATTGAAAATGAATTTGATCCAAAATTGCAGATCATTTCTAAGATTAAAAAATTAATTGCATTTGGACATGATCCATCAAAAATGGAAATTGTAATTGTAGGTGGAACTTTTTTATTTATGCCAAAAGATTACCAAAAAAATTTCATTAAATCGTGTTATGATGCACAAAATGGAATAGATTCAAAAAATTTAGAAGAAGCCAAGTCAAATAATGAGCATGCACAAATAAGAAATGTAGGATTTACAATTGAAACTAAACCAGATTATTGTAAAAAAGAGCATGTGGATTTAATGTTAAACTACGGAGTTACAAGAGTAGAGATAGGAGTTCAATCATTACAGGAAAGAGTGTATAAAATTACCAACAGAGGACACGATTATAATGATGTGATAGAATCATTTCAAATTTCAAAAGATGCAGGATACAAAATTGTTGCACATATGATGCCAGGTCTACCCACTATGACACCAGAAGAAGATATTGCAGATTTTAAAAAATTATTTTCAGATTCACAATTACGTCCAGATATGTTGAAAATTTATCCATCATTAGTAATTGAAAATACACCATTGTATGAAGAATACAAAGAAGGGAGATACATCCCATATTCAGATGAAGATATGATCAAAGTGCTAACAGAAGCAAAAAAGAATGTTCCAAAATGGGTCAGAATTATGAGAGTACAAAGGGAAATATCACCAAAAGAAATCATAGCAGGGCCAAAATCAGGAAACCTGAGACAAATTGTACATCAAAATCTTGCAAAACAAGGATTATCATGTAAATGTATTAGATGTAGAGAGGCAGGATTAACAGATAAAAAAATAGACAATACAGACATAAAATTAAACAGAATAGATTATGATTCTTCAGGAGGAAAAGAAGTCTTCTTATCATATGAGGACAAAAATGAATCAATTTACGGATTTTTGAGATTAAGAAAACCAAGTATGAAGGCACATAGGGATGAAATCAATGATGACACATGCATAGTTAGAGAAATTCATGTATACGGTAAGTCTTTAAAATTAGGAGAAAAAATAACAGATGAAATTCAACATTCAGGATTAGGCAAAAATTTGATGAAAGAGGCTGAAAAAATATCTAAAGAAGAATTTGATGCAAAGAAAATATTAGTGATTAGTGCAGTAGGAACAAGAGAATATTATCAAAAAATAGGGTATTCGTTATATGGGCCATACATGTCAAAAATATTGAATTAGTGATAAGAAATGTCAGAAGAAAAAATTATCGGTAAAGGCACATGGATAGATAAATTAGCAGCAGAATTAATTGAACGTGAAAAAAAACTTGGGAGAAGTTTAGAACTAATTAGAGTAGAAAGCGGTTTAGGAGCTTCAGGAATACCACATATTGGAAGTTTAGGTGATGCAGTTAGAGCATACGGAGTAAAGCTAGCATTAGAAAATCAAGGATACAAATCAGAATTAATTGCATACTCAGATGATTTAGACGGATTAAGAAAAGTTCCAGATGGAATGCAGGAATTTGGTTTAGAACAGCATATTGGAAAACCAGTATCGTTAATTCCAGATCCTTATGGTTGTCATGATTCATATGGTATGCATATGAGCAGTATTCTTTTAGATGGATTAGATAGAGTTGGAATAAAATATGAATTTAGAAGAGCCAAAGACACATACAAACAAGGATTACTAAAAGATCATATTCACATAATATTACAAAACAGTGCAAAAATTGGAGATGCAATTTCAGAATTAGTAGGACAAGAAAAATATCAAAAATACTTACCATATTTTCCAGTTTGTGCACAATGTAATCGACTCTACACTGCAGAAGCTTCAGAGTACATCAGCGAGGAAAAGAAAGTCAAATACAAATGTCATGATGCAGAAATTGGCTCAAAGATGATCAAAGGTTGTGGTCACGAAGGAGAGGCAGATATTACAAAAGATTTGGGAAAATTAGCATGGAAAGTAGAATTTGCAGCACGTTGGGCTGCATTTGACATTAGATTTGAAGCATATGGAAAAGACATCATGGATTCTGTAAAAGTAAATGATTGGGTTGCAGATGAAATTTTACAAGTACCACATCCTCATCATGTAAAATATGAAATGTTTTTAGATAAAGGGGGTAAAAAGATTTCAAAATCACTAGGAAATGTAATTACAGCACAAAAATGGTTAGAATTTGGAAGTTCAAAATCAATTCTATTATTACTATACAAAAGAATTACGGGTGCAAGAGAATTAGGATTTGACGACATACCAGGATTGATGAGTGAGTATAACGAACTTGAAGATACTTACTTTGGAAAAATAAAAGTGGATAATCAAGCAAAACTAACAAAATTAAAAGGTCTATACGAATATGTGAATTTACTTAATCCACCAAAACAATCAAGTACACATGTAAATTATAGACTTTTAATTGAATTAACAAGAATTTTCAAAGAAAATAGAAATGAAAGAGTGATGAAAAAACTAATTGATTATGGAGTAATAAAAAATCCAGAGCCAGAAATTGAAAAATTAATTGAAATTGCAGGAAATTATTCAGATGAGTTTAACGAGCATGAAAAGATAGAAGTGAATATAGATGATGCATCTAAAAAAGCACTAGGACTGTTGGTTACAGCATTACAAGAAGAAGTGGAATCAGAGGATATTCAAAATACAGTATACCAAATTGCAAAAACAAATAATGTTGAACCAAAAGATTTTTTTAAAATATTATATCAAATATTGCTTGGAACATCTAGAGGACCAAAAATAGGTCCATTCATCACAGACATCGGCAGAAAACAAGTTGCTAAAACACTTTCAGAGTATATTTGATCATGGTTCACGGAGAACATAACAAAAGTAGAAACAGTGGAGGATTTGCATTAATAATTTTAGGAGCATTAATGTTAATAATTGGACCACAAGAAGCAATTGTTCCAAAAAGTTTGAGCATCATAGTATGGATTGCAGGTATAATTATTGGAGGAATTGGATTTTATCTAAAATTTATTAAAAATAGGGTAAAATGACAATGAAGAAAGGTTCAAGTTTTGGAAAAAACGTGCATAGATAATGGGATTTTTTACTAAAAAGAAAATAATAGTGGAAGAACCCAATGAATCTACATTAAAAGAAGAATCAGAAACTGAAGTAGAAACACTTCAAAATGAATTTAAAGTAAAACAAGAAGAAATTACAAAAATTACAGAAAAAATTCAAACAGTCAAAGAAGAATATGATACAACAGTTAGTAATTTAATGTTAATAAAAAAAGAGTTTAACCAAAAAAAAATGGAATTGGATGTAATACAGAGAGAGTATAGAGAAATAAGAGAGAAAATTAAAAACTCTCAACAAATTAAAGATACAAAAACAATTAATGAATTCAATAAAACTGAAACAGAATTTAAAAAAATTAAAGAGGAATTAGATAAAATGAAAAAAGAACATAGTCAGATTAAGGAGGAAATTGTAAAAGGAGAATCATCGTTACATGGGATAAGAAAACAGCAAGTAGAAGTAGGAAAAGAATTAGATGAAGCAAATTCCAGATTATATAATGCAAAACAAGAATTAGATAGAAAAGATCAATTTCAAGATACAAGTATCTTAACACCAAAAGAAAAAAAAGATATCAAAGGAGATAATTCCAATGGAAAAACTAATGCAAGTGTAATTGAAGCTGCAAGTATAGTTGTAGGATCATTAAAATCAAAATTAACTAAAGCAGAAAATGAATTAGAACAAATGCAGAAACTATTAGAAGAAGAAAGAGAATCACATAGAAAAACACGACAAGAATTAATTAAAATTCAATCATCGAAAAATTAAATCAAAATTATAAGATGACACAAAAATACTTAGAATCATAATTGTTAACAAGAATCATCTTTATGTCTGTAATTGTAATGACATCTCTTATTACAAAACCATTCAAGACCAGATAAATATTGTACATTGTCAGACTTGCCACAAAAAGTGCATTTCGTAAAATGTTTTATTCTTTTTTCATTGGTCATATTAAAAAAAGCCCTACCGGTAATTTGAACGAATATTTATTAAATTAATCTAGAACATACCAATTTTTCAAGTATTATAATGAAGAAAGGTTATTGTGGTTTGTTTTAGCCCTGAATTTGGTCTCTAACGCATGAATTCTGCCATTTCAATAGAGAAAAAGAAGAATCCAATGCAGCCTCCAATCATTGCAATCCATGCAACAACTTGCTGCTTCCTAGTCATATTCAAAAAAATATCAAAGTCATTATTGAATCTAATTGATAATTTTAGATATTTATAATTAGAATGACGATAAAGAAAGACATTGGCAAGTATAAGAGATATTGGAAAATTATTTGTCTTTATAGTAGGTGGGTTAGTAGCCATAATAGTTGGCTCATTTATGATTAGAGGCACCATGCACATGTGGGATAATGTTGATGATGAAAAAAAGGATACTGGAAATAGAACTAAAAAGTAGTAATTTCAAGTAAAAATAGAATTGTTTCAAGACTCCACAATTAGAAAATCATTAGATAATTACATTAAAAGAAGAATTAAAGAGATACCTAGTGAAATTGAACAGACTTTCCCAAACATCAAAAAAATTTGGAAGTGTAATGATGAATTAGATTTTCTTTATGGATATTACGTTGGAAAAATTGAGGAGGGAGCATTACACTACTTACTCAAAGCAACACGAGCATCAGCAGGAGGATATGTAGATACATTTGAGATTAGAGGAATAATTGAAGAAAATAAAATAGAATTACTAAGTACCATAAAAAGTACATTAAATTAGTGAACTAGAAATACTTCGTACATTAATCAAAAGTATGGTGGGACCACGAGATGGAGGATTTGGATTTGATCAATCTAAAAAATATACTGAAGTTGAAAACATCGAAGAAATATGTGTTCAATGTCAAGCAGGTCAACATAAAAAATGCCTTAAAAAATCAAATGAGCAAGAAGTATGTGAATGCGAACATTGTATGATTTATGGTTAGAGATAGAAAAGAAATCTATAGTGAATGTGGAGCAAAGTTCTCATCAATCCAAATACCAATTACATCAGCATCTAAATTCCAAGAATTTACAATCTCCACACTTTTTTTGATATGAGTAAAATGTTCTTCCTTAGAAACAGGATTTCCAGCACATCCAAAATGTCCAGAAATAATAATATGCGAAGATTTATGATTAGAGATAGAAATCATTACACTGTTTTTAATAGATTCAATATTACCATCAGAAATTACTTTATCAATACCGGGTGCAGTAATAATGTCAACAAAATCTACAGAATATTTTTTTTTAATCCAATTAATCATAGGAAGTTGAATTCTACCATCCATACAACATAAAGAAGTAGCAAAAGATTTTTCACTCATAATTAATTCAATTATTTCTAAAATAACTACAAATATTAAATTTTTGAAGGATTTATTGATGTTTGATCCATATTAATAATCATAATTTTGAAAATCTAAAACAATCAATAGTATGATCATTTACCATACCTACGGCTTGCATTAGTGCATAACAAATTATAGGTCCAACAAAAGTAAATCCACGTTTTTTAAGATCCTGACTTAATTTTTCTGAAATTTTAGTATACGTGGGTATATCAGAATATTTTTTGAATTTATTTCTAATAGTTTTATGATGAACAAATCCCCACAAATATTTATCAAAAGATCCAAATTCTTTTTGAATTTTGATAAACTGTAGAGAGTTATTAATAGCAGAATTAATTTTAAGTTTATTTCGAATAATATCCTTATTTTGTATTAATTTTTTAACATCATTTTGAGTGTATTTTGAAACCTTAATTACATCAAAATTCGAAAACGCCAAACGATATCCATTTCTACGATTAAGAATTATACTCCAAGATAATCCTGCTTGAGCTGCCTCTAAAATTAAAAATTCAAATAATTTAACATCATTATGTTGAGGAATTCCCCATTCCTTATCATGGTAAGTAATATTTGGTTCATTTTTTGCCCAATCACATCTTTTTTTCATGATTAGAGTGTTAATTAATACAAAATATTAGTTCCTAATCATTAAAGAAATCATGAAATTAAATAAACAGTTACTACAAATTAATAGGAATTTCATAATTTGTTTTATTACTTCTGCGTCAATATCAGCAGTAATTGCTCAGATGTTAGCAGATTATGAAAAGTATCAAATTGCAACCATAACAATGATTATTGGATACATCATATACTTTGGATTATTTTTAAGCTTGTTTTACATTGATAACCAAAAAAGATACAAGACTATGGAATCAGGATTAATTAAAAAAGAATTATTAAAAATAATCTCATCATTTGGAGTGGGTGAGATAATATATCTAGGAATCAGATGGCCAAGTTTATATTATTTTTTAGAAATGGATATTGAACCATTCTTGGCATCAATTATTTCAGAAATAATATCAACAACATGTTATATGATATCAGTGACAGTATTTCTTAGAAAAACCAAACATTCTAGTTATTTACAAAATTGGGCGACTAAATCAGTGGATGTTACTAGTCCAATTATTTTTCCATTATCAGTTACTGCAAGTTTTCTAATTTTTTTACTAGTCATTCTTTGTGCTGCATCTAAAATGGATTCATCAAAATTAATGGTAATTAATGGGGATGACATAATTTTTTCTACTGGAGTGTCAGATGATAAATTATGTGATACAATTTTTGTGGCATAATCTCTATCAGTAATAATACCAATAATATGATTATTTTTCTTTACAAGAACAGCACCAATTCCACCGTTTTCCATCATCTTTGCTACTTGAAATACAGTAGTTTCAACATTGACAGAAATTATGACTTTAGTCATTATGTCTTTGATTAGAATTGAAGAATTTTTAAAATCCTCACGACCCATTGTCGTTCTAAAACAAGATATTATTTAAGAATAAATCAAATTTCATTAAATTACTAAAATAGGAGAAACGGGCACGATCGGATTTGAACCGACGACCTAGCGCTCCGCAAGCGCTTGCTCTATCCAAGCTGAGCCACGTGTCCATGGACATTTTAAAGAGGACACTTAATTTGGATTACTATTACTGATAGAAATTTTGTTAGATTTAATGAATAATTATACTTCTTTTTCTGCTTTGTTAACATAGATGTATGTCATTAAAACTCCTGCAATGATGCCACCAATAATTGGACCAATCCAGTATATCCATTGAACTTCCCATAAACCAATATCACCTGAAATTAATGCAGGAGAAAATGATCTTGCAGGATTCATGGATGCACCAGTTAATGGTACACCGATTAAGTGTAATAAGAAAACCATTCCACCAATTGCTGCACCATAAACACTCTTTGGGGCTTTTTTATGAACGGCAGTCATAAAGATTACAACTACTAAGAAGAATGTGAAAATTATTTCTAAAACTACAGCAGATATTACACTACCATTAATTATCTCACTTGGTCCACCATGAGCACCCCAGAAAACTTGTTTACCAATTTCTGGAAATATTATTGCCAATGTAGCTGTTGCAATAACTGCACCAATTATTTGGAATAGAATATATCCAATACCATCTTTGACTCCAATTTTTTTTGTAATCATCATTGGAATTGTTACTGCAGGATTAATGTGAGCTCCTGAAATGTGACCAAATGTATATACCATTAATGCAATTACACCGCCGTGAGCCAATGAAATGAAAATTACTGCTTCAGTGGATAATCCGTTACCATACCATGCTGCAGCTAAAATTACTGATAAAGGACCAAAAAATACCAGTCCAAATGTTGCGATTGCTTCAGCAAGCCATGCGCGTGAATTAACCATAAAACAATGCCCCAGAGATTTCAATATAAACAATTGGATTATGATTCGATCATAGAGAACATAATAGAACCATGGTGAAAATAGGGGATTCTATATATACAAATTTTTTTGAAAGAAAAATAATGATAAAAGAAGGAGACACTGTTCCAAGATTTTCATTAAATGATTCAAATGGAAATAAAGTAAAATCAATTGATTTTAAAGGGAAAAAACATGTCATTTACTTTTATCCAAAAGATTTCACGCCAGGATGCTCAACACAGGCAGATGAATTTTCAACAGAGTATAATCATTTTCAAAAGAATAAAATTGAGATTATTGGTATCAGCCCTGACGATGTAGATTCACATAAAAAATTCTGCAGTAAAATGGGAATCAAATATTTTCTACTATCAGACACAGAAAAGGAAGTTTCAAAAGCATTTGATGTATGGGGAATGAAAAAATTCATGGGAAGAGAATACATGGGAGTAACTAGAAGTTCATTTTTAGTAAATGAGAAAGGAAAAATTTTCAAAATTTACCCTAAAGTAAAACCTGCAGGACATGCAAAAGAAGTACTAGAAGATTTTATAAAATGAAAATGAAGAAAAGGTTAGAAACCTTTTGGTAACGTGCCTTTAGAAGATTTATGAGATTCTGCTTTTGCTTCAAATCCCTTTGGTAATGCACCACCTTTCTTGTTAGAAGATACATCTGCCTGAGCTTCTGCTTCAGCGACTTCTGTTACTGCGTTTGCAATATCAATTTTTTGTTGTTCCAATCTTTTCAAATAATCAGATTCGTAATCAGATAATTTATCGTTTTTAGATTTACCGTCATTGCCTGATTTAATTTTTTGTGGAGGTGCTTGTTCAGTAACTTTTGGTTTTGTAACTTCTTGAGCAGTATCTTTTAAAACGACACCCTGTAGAGTCATAGATACACCACTAAAACTTCCAAATCTTTTTTCTGATGGATGATATGCAAGTCTAGCTCTTGTTGCAAAGTATTGTTCTGATGGTTGTGTATAACCAGTAACTGTTGCTTTTTGATCATTCCAGTTTTTGGTTGGAATTTTTCCTACTGGTGCATAACCTCTAACAAAGTATCTGTTAGGTGCTGGTGAATATCCAGTAACTTTTGCTCTGTACTGATGGAAATCAGTCATTGGAGCATTCATGTATGCATTTTCTAATGCATCTTGAAAAGTTGTTGGAGTTTCAGCTGGTTTTGGAGTCTCCGTTAGTTTTGGTTCAGAGTCTTTTGGCAAAGTTGGTTGTGGTTTTGCTGTCTCAGCAGGTTTTACCTCAGCAGGTTTTACCTCAGCAGGTTTTACCTCAGCAGGTTTTGGTGTAAGCTGAGCAGATAATTGATTTAATTTTGCTTCTAATTCGGCAATCTTGTTTTCAAGATCTTTTTTTGTTTGCTTTTTAGCAGCTGCCATCTATCCATAATTATAATTCGGGGTTTAAGTATATTTGGTTTGAACTAGATGTGAAGAGATGATCAATTTTATATGTTCAATTTTATCATCTCCAATATGGACGACTTTGAAAAAGAATATCCAGATTTTGATTGGAAAAATACACCAGCATACAAACATCCAGGGGGAAGAAACTGTCCATGTCCAAAACATGAATACATTAGAGAGCAAATCAATTTTACAAAGCAAGTTAATGAAAAAGGGAGAGAACCTTCCAAAATTACACTCAAGTTTTGTCCAGATCACTATAGAGTGTATATCAATGAAGTAATACCAGCAATGCCACTAAAATATAGAATCTTAACAAAAATTGCGCTAAAATTAGGAGCAATTCAAATTGAGCAACTAAAATACATGGAATCAGAGTTGTGTTTTTACTGTAAATTTGGTTCTGGCGGTCATGACAGAAAAACAGAATTACCTCCAATGTAAACAGTGACAAAATTAATTAAAAATCTAGTTAAGCTTATACCTGATTTAAGAAAAGATTCATTGTGCCAATACAAGATACACAAGAATTTATCAAAGAACTTGAAAAACAAGGGGAATTAAAAAGAGTCAAAACTCAAGTAGACCCAGATTTAGAAATTGCAGAAATTTTAAGAAGAGAAATGTATTCAAATGGTCCAGCAATTCTTTTTGAAAATGTAAAAGGTCACAGTATACCAGTTTTAGGTAATGCGTTTGGTTCAATGAGAAGATTGGAGATAGGACTTGAAATGACTGACTTTACACAAATAGGTCATCGTATTACAGATATGACAAAAATGGATATGCCATCAGGGTTTTTAAATAAAATTAAAAAATTACCAGAACTTTCAAAAATGGCAGCATCGTTTCCAAAATCAGAATCCAGTGGATTAGTTACAGAATTTACATCAACAAATGCATCATTTGACGATTTACCAATAATAAAATCATGGCCTAATGATGCAGGACGATTTATAACATTGGGATTAATTGCGACAAAACATCCTGAAACAGGAGTTAGAAATTTAGGAGTTTATAGAATGCAAATCATAGATAAAACACATGCATTAATGCATTGGCAAAAACACAAGAGAGGTGCAAATCATGGAGATATTGCAAAAGACAAAGGAGAGAAAATTCCTGCAGCAATAATTTTTGGTGGAGAACCTGCAACAATATTTTCCTCAATTGCACCAGTTCCAGAAGGATTAGACAAATATCTATTTGCAGGAATTACTAGAAAAGAAGGAATTAAGATAGTAAAATGTAAAACAATTGATTTAGAGGTTCCAGCAAATGCAGAAATTGTTTTAGAAGGATATGTTGACCCTGCAGATATCAGAGATGAAGGACCATTTGGAGATCACACAGGATATTACACACCAGTAGAACCATATCCAACATTTACACTAACAGGAATAATGAGAAGAAAAAATCCCGTTTATATTACAACAGTTGTAGGTAAACCAATTTTAGAAGATGCATATATTGGAAAAGTTATTGAACGTTCATTTTTACCACTCGTTCAAATGTTTCATCCAGAAGTAGTAGATTTTAGTATGCCAGCAGCAGGATGGTTCCAAGGATTTGCAGTCATCTCAATTAAAAAAAGATATCCAGGTCAAGCAAAAAAAGTCATGATGGGATTATGGGGAATGGGACAATTATCACTTACAAAGATGTTTGTTGTAGTTGATGAAGATATCAACGTACATGATATTGATGACGTAATATGGGCAATAACCACAAGAGCGGATGCAGCAAGAGATACAATAATTATTAACAATACACCGACAGATACTTTAGATCCAGCATCTCCATTAGTTAATTTAGGTTCTAAAATGGGGATAGATGCAACACAAAAAACAAAAGAAGAAGGCTACATGAGAGAAATTCAACAACAAGTCAAAGTAGATGAAAAAACTAAGAATTTAGTGGATTCTAGATGGTCAGATTACGGATTATAACAGACAGATAGGATTATAGAAATTATCTCTTTCTTCAACTTGATAACCAATTTGATGTATAGCATCAACAATTATTTTATCAGTTAATTCAGTGGAACGAGCACCAGTACAAGATACAACTTCTTCACCAATAAGAGTACCACCAAAATCATCAGCACCATATTGTAAAGCAAGTTGTGCCATACCAACTCCATTAGTTAACCAAGAGGATTGAATGTGTGGAATCAAACCATGTAAAACCAACCTAGAAATCGCAATCATTTTTAAAAGTTGAATTCCTCCAGTTCCATAATCAACAATACCCTCGGCTTGCATCAGAGTATTATTTGGTTCAAAGTTCCACGGAATAAAAGCCATAAATCCATTGGTTTTTTCTTGTAATTTTACAATTTTAGAAAAGTGCTCAACAATATCATTATTGTTTTCAACACTACCATACATCATTGTAGCAGAGCCAGGAATCCCCATAGAATGGGCTTCATCCATAATTCTAATCCAATCAGCACTAGAAATTTTCTTTGGACTAATAATCTCTTTAACAGAATCAGTTAAAATTTCAGCACCAGCACCAGGGATAGATTGCAAACCTGCATTTTTTAATCTAGATAAAACTTCTTTTGTTGAAGATTTTTCAACTCTGGCAATCATATCAATTTCAGATGTAGATAATCCATGCACACCAATAGTTGGAAATTTTTTACGAATCATTTTAAATGCATCTTCATAATATTCAATTTTTAAATGTGGATTATGTCCACCTTGAATTAGAACTTGACGAATTTTAAACATATCATAAGATGTTTTTACACGAGTTTCAATTTCATCAAGAGATAAAGTGTAGGAATCTACAGACCCAGGAGATCTATAAAATGCACAAAATTTACAATCAGTGATACAGACATTAGTATAATTTAAAATGATATTATTTACAAAAGATGCTTTATTGCCAAATTGTTTTTTTGTCAAGTAACCTGAAACTAATCCCATTAAATGAATATCATTAGATTCTAAAAGTCTTAAAATATCTTCAGAGCCAGGCCTGATACCTTTGAGAGAATTTTCTAAAATATCTCTAATATCACTTTTTTGTATCTGCTCAGTAGTCTGACTCAATTATTATTCATTCTTTAGAATTTCTATTTAATTCTTGATAGAAAGTGAAATTAAAAATTAATCAAAAATTCATCCTAACTTTAAAAGAATTTGAGCATGTATCCACACGTTATTTTTAAGTAGGGCTGAAAGAATAAAACAAAACATGGTAACAGCAACTCAAATTAGATTAAATCGAGTTATGAGAAAAGGAAAGATGCTATGTATTCCAATGGATCATGGTATTTCAAATGGACCTATTGAAGGTCTTGAAGATCCAGCCTCCATAATCTACAGATGTGAAGGACATGGACTTACTAGTGTTATTATCAATAAGGGAATTCTCAAATCATTACCAAAACCACCAAAGATAGGAATTTTAGTTCATTTTTCAAGTAGCACTATATTATCATTAACACCAAATCGTAAAATGTTAACAGGTACAGTCAAAGAAGCTGTGGCATTAGGGGCAGATGGAGTTTCACTCCACATCAACATTGGAGGTAAAGAAGAACCAGAAATGTTAGAGCAACTTGGAATGACATCAGATGAATGTCACAGATGGGGAATGCCACTTTTAGCAATGATGTACCCTAGAGGAGAAAATATTCCAAATCCACATGACCCAGAAATAGTTGGACATGTAGCAAGGATTGGCGCTGAATGTGGTGCGGATATTGTTAAGACATTATACACAGGAGACATAGATTCATTTGCAAAAATTGTAAAAAGTACACCAGTTCCAATTGTAATTGCAGGTGGACCTAAAGCAAAAACAGATTTAGATATTCTTCAAATGACCGAGGACGCCATAACTGCAGGAGCTAAAGGAGTGACATATGGTAGAAACATCTTTGCACATAAAGTACCTGAAAAAATGGTTGAGGCATTAGCTGAAATAATTTTTAAAAAGGGAACAGCAAAGGAAGCAATGAAAAGAATTGAGTAAAATAAGAGAATTAATAATTTTACCAAAAGTAAATCAGGCACAATTATTAAAATTTTTGCCGCAGTTGGAAGATGAAGGAATTAAAACAGTTTATCTGGATCCTAAAAAATTAGGTAAGAAAAAAACAAAATTACAAACAATATCCACATCAAATTCTTCAAATTATGTAATATTAGAAAAAGAGGGAGCAACTAAACCAAAAGGAAAAAAAGTAGGAATAAAGTTTGAAGTATTATCAAATTCAGATATTGAGAATGTTTTAACAATTTCAAAAAAAGGACTGGATTTTGTAATAATTGAAGTAAAAGATTGGAAAATTATTCCATTAGAAAACATAATTGCTAAATTACATAAAATACATACTAAAATTTTTGCCATTGCAAGAACAACTCAAGAAGTAAGAAAGATGTTTTCAATTTTAGAAATTGGGGTAGATGGAGTAATTTTTAGTACGTCATCAATTAATGAAGTTAAAGAAGCAATGGTGTATCTAGGAACTAAAAGTTTTGATATGAAACCAGCTAAAATACTTGAAATTAAAGAAGTTGGAGATGGCGAACGGGTATGTGTAGATACAGCATCCATATTACATAAAGGGGAAGGAATGTTAATTGGAAGTAGATCAAATTTCTTATTTCTTGTTCATAATGAATCAGTTGGATCATCATTTACGTCACCAAGACCATTTAGAGTAAATGCTGGAGCAGTTCATTGTTACACTTTATCACCAGATGGAACAACAAATTACTTATCAGAAGTTGAAACAGGATCTGAAGTTTTAATTTTAAATTCTAAGGGAAAGGCCAGAAGGGTAACTGTAGGAAGGGCAAAAATTGAAAGAAGACCAATGCTAATGATAAAAGCTTCAGTAGGAAAAGAGATAGGAGGAATTATTGCACAAAATGCAGAGACAATTAGATTTGTCAAACCAAATGGACAACTTGTATCAGTAACACATCTAAAAAAAGGAGATGTAATAATGGCTCATTCCAAACCAGCAACAGGTAGACATTTTGGAATGGAAGTTTCAGATGAGTACATATTAGAAAAATAAGATGAAACACAAAACTTGTATATCAATTGCAGAAAATTCACCAAATAAAATTAGTAATAAATTAAAAACTGCATTAAAAAAATCAGATTATGTAGAAGTCAGATTAGATTTTTTAAAAATTGAACAAATTCCAAAAGCACTAGAAATAATTAAAAAAGATCTGAACAAAATAGTTTGTACATTAAGACCAAAAGCAGAAGGAGGTAAATTTTCAGGTAGTGAAGAAGAAAGATTATCCATAATAAAATTAGTTGCAGAATACAATCCATTTTTATTAGATGTAGAATTTAACACATTAAAGAAAAATAAAGATTTAGTGAAATATCTAAAATCAACAAAAACAAAATTACTAGTTTCTTGGCACGATTTTAAAAAAACACCAAAATCAATAGAACTAAAAAATAAGATTAAACAAATGAGTAAATTTTCATCCAATGTAAAAATTGTTAGTACTGCAAAATCCACAGAGGATTCAATCAGAATGTTAGAATTGTATGACAACAAAGGAAAAAATAATTTAATTTCATTTGCAATGGGTGAACCAGGTAAAATATCAAGAATTTTATGCCTATATCTTGGAAGTCCTTACACCTATGTATCATTAGGAAAAGCAGTTGCACCAGGTCAATTTAGCATAGATGAGATTAAAAAAATTATCAATCTAAAAAAGTAAATAAAAATTTAGTTTAAATCAATCATATTACTAAAAAATAACATGGGAAAAAGTTTTGCAGTAATAGGAGATCCTATTGATCATTCTTTATCTCCAAATATTCACAGTGCAGCATTTAGAGAATTAAATTTGGATTCATCATATATTGGATATAGAATTCCAAAGGGAGAATTAGAAAGTGGCATTCAAGGTTTAAAAAAAATAAAAATTAGTGGATTTAACGTAACCATACCACACAAAATAGAAATGATGAAATATTTAGATACAATGGATGAGTCATGCAGTATAATTGGTGCAGTAAACACAGTTGTAAATAATGAAGGAATATTGAAAGGATATAATACAGACATGGATGGTTTTTTAGAACCATTAAAGAAAAGGAATATTTCAATTCAAAATAAGAACATATTACTAATTGGAGCAGGGGGAGCTGCAAGAGCAATAGTTGCAGCAATGGCTAAAGAAAAAGCATCTAATGTAGACATAGTAAACAGAACAATATCAAATGCAAATAATTTATCAGAGTTTGCAACAAAGATTGGTCTCAATACAAATACAAAAAAAATAGAACAAGCAAGTGAAGGTATAGAAAATTACGACATAATAATCAATTCAACAGCAATAGGATTGAAAAATGAATTAAGTCCAATATCATTTGAAGGAGTAAATGAAAAAACAGTAGTTTACGATATTGTTTATGCACCAATAAATACAGATTTTATTAAAAAAGCAAAAGAGAAAAAATTAGAAGTGATTTATGGCTACGAGATGCTTCTAGGACAGGCCACGAGAGCATTTGAAATTTGGCACGGAATGAAAGCGCCTTATATCGCAATGAAAAGAGCACTATTAGGAGGATTTTGATGGCAAAAGTAAAAGCTACAGTCCATGGTGCAGTGTCACTAGTAAGTGCAATTGCGAATAAAAAAGGGGCAACATTAGGAATTTCATTAAAAGTAGAAGCCATAGTAGAAACATCTGAAGGAAAAGGAATTACAATTCAATCTGAAAATAAAAATCTTAGTTCACGATTAATCAATAAAACAATTGAAAAAATTGTAACAAAAAAAGATTTGGAGAAAAATAAAATAACAATAACATTGACCTCAGAAATTCCAACAGGATATGGATTAAAGAGTTCAAGTGCAATATCATCAGCTGTTGCATTAGCATGTTCAAAAATATTTAACCCAAAACTGACAGATCACCAGATATTACTAGCTGGAGTAGAGGCATCAATTGAATCGAAAGTAAGTATTACTGGTGCATATGATGATGCATGTTCTTGTTATTATGGAGGATTCAATGTAACAAATAATGAAAAAAGGGAGAGATTACATTTTGAAAAAGCACCAACAAATTTAATTGCAGTTATTTTTATTCCAAAAAATAGAAAAAGAGGGAATATAAAAAAATTAAAAATATTATCAACAATTTTTAATAATGCATGGGAATTAGCAAAAGAGAAAAAATATTGGGAATCTATGACAATTAATGGACTAGCAACATCATCTATTCTAAATTCTGATCCTAAAATAATTGTTAATTTAATTGAAAAAGGAGCACTAGGAGCATCAGTTTCAGGAAATGGTCCATCAATTGCAGCAATTGTGAAAAAAGAAAACGAAGTAAATATTAAAAAAATATTTGAGACACTGGAAGGAAACATAATTGTTTCAAAAATAAATAACATGAAGGCAGAAGTACATGAACTGTAGTGTAGAAAAATCAAAAATTAAAGGCGAAATAAATTGTCCTTCAAATAAAAGCTACACACACAGAGGTATTTTTCTTGCATCGCTTGCAGGAAATAATAGTAAAGTAGAGAACGTGTTGCTATCAGCAGATACAAAAGCAACCATTGAAGCATGTAAAAAATTTGGAGCAATAATTGAAGTCAATAATTCATCAATAATTGTGAAAGAAGCAATAAAAATAGGCATAAAAGTACCAGAAATTGATACTCAGAATTCAGGTACAACAATTAGAATTGCGATAGGAATAGCCAGTTTATTTTCAGAAGAAATTACTTTAACAGGAGATGAAAGTATACAAAAAAGACCAATGCAGCCATTACTAGATGCATTATCAAGTATTGGGGCAAGATGTAGTTCAAATGATGGAAAACCACCAGTTAAAATCCAAGGAAGAATTTCTGGTGGAGATGTAACAATTCCAGGAAATTTATCTAGTCAATTTATTTCATCATTATTAATAACAGCCCCCTTAACAAAAAATGGAATTAATCTAACAATTGAAGGAGATTTAGTTTCAAAACCATATCTTGATGCAACAATAGTGACAATGAAAAAATTTGGGGTATCAGTTCAAACATTAATTCCATATAAAAAATACAATATAACACCACAGATTTATAAAAATGCAACATTCTCTGTTCCAATTGATTTCTCAAGCTTAGCACTACTACTTTCATTTACAGTTCTAAATGGAGAAGATATCGTAATCAAAGGAAATATTGGGAACTTACCTCAAGGTGATGAAGCTTTCATTGATTTTCTAGAACAATTAGGAGTATCAGTTACAATTAATGAAAATGAAATAAAAGTTAAATCGCCTGAAAAATTAAAAGGAGGTAAATTCGATTTAAGAAACTCACCAGATCTTTTACCACCATTAGCAATATTATCATTAATTTCATCAAAACCAATAGAAATTGTTAATGTAAAACATGCAAGATTAAAAGAAACAGACAGAATTGCAATTCTTGCAAGAGAATTACCAAAAATTGGAATTAAAGTGCTAGAAAAAGAAGATGGTTTGATTTTAGAATCAGGCGGTAATCTTATAGGAGCAAAACTAGATTCAGAAAACGATCATAGATTATTCATGGCATTTTGTATTGCCGGGACATATATTGGAAATTGTATTGTGACAGATTCAAAATCAGTAGAAGTATCATATCCAAATTTTATAGAAGAAATGAATAGATTAGGCGCAAAAATTCAAAGAATATAGAAAAATTGTAAAAAAATACACATGAAATCATAAAAAATCAAGATGATAGAAAAATCATCAATTTTAATGATAATAATACATCTTCAAAATAGGCGAATTTTTAATAACCCAAGAGGAATTATAAACATCGCTTAACATAGGTATTGTGTTGTCAGGAAATTCTATTGGTCAGCGACTTGTTTTAACAAGTTTTGGTGAAAGTCATGGAAGATCAATTGGTGCAGTTTTAGATGGATGTCCCGCAGGTTTGGAAATAGATGAAAAAGAAATACAAGACATGTTAAACTTAAGAAAACCAGGTCAAAATTTAATTTCAACACAAAGAAAGGAAGGAGATATTGTAGAAATAGTATCAGGAGTATTTAGAGGATTTACAACAGGTGCACCAATTACAATGTTAATTTGGAATTCCGATCAAAAATCAAAAGATTATGACGATTTAAAAACAAAATTAAGACCAGGCCATTCAGATTATCCTGCAATGATAAAATACAATCAATTTAATGATCATCGAGGGGGAGGAAGATTTTCAGGAAGATTAACTGCAACACATGTAATGGGAGGAGCTATTGCAAGAAAATTACTTAAAGTTACACTGGGAATTCAAACAAATTCATTTACGTTACAAATTGGAAAAATAAAAATGGAAAAAGAATTCAATGAGAAAATGGCAAAAACAATTTATAAAAATGAAGTGAGATGCCCAGAAGAAAAAACAGCTAAAAAGATGAGAGAAGCAATTCTAGATGCAAGAAAAAAAGGAGATTCTCTAGGAGGGATAATTGAATCAATTACAACAAATGTGCCAGTAGGACTTGGAGAACCCATTTTTAGTTCATTAGAATCAGATTTGAGTAAAGCAATTTTTTCAATTCCATCAGTAAAAGGAGTAGAATTTGGTTCAGGATTTCAAGGTTCACAATTATTTGGTTCACAAAATAATGATTTGTATACAATAAAAAAAGGGAAAATTATAACAACGACAAATAATTCAGGAGGGATACTAGGAGGAATTTCAAATGGAATGCCAATTACAATGAGAATTGCATTTAAACCAGCTTCATCAATTGCTCAAAAACAGAGTACAATTGACATTAAAAATAAAAAAGATACAATACTGCAAGTAAAAGGAAGACATGATCCGTGTGTAGTGCCAAGAGCAGCACCAGTAGTTGATTCACTAGTAGCCTTAACGATTGCAGATCACGCACTTATCACTGGTGCAATTAAACCCAGTTTATAAAAAAATGGCAGACATTAACGAACTTAGAAACAAAATGGATGCAGTTACATTGGAAATGATCAATTTACTAAAAACTAGAACAAATATTGCAAAAGAAATTGGCGAAATTAAAAAAAATATTGGAAAAGAAGTAACTGATGAAGAGCGTGAAGATGCATTACGTGGAAAAATTATACAGGTATCTAAAGAAATAGGATTAGATGAAACATTAGCATCAAAATTTTTAAATTTTTTATTAAATGAATCAATAAAAGTGCAATCAGTAAATAAGCAATCACATATCTCAATTTTCTTAAAAGCAAAAGCACTAGAACAAAATGGAGAAAAAATAATACATATGGAAGTAGGAGAACCAGATTTTTCCCCTCCAGATATTGTTAAAAAATCACTTTCAGAAGTTTATGATAAAGGATTTATGAAATATGGAGAAGCAAAAGGAATGCCAATTTTTAGAGAGGCACTTGCAAAATATGTTTCAAAAAAATTTAGTGTTAATATCATACATGAAAATATTATAGTAAGTCCAGGCGCAAGATTTTCAATTTTTTTCAGCTATTACCACTTTATTAAATCCAGGAGATGAAATGATCGTAATTGAACCAGCATGGCCAGCATACAAAGATTGTGCATTAAACGCAGGAATTAAAGTAAGAACGATTAATACAACATTAGAAGAAAAATGGGAGCCATCAATTAGACAAATCAAAAATATAATTAATTCAAATACAAAAATGATTGTTCTAAATTATCCAAATAACCCGACAGGTAAAATTTTACCAGAAAAATTGCAAGACAGTATTATTGAGGTAGCAAAAGAAAATAATCTCTATGTGTTAAGTGATGAAATTTATTCACAATATGCAAAAACAAATTGGAAGAGCATTCTAAGTTATAATTATGAAAAAAGTATTGTTACTCAATCATTTTCAAAATCACATGCAATGACAGGGTTTAGAGTAGGTTATGCAATTGCATCTAAACAAATTATAGAAAAAATGGCTAAATTAGAGTCACTTTGTTTAACAAGCGTTTCAGAACCTATCCAATATGTTGCAATGAAGGCATTAGATGCAGACACAACAAATAATTCCAAATTAATTCAAAATCGACTTGAACTCTTATCTAAAAAAGCCAAAGAAATAGGACTAGAATTCATGATTCCGGATGGAACAATGTACATTTTTGCAAAAATCAATCAAAAGGACTTTGATGGAGCAAAATTTGCCAATAATGCACTGGAAAAGGGTATTGCAGTAGCACCAGGTGAAGGATTTGGAAATTATAAGAATTTTATCAGAATAGCAGCATGTCAAGATGAAAAAACACTAATGGAAGGAATGGTTATACTGGGCAATATAATGAGTGGTAAATAGTGAAAAAACTTACAGTTATTGGCGCAGGAGGACAAATGGGTAAATGGTTTACAGAATATTTTGTGGGTTCAGAGTATGAAGTAACCGGATACGATACAGAAAATAAAAATTTTGGAAAAAATGTTTTAGTGTCAGAATCTCTAATTGGTGCAATTTTAAAAGCAGATTATGTTGTTTTATGTACACCAACAAGAAAAACACCAGAGATAATTAGACTGATTGCAAAAGAAATGAAAAAAGGAACATATCTTATTGAAATATCATCAGAAAAATCTAAAGTAGTTGCAGCATTATCAAAAATGCCAGATAAAATCAATCCAATTTGTATTCATCCAATGTTTGGTCCAGGAGTAAAAACGATTAAGGGTCAAAATATTATTTCTGTTCCAGTTAAGGATGCAAAAAAAGAATTAACAGTTGCAAAGGAATTATTTGATGGAGCAAATTTTGTTACAATAGATTCAATTGAACATGATAAAAAAATTGCAGTAATTTTAGGATTAACTCATTTAATGAATTTAGTTTTTGCAAATATTATATCCAAAGATGAAAAAATGTTATTAACAGAAAAAATGTCAGGTACAACATTTAGAGTACAAAAAATATTGGCAGAAGGCATTATGACTGAAACACCAGAATTAATTGAAACAATAATTGCAAATCCAGAAATAAGAAGAGTCGCAGAAGAATTATGGAAGGATGTAGGAAGATTGCTTACATCAGTTCAAGAGTCAAAAACTGAAGAAGTAATTGAATATATTAAAAGTTGTCAAGAAAGATTATCTAAGCATACAAACCTTGATGAATCATATAAAAAACTTTCAAAAATGGTAAAATCTATTGAAAAATAAATACAATGCGTTCAACAAGAATAGTAACATCATTTATTAAAAATAATAATAAAATTCTAGTTTTAAAAAGAAGCAACAAAGTTAAAACAATGAAAGGCTTATGGTCAGGAGTTAGTGGTATTATTGAAAATAATGAAAAGCCATTAGATAGAGCAATAATTGAGATTTATGAAGAACTAGGGATTCAAAAGGATAAAATAATTATTCTGAAAAGTAAAGAAAATATAAAAATTTCTTCACCACAATATGAAAATCATGAATGGGAAGTATTTTCATATTTATTTGAAACAAAAGAAACAAAAATCAAACTTAACTGGGAAAATTCAGAATTTAGATGGATTAGTGCTAACGAATTAAAAAATTATGAAACAGTACCCAATCTTAATCAAATACTAATCAATTTGTTGTAAATTTTCATTTTTTTTATCATATTTTTTTTGTTGAGGTAACATCACGTAAACACATGCACCACCACACATTGTACAAGGTACATTATTGCCAGGATGTTGTCCAGTTCTATAATGAATTTTTGCAGCTTGCTCAGGATCAATAGATAATGCAAGTTGTTTTTCCCAATCCAATGTTCGTCGGGCTTCAGTCATCGCCATATCCCACTTAATGGATTTATCACGCATTTTAACTAAATCACCAGCATGAGGCTGCAATTCTGTATGCAATCAATCCAGCTTTAACTTCTTCAGCATTTGGTAATGCCAAATGTTCGGAGGGAGTTAGATAACACAAAAGATCAACACCCTCACTTGCAGAAATTGCAGCACCAATTGCACTTGCAATATGATCATGACCAGATGCAATATCAGTAACCAAAGGACCAAGTACATAGTAAGGAACATCACCAATAAGAGATTTAGCTAATCTAACATTTGCAGCAACTTCATTTAATGGGACATGACCTGGACCTTCAACCATAACTTGAATGTCATTTTCATGAGCTCTCTTAGTTAATTGAGAAATATTGATCATTTCCTGCACCTGTAGTTCATCATGTGAATCTAAAATGGATCCAGGCCTTAATGCATCACCAAGACTAAATGTGACATCATATTTTTTGGCTATTTCCATCATGTAATCATAATGAGTGATATAGGGATTTTCCTTATCATGTTTCAACATCCAAGCAGCAGTGATTGTACCACCTTTACTCACAACACCACCATAACGTTGAACTTTGAGAATTCTTTTTGCAATATCTTTTGTAATTCCACAGTGAACAGTAGTATAGTCAACTCCATCTTTTGCATTATTTTCAAATGCCTTGATAAAATCATCTTCAGTTAAATTCAAAGGATTTTTGTGAACTTCAACACCATAGTTGTAAGCTTCGTAAATTGGAACAGTTCCAAAAGTAATTGGTGCAGCTTCCATCAGTGTTTGACGTATTTTTTTAACATCACCACCATCACTAAGATCCATTATAGTGTCAGCATGATACTTTATTGCAACTTTAGCTTTCTCTACTTCTTCCTCAAGGTTAACATTTAATGTAGAAGTTCCAATGTTTACATTAACCTTAGTTTTTAGACCTTTACCAATTCCTACATTGTGTATATTTTGCGGTCTGACATTATTACTGGGAATAATTATAGATCCCTTTGCTATTTTTGGAATTAACCAATCAAGTGAGACATCCTCATCTTTTGCAACTTGTTTCATTTCATCAGTTGCCACTCCTCTTCGAGCAGAAGTCATTTGAGTTCCCATAAAGTTATGTACACTTCACCTGATTTAAACAATCGTCAAATTAATTTAAAAAATAGGGTTTATAGAAATTAACAGTATATTAATAAAATAATCAAGTACTAATTTTTAAAAAACTAACATGGGTATTAAAACAATTAGAGAATGCATCCATTGTGCAAGAAAATTTCATAGTATCAAAGATGAATTTTGCTCTAATGATTGTATAAAATAGACCGCAACTTAAGATTGTTAATTATAATCAAATTTATTTTCAAGAATAAAGTTTTCGAATTTAATTTTAAAAATTTTTTTCAAAATAGGCTCAATAATACATTAGAATCAGAGGAATTTGAAAAAAGTTTTCGAATTTTAGAAACTCTATAAAGTACTTCAGGTTGAAAAGAAACTAAGATTGATAATAATTTAATTCAAAAATTTTAGATTGTGATGAATTATTTTTAGAAAAATTCATTATCTAGGAGGACTCCAAGTTTCTTCAATATCATTATCCATATTTTCAGAAACAAAAATTTTTTTTCCACATTTAAAACACTGCCAAAGAAATTTTCCATCTTTTTTTTCTTGATATTGCATAGGAAGTAAACAATTTGTACATTGAAATTGATCTGGAATTGAGTCATCAATCAAAGGAAGTTTACTCATAAAATAAAAAAAACATTCAACTATAAAACACATATCATTTTATAAATTAAAAAAAGAGAAGAATAGAAAAATAGATTAGTGCTGACTTGTACTAAAGGATGTGAATTTATTATCAATAGGTGGTTCAGATCCATCAGCAGGTGCAGGGATTCAAAGTGACATTAAGACATTTTCAACATTTAATGTGTATGGGTTAACAGTGATTACAGCAATCACAGGACAGAATACATCAAATTTTGGAATGGTGGAACCGGTATCAAAAAAAATTTTAGAAAATCAATTAGAATCAATAATGAAAGATTTTAAAATAGATGGAATAAAAATTGGAATGTTATATAATTCAGAAATTATAAAAACAATTCATCAATATCTGAAAAAATTAGAAATTCCTATTGTAGTTGATCCAGTAATTAAATCCACAACAGGCGGAATGCTTATAGAAAAATCAGCTATTGTTGATTTTAAAAAATTGATAATACCTCTTGCTACAATTATTACACCTAACAAGTTTGAGGCAGAAATACTAACAAAAAGTAAAATTAATTTTAAAAATACGCCTGAAAAAATTGCCAAAATGATTCAAAAAATGGGAGCAAAAAATGTGGTCATAACAGGAATAGAAACAGGAGATAAAAAAATATCAGATTTTGTTTTAGAAAAAAATAAAAAATATTTTCTGGTGGATGAAAAAATTTCTAAAATAAATCGAGGGAGCGGAAATATTCATTCGGCAGCAGCATTGTATGCAATTGTTAAAAATAGAAGTATAAAGGAAGCATTAGAAT
This sequence comes from Candidatus Nitrosopumilus limneticus, assembly GCA_022117465.1. Classification (GTDB taxonomy): domain Archaea; phylum Thermoproteota; class Nitrososphaeria; order Nitrososphaerales; family Nitrosopumilaceae; genus Nitrosopumilus; species Nitrosopumilus limneticus. The sequence continues at coordinate 217,001 of JAHCGZ010000001.1, forward strand.
TTGCTAAAAAAATTACATTGGATTCAATTAAAAATTCACAAAAAGTAGGAAAAGGAATTCCAATTACAAATATAATTAAAGAAGATAAAATAAAAAATGAATTATTAATTTCAATAAATGAATTTACTAAAATAAAAAATATTTTTCAAAATATACCAGAATGTCAAACAAATTTTGTATATTGTAGACAAAAACCTAAATCAATTCAAGATGTGCTTGGAATTTCAGGAAGAATTGTTAAAGCGGGAAAAGAAGTAGTTATTGCAGGTAATTTAGAATATGGAGGATCAAAACATGTTGCAACTGCATTATTAGTAGTCAATAAAAAATATATAAAAATTAAATCTGCAATAAATCTAAAATATAAAGAGGAAACAATTTCTAAAATAAAAAAATCTCAATTAACTACATATGATTATGACAGAAATCTTGAACCAAAAAATGTAAAAAAAAATGGTTCAACTATAGAATGGGGCATTAAAAATGCTATTAAAAATGCAAAAAAACCACCAGATATAATTTTTCATAAAGGAGATATAGGAAAAGAACCAATGATTATAGTATTTGGTGAAACCCCAGATGCAGTCGTAAAAAAAATCTTAAAAATTATTTAAAAAAGAAGACAAGTTTATCCTTGAACATAAATACTCAAATTCAAAATAATGTTTGTGAAAGCAATAATTCTTGCAGGTGGATTAGGTACAAGACTAAGACCATTAACAAATGATAAACCTAAACCCATGTTACCAATTGGAGAAAAACCAATTCTAGAACATCTAATAGCTTGGACAAAAAAAGCTGGAGTTAAATCAATTGTTCTATGTGTAAGTTATCTTAAAGAATCAATTCAAGATTATTTTGAGGATGGAAAGCAATTTGGAGTTAAAATCGAATATGCAATATCAGATATACCTTTAGCTACAGCAGGTCAATTGAAGACAGCTGAGAAATTTATTCAAGATGATTTTGTTTGCCTGTATGGAGATTCAATTTTTAATTTTAATCTAAGAACTATGATAAAACAACATTCGAGAAAAAAACCATTTGTCACAATCAGTTTAAATGAATTTAAAACAAATTTACCTTATGGAGTAATTCAAACATCTAAAAATGGAAGAGTGTTAAATTGGAATGAAAAACCAGAAATAAAAGCAAATGTGAATATGGGTTGTTATGTAATGAATCCAAAAATTTTCAATTTAATTCCAAAAAATAAACAATATGGAATGGATGACGTAATAAAAAAAGCAATCAATAAAAAAAAAGTAGTTGACAGTTTTATTACAAAAAATGGATTTACAGATATAGGAAACAAAGAATCATACAACCAAGCATGTGAAGAATACAATAAAAAACAAGGAAAAATTAGAAATGAATGAACTAATTATAAGAGAATTGGAAGAAAATGATTTCAAAAAAGGATTTCTACAAGCATTAGATACGTTAAGAGAAACTAGCAGTATGACGGAGAGCAAAGCAATGGAAATCTTTAAACAAATTAAGTCAAATCCAAAACACATTATAGTTGTGGCAGAAATAAATGAAAAAATTGTGGGGTCTACAACTCTTTTAATTGAGCCTAAATTTATTCATCAAGGAGGAATTGTAGGACATATAGAAGATGTAGTAGTAACCAAAGAGTTTCAAGATAAAAAAATTGGTCAAAAAATTATCAAATATGTTTTAGAACTTGCAAAAAATCACGGATGTTATAAAACAATCCTAGATTGTTCAGATGATCTAAAAGTATTCTATGAAGGAATTGGATTCAAACAACACTCAAATGAACTAAGATTTGATCACATCTAGAAAAATTCTTTTTTTGGACGTTTTTTACGTTTTAGAATTAATGAGACACCAAAAGCCATAACAGGTGCAGATAATATGGTAAATAGGATTGGAAGATATTTTACTGCATCAGTCAAATAACTATCTCGAATAGAATCAATCATAGAATATGAAATAATATTACCTACAAGCAAAATTATTCCGCCAACAATAATTAAAATTCCAATTTGTTTAGACCCATAATTCCTAGACATGATAAAAGCCACTGCAGCTAAAATTCCAGCTGGTGCAACGCCGATTGAGACGAATTGAATTAATTTTGGATCGGGTTCAAAACCTTGTGCAACTACAGCATCTTCAGGAACCGTATTCATAAAATTATATACAGAAATCATTTCACCAGCAAACATTGTAAAAAGAGCTACACTAGTTACTGCAAGCCATTTTTCAATTGCCATAACCTAGAGTAAATGGATTTGATAAATAAACCATTCAGAAATTAAATAATACCAACAAGATTAGCTAATTCTTTTCTACATGCAGCACCTAATTTTTCAGCAGCCTCTTCTGGGGAAATATCATTTAAGAAAATACCATATCCACGTTCTAATCCAGACCAGGATTTAGTGATAGGATAAATTTCAATGTGCCAATGAATTTGTCGAGTATTTTTCTTTTCAGGAGAGAGATGGAAAACTAAATTGTATGCAACATTTTTAATAGTTTTTGTTAGTCCACCCAAAGTTGCTCTTAAAATCAGAGATAAATCATTAATTTCTTTTTGAGTAATTTTTGAAAAACTTGTAGAGTGTTTTTTTGGAGAAATCCAAAACTCATAGGGATATGAAGGAGCCCAAGGAGAAAAAGCAATAAATCCATCAGTTTGGAGAATTTGTCGAGGTCCGCTTAATTCTTCATTAATGGTTTGACACATATGACAAACACCTTTTTCATTCAAGATTTTATGAGATGCCTCAGTCTCAGCATCAATAATAGGAGGAATCATAGAGAGAGTAAGAATATTCAGATGAGGATGAGGATTAGTATTACCAGCAAGTTCACCATCATCACCATAAATTGAAACATATGTTACACCTTTTTGAGTATAAAGCCACCTCAATCTATCTTGCACAACAACTAGAACGTTAGACCATTGTTCTGGCTCAATTGTTGCAAATGTATCTTTTGGATTTGGAGATGCAACTATTACATAATGATATCCATATGCGGGTTCACTGTAAAAGGGTTTTTCAGTGTAAGAATTTTCAGTTTCATTAGAAACAATAGGATTTTTACTTTCAAAAACACGAATAGACCAACCTTCAACAAAATCATCATCATTGTCCTGAAGACGCTGTAACATTCCATCTTTTTCAACAAGAGACAAAACTGAAGGATTGGTCATGGATTCGTTTCCAGGAGCAAAAGGATTTTTTTTAGAATCAATGATCTTTCCATCTTTTTTGGAAACAATCATGAAACGCTCAGAAACATAATCTTTACGCATATCACCCATAATGGTAACTGAAAGTTTGTGTATGTTAAAATGTTTACTAAAATCAAATGAAAAAAAGATTAAACAAAAAAGAAAAATTATTTTTTAATTTAACATAGAATTTCCAAAGAAAATAGAAAAAATGATCGTAAATGAATTGCAAGATTTAAAACAGAGATCAGGAGTTTGGAAAAACAGAGTTTAAATGGATAATTCTAACATACATGTGATTTATGTTCTTTTAGACGGGGTAGGAGATCTCCCACATCCAGATTTAGATGGAAAGACACCCTTAGAAGCTGCAAATACACCAACGTTAGATAAAATTGCAAGAAATGGTTCAATTGGAGAAGTTATTTCAGTTGGAAAAGGGATTGCGCCAGAATCAGATATTGCGGTTTTCAACATGTTAGGTTACAAATTTGAACATGCAGATTATGTAGGTAGAGGAGTAATAGAAGCAATAGGAATTGGAATTGATTTTAAAGATGGAGATTTGGCATTAAGAGGAAATTATTCAACATTAGATAAAGAAGAGGTGATTATAGATAGACGTGCAGGCAGACATATTGAAAAAGAAGATGCAGATGGAATTGCAAAAGAATTAGAACAAAAAATTAAATTTTCAATTCCAGATACCAAAATTGTAGTTGCCCCAACTATTGGTCACAGAGTTACAGTTAGAATCAGATGCACAAATAAAAAATTATCATCAAGAATTACAAACACAGATCCAGCATATACCAACATAGGCGGTATGGGAGTTGCAAAAGCAGTAGGTGATTTTTTAAAAATTGAAAAATGTTTACCCTTAGAAGATAACGACAGTGCTAAAGTTACAGCAAAATTAGTAAATGAATTTTCAGAACAATCAATAAAAATTATGAAAGAGAGTGCAATAAATAAAAAACGCCAAGAACAAAATAAAAAACAATTAAGTTGTATTTTACTTAGAGATGCGGGTAACAAATACCCAGATGTAATACCAATTAATCAAAAACATCAAATGAAATTTTCATGTATAGTTGATATGCCAGTGGAACTTGGAATTTCAGAAGTTCTTAAAATGGAAGCATTTGAAGCAGGAGGTTTAACTGACTATGAAGAAAAAGCAAAAGTTGCTGCAAAAGCAATGGAAACACATAATGCAATTTATGTTCATCTTAAAGGACCAGATGAATTTGGTCATGATGGAGATGCCATAGGTAAAATGAAAAATATAGAAGAGATTGATCAAAGATTTTTTAAAACACTTGTAGAAAATATTGATTCAAGTAAAGTTGCAATAATTATTTCAGCAGATCATTCTACTCCATGTATCAATAAAGGACATAGTGATGATCCAGTACCAGTTGTAGTTTCAGCAGATTTTATTAAAAATGATGGTACAACAAGAATGACTGAAAAACAAGCAAAAAAAGGAAGCATAGGATTACTCCAAGGTTCAGAGGTAGTTACAAAATCTTTACAATTAATTAGATCTCAAATAAAACCAAATCATTAATTTTTTGCATTTCAACAGATTTTTTCCTAATTCTTTCAACATCAATTGAATGATACATAGATGGGGAACTACCTAATTTTTCTAAAGCTCTAGTTAACATTGCAACACCAATACTTAATTCATTTTCTTGAGCATGTGCAAATGCAACAGCCACCAATATTATTCCTTGAACCAATTCTTTTTCACGACCAAAACATTGTTTCCAAACAGCTTCAAAAGATTCATGGCATTCCCAAAATCTTTCACTATTAAAATAAAAAATTCCATCTTTAATACCTTGATCCATTTCAATTTTTTCTTCAACTACATGACGAATATTATCTAAATCCCCTATAGGAGATAATTTTTTAACAAGTATGTTTACGTCGTCTGTTTCAATAGCCACATCAAATTCAATGAAAGTTGTAGCAATTCTAGCAAGCCTGACATGTGCATTCATTCCAAATATTAGATCTCTAGCTTGATGAAGAATTTCACGTGAATTTATTGGGACATATTTTTCATTTTTTAAGTGAATTAGATATCTTTCCACGTAATTAATAGAAACTATTTTCTTAAATTTCTTATGTAAGTTCAACTAGGTTTATATGAAATATACAAAGGATTTTGGATACATGTCAATTATTCAGACAATTTCAGATGTCAATAATAGCTTCTTATCTAGAAGAGAATTAACTTGTGATTTTGCAGGATTAAGTGGTAAATTAAAGACCATGGAAGCAACAGATATGATTACAAAGGAATTCAAGTTGGATGGCAAAGTTGTAGTTCCTATGAGATTAAAAACTCATGTTGGCATGTCAAAAGTAACTGGAATTTTCTATGTTTATGATGATGAAGTATTAGCAAAAAAGCACATTAACCCAACCATTTTCGCTAGAGTAGAAAAAATTAAAGCAAAAATTGCTGAAGCTGAAAAAGCAGCAGGTGGAGAGGAAAAAACAGAATAATGCCTGCAGTAAAAAAAGCTAACAAAGGTAAAAAAGGTTCTAGTCCAAAAGTTTATGCATATTTTAAAATTAATGGAGACAAATCTACTCGAGTTAGAAAAAATTGTTCAAGATGTGGAAAGGGAGTATTCATGTCAGAACATAAAGATAGAAACACATGTGGAAAATGTGGATTAACAGAATTTAAACAATAAAAAAAATATTTTACATAAATTATAATTAATATAATCTTTTTTTACGTATTTTAAAGCTTTTTTCTTCTAATTGTTTTATTTTTGTAAGAAACTTAGAGTCAAGTTTAATCTTAGCTAAAGATTCTATAGACAATTTTACATTGTTAGAATCTAACGGGATATTAGATTTAGGTAAATTTCTATCAGCCCAAAATTTTATCACTTTATTCTCAAGTTTATAATCACGAAACCCAGCAGGGAATTTCTTAGTAATGTGATTTAACAACGTTATATCTTTAAAAACAACTCGTGGTTCAAATAATCTTGTTTCATCACCATATACACTTTCAAATAAATTTCCAGAAATTTCATCAGAAAGTAATTCCATTTTTGAAATTTTTCTAATTAATTCTAAAAAATGTAAAAATTCATGAGCTAAAATAGCATGAATTGTACCTTTTAATCCATAAGCAACTAGGGGAGCAGAAATTTGAATTACAACTTGAAATTTTTCTTCAAATACAACAGGAATAGTTCTAGCAAAAAGAATACCATACTCAAATGAATTGGAATGATTTGCAGAAAGTACAAGAGACGGCTCTACATATGCAACTGGATATTGAATTCCAGATGCCTTTTCTATTCGATTTATTCCATCAACAGTAATAGAAAAACGCTTCAAGACTAAATCATAAACATCATCAGGAATAAGTCCCTTAGAATGTGCATCTCTAAAACGTACTAAGGGATCCAACATGAATTCTCAATTAATTTAGTGTAAAAACGTTGATTTTATGAAGATCGTGGTTTTCCAGACTTTGCTTTCTTTACTTTACGAGTATTTGCTTTTTGATCAGCATGTCTTTGATGTTTACCTTTTTTTCTCATTGGCATGTAAATTTACGATATTTGGGAGTAGTTATTTGTTATCATTGTAAATCAATACTGTGAAAATCAAACTCAATACACTTACATTCACAATTAAGAAGTTCAGAAAGATTAGGAGTAACATCTCCACCCTCAATGAATCGTCTAATAGGTAATCCACCTTCTACCCGAATAGATAAAGAAAAATTATGTAATGAATTTTTTTTATAATCTATAGAAAAGACTTGTTTTTCAAAACGTTTTCCAGATTTATCATAAACAATAACTGGATCATTAAGAATATTTTTTAGTGTTTTAAGATATTTTGAATAAATAGTAGTTTTAGAAGAAATTTCCATTTGAATTAATGAGCTAAACTTTATTGGGTTTTTAGGAAATGTATCAATAATTTTGAAATTTCTGAGAATTAAAGAATCAAGATTAAGTGATGTGGATTTTGATTTACGTTTCTTAGGATTTTGAAGTTTGACAAAAAATGGTCTACCACTACCTAAAACTAGGCTAGAATTATCTTCACCACCAATCCAAGTAAATTTTGCAGTTGTACCACCAAATTTTTTAAAAATGTATCGAGAAATTATTCCCTCAACACTATCAAAATTGGAAATACCATGAAATTGACAAGTACTACAACCCTTGCCACTACAATTTATACAAGATTTTTGTTTTTGTGGGATTCCTCTCAATGTTTTTACATACCTACCAGAAAAAGTAATAGATTTTGAGCGTAATTGGCAAGATTCATTTTTTAAATTAAACAGGAAGGTAATTTCAGGATCAATAGAGTCAATTACTTTTTTTGTTTTTTTAGAAAAAGATTTACTCAGTTCTTTTGTAATATCAGTTTTTACACTATCAATTCCCATTAATTTGTAATGTGATCGAATATAATCATCCCTATCAATTATAGACGGTTTAACAGTAGTTCCAACACTAAATGTATCATAAGAATAATCACATTCAGAATCAAGCATAATTTTTAAAAAATAATCTAAATTATCAAATAAATTCTTACAAATAAAACATTGTTGAAAGGGTTTAAAATTTTTCTTTAATTTTTTACCAAGAAGTTTATTTGAAAAAGTATGTAATTGTTTAGAAAATAATCTACCTAAACAATGATCACATAATTCATGTTTTTTTAGAATTTGTCTTGCTACTGGAATAATTTTTTGGTACTTAGACATTTTTAAAAATAGATTTAAAAAATTATCCCAAACCCATTTTTCTAAGAGTACCTTGCATTTGACGACCTTTTGAAGCCTTCATTAAATTCTTAGAATTTTTATAATTTTTGAGTAATTCCTTAACTTCTCCTTCAGGCCATCCAGAACCACGTGAAATTCGTTTTATTCTAGAGGAGTTAAGTAAATCAGGATCTGCTTTCTCGTCTTTATTCATACTTTGAATTATGTATCGCCATTTTGAAACTCTTCCTTCCATTTGATCAACTTGATCCTCCTTCACCATACCAGACATTCCAGGCATACTATCAAGAAGTCCTTTCAATGAACCAACTTTAGTGACCTCCTCTAATTGATAAAAGAAATCATCCATATTCATTTTTCCGCTAGAAATTCGTTTCATTCTAACATCATCACCTTCATTTTCTAATCTTTTTGCTAAATCTAATACTGCTTGAATGTCACCCATTCCAAGTAATCTACCAACAAATCTAGTTGGAGAAAATTTTTCTAAATCATCAATTCGTTCGCCAGTACCAATGTACATTATTTGAGCACCAGTTGCAGCAGATGCTGCAAGTGCACCACCGCCTTTTGCAGAACTATCCAATTTGGATATTATAATACCGCCAACTGGAATTGTTTTATGAAATGCTTCAGCTTGATTGAAACATTGCTGGCCAATAGTTCCATCAATTACAAGTAAAGCTAAATCAGGTTCTGCAACTTTATTAATTCTACTCATCTCCTCAAGCAAATCATGTTCTTCCTTATGTCGACCTGCAGTATCAATGATAATTACATTAAGAGATTGACTAGCAAAATGCTTTAATCCATTTTGAACAATATTTGGAGAATCCTTATTATTTTCTTCACCATAAACTTCAACCCCTGATTTTTCACACATCATTTTAAGTTGAACCAAAGCACCTGGTCGATATGTATCAGCACCTACAACGCCAACTTTTAGATTCTGTCCAGTTAAAAATTTAGCAAGTTTTGATGCAACAGTAGTTTTTCCACTTCCTTGAATTCCAAGTAGAATAATTTTATTTTGTTTCCCAGGAATAAAATTAAAATTAGATTCACTTCCTAGTAATTTTGATAATTCATCATATAGAATTTTAACAATATGATCTTTACGTGAAAGTCCAGGAGGAGGTGTTTCATTTAACGAACGTTCTTCTAATCTTTTAGTAATATCAAGTACTAATCTCACATTAACATCAGAGGTTAATAGTGCTCTTTGAACATCTTTACAAAGATCCTTAATTAACTCCTCATCTATGCCTGAAGATTTAAGAATTTTTTTGATTGCTTCACCTAAACTATTTTTTAAACCATCAAGCATTGAAATCTAACTCCGCATCTAGTATTTCAAACCTTCCTCTATACCCATCCCAATTTTTTGTAAATTTATTAATTTTAATGGGATTAGAAAAAAGAGGACAATCAATTACAAAAGTTTCAGACTCTCCACCTTCAAAATTTAAATTGAATCCAAATTTATCAGATAAATTATTTAAAATTTCAATATCAGATTTTAAAATTAATTTTCCCAACCACTGTTCATCTAATCCATCAGAAGAAACAGTAATCATCATAAAATGAAAATTAGAATCAAGTAATTCATTCATGTATTTTTTTGGCTCAAGATCCCATAATGGAGCAATAGAAATCAAATTTAATTTTGTACATAGATTTTCAAATTTTTCTTTTTGAAATTTACTTTTAATTCCTCCATGAACTAATCCATCAATTTTAAATTCATCTTTTGCATTTTGTAATAATTTTTCTATAGCAATTAACTCATCATTAATTTCATCAGAATTAGAATGAATAATTAATTGTGGAATTTTCAGTGATACTGATTGTAACTCAGTCCATTTTAAATTGGGATAGTGTAAAAGATGACTTTCTTCGGATTTTGGGAATACACTTAGTAAACATACGACATCATGACCTTGTTTTTTAGCAAGATGAATAGCATATGTGCTATCCTTTCCACCAGAAAAAAGACAAGCTAATTTCATAGTTTAATTAAAAAAATCAATCTAATAAAACTCTAGAATTTATTAAAAGAGATGCCTCAATACTCATAATCGTCATCATAAATCAGACGGCTTTTCCAATAATCATCAGCATCTAAAATAGTTTATAATACATATGATTTTAGTGCTATGATTAAACACAATAATCAAATCAAAATTTAAGAATATTTGTAAAATTATGAATCTAACCAGTTTTGATACTCATAATTTTTGTGTATTGCATTACAACCCAATATTCAACATTTAGTCCATTTACTATTTTTCCTTTAATTTCATCATCAATCATACCAATATCGATTGTTTCAAAGGTTTCAGAATCCATAACTTGTGTGGTATCGCCATTAATTGAAATAATTTGTCCAACTCTCTTGTTAATCATCGGAATGTGAATTTGCATGCTGACCGGACCTACATGAGGTCTATTTTTTCCATCAAAGATACCTTGACCAACTATTCTAGCTTTTGCAGCACCATGTTTTCCAGGTTTTGATGTATCATATTCAATTATTTTACAAGGTTCTCCACTTGGTTGGTCAGTGTGAGGAAGTAAAATGTAAGAACCGATTTTTAATGACCCCAAATCAGATGGTTTACTCATAAAAAACAGTTTTTGCTCGAATATTTAACTTCTACTTTAGCTTATCAAGAATTGAAAGACTCAATAAATTGGATATTCTATATCCCTTTCGTGTAACATCACGTTGTGTTTGATCACAGTATTTTTTTACACTTTGATGACTTTTTTCACTAGCAACTTCAATCACAATCATATTTTTAGAATAAGGAAAAGTAAATTTTGATGGAATAGAACAAGTAGTAGTCATGCTTGCAAGTCCAGCAACTTCAATTTTTTCTCTTTTTACTAGCAGGTTTGCAATTTCTATTAGATCTTTATCATCTTCACCATATTCGAAATAGTATATTGAAATAAAATTAGTATGACCCAAAACATCTCTTTCAAAAAGTTCATCATTGATTCTAAATACAAATGAAGTTTTTTCTTGAATATGATTAGATAATTCTTTTTCAATTATAGTATCATCTTTGAATTTAGCTAGCAAATAATGATTAGCAAATGTGGAGAAATAGGATTGACTATCATTAGAAAAACTACCTGTAACAAAAAATAGTTTTTCAATATTTTTAGAATTAGCCCAAGATTCTTTTAGTTCAAGTGAATCACGATTGTGCAGATAAGGAGCACATACATATCCAGAATAAGTTAATTTTAATTTAGACATTATGTTATTGGAAATTTTTAAAAGTATTTATCCATATATAAAATGAATATTAAAAAAAGCACTATAGTTTTTAAGAGCATTAACATTCATAATTTTTGTCCCGTGGTAGCTCAGCCTGGTAGAGCTTCCGGCTGTAGTTGTTGGCTTAAGATGGCTGACCGAAAAACAGCATATCAGGCATACAGAAACCGGGTTGTCGAATGTTCAATTCATTCCCGCGGGACCACAAACTTTTGAGATAATAAAAATAATAAAAAAAGTAGACTAGAAAAAATAGATGAAATCTTAATTAAAAAACTTAAATTTCCTACTGTATTTTTTTGACTTTTTGTGCTGCTGGGCCTTTTTGTCCTTCACCGATTACAAACTCGACTTTATCGCCTTCGTTGATAAATCCATCAACGTCAGATTTGTGAACGAACATGTCGTCTCCACCTTCTCTTTCGATAAAACCAAAGCCCTTAGTGCGGTTGAACCATTTTACGGTACCTTGTTCCATTAAGTCTGGTGAATTATATTCATTATATTAACTAAGTTATATCAAGAAACTAGAAATCTTTTGCAATGTGGTTATTGTCTTTTAGCCATTCCACTTGAGGTAATGTAAATCTCCAAACAATATCTCCACGTCCGTCCTTGTCAAAATCCCAAGGAGCGATAATTACAATGTCATTATCTCTAATCCAAACTCTGCGTTTTAATTTACCTCTAATTCTTCCTCTTCGGGTAAGATTATCATCACATTTTATCATAACATTTTCTCCCCCCATCATTTTTAGCACTCTACCAAATATTTCACCCTCTTCAGGAAGACGCATTTCCTTTAAAGCACTTTCATTTTTTACTTGTCGCTTACCCACATGATAACTAAACTAAGTTACCATATAACTTGTGAGGTTTTTAAAAAAAATCAAAAAATAGAATTCAAAAGAAATTTCATCAAGCATAATCAAATAATCATAAAAATTTTAGAATTTTAGATTAAGGATTAATTACAGCACGTCCAAGAATTTTTCTTGCTTTAAGATCATTTAATGCAGAATTACATTCATGAAGAGTATATCTTTTAGATATAATAGGATTAAGAATACCTTTTCGTGCAAGTGAAAGTAATTCCACCATATCATCATAATTTCCAGTATATGCACCCTGTATTGTAATTGATTTTAGAGGAATTGTTACCAAAGATAATTCAATAGAACCACCAAATAATCCAACAAGAACTAAATTTCCTCTTTTTCTCAAAACCGCAAAATCAAGCTTTGCAGTTGGTGGAGCATTAACAAAATCAACTACACTATCCGCACCTTTATTATTACAAATAGTCATAATTTTTTGAACAACGTCAGAATCTTTAGAATTAACAGTAAAATCAGCACCCATTTCTTTTGCAGTAGCTAATTTTTGTTCATCAAGATCAACACAAATAATTTTAGCATCAGTAATAGCATGAGCAATTTGAACACCCATCAATCCCAAACCGCCAGCACCAACAATAACAAGAAATTCAGGTGAATTACTATTTGCTTTTTTAATTGCTGTGTATGCAGTTAATCCAGAACATGCAAGTGATGTTGCAGCATCAGGATCAACGCCATCAAGTTTTGCTAAATATTTAAAATTTGGAATTAAAGCGTAATCAGAATATCCGCCATCTTGAAAAACACCCAATGATCTAGGCGTATCACACAAGTTCTCATTTCCAACTTTACATGCAGGACAATTTCCACATCCAATCCAAGGAAAAACAAGTACCATGTCACCTTTTACAATACCTGAAACATTACTACCAACATCCTCAACTGTGCCAACAATTTCATGACCAGGAGTTACGGGATATTTTACTCCCCTATCAGTAACTTTCATGAATTGACCATCACCAAGATCATAACCGCCTTCCCACAGGTGTAAATCACTATGGCATACACCAACAGAACGAACTTTAATCAATACTTGTTCTCCTTCAGGTTTTGGAGTTTCAAATTCATGCACTGAGAGAGGCTCGTTAGGAGCAGTTATTCTTGCAGATTTCATAATGAAAAAAATTAATCTTTACAATATAAGAGTTGACTGGAAGTAAGAAAAAAGTAAAGCCATTAGATATTATTGATTAATGCGTCAGTGAAGCTGTGAGTGAATCTCAAACACCAAACAGTATTGCACAAGAACCAATCAATATATTATTTGATCCAAAAGCAATTGGGAAAAAAGATGTTTGGGAAATAGATCTAATTCAAATTTTAAATTTATTAGCAAAGATTCTAGAAAAAACAGGTAGAAAGGATCTTAAAGTTGCAGGAATGGCAGCATTATCATCGTCATTAATTTACAGAATGAAGGTTGAAAGTATTTTTGCATTACAAAGAGCAGCTATGGAGAAAAAACCAATATTCCAAAGAACAGATGTGGATATAGAATTAATTGATATTCCCTATAGGCATGAATCAACTTACCCAGTTTCATTAGATGATCTGTTAGGATTACTACAAAATCTTATTGGTACAATAGCAAATCCGCAATCAAGAAGAAATAGAAAATTGGAAATAGAACCAATTGAAGCACCAGACTTTCAAGAATTTTTTATTTCACTAGAGAGTATTATTGGAAAATATGAGGATCTAATTATTAAAAAAATTACAGATACAGGATTTGGATTACTACAAAATATTATTGCGGATCTGGATCAAATTGATTCAATAAGATGTTTCTTTGCAGCATTATTTTTAGCCAGAGATCAAAAGGTAGACTTAGAACAACAAGATGACGATATCAAAATTATACTCATACGAGAAGAAACAACAACTGAATAAAATGGAGAAAGTGTCTTAAAACTTAATTTTATAAGAGAAAAAAATGGTCAAAATTGAAAATACAGATGAAGCAACTGCAAGAATAGAGGCAGCACTATATTCATCAGGAAGACCTCTCACAATAGAAGACATAATCAGAGCATCAGGCACAGAATCAAGAACAAAAACATTAGAATTACTTGAAACAATTATGAAAAAAACAAAAACGGTATTCAAAGCATTGGAGATTACAACATTGCCAGATGGATCATATGTAATGCAATTAAAACCAGAATACAGTTCAACAGTCAAAAAATATGCATCAAAACCAGTTTTACCAAATGCAACTTTAAAGACATTATCATATATTGCATATATGCAACCAATAGCATCAAAACAACTTGTTGAAACTAGAGGTTCGGGAGTTTATTTACATCTAAAAGAATTACGACAACTAGATTACATTACTCATCAAAATGTAGGTAGATTAAAAATTTACACAACAACTGAAAAATTCCAAAAATATTTTGGAATTCAAGGAGATGTAGAAGATTTAAAATCAAGATTATTTTCTAAAATAAGAAAAACAGCAACTAGAGGAGAGACAAGCTCAACACAACAAATTACAACAAAATCAGAAATAGATAATTTGTGATTTAAGGCTAATTTCTGGCGTTTTGTATAAATTAGAGTGATTCAACTAATTTTTGTGAGAAAATCAGTAGAAAATTTAGCAACCAGTAAAATAACTGGAGGAAGAAGAGTTCCACTTAGAATTAGAAGAAAATATGAAATAGATAGATATCCAAACGAGGCAGTTAATGGAGCTCAACAAACAATAACAAGAAGAGTTCGTGGAAATAATAATAAAGTTGCTTTAAAATCAATTGATTTTGTTAACTTAGCAACAAGTAATACTAAAGTAATTAAAACAAAAATTATCAAAGTTATAGACAATACAACAAACAACGATTACAAAAGAAGAGGAATTATCAGTAAAGGTGCAATTCTAGAAACAAAAGAAGGTAAATGCAAAGTTGTTTCTAGACCGGGACAAACAGGAATAGCTAACGCAGTTTTACTTAAACAATAAAATGAAAGATTACGAGCATGTAGTAGTCTGGTTGGATTATTTTAATAGAAATTTAAAAAAAGCAAAAGGAAGAAGGCTGCCATTAGAAAAATGTATTTTTGACCCATCATTAAAGGAATTAACTGATGCAACAACAGCAGCAGGATTTGAGATAACAGAATCAGATGACAAAGTTAGATTTCCAAAAAGACCATTTGTGAGATCAGGTTATATTGTATTGCCAAAAGGATCCTCAAAGACAATTATTCTTAACAAAATTTCACAAAAACTTGTTTCAAAAAGAGCCAAGCTAACAAAATAAAATCAATTCTAGCTCTTAGCTAAAGTAAAGTTGACAGAAGTCTATGATAGTGTAAGCATTATCAGTATTATTAATTGCAG
Organism: Candidatus Nitrosopumilus limneticus; assembly: GCA_022117465.1. Classification (GTDB taxonomy): domain Archaea; phylum Thermoproteota; class Nitrososphaeria; order Nitrososphaerales; family Nitrosopumilaceae; genus Nitrosopumilus; species Nitrosopumilus limneticus. The sequence goes on from JAHCGZ010000001.1 coordinate 232,538, forward strand.
GAGGTAGGCGAAATAATGCACCTAGCCGGAAGTGGCAGGGTAATCATTCAACTATCAAAAGAACTAGTTGAAGGACAGATACTCTGTGACGATAAAGGAACTAGAGTTGCAAAAGTAATGGAACTAATTGGCCCAATAAAAAAGCCGTTTGCATCAGCAATGCCGCTGACAAATAATATCAACAAGTTTATTGGAAAACGTGTTTTCATGTTTGAGCAATCTTCTGCAAATAAACCAAAAAAATTTAGGAGAAATAGAAGATGAACATATTACAAACCCAAAACTGTCCTGAATGTAAATCATCGTTAGTTGATGACATGCAGAATGGTGAAATAATCTGTTCTGGTTGTGGAATAGTTGTCGATGACCAGATTGCAGACTGTGGTCCAGAAACAATAAGTTCGAATCTCGAAGATAAAATGAAGCTTGCAAGAGCAACAGGACAAACAACCTATTCTCAACACGATTTGGGAATAACAACTGAGATCTCAATGAGTACAAAAGACTTCAGTGGAAAAACAATAAACCATGAAGTTGCAAATCAAATGAATCATCTCAGAAAATGGCAACAAAGAGTAAGAGTATCAACACCAAAAGAAAGACGACTTTCTAATGTTTTATCAAAAATGGGCGAAACATGCGAATCACTTAATCTTTCAAAAAATGTGTTAGAAACTACTTCAATAATATACAGAAACTTAGACGGACACATTGAAGTCAAAGGAAAATCAGTGTCTTGTATTACAGCAGCAACAATATACATGGCATGTAAACAATGTGACGTAGTAAGATCATTAGAAGAAATTTGTCGAGGAATTGTCCCAGCAAAAGATGTTAAATCAAAAACAAAACTTGCAGCAAGATACTATAGAACCATGGTAATGGAAATGGGAGCATTAAAAGCTCCTGTCTTAACTATGGACAAATACATCTCAAAGATAGCAAATATGACACAAACAGAGGTTAGAGTAGAAAGACTAGCCTTGGAAATTGCTGAAAAAACAAAAGATAGTAGCATTTCAGATGGTAAGTCTCCAAATGGAATAGCTGCGGCATATCTGTATGTTTCATCAGTATTACTTGGACAAAATATTCTACAAAAAGATGTTTCAAGTGTAGCAGGAGTCACAGAAGTCACTATCAGAAATAGATGTAAAGAGATTCTAACAAGTCACAAAATCAAAATTACTTTGAGACCATCTCTGGCCAAATAATATCCCCCCCCCCCTTTTCATTTTATTTTAAAAATCCAGATTAGGATTAGCTAAATTTCCTCTGTAATATATAGAGAATTAAAATTATTCGAGGGGTGGTAGTATTAGAAATTATAGATTTACACGTTGCGATAGACGGTAAAGAAATTCTTAAAGGAGTTAATCTAAAAACAGGACCTGGCGAAGTACATGCCATTATGGGACCAAACGGTTCAGGAAAAAGTACATTATCATATACATTACTTGCACATCCAAAGTATCAAGTTACTAAAGGAGACATACGGTTAGACGGTGAAAGTATTTTAGAATTGACTGCAGATGAAAGAGCAAAAAAAGGATTATTCCTGGCATTCCAATACCCAACTGAAGTTTCAGGAGTTGGATTTTCACACTTTCTAAGAACAGCATATAACTCTCTAAGTAAAGCAATGGAAGGTGATGATAGAGAAGTATTCATCACAGTAAGAGAATTCCAAAAATATCTTAAGGAAAATATAGCTAAAGTTGGATTGAGAGAAGAATTTCTTTCAAGATATCTTAATGAAGGATTTTCAGGAGGAGAGAAAAAACGTGCAGAAGTATTGCAGATGGCAGTTTTAAAACCTAAAATTTCAATTTTAGATGAACCAGATTCAGGATTAGATATTGATGCAGTTCAATCAGTTGCTCAAGCAATCAGTAAAGTTTCAACTAAGGATGCAACAGTGATTATAATTACTCACTATGCTAGAATTTTAAAATTCTTAGACAAATTAGATTACGTACATGTATTTGCACAAGGTAAAGTACTTCAAACAGGAGATGCATCTCTTGCAGATAAATTAGAAGCCGAAGGTTATGAGTGGGCTTTAGAAAAAGCAGTATAATTAAAATAAAAAATCATGTCAGAAAATAATCAACAGTATTTTTTTAATTTCTCATTTTTTAAAGTTGATCCCAAATGGAGATGGATGGCAGATTTAGCAAAAGAGGAATCAGCAAAGGAAGTAGAAAACATCATAAATAATTCAAAAATAATGTTTAGATCATATTCAAATTTAGGTCTACGTAATGATACAGATTTTTTATTTTGGTTTGCAGCACCGACAGTTGAAGAAATTCAGATAGTGATTGAAAAATTATACAAAACAGTATTTGGAAAATACATCATTCCGTCAATGACATATTTGTCATGTACGCGACCATCTCTGTATGTAAAAGACCAAAAAACTTTAGGTTTCATTACAGGTAATAATCCCAAAAAACATGTCATAGTGTATCCATTTACAAAAACTAGAGAATGGTATCTTTTACCAAAAGAAAAACGCCAAGAAATTATGGATGAACATATAACAGTAAGTAAAAAATATCCACAAATAATACTCAATACAACATATTCATTTGGAATTCATGATGAAGATTTCATGTTAGCATTTGAGGTGGATGACATCAGAGACTTTCAAGATTTGATAATGGATTTAAGAGAAACTCAAGTTTCAACCTATGTAAAAAATGACATTCCAATGATTGTATGTGTAAAAAAAGACATCATTCCATTAATTACAAGTTTAGGGTAAATATCTAAAACTAAAAATCATTTATGAAAATTTCGGATAAACATAAATGATGAAATTTAAATAAAAAGGTGATAAAAATTGAATTACAATAAACTAGGAAAATCAGAGATTAAAGTATCAGAATTAGGATTTGGTGCGTGGTCTATTGCACTAGATTGGTGGGGTAAAAAAATTGAAGAAGATGAAGCAAAAAGAATGCTCAAAAAAGCATATGATTTAGGAATTAACTTTTTTGAAACAGGAGACATGTATGGAAAAGGAAAAAGTGAAAGACTCATTGGTGAAGTTTTCAAAGACATGAGACATGAAGTTGTTTTATCTACAAAATACGGATATGATTTTTCACAAGTTGAACAAATTGGACATAAGGAATTACCTCAAAAGTTTGATAAAGATTTTACTAAAAATGCATTAAGAAATAGTTTGGAAAGATTACAAACAGATTATTTAGATATTTACGGATTACACAATCCAAAATTGAATCACATTAGAGATAATTCAATTTTTGATGTACTAGATAGTTTTGTTAAAGATAAATCAATTAACACATACCAAGTAGCTTTAGGCCCTGCAATTGGATGGACACAAGAAGGCTTAGAAGCTATGGAAAGACCAAATCTCAGTGCAGTTCAAACAGTTTACAATATTTTGGAACAAGCACCAGGTAATGAATTAATGAAAAGAGCAGAAGAAAAAGATGTAGGAATTCTAGTTAGAGTTCCAGAGGCATCAGGAATATTAACTGGAAAAGTAAATGCTGAAACAAAAATTGATGAAAAAGATCATAGATCAGTAAGAAAAGGTGAATGGATAAAGGAATCATTAGAAAAAGTTGAAATGCTTAAACCAATTGCAGAAAGAAACGATTTGACCATAACAGAATTATCAATGAAATTTATTATGTCAAAAAAAGGATTCGCGTCAGTATTTCCTACAATAGTGAGTGAAGAAGAAATTGTAAACTATGTCGAAATGACCAAAGGAGGGTATATTTCAGCAACAGATATGAAAGAAATTGATGATTTATTCAACACATGGCCATCTTATGAATTAAAAACAACACTACAAGCAAACTAAGTCATAAATGAAAAAATCAATTGATTATGAAAAAACATTAGAAATTATTGAGAGACTGAAACTTGCCAAAATTGGTAAATATGAAAAATGGGAATCAATGATAAAAAAAATAAAAAATAAACAAATTCTAAATCCAGATGAGTTAAAATATTATTCAAATTTAACTAGAATCTATAAAAATTTAGAGATCACAAGTAGAAGTAAAATTTATCATACTAAATTATCATTAGAGGATGAAAAACTACCATGTAGCCAATGTGGAAAAGATTCTCTATACTATTGTAACATGAATGATCAATATTTTTGTAATATTCACGTTGTAGGACATGATAAAAATGAAATTTAAGCAGCAGTATCTTCTAAACTAAATGAGTTTTCAACAAAATATTCAACTCGGGTTTTTTTAAATTCACGAGAACTGAAAAGGATTTTGTATTCATCAACATCAATTTGATTTTGGATAATTTTAGCGACATCATTTGCTTCAGTATGAGTTTTACAATGAATCATAGAAAATACATTATATGGCCAATCATCATAAGTTGGACGTTCATAACAGTGGCTAACTTGAGGAAATGAACCCAATGTTTCACCAACAGAAGTGATTCTATTTTCAGGAACTTTCCAAACAATCATACCATTTGCAGTGAATCCAACTTGCCTATGTCTAAGTATAGCTGCAAATCTTCGCAATACACCAATACTCTCATAGTGTTTCATTTTTGCAAATAATTCGTCTTCAGTTATTCCAAGATTTGTGGCTGCTTTTACAAAAGGTTCGTCAATAATATCCATATCCTTTTGTAATTCACGAATAAAATCTTTGTCTTGTTCTGTTGGTTCAAATTTTATATTTTTAATTTCTTTCTTATCCTCAGTTGGCGCAATCTCATGTTTTTGATTATCAATCATATCAAGTTTAACACCAATTTTGAATAATTGTAAAGTTGGAAGCATTCTAACTTTTTTAATTCCTTTAAGAACATTAAATTTTTCAAGTTCACTATTCAAATCAGCACCTGGAGGAACAGCTAAAGTAAACCAAAGATTAAACTGATGATCACGTTCATAATTATGACTTACTCCAGGATGACGATTAATTTGATTTGCCACATAATCTAATTTATCATGTTCAATTTCCATTGCAACTAATGAACTAGTATAACCTAGTTTTCTAGTATCAAAAATAGCACTAAGTTGTCTTAAGACACCAATTTTTTTAAGATTGATTAATTTTTCTTTAATAATTTCAGGACTTGTGTTAAATTTTTTAGCAATATCATCAAAAGGTCTAGTAACTAATGGAAAAGTCCACTGAATTTCATTTAGGATTTCCTTATCAAATTCGGTCAAAGAAGACAATAAATGGATTAATCGGTAATTCAATTAAAAATGTAGCTAGTATTTTAGACACTAATTTTTAATAGATAAATAGAAACTGGGTGTCTTGAATCGATGATAATTAATCTAAATCTTGAAGGTAAAAAAATTATTGTTGTGGGTGGAGGAAATGAGGCAGAAAAAAGAATAAAATCACTATTAAATGAAAAATGTGAAATTATAGTAATTAGTGATAGTATAAATACACAAATTTCAAAATTAGTAAAACTAAAACGAATTAAATTTAAAAAACAAAAAATTGAAAATATAAAATTCATCTCAGAATTAAATCCAGATTTAATAATTACAACTACAAATGATACAAAAATTAATCAAAAAATTATCAATTATGCTAAAAAAAGAATACAATGGCATATAGTTCAGATAATCCTGAAGATAGTGATTTCTCAAATCCAGCAATTATTGATTTTGAAAAAATGATTCAAGTTGCAATTTTTACAGGAGGTAGGAGTCCAATAATGTCAAAAAAGATTAAATCAAAAGCTGAAATTGCCCTGAAAAAAATTATTTCGAAAGAAGATATTGCACAAATTAAAATTCAAAAAATATCACGAAAACTAGCTAAAGAGATCATACCTAATCAATTTGAACGAAAAAAGTGCCTAAAGAGTATAATGAATGATAGTCATATTGATCAGTTAATAAAAGACGGTCACATAAAAGAAGCTGAAAAACAATCTAGAGAGATAATAAAAAAATGGAAATGAATCAAAAAATAATAAACGCACGTGTGACATTTCGTAATTCACCAATTCATATTTTAGAAAAATTTACTATTAAAAATGTAGAAAATGCATATGAAGAATTCAAAAAAAATTCAGAATTAGACGAATGTGTAATAATTCAAACTTGTAATAGAATTGAATTATTTGGAAAAACAAAAACAGATAATTTAGAAAAAATTAAGAAAACTTGGGCAAAAATTACAGGTTTAGATGAGGAAATATTTCAAGAAAATATGGAATTTGTAGAAAATCAGGAAGCTTTACATCATCTTTTGAAACTAACGTCAGGTTTAGATTCAATGGTATTAGGTGAAGAACAAATTTTAGGTCAAATAAAAAATTCAATAGCATCAGCTAGAGAATCTAAGGCATCAGGTCAGCATCTTAATACATTATTTGATAAAGCAATCAGAATTGGTACAAGAATAAGAAATTCTTCTGGAATTGGAAAAGGTGGAATATCAGTTGGATCGATGGCAGTAAAACTTGCAGAAGAAAATATCGATGAATTAAAAACAAAAGAAATTCTTTTGATTGGAACAGGAGAAGTATCAACCCTTGTTGCAAAATCATTACAAAGAAGAGGATATTCATTCAATCTTACAAGCAGAACACTTGGTAGATCAGAAACATTTTGTGAAACAATGGGAGGAAATCCAGTTAAATTTGAAGAAGTTCTTTCAGGATTTAACAAATATGATCTAATATTTGTTGCAACAACTGCACCATATTTTCTTGTAACACAACAAAGAATTGCAGATGCTATGAAAAACAAGAACAATGGAATGATGATACTAGATTTATCAAATCCAAGAACAGTAGATGAAAAAGTTGCAAATATTATTGGTGTTAAATTAATGAATTTGGATCAAATTGCAGAAATGGTAGAAAAAAATGTGAATTCTAGACTAACTAAAGTGAAAACAATTGAAAATATAATTAGAGAGGAAGTATCAGTATTAGAAGCCTCAATGAAAAGATTAGATGCAGAACCACTTGTAACAGATGTATTCAAAAATATCGAGAATATCAGAGAAAAGGAATTCAATAAGGCATTACAGATGCTAGATGAAAAAGATGAAAAGAAAATTAAAATTATTGAAGAATTAACAAAGGCAGTTGTAGAAAGCATTGTATCAACACCAATGAATAATATCAGAAAAGCATCTGAACAAGGTCAAGCAGATTTAATAGAGTTGGCAGGTAAGCTTTTTGACTATAAAAAACAAAATCAGGCAGACTAGGATTATATTTTAGCCAAAATTAATTTTAATCATGTCATTTCCAATTAAACGACTCAGAAGATTAAGAGTTTCAGAAAAAATGAGAGAACTAGTTCAAGAAATAACATTAACACCAAAAGACTTTATTTGTCCAATATTTGTACAAGAAGATCTTAAAACAAGAATCAAGATTGAATCAATGTCAGAAATTGAAAGATTACCATTACAAGATGTCAATGAGGAAGTCAAAACAATAATAGAATTAGGAATTCCTGCAATCATGTTATTTGGAATTCCAACACAAAAAGATGAAGCAGGTAGTTCAGCTTTTGATGATAATGGAATTGTTCAAAAAGCAATTAGCCAAATTAGAAAAGAATTTGGAAATGAAATTGTAATTATGGCAGACGTCTGTTTATGTCAATTTACATCTTCAGGTCATTGTGGGATTATTAAAGGAAATAAAATTGATAACGACATAAGTTTAGATACACTTGCAAAAATCGCTGTAAGTCAAGCTAAAGCAGGTGTAGATACAGTATCACCATCAGCAATGATGGACGGTCAAGTTGCAGCAATAAGAAAAGCTTTAGACAATGAAGGATTTACAGATGTATCGATAATGTCACATTCAGCAAAACATCGTTCAAATTTTTACTCACCATTTAGAAATGCTGCAGAATGTGCACCAAAATTTGGAGATAGAAAAACATACCAAGTTCCATTTACAAATGCAAGAGAAGCAATGAGAGAAGTAGAAACGGATATCAATGAAGGAGTAGATATTGTCATGATAAAGCCAGCATGGTCATATTTAGATTTAATTGCAGAAACTCGAAGAAAATACAATGTTCCAATATCAGCATATAGTGTATCTGGAGAATACGCATTAGTGAAAGCTGCATCCCAATTAGGATATGTAGATGAAAAAGATATCACATTAGAAATTCTTTATTCAATTAAAAGAGCAGGTGCAGATATGATAGTAACATATTTTGCAAAATCAGCCTCAAAATTCCTTAAAGAATCATGAGAAACGATGAACGTTTTGAAATACAAAGAGCTTTTGACTTGTTGCCACATGTTGTTGGGGCAAGTTGGACAGTAGTATGGTTTAGAATGCAAGGAATTAGAAAACCTACAAGAGAAGAATTTAGAGAAAAAACATTAGAATATTTGAAGATGACAGAACCACTTTTTGAATCATATCCAAAAGATGAGAATTTTACTGAAATTTGTAAATACATAGAATTTAGAAAAAAACAAGAATATGAGAAAATAATTTTAGGCGAAAATAAAGAAATTGAAACTAGATATGACAGATATGTAGATTATGGTTAAAGCTCGCATTTTAGTTGTTTTAAAAATACTTTTAAAACTTTAGTTCTTTTTTTTGCTTCAGTTTTACCAGATTTTGTATTCATCATAGATTCTAATTTAAGTAATTTATTAAAAAAATGATCAATAGCCCATAGATTATCATCAGGAGTTCTGGTATTACAAAAAGGATCGTTAATATTATAAAAAGATCTGTTCAATGAACCGCTAGTAGCAAAAACTCGTGCAATACCAATAGCACCTAAAGCATCAAGTCTATCAGCATCTTGTAATATTTTTCCTTCAAAAGTTTTAGGAACTTTATTTTGAGAAAAACTATGTTCAGCAATTGCATCAGAAATAATAATAATTTCTGCATCAGTAAAATCATATTTTTTTAAAATTAATTTTGATTTTTTTGCACTTTCGATATTAGAAAATTTAGAACGTTTACTAGATTTTGGATATGAAACAATATCATGTAATAATACTGCACTAAGAACTAATTTTTGATCTGCTTTTTCTTTTTTTGCAATTTTTTTGGCATTATTATATACTCGCATAATATGTCCAAAATCATGCGCAGGATCATTATCAATTATTTTGATTACTTCGTTTTTAATAGAATTAAGAACGTCCATTTATAATCTCCAAATTTTTGGTTTAATGAATTTTATTTTCCTTTGAGTTAGTAAAACAGTCCAATTAATACATGCAAATAAGATAATTGTTCCAATACCAGCTACATCAATCAATAAAATTCCAACTAGACGATCCTCAAATATTTCTAGAAATGGTCTTAATACAGCATTACCAAAATATATCATAATAATATAAGAAATAGTTCTACCAATCCAAAATCCAATATAGATGCCAATACTCTTTGCACGCATTAGACCATAGGTAATAAATAAAATATTACTAGGAAGAGGAGTTGCTCCAAACAAAAAGGATGCAACCAGATATCCATATTTTTTCTTATTCAAATAATTTCCAATTGTATCAAGATTAGATTGTTGTTCTTCTCCAACAAATTTTCGAAATAATCCACTGATTTTTTTTAGAAAAAATCTACCAATTGTAGCTCCAGTTCCACCAACTATTGCTAAAAGTACTATGTTCAAAGTAGGATCAAGAAGATAAAATGATGTTAAAATTATCCATGTAGGAGGTACTAGAATTGGAATTGTACTTATTCCAATCAATACAAAAAAAATTCCAAAATATGAAAATTCTCCAAATAGTTCAAAAAATTCCAATATTATTCAATTATTGTAAAAATATTTTATTTCTAAACCCTTGTATCCATATTTAGTCAACAGATAATATAATAATTTAATGAAAAATTCAAAAAATTACATGTTTTTACAAAAAATATCCATGTTTGATAACAAATAGGATCAATCATGCAATATCTTTATAAGCAATTTATGACTATATAAGGTATGTCGGATTTAATTTGGAAGTGTTATAGATGCAATCTTTTGTTCAAGGATAATGAGATGGCACAAATGCACAAGAATATTACAAATCACTCAATAACAAAAGTGAAAACAATAGTTGCATAATTTTTTGAATTAATTAGTTCTTTTAAGATAATAGTGCAGAGGGTGGGATTTGAACCCACGAACTCCTAAGAGAAGGGATTTCCTATATTAGAGATCTTGAGTCCCTCTCGTTTGACCAGGCTTCGATACCTCTGCAACAATACTTGATAATTCCAATATTTTTCAATTACTATTACAATTCTTGATCTGTGTTTTTACGAATTTTAACAAAGCCTTATAATTGCAAGTTTTATTGAAATTCACATGTCAGAATCAATATGTATTTCAGAAGCAAAAAAAATGCGTAGTGGAGTTAATGTCGAAGCTGAAGTTATTGGCAAAACAGAACCAAGAACTGTAAATCTCAAAACAGGAGGAACAGTAGATGTCTGTGATGCAACAATATCTAATTGTGATGGAAGCGAAGCCAACCAAATGAAACTTACATTGTGGGGTGACGATATTAAGGCAGTCAATATGGGAGATACAGTATTAATAGAAAATGGATATACTAACGAGTTTAAAGGTGTGGTATCTTTAACCAAAGGAAAATTTGGCAAGATGACTGTTAACTCTTAGTAATTTTGTTTATTTTATAATTTATTTTTTAAATTTATTATAGTAATTATGATATCGAACATGATAATTACAATTCCAATAATAAATAAAAATCTAAAAATTAATTGAGGTAGAATTATTTTATCATGGATGCATCAGAGTCTAAAATATCAATATGATTAAAGAAAAAATAACAATCAAAGAAAGTGAAAATAAACTAAAACCAATGAATGTGATTATATGTCCACGTTTATTCGTATAAAATTAGAAACTGCAATCACCATTAACATATAGAAAAGTTTGGATTTCTAAAAAAATTAACGATAAGTTTTCTTTGCTGGTCTTCTTTTAGATGCAGTTTTCTTTGCTGGTCTTCTTTTAGATGCAGTTTTCTTTGCTGGTCTTCTTTTAGATGCAGTTTTCTTTGCTGGTCTTCTTTTAGATGCAGTTTTCTTTGCAAGATAATCTTTTAATTTTGATGATGCGTTACCCAATGCTTTAGTTATTCTTTCTTCATCTTTAGTTTGTTTTTCAATTTCTTTCATTACTTTTACAATATTTTGATGATTAAAATTAACGGTAGTTCTAAGTGTAGGTTTAGATTTAGTTTGTTTTTTAATTTGAGTAGTAATTTTAGATTTAATAACATCAAATGTAGAAACTTGTTCAGTTATTTTTTTAAGAGTTTGATGTCTATTTTTAATTTCAGAGATTAATTCTTGAATATGATCGTTTAATGAGCGTAATTTATCCTCTGCATTTTGCTTTTCTTCAGGGCTCTCAGCAAATTCAATTTCTTGTTCTACTTGCTCAACTGATTGTTTTTCAGTATTAAGACGTTCTTCGGCAGCAGATACCAATCTATTGATACTTTCAACTTGAGCATTCTTTCTAGTAAGATTTTCTGAAACATCTGAAATATTCTCTTTTTCATATTCAATTTGTTTAATCATTTTTTGTAAACCAGTTGCAGAACGCTTTTCTGCAAATTGAAGTTGTTTGAGTTGATTTTCCGCATTTTGTTTAAGTTTTGTTGCTTGATTCCTCTTTTTTCTCATTTCAAGAATTGTTTTTTCTAGTGGTGTCAATAACTGACAACAATAAATCGTTCATTAAGTTGTTAATATGATTAGGATTTGACTTTTCGGTTAAGAAAATTAACCAATTTAGATCGCGAAATATCTAATTTTAAAAAATATTAGTGATGATATTTTAAGAAAACTATGGATTTTCACCCAAAAAATTTACCAATATCAAAAACATATATCGTAAAAAATGAAAATGATGCAATAAAAGCTGTTGAGGACATGGTAAATTTAGGATTTAAAGAAAAAAAAGAGGGTTTCAAAGTTTTAATGCCAAAAGAAACAAAAATTGCAAAAAGAATAGGATATACAATTACAACAGGAGTTACAAAGGGACTAAGAGAGAAAAATGAAACTAGGGATGTTAAGTATTGGACATATCATCATGATGACGAACATTTTGCAATTGTGCTAATAGATAATTCAGTTTTAACAGAATTAGGGTTTTGATTTATTAAAAATTTGATATAATTTTGTTCTATTTGCCATAACACCAGCTAACATTACTCCAATTACAGTACCACCAATTACATCCATTGGAAAATGTTGTAAAACATACAATCTACTAATAGATATCATTGCAGGATAAATAAATATGAAATATGCACCACGAGGAAATCTCTCAGATAGTGCATATCCCAAAATAATTGCAAATATCATGGATCTAGCTGCATGTCCAGAAGGATATGATGCATCAAACCCACCTTCACAAAATAATGCAAATGTATCATGGCTGATTTGAACAGGAAATTCAACTCCAATGTATTTAAAATCAGGCCTATCTCGGTCAACACCACATTTTATGTATCCTGTAAGAAGAGTAGAGATTACAATTAGAATCAAAAGAGTGATTCCAATTCTACGAGTTTTTGGAATTAATAAAACAATAATTGCAAATATCATCATGTTGAAAACATCTCCACTCTCAGTAACATATTGCATAAAAATATCAAGTGTAGGATTTCCAACATTTTCCGAAAAGAATAAAATTATATTTTGATCAAAATCTTCAGTAAATTCAGAAAGTACAAAAGCAGTTAAAATAAGAAAAAGAGCAGTCAATAAAACAAAAGAACGGGAACGAATATCAAAAAGCCAGTTTTGCAATTTATTAAACCTCAAGTATACTTATCTTAATTTCTATTAATACAATCCCTTCAAAAATATAATTCATAGTAGGCAAATAAATTTCAACAAAATAATTGTGATCGGCTCAAAGATTTTAAGCTGGGAAATAATAGAAAGCATGTGAAGATACTCACATTAGACGACTTTGATCTAAAAGGTAAAACAGTGTTTGTAAGAATGGATATGAATTGTCCAATAGATCCAGAAACAGGTGAAATTTTAGGTACCAAAAGAATTGAAGAGACAATTGAAACATTAGAATCATTAAAAAATTCCAAAGTAGTTGTAGCATCTCATCAAGGAAGAGTTGGAAATAATGAATATACAGGAATGAGCAAACATGCAAAAGTTCTTGAAAAATTAATGGGTAGAGAGATCAAATATGTTGAAGATACTATTGGAGAAGCAGCACAAAATGCAATTAAAAATTTACAAGATGGAGAAATATTACTTTTAGATAATCTCAGATTATGTGCTGAAGAAAATTATGAATTTACGCCAGAAAATGCAGCAAAAACAATGATGGTTACAAGATTATCCAAATTATTTGATTTTTGTGTATTAGATTCATTTCCAAGTGCACACAGATCACATCCGTCTATTGTAGGATTTGCACAGGTATTACCATCATGTGCAGGAAGAATTGTAGAAAGAGAAATAAGAAATTTGGATAAAATAATGACAGTAGCAAAATCACCACACATAGTTATTCTAGGAGGTTCCAAAATACCAGATAGATTAGAAGCTATCAAAGCATTAATTCAAAATGGACGTGCAGATCATATTTTAGTAACAGGATTAATTGGAAATGTGTTTTTACGGGCTCAAGCCAGAATAAAATCACCTTTAGAAATTAAAAACGAAGATGAGGTGGTGGCAAAAGCACATTCATTGATAGGAGATTATCCAGATGTTTTTGCAACTCCAGTAGATATTGCGATTGATAAAGATGGAGAACGAGTGGAAATGGATGTCAGAGAAATCAGTAAAGGTGATAAAATTTTTGACTTAGGTCCCAAAACAATAGAATATTATTCAAAATTAATTTCAGGGGCAGGAACTGTATTCATTAGTGGTCCAGCAGGATTTTTTGAAAAAGAGCATTTCAAATATGGAACTAAAGAAATACTTAAAGCAGTTGCAAATTCAATGGCAACAACAATTGTAAGCGGAGGACATTTGACAACAGCATTAAAACAACAAGGATTAGCAGATAAAATAAATCATATTAGTACAGCAGGCGGTGCATTGGTACTATATCTAACAGGAGAGAAACTTCCAATGATGAAAGCGTTAGAAGATTCTGCAATAAAATATAGATCTAAAGGGTAGATCTACAAGAAGGATTTGGACAAATTCTTTCTTCAGAAATTCCTAAATGAATATCATAATTACATGAATTACAATGAAATTTTTCAACGAGTTCAAATAATTTTAAAAAGATAGTAGTAAAATTTTGTGCAATACTTCGAACTAAACGAGAATCACAAATATCATTAAACAAAGATTCAGTATCGTCAATTATCCAAGAAGGATTGACATCACCATTAGATTTTAAAATTTCAAAAACTTCATCATTAGTAAATTTTTTGTTAACATCATTAAATTTTTCAAAAATTATTTTTCGTATTTGTAATTCAATAGGAGTTGAAGGAGTAAAATCACTCATATTAGTACAGATTCTCAGCCTCAGTTTTTAGCGTATCTATACCATCAGAATTTTCAAGATGAGTTCCAAGATAAGTATACAATGCAGACTTGAGTACCTTTAGAGATAATAATGCACATTTAATTCTAACAGCTTGTAAATGTTCAAGACCTAATTCGCTTAAAATATCATGTTTTTGAATTTTTCTAACATCATCAAGAGATTTTCCCTTGGTAATTTCAGTTAAAACTGAACTACAAGCCATACAAATGGCGCATCCTCTTCCGTGAAATTTAATATCAGTAACTTTATGATTATCAATTTTCATATCAATATCAATACTATCGCCACATAATGGATTGGAATCATGAAACGTAACGTCATGATTTTCAATTTCTCCATAGTTGAGAGGATTTCTTGAATAATCAACTATCATTTCATGATAAATATCAGTACCACTACTCATAACTTAAACACCTTTGCCACAATCTTTAATGAATTGATTAAGGCATCAACATCCTTCTTTGTATTATAAATATAGAAACTAACTCTAGATGTTGCAGATACATTCAAACGCTCCATTAATACTTGAGCGCAATGATGTCCGGAACGAAGTGCTATACCTTCTTGATCAATTATTTGAGCAACATCATGTGGATGTACATCTGCAAAATTAAATGAGATCACGCCACCACGTTTTGTAATGTCATTTGTGCCATAAATTTTAAGTCCAGGTATTTTTGCAAATTCTTCAATAGCATATTTAGTTAATTCAATTTCATGTTGTCGTACATTATCCATTCCAATTTTTGTAAGATAATCAATTGCTGCACCAAATCCAATGACGTCTGCAATATTTGGAGTTCCTGCCTCAAATTTGTAAGGTAAATCATTCCAAGTTGTTTCATACTTGTGAACTTCTCGAATCATGTCACCACCACCATGAAATGGATTCATTGTTTGTAATACAGATTTTCTAACCCATAAAACACCAATTCCAGTTGGAGCCAACATTTTATGTCCGGAAAAAGCAAAGAAGTCACATCCCAAAGTGTCAAGATCAACTTTCATATGAGGTACTGCTTGCGCACCATCAATTAATGTAGGTACACCTGCAGCCTTACATTTTGCAATAATTTTTTCAGCATCAGTAATGGTTCCAAGAACATTAGACACCAAACTAAAAGCTACAAGTTTAACCTTACCAGTTTTAAGATATTTATCAAGATCATCTAAAATTAATTGCCCATCATCATTCATTCCAATGTATTCTAATTTTGCACGTTTTTCTTGTGTTAGTAATTGCCAAGGTACAATATTACTATGATGTTCATATTCAGTGGTGACTATAATGTCACCTTCATTAATTTGAGATCTTCCCCATGCATATGCAACTAAATTAATTGCTTCAGTTGTCCCTCTAACAAAAATTATTTCTTGTCTATTTTTTACATTTATGAAATTTGCAATTTTATCTCTGGCAGATTCATATGCTTCAGTTGATTCTTCAGCAAGAGCATAAACTGCGCGATGGATATTTGCATTATGATTTCTATAATAATCTGTAATAGCATCAATTACTTGATTTGGTTTTTGAGTTGTTGATGCATTATCCAAATAAACTAAAGGCTTGTTATCCCTAACAGTTCTTTTTAATATAGGAAAATCTTTTCTAATATTTTCAAGGGAGAATTCTGCACTTTGCAATATTTAGATCTCCACAAAGATTTCGCTATTATTAATTTTAACTGGATATACTTTAAGAGCAGTTTCTGCAGGCAGATTATTTGGTTTACCAGTAACTAAATTAAAAACAGAAAGATGTAATGGGCATCTAACACCTTGATCATTAAGGAACCCAGTAGAAAGGTCTGCATCAGCATGTGTACAAATTAAGTCAGTTGCATGAATCGTACCACCAATATTTGCTATCAATAATTTTCTACCATCTTGAACAAAACCAAAAAGTTCACCTTTCTTTACTTGATCTAAATTACATGCTTTAATCCATTCAGACAAAAAAATCACCTATACTTGTAGTGTTGTTCAATTTCAGAATTTTCATCATAACGAGTTTCTTCAATTTCGACAAACTTTGCTAGCTCCTCATCTGTATTTATACCGAGTTCGCGATTATCCCATTTTGATTCGATAAGATATGCAATCCATGCTCTAACTTGAAAAGACATCTTTCTTGAAAGTGGTTCTAAGAAACCTTCAACAATTGTTCTTTCAGCCTCTTCTTGAGTTAAACATCTAGTTTTAAGATAGAAGATTTGTTCCTCATCAATTTGTGCAACAGATGCAGAGTGAGTTGCTTTAACATCATTAGTAAATATCTCTAATCCAGGAATTGCCTCAGATTTAGCATCTTTATCTAAGAGAATTGAACGACCAGATAAGAAAGAATTTGATTTAGATGCATTTTCTTTAATTCTAATCATTCCTTTGAAAATGGATTTTGATTTATTTCTAAGAATAGATTTTTCAACTACACGCCCTTCAGTAGATGGGCTTTCATGAGTTACATTAGTTTGAATATCAAATGATTGTTCATTATTTCCAAAAATAACTTCAGAGTCATTTGAAGATGCACCTTTACCATTAAGGAAATATTCAATTTTGTAACGAGATAACATCGATCCAAATAATCCAGAATACCAATTTACTTTTGCATCTTGTGCTAAATCAGTACGTTTGGTTGAAAAAGTAACAGCACTTTGATCTAACATTTGTAATGTAGTTACATCCAATTGAGCATTAGGTCCAACACTTGTATTCATTAATTCAAGATATGCTTGTTGAGTTTGAATATTTGGGGAATATAATTCTTGGACAATTGTTGCTTTACTACTTTCATCTGCAAAAATAATATTTCTAGAAATTGTGGAATGTCCATCTTCTGAAAGACAAGTCAAAAAATGAATTGATCTGTCTATAATGAGATTACGTGGAATGTGTATGAATATTCCAGAATTAAAAGCAGCATTATTCAAAGCAGTAAATCTATCATCTTCAGAATTTGATGCTTCTAAGGCTTTTTTTACTAATTCAAAATTATTTTGAATTGCATCAGATATGGAGGAGATTACTAGTCCTTTAGATTTTAACTCATCAGGTAAATTAATTCTATGAATATTTGTTCCAATTTGAATTATACAAATTTCATTTTCTAGTTCACCCAATCTTTTTTGAAGAAAAGCAGGTACAGTATCAGCAGTATTTGTTGAAAAAGATACTTTCTCAGGATCCATTTTTTTGACATCAGTATACTTGGTGTATAACGGGGAAGTTTCAATTGGGAGACGAACATAAACAGATAAAGAATTTTTTCTATAATTCATTAACCATTCAGGTTCATTTCTGGATGAAGAAATTTCTTCTATATGAGAAGTATTTAGTTTTGAAAGAAGTTGTTGAGACATGATTAATAAGAGAAAATATTGAGATATTATCCCACAGAGTCATCCATTTCTAATTTAATGAGTCTGTTTAATTCAACAGCATATTCCATAGGTAATTCTTTGGTAAAAGGTTCCATGAAGCCATTAACAATTAATGATAATGCGTCTTCCTCACTAAATCCTCTAGTCATGAGATAGAAAATCTGATCATCACCAATTTTTCCAACTGTAGCTTCGTGAGTGATTGTTGCATCCTCTTGATCAATTACCATGTATGGATAAGTATCTGTTTTTGAAGTATCATCTAATAGTAAAGCATCGCATCTAACTGTAGATTTTACGTTTGTAGCACCTTTTGCCACATTTAACATTCCTCTATAAGTTGAACGTCCATCAGCTCGACTTACAGATTTTGATGTAACTTTAGAAGTTGTATTTGGTGCAAGATGTACCATTTTGGCACCAGTATCTTGATGTTGACCTTTACCTGCAAAAGCAATAGACAATGTTTCACCATATGCTCTTTCACCCATTAGATACACAGCAGGATATTTCATTGTTAATTTACTTCCAATGTTACCATCAATCCATTCAACAGTTGCACCTTCATATGCATAAGCACGTTTTGTAACAAGATTGTAGACATCAGAACTCCAATTTTGAATAGTAGTATATCTCAATTTTGCATTTTTGTGTGCAACAAGTTCTACAACAGCAGAGTGAAGAGATTCTGATGAATATACTGGAGCAGTACAACCTTCAATGTAATGTACTTCTGCGCCTTCATCAACAATAATTAAAGTTCTTTCAAATTGTCCAATGTTTTCAGCATTAATTCTAAAGTATGCTTGTAAAGGCATGTCAATATGAACACCTGGTGGAACATAAATGAAAGAACCACCACTCCATACTGCACTGTTCAATGCTGCAAATTTGTTATCCTCTGGAGGAATAATTTTACCAAAATATTTCTTGAAAATTTCAGGATGATCAATTAAAGCTTGATCAGTATCTAAGAATAAGACTCCCTGTTTTGCTAAATCCTCTCTTAAACTATGATAAACAACTTCAGATTCATACTGTGCCCCAACACCTGCCAAAAATTTCTTTTCAGCTTCTGGAATTCCAAGTTTATCAAAAGTTTTTTTGACATTTTCTGGAACATCATCCCAATTTTTTTCAACTTTGTCAGATGCTTTAGCATAATAGTAAATATTTTGGAAATCAATTACACTTAGATCACCACCCCAAGTTGGCATTGGCTTTTCCATAAAAATTTCATAAGAACGAAGTCTAAAATCAAGCATCCATTGTGGTTCTTTTTTCATCTTGCTAATTTCTATTACAGTTTCTTTTGATAGTCCTTTCTTACTAAGATGAACATACATTTCTGTAGAATCTTTAAAGTCATATTTGGAATAATCCATGTCAATATTTTCTGTTGCCATCGCTATCATAACCCCGTTATATTATAAATACATGAGGAAAAATAGGTAGAGCTAAATAGCTAGAGCTAAATTTCAATGATAATCATTTAAGAAAAGTTTCCTTCTATTGTCTAGGCATGATTGAATACAATCAAACGATGATCCCAAAGTTTAGAATCATAGAAAAAAATTATGTACATTATTTGAAATATTCTCATTTAGCATAAAATAGAATGTCAAGGATTTACAAATTAATTGTAGAATTATGCAAAGTATAATCAACATATAAAAAAATCCAAAAGAAAGAAAATTCTAATAGAAATAAGAAAATGTAATTCTTAATTACTGTCTAGTTTTTTGTAGTAGTATGAAATATTCAGAAAAGCCTTTAGTTGGAATAATTATGGGGTCTAGTTCAGATAGCAGAATTATGCAAGAAGCTGCACAAATTCTAGATGAATATAAAATTAAACATGAAGATCAAATTGTTTCAGCACATAGAACTCCTGCCAGATTAGAAGAATATGCAAAACATGCAGAAAAGTTAGGATTAAAAATAATTATTGCAGGTGCAGGAGGTGCAGCACACTTACCTGGAATGATTGCATCACATACAACAATTCCAGTTATAGGAGTGCCAATTCTGGTGTATAACGATAAACATTCAAAAAAAATAGATGCATCTAAATTTTCAGCATTTGGAGGATTGGATTCATTATTATCAATTACTGAAATGCCATCAGGTTCACCAGTTGTATCAGTAGGAGTAAATAAAGCAGGCAATGCAGGCATTTATGCAATAAAAATTCTTGCAAATGAATTTACAGATTTAAAAAAGAAATTAAAACAACACAAACTTGATCAATATAATTCAGTTATGAAAGAATCAGACAAATTAAAAACAGAAGGTCTGACAAAATTTGCTAAAAATAAATTCAAATAAATCAGGTTGAAAGAGAAATTTTCATCTCATTAAATGCACCAGCGACTGTATGAACTTCTGCAACAGAATTTTTGATTTTAAATTTTTTTAATTCATCTGACGTAAATGGTCCAATAGAAACAACAGATAATTTTGCAAGACTATTAAGTAAAACATCTTCAGAATAATCCTTAGACATTATTTCAAAAAAGCCTCTAACAGAAGAAGCACTAGTAAAAACTACACCATTAACTTTATTTTGAGAAAATAATTCTCTAAATATATTCCACTGAGTGGTATCTCTAAAAGCACAAACATCATACAAATGAATTTCTAAAACATCGATTCCAATTTTTGAAAGTAATTGTTTTAAAAAAGGAGTAGATGCACCACTACGTGGAACAATGACTTTTTTGCCAACAGCGTTAAGTTTTGTAAATTCTTCACCAACACCAACAGATGAATAAGTTGTTGGTTGACAATTTACTTTAATTCCTTGAGCCTCAAGAGTGAGTGAAGTTTTAGGACCTACAGACATTACAATAGTATTTGCAACTGCTAATTGCAATTTTTCAAGTTTTCCCAATTTTTTTGCAGTATCAAATAATAATTTTACAGCTTTTGAACTCATAAAAACAGAATAATCAGGATTGTATTTAGTAATAGATTCTAAAAATTCATCAACAATTTTTTCCCCTTTACTTACTAATTCAATTGTAGGTAATGTAATTGGAATTGCACCATCATTTTGAACAAGTGAAATAAATTCAGAAGCATCATCTTCGGATCGGGTTATTGCAATAGTTTTACCACTAAGCATTATTTCCACCCAATAACATCAGATAAATCAACTACCTTACCAATAATGATATTTGTAGGTGGAATAATTTTATTTTCTTTAACTTTTTTTGCAATATTTGTAACATCGCCTTTAATCATTCTTTGTTGAGGAGTTGTCCCATTTTGAATAACGGCAACGGGAGTTTTTTTATCCAGTCCACCTGCTATCAATTGTTTACAAATAACATCAATTCTGGATAACCCCATCATAATTACAATTGTATCTACAGATTTTGCAAGATTTTTCCATTTAACAATTTCTTTTTTCTTTTCAGGATCTTCATGTCCTGTAACAAAAACAACTGATGATGCATATTTTCTATGAGTTAAAGGAATTCCAGCATATGTTGCAGAACCAATTCCAGACGTAATTCCAGGTACAATTTCATATTTGATTTTATGATCTTTTAGAAATTCAGCTTCTTCACCACCTCGTCCAAAAATTATAGGATCTCCACCTTTCAATCTAACCACATTTTTTTTAGATTTTGCATATTCAACCATTAAATCATTAGTACCATTTTGATGGCTTGTATCATCACCAACCTCACGTCCAACATAGACTTTTTTTGCAGTTTTAGGAATCATAGAAATAATTTTTTTGCTGACTAATCTATCATACAAAACAACATCAGCTTTTTTGATTAATTCAACAGCCCTCAAAGTAATTAATTTACTATCTCCAGGACCTGCGCCAACAAGATACACTTTTCCCATCATGTCTTATTCCATTCATCCACTTTCTGTCTCCAATTTAATGCAAGATCATTAATTCCCTTACTACGCAATTCTTCTCCTACCTGCTTACCCAATAATTTAGGATTATTTTTATCTCCAGAACGACTAACTTGTAGAGATTTTTTACCATCAACAGAAAAAGCATGTACAGTTAATGTCATTGTATTATCATTAGATTGAGCATATGCACCTAAAGGAAATCTACATCCAGAATCTATAAAATCAGATAATGCACGCTCAGCCTCAATTTCTAATCTAGAATCAGTATCTTCAATTTTTTTAAGCATTTCAATTGTCTGATGATCATCAGCCCTTGCAACAATTGCAATTGCACCTTGTCCGGGGGATGGTGAAAAATCTGTAGTAGATAAAATAGTGAAATTAACATTAACGCCTAATCTTGAAATTCCTGCTTGTGCAAGTACAATTGCATCATAATTTTCTCCAAATATTTTAGTGATTCGAGTTTCAATATTTCCCCTAATCGGTTTAACTGTAACATCAGATCTTTGTCTAGAAATTTGAACAGCTCTACGTAATGAACTTGTACCAATGACAGAACCAGATTTTATTTTATCTAAAGATGAACCATCAGATGAAATAAATACATCATTTACTTTTTCGCGTTTTGGAATCGATGCAATTACTAAATTATCAGCTAATTTAGAAGGAACGTCCTTTAAACTATGAACTGCAAAGTCAATTTCTTTATCTGCAACTGCCTTATCAATTTCTTTTTCAAAAATACCCTTTTGTTCAATAGTGAATAAAGGTCTAGGATCAGTATCACCTTTAGTAATAATTGGTTTAATTTGATATTCTGAATCAATATTAAATTTTTTTAATTCTGCAATGACCCAATTTGTTTGTGCGATAGATAATTTACTACCTCGTGCACCAACTACATACTTCAATTTTTCACCGACTTTAATGCAGTATGATATGCATCCAATGTTTTGTTTAAATCATTTTCAGTATGTGCATCTGACAAGAAAACAACCTCAAATTGAGATGGAGGAATAAAAATACCTTCTTTCAATAAAGTTCTAAATAATTTTTGGAATTTTTTACCATCTGCTTTTTTAGATGTTTTATAATCAACTACAGGCTTACTTGTAAAGAAAATTTGAAACATGGATGATGTAAAATTGATTTGATGAGGAATTTTCATATCTGTGGCCATATCATCTAATGCAGTAGAAAATAATAAGTTAAATCTTTCAAGTTTGGAATAGAGTTTATTTTTGATTTTATTGATTATCTTAATGGAACTAATTGCAGCACTGACAGATATAGGATTTCCAGCAAAAGTACTTGCTTGGTAAACATTTCCTCCTGGAGAAAGTAAGTCCATTATTTCTTTTTTACCTCCAACTGCAGATATCGTAAATCCATTACTCAATGCTTTAGCTAAAGTTGTAATGTCAGGTTTGATACCAAAATATTGTTGTGCCCCACCAGGAGATACTCTAAAACCAGTAACAACCTCATCTAAAATTAATGGGATATGATTTTCCTTTGTAATTTTTCTCAAATCGGAAAGAAAATTTTTTTCAGGTAAAATTAATCCCATATTGGCTAAAATAGGTTCAACAATTACACCAGCAATATCTTTATTTTTGGAAATTGTTTTTTGTAGATCCTCAATATTGTTATACTCAACAACTAGAGTATTATTTGAAACTTCATCTAATCCTCCATCAGAAACAGAAATGCCATTATGTGCAGAACCAGAACCGGCCTTAACTAAAACAGAATCATGTGCACCATGATAACATCCTTCAAATTTAATAATTTTTTTCTTTTTTGTGTAACCACGTGCTAATCTAATTGCAGTCATCGTAGCTTCCCCTCCAGTATTCATCAAACGTACTTTATCCATTGAAGGGTAATTTCCAAGAATTAATTTAGATAATTCAATTTCAGATGCAGTTGGAGTACAATACAAAGTTCCTTTTGAAAGTTGTTTAGATACAGAATCAAGAATTTCCTTTCTTCGATGTCCTAAAAGTAATGCACCGTATGCATTACAAAAATCAATGTAACGAGTATTATCTTCATCCCAGATATATGCACCATTGGCTTTTTTTGTAAAAAATGGATAAGGATCAAAATATCTAACTGGACTATTTACGCCTGAGGGAATCACTTTTTTTGAATCATTAAATAATTTTCTAGATTTTGACATACTCAGACTACAATAGAGCCATTATTATTTGCTAATTTGAGCCCTTTGGGCATGAAATTTACCACGAAATAGAAATGCCATAATTAAAGTTCCAACAAATGGTGCGGTCCAATACAGCCACAAATCTCCAAAAGTTCCAGATAATAATGCAGGAGCAAGGGCTCTAGCAGGATTCATAGATGCACCAGAAATAAAAGCTAAAAATAAAATATCTAATGCAACAATTCCACCAATTGCAAATCCACTAAATCCTCGTAAACCTTTTGTATATACAACATAAAAAATAACACCCATCAACATCATAGAAGCTAAAATCTCCACAGGAAATATTAAAAAGATTGAAAAATCATAGTTAGGTGCATTAGCTCCAAGATTGGGTTTTTCACCAATAAATAATAAGACAAAAAGCGAACCCAGTAATGCTCCAATTATTTCTGCAATTAAATAATATATAATTTGAATTTTTGTGATATGTCCTGTAACATAGTATGCAATAGTTACTGCAGGATTAAAATGAGCTAAAGATATTTTTCCAAAAGAATAAACTCCAATTAATAATGCAATAAAAGGTGCAACAGCTGCAAAAGGAATTCCCAAATTGCCATTAAAAAATTCAAAATCATAAACAATAGAACCTGTTGCAAAAACTACAAGAATAAAAGTTCCAATTAATTCTACAGTAAAAATTTGTAAATTTGAATATGCCATTAGTTGTCACTTTCAAGAGAATAGAGTAAATTCAAAACATTAGTTTTAATTTGATCACGAATTTTTCTTACATCATCAATAGATTTTCCTTTAGGATCTTCAATATTCCAATCATCTACATCTTTAACAAATAATGATGGACAAGAATTTTTATCCATACATCCCATGTTAATAGTTTTATTGGAATCTTCAATCATATCTGAAGATAATAGTTGAGGTTGTTGTTTTTGCAAATTAATTCCAATTTCAGCCATAACTGTAACAACAACAGGATTAAGATTAGATGAGGGCGACGTTCCAGCACTTATTACATTGAATTGATTTTTAGCATATTTTTTAAAAAATGCTTCTGCCATCTGACTACGTCCAGCGTTTTCTACGCACACAAATAAAATATTTTTGCATTCATCCACAACATAACATAAATAACAGTTTATATAAATTTTAATTGATATGAATGGAATTAGTCTTTTGAAATGTATATGTGATGAAACAAGATTCGAGATTTTGGAACTATTACAAAAAAATAATGAATTATGTGTAAATGATTTTGTAAATGAATTAAAAAAAGATCAACCCCTAGTATCGCACCATCTTAAAACATTGAAGAAATGTGGAATTGTAAAGTCTAGAGATGAAGGTAAAAAAGCAATGTATACAATAGCAAATGAGGAATTATCTCAATTAATTACAAAAGTTACAAAAACATCAAAAGAAATTCCAAATCTATGTTTAGATGAAAAATGCTGTTAAAATTTTTCAGAATGTAAAACAGTCAACATGATACAACATATGTTTAAAATAAAATTAATACAATAATGTCAATAGTTTTTTGTCCATCGTTTATACCATGAGTCAAAGCAACTCAATCTAAAAAAGTAATTTATAATTAATCTCTATGAAATAATTAAAAAATATA
Organism: Candidatus Nitrosopumilus limneticus; assembly: GCA_022117465.1. Classification (GTDB taxonomy): domain Archaea; phylum Thermoproteota; class Nitrososphaeria; order Nitrososphaerales; family Nitrosopumilaceae; genus Nitrosopumilus; species Nitrosopumilus limneticus. The sequence goes on from JAHCGZ010000001.1 coordinate 258,163, forward strand.
TAATTAATTTTTTTAAAATGGTTTGTTTACTTCTCTAGTAAAAACATAACTTGCAATAGCTACCATTGCAATTACAAATGCAAAGATAATTCCAATACTAATCAATACAGGAACTCCACCTTCAGAAACACCAGTCATTAATTCTCTAACTAATAAAACAGTATATGTAACAGGATTTAACTTGGCAACTGCTGCAAGCCAATCAGGCAATAATTCTAATGGAAATAATGCAGGACTCAACATGAATAATGGTATTCCAAGGAAATTTATCATTCCCCAAAAAGTTTCCTGAGATTTTGAAGTTGCAGCAAGAGTTACTGAAATTCCTGAAAAACCTAATGAAAACAATATCACAATACCCATGATGGGAATTATCATCAAAGGATTTGGAAAAGTTACACCAATTGCCAAAGCAATTCCAATAATCAAACTTGCTTGTAAGGCAGCAATTAATGAAATTGCAGACATCTTTCCCAAAGCAATTGCAGAACGTGAAATTGGTGAAGTTAGTGCCTTATTCATAAAACCGTATCGTCTATCCCAAAGTGTATTGACTCCACCAAAAATACTTGTAAAAATTGCAGTTAAAATTATGACACCCGGTGCCATAAATTCAATATATTCACCTTCAAAACCTACAGACTGAATCAATGGTTGTGTTTCTGAAAAAATATTTCCAACTACTATTATCCAAATTGCAGGTTGAATTAATCTAATTAAAACACCACTTCTAGATTTTTTGTATCTCTTTAATTCACGCCAAAAAATTGTGTATGTGTCATAAATTACACTATTCATGCTCGCATCCTCTTCATTTTTGCATGTTCAATTTTTCGATTAAATTTTGACTTGTCATCTCTAATTTCATGACCAGTGTAAGAAATGAAAACATCATCTAAGGTAGGTTGAGTTAGAGATATGGAAGTAATTTTAATCCCAAGATTTGATGAAATTTGAAAAATTTTTGGAATAACTTCGGTTCCATTAGAAGTAAAAAGAATTAATTTAGAATCATCCTCGTTTATTTTTTTAATGAATTCGATTTTTTTTAATTCCACTAAAAAGGAATTATGATTATCATTATTTTCTACAACTAAAGAAATTATTTCATTTCCTAAAGCGTTTTTCATATTTTGTGGAGTGTCAATTACTTGAATTTTACCACCATCAATAATTCCAATTCTATCACATAAGCTATCTGCCTCTTCCATATAGTGAGTAGTAACAAAAATAGTCATTTCAAATTCAATATGGATTTTTTTAATATACTGCCAAATTTTTCTTCTAGTTTGAATATCTAATCCAACAGTAGGTTCATCTAAAAACAAAACTTTTGGGTGATGTAAAAGTCCTCCAGCAATATCTAATCGCTTTCGCATACCCCCAGAATATGTAACAACAGCTTGATGTTGTTTATCAGTAAGTTCAATTAAATCCATGATTTCATCAATTCGCTTGTTAATCTCTTTTTTTGGAATATGATTTAATTTTGCTTGTAATATTAGATTTTCACGTCCAGTAAGATATTCATCGACTGCGGTTTCTTGTTGAACAAATCCAATATTTTCTCTAACATGTTTGGCATCTTTTGTTACGTCAAAACCTGCAATGATAGCTTGTCCAGATGTGGGTTTGAGTAAAGTAGTAAAGATCATCATAGTGGTACTTTTTCCAGCACCATTCGGTCCCAAAAATCCAAAGATCTCTCCCTGTTCTACGGAAAAAGAGACATCGTTTACTGCAACCAAGTCTCCAAAGGACTTGGTGAGGGATTTTGTTTCTATGGAATACAACAACTTAATTTCGTTTGGGAATTATAAATTGGTAAGTAATAGATCAGTAACTGTTCATATAAAATTTAAAAAGAGTACTTGAAAACGAAATACATGAAAGGATTATGTCAAAAATGTCACTCATCAAATGTGGAGATTACTCTAAAGGATGGAAGTCCAATTTGTGAAAAATGTGCAAAAAAATAGAAATAAATAAAAAAGAAATTTAAAGAATCATTCAATATTTTTGAATTCTTCTTTAGTCATTCCTAAGATGACTTTTTCGCCTATTCCCCAAATTTTAGATTTGGATAAAATTTTTGAATGTAGTAAACCATCACTTACTTCAATTGATTCCAATTCATTGGTGTCAGGATTTTTGTGTAATCTTTTGACTTTTCCAATTTTATGGCTATCAATATCCACTACTGGAATTCCAGTTCTTACAGGAGGTCTACTAAGCAACAATCTCTCATCAGAGAATTTGTCTATGTATTCGTGGGATAGAAAATAATCTTTGTTAAATCCCTGATGGATAGTTACACCAGATACGGCAAGTGTGTCTTGATCAATATGTATGTGTTTGACTTTACCATATTCAATTCCCTCTCTATCAACTACTTTTTTTCCAGTAAAGGTATCAGCTGTGACTAGATTTTCAGGCATTCCTTCTAATTTTACTGACATGAATTAAAATTCTAAAATTTGCTTATCATATGGAATATTAGAAATTTCTATCAATGAGGTTAAATTACTTGACATAATACAATAGGCATGGACATACAAGAAGAGCGATTCAGACCAATTCTAATAACAAAAGGAAGAAAGACAGGTAAACCACATTCAGTATGGTTAAGAGCTGTAAAATATAATGAAAAAATCTATTTTTCAAGACATCAGCCTGACGGAGATTGGTTTCAAAATGCAATTGCAAATTCTGAAGTAAAAATTCAATATAACAACATGGAATTTACTGGAAATGCATTACTAGTTACTGATGAAAAATTAAATGAAAAAATTTCTCAATTAAAATATCCAGGAGAAGAACGGGCAAATGAAAAAAGAGTTACAATTGAAGTCACATTAAATGACAATACAAAGTAAAAATTAAACTAAATGAACTACAGTGGACACACCACGTTTATCAATTTCTACATCATTTTCAAATTCACAAAGAGTTACAGTAAATGAAATTACATCACGAGGTTGGGCATTTTCTGCATGAAGTTTAAGATGAAGTTCTAACTCATCGAATTCTTCAGTTGGGAGATTAGTTTCTTCCAAGTATGCACCGCAAGTAGATTCTATTCTAAATCTATCATCTTTAAAATGATAACCAAGTTTCATTTTTCTATTTTTTCTAGGATGCCCTTTAACAATTACATCAATAACTCCAGGTTTTGTTTCAGTGTATCCAGATTTTTGATTTACAAAAACTCCAATTTCAAGAGGTTTTCCAGCAGTAGATTCTGCCATCTTTTGAATCCCATCATTCATTATAACATCTACAGCTTTGATAGATTGTGCAACTTTAGCTAGCCATTCATTGGTTCTAGTTATTGTTGCATGAATTCCTGCACGTCTTCGCTTATCTTCATCTTCAGGTAATTTGTAATAATCAACCCATGCTTCATAATCGTGTGAAATATCTTTAATAAAATCAATACATGTACGCTTGTATTCATTAGGATCATCTGTTCTTTCTGATTCATCGTCAGTTCGTATTCCATCATAACCTTCAGGCATCGCCATACTCTGAATTGAGTATAGTTCTAAAAAAACTAATCTTGTTAATGAACAATCAACTTAATCATACTAAAAATAATACTAATTTCATTAATGATTATAATAGGAATTTTTTGATTCTAATTAATGATATTTACAGAATTAATAATTGATCTTCAAAATGAATTAAAAAAAGAACTAGCACAAATCAGGTTCATAATTAAAAAAAATCCAGCTCTAGGATACAGCAGAATAGTGGAAATTGGTAAGGAAGTCGGTAAAATGTACAATATAAAATTAATTGTAAATTTTCCAAAAGAAGGAAGAATAGAAGAATATGATATGTATGGGAAAAGAGATTTAAGTTTAATTGTAGATTATGAAAGAAAAAGATTTCCAATTGACAGAGAAATTATTAAACAAAAAGCAATTGAAATGTTAGGAGATGTAAAAACAGAGGATGCATACATGTATGAAAATAAGGAAGGAGTTAGAGTTTTTACAGATAATTGGAAAATAGACATTTTACCACACTCTGTTCACATATGGACTGAGTTTGATGAAAAAGTTACAGCATTTTGTGATTGGTTAATGGAAAATGTATATCAAATAAAAAAGAAATAATTATTTTAAATATTTTCTAATTGGTCAAGTAAAGATTTAGCCTCAGAATTTTTCGGTTCTAATTTTATAATTCGCTTACAACAATCCATGGCTTCATCTTTTTGTTGTAATTTCAAATGAACATTAGTTTTTAGAGTAAGCATTTCAATGTCATCAGAATTCAATTGAAAAGATTTTTCAAAATAAGCTAATGCCTTTGTTGGTTCATCTACGATAAAGTAAATACTTCCCATAATGAACATAAAATCAGAATCATCAGAATAATCAGATTCCAAATTTTTTCCAAATGTAATTGCTTCAGTGTATTCCCCATCACGTACTAATTTTTTTAAGTGACGTTTTGGTTGTTTGAATAAACCTACCATTTCTTATCAAAATACTAAGGAAAAATCAATAATTTGAATGTAGGAAATTAAAAATTAGATACTAATTATACCAGGCATCAGGTTCAGCACCAGAGGAAGTATTACTCTTAGTGGGTTGTGGAACTTTCATTATTCCTTCTTTGATCAAAAATTGAATTCCTTGAACAAAAGAATCATCATCAATTGTACCATCAGCCCACCATCCTGCGTTGTTTTTAATCCAAGATGGTATTTCATTTCCAGAATTTTTTCCTTGTGTGGTTGGAGGAATCTTGATAATTTTTTCTTTTACTAGAAATTGTATTCCTTGAACAAAAGAGTCGTCATCAATTGTACCATCAGCCCACCATCCTGCGTTGTTTTTAATCCAAGATGGGATTTTTTCAATAGGCATACTTCCATCTAAAGCATAAATTGGAACTTCTATTTGCAGATAATCAGAAGGTCCAGATGGAACAATTCCAGTTTTAGCTAATCCATAAACCCAAATAACATAATTTGCAGTTCCAGGTACCTCCTTTACAACAAAATCTATTTGAGCTTGACCAGAAGGAGAGTAAAGAAATTGTCTGCCTTCTTCTTGTGCAATGGATCGTTTTCTAATTCCTTTATCATCCACAACAAAAATATCATATTGAACTAGGTTTAAAAATTCAGTTTCATCATTATATTTTAAGAAATTTATAAGCCATTGCATCTCACACCCTTGAACTACATCATTTGGTCCGTACAAAGCATGAATTTGGTACATAAAGTTTTTACTAGATCTTTTAACACTAACCTCTTTTTCAATATCAGTATCACATCCAGAATTAATTTGATCATTTTCAGTAGATTCAATTCCAATGAATGGAGATTGCTGTACATTTTGTTTATACTGTAATAATTCAAAAACATATTCTGGAGGTGGAATACCTTCAGAAACATGAGTGTAAGTTTTAGCTTTTACTGGAAATGGAAAATTATCTGCAATCCATACTTTACTTACAGCTCCACCTGTTTTCCAAGACATTGCAACAGTTTCCCAAGTTCCTGCAGGAACTGTAATAGTTGTAATTTCTAACGGAACAATCTGTTGGCCACCAATGTTTCCAATTTTACCCCATGATGCTGCATCAAATCCTTTAGGACCCTTACCACCAGAACTTCCGTCAGATGTTGCAAAAGCAGATAACCAAGCAATAGATGACTTAAATGCACCACGGTAAACGCCAAGTTCAGGAGTACCACCAGTAGGTTCTGGAGCAATTTTACCTAATTCCATTTCACCTACAATTACTTTATTTCCGTCATAAACTACAACTTCAGCTAACCATTTAGTTTCACTACCAACTATTTTATCACCTTTAATCCAGAAATCAAATTCAAAAGTAGCACATTCTTTGTAATCTACAAAACATGTTTTATAAGAAAAGAAATCACCCTGTTTAAGTCCCTCACCCGCATACCATGTAGTGCCACGTGGGAATGCATCAGAACTTACACCACCAGCTTCAATCTGCCCATATGCAGATGAAGTCATAGTTATTCCTAAAAAAAATCCAAGAACAATAAGAAGAGATAAGGTTGTATTCAAGTCTAAAAAAATTTGTCAAAACGGATAGTTAAACGTTATTCAAATAATCATAAAATACCGAAGATAGGCATTTAAATTCAATACAAATAGCCAAATATAGAGGAATAATAAAAAAAATAGAAATGTGTGAATGTTCTAAAATTCACTTGTTTGAAGTAGAATTCAAGCTGGACGGAATGACAGTAGTTCCTACTCATAAAAATTGTGGATTTTCATTAGATGGAAAGCAAGCAGACAAGTTCCAAAAAGAACTAGTAAAGTCTTGGGGCTTCGAGCAAGAAGAAGATTAGATTTAAAAAAAATAAAAAAAACAATGTTTGATTTAGAGGTTTTTTACCATTTCTTTACAAACGTTAGTTTTACATTTGCAATCTGCGCTGCATATACAATGACCTTGCATATCACAGTCACATGCGTAAGTTGGATCGCCGCTGTCAGCTTCGCATCCACATGCTTGATCGACCATAATTAACGAAGATAATACTCATTTTAAAAGGTTAGTACATAGTTTAGTCTTAAGTACTTAAAATCATTTCAAGTATGTCATTACAACTAGATTGAATGATTTTGGCTTGTTGTGTGAGAAGATTTGAATCAGATTCAATATCAAAGGCAATTTTTAGTATATGTATTAAATCCCCTCTTTGATTTAATTCATCTTTAATTTGAATAAAATTTTCTTTATTGATATAACCCAGATAAAAATAACAATCAGAAAGCATAGAATTATTTAAAAAATAATCATACTTTTTTTGAATTAATTCAGAATGATTATTTTTCTCAATTATATCAGAGAATCCTATTGAAGATTTGAGCATGCGTTCTAGTAATGTAGGAGTTGCTCTCTCAATTCCAATAGTTTGAAGAACATTAGAAATATGATTGTTAATAGAATTTTTTTCAAATTTACGAAGAGAATCCAACATATGAGAAGGACTAGAATGATTCTTGTTTAATGATGAAATCGCATCAGCCAGATAATATGAAGCACATTTTTGCCAACATGGTGCAAAAATATCACCACTTTGAATTGCATTCAAAGTTTTTTGACAGCAAAAAATAGATTCAATTAAAGAATTTTTTGCAAAGTCATAAAACAATAAATCACGTTTTTCAGAAATTGTGGAAAGAAAAATTTTTAGATTCCATGACTCATCTTGTATAATTTTCAATTTATCATATTGAAGAAGTTTTTTAGTATTTGTTTCAGATAAGGATGCATGATGAATAGTAATCAAGTTATTTTCAAATGAAATTATTTGATCATTAGAAGAATTTTCATCAAAAATCATAAGATCATAATCACAAGAATCAAAAAAATAACTCAGTGATCTGCATCCACCCAATCCAATTGGAAAATTAGATAATTCCTCATTTTCAATAAATTTTTTTAAATCCACAATATTTGGTAAAGTAGTTTTTCTATAAAGGAATTAAGTCAGAAAATTTTACAACTTTATTCAAACTCAAAACATTTCCTTTAAATTAAGATAGAATAGTTTTTCATCAAGCTCCTATAGTGTAGCCCGGTTAATCATTTTGGCTTCTCAAGCCAGAGACTCGGGTTCGAATCCCGATGGGAGCACTTAAATTATTTTGCAAATTATTGCCTTAAATATTAAAATTTCAGTTCATATTCTATGGGTTTAAAGAACCTAAAATTAAAAGAGGAATATCGTTCAGACGTAGATGATATTGTTGCTGAATTCTTTTTTCCATGTTTGAGTAATTGTATTGAATATGATAGATGTGTGAATTTTTTATCAGTTCAATCACTAGCAACAATATCAATGGCATTCGATAATTTCAATTCAGGTAAAGCAAAACTAAGGATGATTACAGGCCAAAGATACAAAACAGAGGATCTAAATATATTTACAAAATTATTTTCTAAAAAATTTACAAAATCATTTGATGATAAATTCATTAAAAATAGTAAAATCCAAAATTTACAAAACATTGTGAATAATGGACAAATTGAATTAAAAATTGCAATTCCAAGATCAGAGAGAATTGCAGATGCATTCTCAGAAAGAATTGGAATTTTCACTGATGAAGAGGGTGAGCACGTGGCGTTTACGGGAACATCAAAAGAATCATTTTCAACTCAAACAAGAGATTTTGAATCAGTAGATGTTTTTACATCATGGAATGATAAAACAAGAGTTGAAAGAAAAATAAAAGATTTTGAAAATTTATGGCAAAATAAAACAAAATATGTTGAAGTATTAGATTTTATGTATGCAGAAAAAAACAATCTTTTAAAATATTCATCAAAATGGGTTACAGAAATTTAGAAGTCAAAGGAATCTTCTAATCTTGCTTTATTTTCAAGAAAATTTATTTTATTTATTTTATAATAAATTACCTCACCACGTCTTTCAATTACAGCAATAATTGGCTCTTTTCCCATCTGAGTAATTTCATCAATTTTATTTTGCAGTATGCCAATTTTCTCTTGTTGACCTTCATTAAGACCAAAAATTAGAAATTTGGCACCTTTTTCACCATAATCTCCCCTTTCATAAACTCTAAAATCAGAACCAAATCCAAATCCATCTTTTACAACATATCCTCGAGTTTTTAAATCACGAAATATCAAAAATTTTGTAAAAATTTCAGAATTTGTTTTTTGACAAATACTCATGAATGAATCAAAATCAATTTGCTTTTTATTTTTCTTTAGAAGTAACTTATTTGTATATAGTAAATACAAGGTCTCAAAAGATTGGAGAAACAATTTCCCATTCTCAATTTCGCCAAATCCCTTTTGTTCAAGTTCATGGATCATATTATTATTAGAAATGCAGGCTTGATCAAAAATTAGATCACCGATAACTTCAGGTGTTTCATCCATAATGATGAGAAAAATGAAAGTTTTCCATATAAGCATTGGAAATATGAAGAAATAGTTGCTAACCGTTAAAATATGGGCATTCTGAGTTGACATTATCATGCATGGTGCAAACTATAGAGCTGGAACCGGTCAAGTATTCACAAGAAAGGAATACATAAAAGGCAAACCACAAATCAAAATTGCAAAATTTCAAGGCGGTAAAAGAAACACTTACCAATATTGTGTTCAATTATTGATAAATGAACGACTTCAAATTAGACATATGGCTATTGAATCAACTAGATTAGCAGCAAACAAAACACTTGAAAAAACAACTGGTGAAACAGGCTATTATTCAAGACTTAGAATTTATCCGCATAATCTCTTAAGAGAAAATAAACAAATTGCTACTGCAGGTGCTGATAGAGTTTCAGAGGGAATGAGAAGATCATGGGGCAAAGCAGTTAGTTTAGGTGCAAGAGTAGTACAAGGACAATGTATTATGGAAGTATACGTTAATGGTGAAGTACATCTAAATGCTGCAAAAAAAGCACTTCATGGATCATGTGTAAAATTACCAGGAACACCAACTATCAAAGTAATTGAATGGAATAAACCATCACCATAAAAGTTCCAAATCAGATTTTTTAGTTTTAATAAATTTTAAAAAATCTACAAATTCTTGTTTTGTAGGTTCTCGTTTGAGAATTCTTTGGCTTTGATAGAAAAAAGTATTGTACAATCTACCTACAACAATTCCCAATGCAAAAGAATTAGAATCATCAATAGTTGAAAGGGATTTAATCAATTTTTTAATGTCATCTTTATTTGAAATACTATCTTGAATTTTTTGTTCAATTTTCTTTAAAAGAATCTCATCCATGAATTACCATTGCAATGAAAGCTTAAAAACGCTTAAATCTGCAAATTCAACCATTCGTAATGTTGCAGTTATAGTACAGTCTGGTTAGTACTCGTGCTTGCCAAGTACGTGACCCGGGTTCAAATCCCGGTAACTGCACCACTCAGTGATTTTTAGGAATTAATCCAGTTTTTATGATTTCAAGTGCATCATATGCCTTTTCAGGTCTAGGTAATTGGATTGCAATTACATTATCTTGTCCATATCTAGACTCTGGAGAATTAACTACAAGCATAGATGTATTTGCTAAAACTTCAAAGAATTTTAAATTAGTCTTTGCGTTAACAAGAAACTTTTCAGAAATATTACCAATTGAAAAAGTTAAAACAATTTCAACAAATACATTTCCCAAACCATCTTGAAGAATATTTAGATCAGTGTTAACGGAAAATGGTTGACCCTCAATTTTAGCTCGAATTAAACCATATTTTTCTTCTTCAATTATTATACATGGGGTTTCCTTACCTTCAAAATCAAAAGTTGTAATTCTATTATGAACGCTATTCAACATTTTTTGTAATTCCTCAGACATCTTCTTTTTCCTCCAATGCAGATACAAATTTGTCACTGGCTTTAATTAAAAATGTGGAAATAAAAGTAGTAATTATTGAGATTACACCAATTAATGGGAACAAAAATGCACTTACAGCACCAATATCAACTCCAAGTTTTATAATTACAATAGAGAATTCACCACGAGGAGCTGCCAAAGTAAATGCCGAACGCATGGCTTTTGCACGTTTTTGTTTGAAAATAAAATTACCCAACATATTACCACCAAATTTCATACCAATAGCAACTGCAATCAGAGCAATTGCAATAAAAATATAATTTTCAAGTTGTGAGACATCCATCAATGCTCCTACTGAAATGAAAAAGATTGCCACAAACATATCTTTGATAGGACTAGAAAGTAATTTTGCAACTTCAGATGATTTTGACTCTGCAACTAATACACCAGCTAAAAAGGCGCCAATTGCTACGGATAATCCCACAATATTTGCCAGTAAGGCATAGCCAAAGCACACCCCGAGAACGCTCAAAAGTAAAATTTCACGATTTTCTGCAGCTGCAACTCTATCAATTAAACGTGGAATAATACGAGCTCCAATTGTAAAGGTGCCAACAATTAAACCAGTTGCAATCAATAAAACTACAACAATAGATTCGACAGATACAGTTCCAACTAAAGCAACAGATTGTAAGGTAGATAGTAAAATTACAGCAATAACATCCTCTACAATCAAAATACCTAAAATAAGAATAGAAGATTCTTTTTTAATTTTGCCCATCTCTTCTAAAAGTTTGACAATAATTGCAGTACTAGATATCGATAAAGCCGCAGAAATAAACAGCGCATCCATAAATTTTAAACCAAGTGCACTAGAAGTAAAAAATAAAACACCCAGTGTAGAAAATAATCCAATTGTACCAATACCTATAGCTATTTTTCCAACAGATTGGATCTTAGCATATGGAAATTCAATTCCAATAACAAATAAGAGTAAAATTATACCAATTTCAGAAAAAAGATTCAATGCTGAAACATCATATAAAATTCCAACACCAGCAAGTAAATCAGATGAAGGATTATTTCCAGGTAAAATCCAAGTCCACACAGGAGACAATGGACCAAGTAACATTCCAGCAAAAAGATAACCAATTATCAAAGGTTGTCGAATTTTAAAAAAGGCAAGGGTTACAATAGAACCAATTATCATGATTAAAGCTAAATCAGTTATAAAATTTGTATGACCAAGTTCGGGGGTAACTTTTTCAATTAAAGTATTAGCTGAATTATTTATAGAATTTTGAATCAAGGTGGAATCAAGTTGAAATAAAATATTTTGCATAGTAAGCCTATACAAATTTCATTAAAAAATCATTATGTAATTAAAAAAAATTGAAAAATAATTATCAAAAGATAACAATTTGAAACTTCTTTATGCCTGATTATCATATACTAATTGCAGAGTGATGAGTAGGTCAGCTGATTCTTATGAAGAAATATGACCTGGGGTAACTGACTGCATTTATGGTTACATTGTGATACCCTAATTATTAATAGTACCGTACCGTACAGTAATATATGATACAATGCGAATATTGTCCAAGAGGATTCATTGAAACAACAAATGGTCTTGTTGAGAAGACATTTCATGAACTACTTCATGAACCAGAAGTTGTAAACAAGTGACTCTTTACATTTTTTATTTTACACCAACTTTTTTTATCATTAGTTTCTTAATCTTAATAGTATGAGATCTGAAACAACAAAAAAAAAAATAATCAAGACTGTTAAAAGACAACCTAATTCAGCTAGCATACTAAATAAAGTTGCATCAGTCTCAGACTCCAATAGGGCATTACAAAAAGAAATTAAAGTCATGTCAAAAATTTTTGGTGAAAATCAAAAAGTCTTGGTATCAATGAAAGGAATGATAGATACACTAACCTCAACTTTAGAATATATTCAAAAACAATCAAAACAAATCAACATAATAGAAGACGATACACAAAAATTATACGCAGGATTGAATCAAGTTAGAGCACAATCAAATTTAATTAATAAAATTAATAATCAAACAGATAAACTTGAAATTGAATTAAATAAAATTTCAGAAGTTCAAAAGAAATCAAAAACACAAGAGATATCCCAAAAAGTTGAAGATAATATTAATTCAATTACAAACAATTCACAAATGATCATAAAAATTGCACAAAGAATTGATGAAGTAAGAGATAATTTAAGAGAAGTTTCTGGAAAAACTAATTCATTTTTAGAAATTACATCTGAAATGAATAAATTAAAAGAAAATATTGAAGAAATTTCTGGAAAAACTGAAAATCTCAAAACTGGAACTCAAGTAGTTGAAAGTCTTAAACAAGAATTTGAAAAAATTATGGAAGGAGTGGCAAATATATCAAATCTAAGTGCAGAATTAAAAGCAATTAAGATTTCAATCGATAATGTTTCGTTAAAAGCCTCAAAAATTGACTCATTGGGAGGGGTAATTGAAGGACTAAAGCAACAATTTAACACAGTATCAGCAAGTGTAAATTCCACTGAAATCATAAGTTTAGATTCAATTAAAGAATTAGGAAGTAAAATAGATAAAATTGAAACTGAAATAGGTTCATTATCAAAAAGAGCAGAAAGACAGGATGCATCAACATCAGAATTTCACAAAAAATCTGAAAAACTATTTCAAGAAATTCAGTCAGTTAGAAATGTTACAAACAAGGCATCCCATGATTCTTCAAAAGAAATTATGGCTTTACTAAAACTATCAGAATATCAATCAAATATCAGAATGAATACAGAATCAAAATATGGAGAGTCTAAGGATCTAGAAAAAATGGCAAGGTTAACATCAGAAATTGTAAATCTATTTGAAAGAATTTCAATTGAATCAGGTGAAAAGATACCTTTACCAAACGAAGTTAGACAATGGGCAATAAGTAAAATTTTAGATTGTGCTGATAAATGGGAAATTAGATTTAGTGATGTTTATTCAATTCTAACAAATACAATTGGAAGAGACATGTTAAAAGAATCAATTAGAATTCAACAAGTAAGGGATATTTATGGAATTAGAGCGCTAGATGAAATTAGACAGGATCTGAATATTTCTTAAACGCCGATTGCATCAGATTCTTTGAGATGTGTTCTTTTTCGTTTTAGTGCAGTGAAGATTGCAATAATTACAGCAATCCAAATGACACCACTAAATAAATTTGCAATACTCATATACATGTATGGAGTTGCATCCATAATGTTAAGTCTCAATTGAAAGGCCTTATCATATATGTCAATCATTCCAGTATGATATGCAGAATTATCTTGAGGAATGGCAGATAGAGTGTTAACACTTTTCAACATGGAATTTACATCATTTTGTATTCTAATGAAATTAGTTGATTCAGTTGGAAATAACCATACAGGGTTTTTAGAAATCATTTGACTATGGTTATCAGTAGTTTCAGGTAATTTTTCCAACAGTGGTTCCAAATCTAATTGAATTGCAATTAAATGGGCACGAATTGTGTTTGGATCAGATGAGCCCATAATACCATCAAAATGACCTCTTATTCTATCCAAAGGATAGATATCAGAATTATATCCATTAATTGCCATATATCCTCCAAAAATAATAAATCCCAAAATTACAACCATGGATAACTTGTAAACATTATTTGCCATTTTCTCTTTCTCAGTTCTTTTGAGTTGTTCGCGTGATTTATTTCTTTTAAACTGAGTATGTGAGATACTCATGTAAGCAATATAAAAAAATCCAATTGTCTGAATTGCAATAATTGGTACAAATATTGGATTGTTTGTAAAGATTGCAATTAAAATTGTCAATATACCATAAACGCCAAAAAATATTTCTAAAAGAGTTGTTTGTGTAAAGGGTAAACTGTATGCTTTATCTCTCCAATCATCATCTTTTTTGATTATACCATATTTTGGAGTTCTAAGAAATTCACTTTTACTACCTAAAACTGCATCAAACACAGCTACTGTATTGTTTACAGACATCCCAGCATTGTAAACTAATAGTGCAGGAAGTAGCTTAACTTTAGACTTCCATGACTTACCATAGATATTTCTTATAATCATAACATATGCACCAGGTCCCATTACAAGATATGTTACAAATGTAATGAAAGGTAATACGCTAATAACATAAAGATTAACGTTTGCAGCAAAAAGAATTGGTAACGCTAAGAATTGTATTAGTAATAATGGATAAACTATATGAAGTGTAAGTCGAAGGAAAGCCTGAATTTTTGCTTCAATGGAAACTTTACGTTTTACAGCAATATCAAAAATTAGTTTTGTGGCACATTGAATAGAACCTTTTGCCCAACGGAATTGTTGTCTTTTGGCAGCATTCATTTGTACAGGAAGTTCAGCATCAACTACAATATCAGGTAAGAAGATACATTTCCATCCCTTCATTTGTGCTCTGTAACTTAGATCAAGGTCTTCAACTAGAGTTCCAGTATGCCAACCACCTGCATCTTCAATACAATCACGTTTCCAAATTCCAGCAGTGCCATTGAAATTCATAAAAATATGAGAATCACTTTTTGCCTTTTGTTCTATAAGGAAATGAAAATCAAGACTCAATGCTTGTACTTTTGTGATAATAGAGTAACTTTCATTAACATGACCCCAACGACATTGAATGAAACCAATATTTGGTTTTGAGAAATGTGGTATGACTTTTTTAAGAAACGAAGTAGGTGGGATAAAATCTGCATCAAAGATTGCTACAAATTCAGAAGATGTAATTTCCATAGCATATTTTAGAGCCCCTGCTTTGTACCCCTTTCTAGTTCCACGACGAATATGTTCAATTTGAAATCCTTGAGTTTTGTAATAGTTTACAGTTTTTTCTAATAAATCAACTGTATCATCATCAGAGTCATCTAAAACCATAATATTCATTTGGTTTTTAGGATAATCCATATTGCATACTGCATCTACAAGCCTTTTTGCAACATATTTTTCATTGTATATTGGAAGTTGAATTGTAACTGAAGGCGTTCCTAAATCAACAGTTTTAACAATATTATTTCTTTGGTTAGCAAGAAAAACAAGATAATAAAAATTACAAGTATATGCAATAATCACGATTGATGCAATTATAAATAAATTAAAAACAAAATGAATTAAAGGGTTCTCAGCCATCTTTAGCTGGTTAAAATTAGTAGTCGATATTTATACTTGCAATAATTATAATTATTTTTGTTCGTAAATTTTGATTGCTTGTGGAGGACAAACATTCTCACATGCAAGACAGAAAATACAATCAGGTTCTTTTGACATTAATGGTTTTTTAGCAGAACCAGGATTTCCAGGTGAATCAAACCATTCATAGACACCAACAGGACAGGCCTCAAGACACCCACCATCTGCAATACAAATATCATAATCTACTGAAACAAATTCTCCCCAAATACCCATTATTCCATTACTGGTACCTTTACGACCCCAAGTTTTGATGGTGTGTTGTGCAGCTTCAAATACAGCAGATGGTTTCATTTTTGATTTAAAGTCAACATCAATTGGTCCAGGTTTTGCACCATCTGGAATTTCAATTGATTTATCGTCTTCTTCATCTTCATCATCTTTTGCTTCAATTGGTTTTGGTTTTGCACCAAGAACAATTTTAGCTAAAGGAGTTAATTCTTCAAGTCTTTGAATAGCAGCAAGTTCAGTAATTTTTTCAGATTTTGCAAGATGTGAAATCATCTTATCAGCTAAAATTGTGTTACGCAAAATAGTATCAATTACCATTTTTGCAAAATGGTCTGCCTTCTTTCTATAATCTTTAACCCAATTAGGATCTCCAAATTTTTCAATTGGAAATACTTGATAAATAATATCAACAACTTCACCAGTAACAATTTCTACTGTTACTGACAAATCAACTTCTTCATACCCCTTTTCATCAGGATCAGGCATGTTTTGTTCTTTCCAACGATATGTGGCGTAAATTCTATCAGCATACATGTCCATTTCAAATGCTTTTTTCAAGCCATCATGAACAGATTTTAGTTCAACAGGATCTTCAAGTTTTATTGGTAATCTATACAATCCAAGTTTAAAACCATGTAAAGGATAAACACCACGTTTTGCGGTTGGAGCTTCCATAGACCAAACACGATCTTTTAAAAGTAATGACATCCGTATTTTTGTTAATAGAATTAAGTTAAAAACCTTATCAGCCTTAACTTTTAGAATTTCGTCAATAAATATCTCTTAGATTTCCAGTCCCCGTAAATTTACCCTCAAGGATCAGAATTGTATTACCACTAAGTGTCAATTAAGACACTAGGATGTGCGTAAAAATATCATTTTTATGTAAATACAATTCAAAACAACTTACTTGAAACTAGAAAATATTGCCGTTGTAAGCAAAATAGGAAATAAAGATTCAGAAAGTGCTGCAAAGAATGTGGCAAACAAATTACTAGCAAAAAAATCAACAGTATATACAATTTCACCAGTTATGGTTGAAGGTGCAAAACAAATCGAGACACTTGAAGAAATTAAAAATATAAAATTAGATTTAATAATTACATTAGGAGGTGACGGGACTACACTTCGAGTTTTTCGAAATATAGAAAATGAAACCCCAATTCTAACAATTAATGTTGGAGGTAACAGAGGAATTTTGGCAGAAATTACAATTGAAGAAATAGATGAAGCAATAGAGGAAATTTTAAAAGATAATTTCTTTTTAGATAAAAGAACTAGAGTGACTGCGTCATGTGGAGGAAAAGAATCTCCACCAGCATTAAATGAAATTTATATTAGTAGAGCAAACTTGACTAAAACTGCAGAAATTGAAATTAAATTTCAAAATGATACAGTAAAGCAAAAAATGGATGGAGTAATAATTGCAACACCAAGTGGATCAACTGGACATTCATTTTCATTAGGAGGTCCAATATTACACGAAAGTTTAGATGTCCTAATTATTACACCAGTTGCACCAGTTTACAGATTAGCATCATTAGTTGTTCCAGATGAAAAAATTCAAATCATTTGTTCTCAAGATTGTAACATAGCAATAGATGCTCAAGTTATAAGATCTGCAGGGTATGAAGAACCCATAATTATTAAAAAATACAAAAGCCCAGCAGTTTTCATTAGATTAAAAAAAAGAGGTCTAAGACAAATGAGCAAACTTGGATTTTAGAATTTTAGATGCCAGTGCATTTTATGCAGGAGTTCCATTTAGATCATCAGAAGATTGCTACACAACATCTCTAGTATACGATGAAATACAACATATTAAGAAAAATCAGGATGTATTAGGAACACTTCTTGAGACTAATCGATTAAAAATAAGAGAACCAGACAAACAGTCAACTGAGGCTGCAATTAAAGCAGCAAAAGAAACAGGAGATTTCCCACAACTATCAAGACAAGATATTTCAATTATTGCATTAGGAATTGAAACAAACGGGCAAATTATTACAGATGATTTTGCAATATCAAACGTTGGTAAAAATTTAGGATTAAACATTTTACCAATTATGACAAAAGGAATAAAGGATGTAGGAAAATGGATTCATTATTGTCCAGGGTGTAAAGCAAGTAATCAAAACGGAAATAAATGTTCAGTCTGCGGTACTGTATTAAAAAGAAAATTACTCAAATAAGAATCACAAAAAATTATTGTTGTAATACATAAAAAATAACATTAAGATTAGAAATAATTTTTTATTACCAGATATAATTGGTGTATATTTTATAGATGATTGTGAATACTTATCAAATGATGCAATACATATTTGACCGTCATAATATGTTAGTATAAAAATTCATGAAATAAAATGTCAGTAGTAGTTACGTGAGTGTCTTTTGATTACTTTCTTTTTGAAGTTTATTTTTAGTAATTAACATATTTTTAATTTTTTTTGCGCGGGCTTCACCTAACCCTTCAACTTTAGATAATTCAGAAGTTGTTGCACTAAAAACTTTCAATGGAGTTCCAAATTTTTCAAGCATTCGAACTGCAAGTTTCTCACCAATTCCAGGCAAACTACACAATGTAGATAATTGTTGAGTTTCTAAATTAGATGATTTTTTAATTTTTTTCAAATAAGGTCCTGTTGAACCATCTTTTTTAGAACACATAGATACCAATAATTTAGCAGTATGAGATGCACTAGGAGTAGGAATTATTGGAATTTTAAACTCCAACGCAATTCTAGAAAGAGCCCCATAGAAAACTAGAGGATTATCAGTAATTTCTTCAATCTCATCAACATTACCTTCAACTACAACTATAGGATGTTCAAAATGTTCTTTTAGTCTATTACATTGATCATAAAGTCGTCCATCAAAAACTGAAGCCATCAGATCCTTGATGCTTTTTCTCTCAACAATAGTTTCGGGTGCAACAATGTAATCACCAATTGAAAGTGTTTTCATTTCAATTTCCATACCTATAGCTTTTAGTAATTCAGGAATTCCACTTTTTCGTTCTCGTTCATCTACAATTATTCGAAGATTTTCTAATTTCACAAATAACAGTTGTAATGAATTGTTAATATCTTATATGAAATATACTAAAGAGATTATTTTCTAGGATTATCTTCAGTTGTTGTTTGAGGTTTAGAAGTAGAACCACTTTTCATCATTTCAGTGATTTTTGCTTCTTGCTCTTTGAGACTTTCTTTTACACGTACTTCTTGTTTTTCAAGAACAGTGGATCTAGTTTTTGCTAATTCAATTTTTTCTTCTAATTCATCAATTAGAGTTTTTTTGTCTGATTTAATTAAAACAGTTCCAGCTTGTTTAAAGACAGCATCATTATCAGCAATTTTATTTAATTCCTCAAGTGCCTTTTGAGTTTCTGCCTTTTCCATTTCAAGATGTTGTCTTTGAGTCATAATAGATTGCAAGTTATGTTGAGATTGTTGTAATTTCATAATTTGTTCTTGAAGCCATGGAGGCATTTGTGGAGAAGACATGAATATTTTAAAAAAAATCTAATTATATCTTTACCGATTCAATTGAATCGTAACTAGCTTGAATAAGTCTAAGAGTTGAATTCAAATTTGCTCGAAGATGCGCAATTTGATCAGTTTCAGCAGAGATCACTAATTTTTTGTCTAATTTTATTTTAGTCTTGACAGGATTTTCAGGATAAAAGTCATTATCAGCATTTACAGAATCATATATTGCAGCAGTTTTATCTTTAGCATCTACAGTGATTTTAGCACTATAGTTTAACGTCATATGCTGTTCCAGATACTTTGTAGTTGCATTTTTTACAAGACCAAATTCCAACAGCATCTCTACCAAATGTTTGTGAACCACATTCAGGACAATTTCTTTTTTGTTTTAATGTAAAGTGAATTTTTGTATATTGTTTTCTTAATTTAATGCCGTAACGAGCACCTAATCCTTTTAGAGATTTATTTGCTTTTGTCATATTACCGATTCTCCTGTTGGGCTAATTTTAATTGTTCTCTAATTTTTGCGCCTACTTTGACAGATAATTCACTGCATTGAATAATTTCTTCTTGTGTGAATCCGTCACTGCCGCCTTTTTGTAATGCACAGATGTTGCCATTAGAATCAGTAGTAATTGTAACTCTTGCATCCATGCTTTCCGATTCATCCCCATTAGGATCAACTACAATATAATTTCCAATTTTTCCCATAGTTACAGATACAGGAATTGTATTTACAGGTAATTGTTTTTCTCCGCCTTCAACAATTGAGGGGCTATCATCAACCATTTTCCATGTTGGAGTTTTTGATGTAAGTAATGCAGCAGTTGCAGCGTAAGAACATGCATCAAACAAATTACCATCTTGATCAACAACTACAACATCAGCAAACACACCAATTACAGATTTATCTTTTTGAATAACTAATTGGGATACATCAATCATATGACTTTCTCTAATTCCCCTATCAGTAACTCTCGCTAATTCAATTACAGGAGGTTGTGGAGGACCAGTTTCAACAGTTGGATGTGAAAGTGGTAAAAGTTCAGCTGTACAAATGAAAAGTCCTTTGTCACCAGAATCTGGGAAAGGTCTATCAGGTTGAATTTTAACACCACAAATTACTTCAGTGTCACCAAGGTAAACTCTAGCAGAACCATTTGCTTTAGGAATTGCATTTGTTTCAATTTTTAATTTTCTAGGTTCATCTAGTGTTCTGCCATCAATTCTTTTTCCTTGTTTTAATAATTCTAGAATTTGTGCCTTTTTTAATTCGTCAATAACAGAAACACTGGTCATTTTTAATCTCCTCTATTTCCAAAATATTTGTCATGAAGTGCCTTCTTCTGGAGTTCATAAACAAGTTCACATCCTTTAACTCCAACATCTACACATTTTTTGAATTCTTCTGGAGTTAAGACACCATCTAATTGTAATAAGGTAATTTTCTTAAGACTTGGCATATATCCAATCGGCATATCTGCTTGACCTGCTTGATCTTCTTCGTTGTTAACATCGAGAATTACAGTATCAGCAACTTTGCCTGCTGCAATTGCTGCAACCATATCTCGCATTGGAATACCAGCATCAGCTAATGCTACAGATGCTGCAGTAAGTGCTGCACATCTAGTTCCACCATCAGCTTGTAAAACTTCAATGAATACATCTACTGCAGTTCTTGGGAATTTTTCCAACATAACAGCAGGTTCAAGTGCTTCTTTGATTACTTTAGAAATTTCAATTTCTCTTCTAGAAGGAGCAGGATTCTTTCTTTCGCCAACAGAAAATGGTTCCATATGGTATCTTACTCTAAGAATTCCAGTATCAGTATTTGACATGTGTTTTGGATGAACATCCCTTGGGCCAAACACACCAACTAAAATTTTATTATCGCCAAATTCAATGTAAGCAGAGCCATCAGCATTTTTTAATCCACCAGCTCTAATCATAATCCTTCTTGGTTCGTCTACTTTACGTCCATCACAGCGAATGCCATTTTTGTCCAATAAAACCATGTTTGCATCTCGTCCACCCATTATGATTCATCCTTTTCATCTAACATGTCTTTAACCAAATCAGTCAAATTAGCAATATGTGCTTTTTCATTAACCATTTCAATTGCTTTTTTGGCTTTAGATAATCCTTTAGGTGTTTCACATGAAACTACAACCCAACCATTTTGACCAATTGTTACAGCAGCATTTGTAGCCATTTCAATCATCTGAATCATACTACCTTTTTTGCCAATTAAACGTGGAACCTTGTTTGGTGAAATTTTTATTAAAATACCATCATCAATTTTACCTAAATCTCTATCAGAAATTGTTATGAGAGGATCACGAGTTCTATCAAAGTTTGCGATTCTAGCTGCTACAAGATCTCCTGTTTTGAGTTTACTTGAAAGTTCATCAGCATGAGTAGAGAAATCTCGTCCGAAAACATCCATTGCAGGCAAAAATCCAATATAGCAAGAATTGATATCCAATTCCCAAGATAATGAAGTATGAGAAACAACTTTGCCAATTACAAGATCATTAATTTTAGGAAGATATTTTCCAGTTAAAGGAATGACTTTAACAGAGTCCTCATAAATTTCAGAAATACCTACAGCTGTAGAAATTATATCATTTCCTTCGAGTATAACATTTTGTTCAGGTCTAAACGGTCCACTTGTTACAATATCGCCTGGAATAACATATTTACGCCTATCTGCCATTATTTCAATACCTCAACAGTTGCAGAACCTTTCGTAATAGAACCTAATCTGTCAATCACGTTGGGCCTTGCTGCTGCGGGTATTTCAAGTATTGCTTTTAATGAACCATTATTTTGCCATTCTTCTTTTTTTAGAGAACCTATAGATTTCAAAACGGAAAAAGATTGAGAAATATATTGTGCAGGGATAGTAATTTCTAATTGAAGATTTTCAGATTTCAATGGAATTATTGAACGAAGTTTTTCAACAATTTCATTTACTTGTTCTTCAACACTTTTCTGAGGATCAATTGATACACGACCATCTTTGAGTGCCAATTCAATTCGTAATGGAGGATGAGGTAAGTGAGTTCTAGGATCAACATAAGTTTTAGCAATATATTCGACAATTTGTTTTTTCTTTTGATCAATCATTTTTCTTCTTTGATCAGTAGTTAGGTTAAGTTCGCCTTTTTCAAACATTATTTGAGCAATTTCAGTTTTATCCTCAGTCTTAAAGGCTGCAAGTAATTTTTCTGTAGATGGTTTTGTACCTTTTCCAGAATCAGTATAAATTTCATCAGATATCAAAACAACAGAAATATCCTTCTTTTTACCCAATTTGTAATCTAAAGCAGGATCAGGTTTTACTAAAATTTCGAATTTTTCTCCCCCAAATGAATATCGAACTACAGTCGTATCAGCCATTTCTAAAATAGATACTATAATTTACTATTTATCTATGCGTAAAACTAGCTAGATTTTTATGTGCTTTCTAGCAAATTTCAAGAAGATTTGTCATCGTTAGAAGTAATTAGTAAAGATTCTAAAAAAATATCTATCAAGCTAAAAGGTATTCCAATACAATATTCAAATGCGTTAAGACGTGTATGCTTAAACGGAGTTCCAGTTTTTGCAATTGATACAGTGGATATTATTGAAAATACATCAGTGTTACAAGATGAAGCATTAGCACATAGATTAGGATTAATTCCATTAAAAACAGATTTGAAAAAATTTAATGAATCAGATAAAATTCTGTTAGTTTTAGACGCTGGTGAATCAGATACAACTAGGAATGTGTTATCTAATGAATTATCATCTGAAGATGATACAGTAAAACCAGTTTCAGACAAAATTCCAATTGTTCAATTAGCTCCAGGTCAAAAAATTAAAGTTGAATGCTATGCAAGACTAGGACGGGGAACAGAACATGCAAAGTGGAATGCCTCAAACATATCTACACTCGTAGATACAGACAAAGATGATGAGAAAATACTTACAGTAGAGTCAACAGGTGCACTAAATCCCGAACAAATAGTTCTTGAAGGTGTAAACGAAGTAAGTAGAAGAATTGTTGAATTCAAAGATATGATCAACAATTTGAAAGAATAATACAAGCATAGACATTATATTTGGGTTTTAAGTCGCATTATTCACATGACTAGTCAAGTTGTTATACGCATGGCAAGTGATCTCAAAAAAGCATCAACTAAAAATGACGCTCCAATTTGGGGAAAATTAGCAGAATATGCACTAAAAACATCAATTGCAAGAAGAGACATCAATTTGAATAGAATAAGTCAGCTAACTAAAGAAAACGATACGGTGGTATTTCCTGGTAAAGTTCTAGCAACAGGCAACATATCACATAAAATTACATTATGTGCATTTTCAATTTCAAGTGCTGCAGCAACTAAAGTATTACAAAATGGAGGCAAGTTAATTTCACATTCAGATTTAATCAAACAAAATCCTACAGGAAAGGGAGTTGTACTACTTGGCTAACGGAAGAATTAACAAACCTGCTGGAAGAAATTCAAATACTTCTAAACAACAAATAGTTGTCAGAACAGATAGACCCGTTGTAGTAGATGCAACAAATCACATTGCAGGTAGATTATCATCAAATGTTGCTAAATTACTATTACAAGGACAACGAGTTACAGTTATCAATTGTGAAAAAATTATGATGAGTGGAACAAGAGCAAATCAAATTAGAGAATATAGAATCTTTTTAGATATTAACAGTGTAATAAACTACAAACATGGACCTATACACTACAGAAGACCAGATACACTTATTGCAAAAATGATTCGCCAGATGTTACCATTTGATAAAAAGCCATCAGGTAAATTAGCATATCAGAGACTAAGAACATACATCGGCGTACCAAACGATACAAAACCATTAGAAAAAATTCAATTTGAAAAAGCACTAATCACAAAAGAAGCATCTAATTATACAACATTTGCAGAATTATGTAGAGTAATAGGATGGACTGAATAAAATGATTCCAAAAACTGAGATTTATTTTGCAACTAGAAAAACTGCAAGTGCTCACGTTTACATTACAAAAGGCGTAGGCAAAGTTAGAATTAACAATGTTCCAGTTGAAATGATTCCACAAGAAATCGCTCGTGAAGTTATTTTAGCACCACTTGAAATTGCAGGCGATTTAAGAGAGAAAATTGATATTTCTGTAAGAGTAAGAGGCGGAGGATATATGGGACAAGCCAGTGCAATTGCAACTGCAATTACAAGAGCACTCATAGGCTGGACAAAATCTAAAAAAGATCCAAAAGATCATCCTTTCCCAAAGTCCACCAGAGAAGATCTCAGAAAACGAATTGATGATTTTGATAAATATCTAGTAAGCGGGGATGCCAGACAAAAAGAACCAAAGAAATTTGGCGGACCTGGTGCAAGAACAAGAAAACAGAAATCTTACCGTTAGATTGTGAAAGCTATAATTTTAGCAGGCGGCAAAGGTACACGCGGAAAACCATATACAGAATATTTTCCAAAAGCAATGATATCAATTAATGGAAAACCAATGATTGATTATGTTATAAAATATTTGAAATCATTCAATTTCATAAAAGAAATAATCATAATTTCAGATTACAATGGCTTAGGCGGTCAAATTAAAAATTACTATGGAGAGCAAAAAAACATAAAATTTGTTCAAGATTCACAAAATGGTACTGGAGGGGATTTGCTTCACATTGAAAAAGAACTCAAAGATGAATCAGAATTTTTATTATGGTTTGTAGATAATCTATGTGCAATAGATATAAAAAAGATGAGAGAAACATTCAAAGAAAAAAATAGTTTTGCATGTATTGCTACTAGAACAAAAAGAAAAGAAGAAACAGGTTTTGCAATTGTTGAGAATGGAATAATCAAAGAATTTAAGGAAAAACCGGTAATTAAATTACAATTATCAGAATGTTTGGGAGTCTACATGTTAGGAAAAGAAATCATTCAAAAAATAAAAATGAAGAAGACAAAACAAATTAATCTATCATTTGACATATTACAACAATTATCTAAAGAAGGCAAGGTAAGTGCCTATGATATTGGAGAAAGAGAGTGGATTGACGCAGAATCTCCAATAATTTTAGAGAGAAACGAGAAATTAGTGACGAAAATCATAAAACAGATGGGACTGTAGATTTTTCTTCAAATTCAGATATTTTATCCTCGTATTGAAAAGTTTGTTCAATATCATCTAATCCATCCAAAAGAATTTTTTTCTTATGAGAATTAATTTCAAATGGAATATTTTCAGAAGTAGTTTTAATAAGTTGATTTTGTAAATCGATTTCAATTGGATTAGTTTCATGCAATAATCTTTCTACCATTTTTAATTCCAGTGAAATTGGAAGTATTCCATTTTTGAAACAATTACTAAAGAAAATATCTGCAAAAGAGGATGAAATAATTACAGAAAATCCATAATCATCTAAAGCCCATACAGCATGTTCTCTGCTAGAACCACAACCAAAATTATCACCTGTAACTAGAATTTTTGATCCATTATATTTTGAATCATTTAAGATAAAATCAGATTTCACATTTTCGTTTTCATCATATCTCCAATTAAAAAATAGAAATTTACCAAATCCAGATTTTTGAACTAACTTTAGAAATTGTTTTGGGATAATTTGATCAGTGTCAACATTCACCCTATCTAGTGGAGTGACAATACTTTTTACATTTTGAAATGGTTTCATACTAATTGAAATCCAATTTTCTAACATCTACAAAATGACCATAAATTGCTGCTGCTGCAGCCATCACAGGACTAACTAGATGAGTCCTACCACCAGTACCTTGTCTTCCTTCAAAATTTCTATTTGATGTACTGGCACATCTCTCTCCAGGTAATAAAATATCAGGAT
The DNA here is from genome assembly GCA_022117465.1 of Candidatus Nitrosopumilus limneticus. GTDB lineage: Archaea > Thermoproteota > Nitrososphaeria > Nitrososphaerales > Nitrosopumilaceae > Nitrosopumilus > Nitrosopumilus limneticus. Next base: position 284,351 of record JAHCGZ010000001.1, read on the forward strand.
TCATGCCTAAACACATGCTACATCCAGCCTCTCTCCATTCAAAATTAGCATCAATAAAAATTTTATCTAATCCCATTTCCTCAGCTTGTCTTTTTACCATTTGAGAACCAGGAACCACCATTGCATTAATATTTGATGCAACTTTTTTTCCTTTAACAATTTTTGAAGCCTCAATAAGATCTTCTAATCTTGCATTAGTACAAGATCCAATAAACACTCTATCAATCATTATATCCTCGATCATAGTTCCAGATTTAAGAGCCATATATTCAAGAGCTTTTTCAGCTCCCCTCTTTTGATTTGCATCACCGTTTGAAAATTCATCTGGAGATGGAATAGATTCATCTACATCGCAAGTCATTCCAGGATTTGTTCCCCAACTTACTTGTGGTGCAATATCATTAATGTCTAAAGTAAATGTTTTATCAAAAATTGCGTCAGAGTCTGTTGTTAGGGTTTTTTTCCAGGAATCTACAAGAGATTCATAGTTTTTTGGGGTATATTCCCTATCTCGTAAATAATCAAAGGTCTTGTCATCAGGTGCAATTAATCCTGCACGAGCTCCTCCCTCAATAGACATATTACAAATTGTCATTCGCTGATCCATAGAAAGATCAGTTATTCCTTCTCCACGATACTCAATGACAGTACCAGTTCCACCAGCAGTTCCAATATTTTTGATTATTGATAAAATAATATCTTTAGCAGTTACTGCATGAGGATTGCTTCTTTTTCCCTCAACTCTAACTTCAAATGTTTTTGGCTTTTCTAACCATAATGTTTGAGATGCCAATACATGTTCAACTTCACTAGTTCCTATTCCCAATGCCAACGCACCAAATGCACCATGAGTTGAAGTGTGGCTATCACCACAAACAATAGTGGAACCAGGTAGAGTTATACCTAATTGAGGTCCAATTACATGAACAATTCCCTGATTTGGACTGTCAATATCAAATAATTTAATTCCAAAATCTTTACAATTGTTCTTTAGTGTTTTAATTTGAACAGCAGAAGTTTGATCCAATATAGGTAAAGAGCGATTACTGGTGGGAACATTATGATCCATAGTAGCAATTGTCAAATCTGGACGTCGTACTTTCCTATTATTCATACGTAATCCTTCAAATGCTTGAGGAGATGTAACTTCATGAACTAGATGTCTATCAATGTAAATTAAAGTGGGTTCATTTTGTTTTTCAACAACAACATGAGATTCCCAAATCTTTTCAAAAAGTGTTTTTCCCATTTTAATCCTGATCTGGCTTATACTTGAATAAACCACCGGCTGCAATTATTTTTCCAATAATTTCAGAGAAGGGTTTCATTTTGTATGTTTGATTTTTTGTAATATTTTTTATTTGATTTTTTGAAATATCAATATCAATTTCATCACCTTCAGAAATTCCATCATAAGCATCTTGATAAATTTCAATAGGTAGCAAAAATGCGCCATCAACAGAATTTCGGTAAAAAATTCTTGCAAAAGATAAAGCAAGAATTGCTTTTATCCCAGACTGAGACAATGCGATTGGAGCATGTTCACGAGATGAACCACATCCAAAATTCTTTCCAGATAAAATAAAATCACCTTCTTTCACTTTAGAATGAAAATCAGGATCTAATCCCTCCATTGCATGAGTTGCTAATTCTGCATAATCATGAACTTTAAGATATTGACCAGGAATAATTACATCAGTGTCGATATTATCACGATCATATTTTATGATATTTCCCTTCATAGCAAATCCCTAGGGTCAGTAATTTTTCCAGTAACTGCAGAAGCTGCTGCAACCATTGGAGAGGCAAGATAGGTTTGTGATTCAACGTGACCCATTCTACCTGGGAAATTTCTGTTTGTGGTACTAATACAGATTTCATCTTTTGCCAATACGCCCATATGTGCACCACAGCAGGCACCACAAGTAGGTGGTCCAACAGTAGCACCAGCATCTAAGAAAATTTTCAACAGACCATTTTCCATAGCGCGTTGGTAAATTGAAATTGCTGCAGGCAATATTTCAGTTCTAATCTTTACTTTTCTTCCTTTGAGTATTTTTGCTACAGCTTCCAAATCTTCGTATTTTGCACCAGTACATGATCCAATGTATGATTTATCCAATTCCACTGAAGGAGCTTCACCTACAACACATGTATTGTCAGGTGAAAATGGTTTTGCAATCATTGGTTCTATTTCTGAACTTTCAAATTCAAAGAGTTTAGAATATTCTGTATCTGCATCTCCGTGTACTAACCTCATATTTGTTGCACCTTTAGCAGAAAGATAGTCAACCACCTTTTGATCAGGTTCAACAATTCCATTTTTAGCTCCTGCTTCAGTTGTCATATTACATAAAGTCAGTCTACTTTCAACAGACATGGCATCAATTCCACTTCCACCAAATTGCATTGTTTGATATGCAGCACCATCATTTCCAATTTCACCAATTATTTTTAGAATGAAATCTTTTGCCATCACATGATTAGGTAACGTTCCATTTAGTTTGAAATAGTAGGTTTCTGGAACTTTAAACCAAATATTTCCATTTAACAAAACATATGCAATATCAGTATGACCTAAACCAACTGCAAATGCACCTAAAGCTCCAGTTGTATTTGTATGAGAATCACCACCAACATAAACATCACCAGGCATTACCATCGCTTGTTCATGAGATATGGTATGACATATACCATATTGACCCATTCCATATTTGAAATGTTTTTCAATACCATAATTTTTTGTGAAATTTGATAATTTTACAATATTTTCTGCAGATAGTTTATCAGCTGATGGTACGAAATGAGTCTTCAGCTACCCAACTTTTGTTGGATCCCATAATATTATCAACTGCATTCCTTGTTTTTTAATTTATCAAAAACCTTGATTACACCAGGTCCAGATACATCATGCATCATTACTTTATCGACATCAGCAAAAACCACATCATCAGGTGCTACTGAGGACTTACCTGAGGCACGTGCAAGGATCTTCTCAACTATATTCATGATTCAAAAAGCTCGCTCTTGGGATTAAAAGCTTTTCAGAACAATAAAAAAGAAACAGAATTCATAGAATATTGTGCAATTAACAGTATTACCACTTCAGGCAGAAAGAATGGAAAATAAATTTGATATTTTTGAAGCTTTAACAAATACTTTAGAAAAAAATGAAACGAAATTACAAGAAGGTGATGTAATAGTAATTTCTACAAAATATGTATCAAATTCACAAGGAAGAATTGTAGATTTGGAGAAAATAAAAACATCAGAATATGGCATAAAAATTGCAGAGGAATATAGATTAAAACCAGAAATTGCAGAAATTATCATTAGAGAATCAGATAAAATTTTTGGAGGTATAGGAGGATTCGTTATTACGTCAGCAGATAATATATGGCACCAAATGCAGGAATTGATAAATCAAATGTAAAAGAAGGTAAAGCAATTCTATACCCAACTAATCCTTATCTAATTGCAGAACAAATTCGAAGAAAAGTTTTCTTAAAATTATTAATTCATGTAGGAGTTATTTTAGTAGATAGTAGGTTAATGCCAGCAAGAATTGGAACATCAGGAGTTGCAGTATCTTGTGCAGGAATAGAGCCAGTATTAGACATGAGATCCAAAAAAGATCTTGATGGAAATCCATTAAAAGTTACATTTCAAGCGGTGGTAGATAATCTTGCAACAATTGCAAATCACAAAATGGGAGAAGCTGATGAATCAAGACCATTTGCAATAGTGAGAGATTCAGGAGCAAAACTCACGGATAGAAAAATAAATTCTTCAGAGATGGCAATAGCACCAGAACAATGTGTTTACGTTAGAGGTCTTACAAATCCACCAAAAAATCAATATACAAAATAAGTTTTTTTAAATAGAGGAATTTAAGATAAAAGACATGGAATACTTGACAACATATCCAAAAACTATCTCATTTATTGATGGATTAAAGCATATAATTCATGTAGATAATAGAGAGGGAGTAGAACAACTTCATATTGTTGTTAAAAAAAGTTTTGAAGATTTGATGAAAATATTTACAGCAGAGGGATTTACCAAAGTAAAATTAGAACACAAACAACCTGATCAAATTGGTAGTGGAATAAATTTGAAATTAAAAAAACCTTGGGAGATGCATATCAGAATGGTAGATTTAGAAGATGGAAAAATTGGAATTCATGCAGAAGTGGAAGTATCAAGAGATTATCTTCAACATTTGTTTTCACAAAGAACTCCTGTAGTGTATGAAGTTGTGGAAATTTTAAAAAAATATCAAGTAGATTGCAATATTTGGCACGATAAAATTAAAAAAAATATTACAGGAGTAATAGATAACTATAAAGTAAAACTTGCAACTCCAGGAATTCCAGTATTTGCATGGAAACCAATGTTATTTGTAATTGGAACTGTAATGATATTGTATGGTTGGAAGTTTTTTAATACTATTTGAGAATAAATTAAAGAAAAATTATCTAAACACCAAGAGTTTCGGCTTTAGTTAATTCAAGAAATACTTTATCGCCAACTGAAAGATTCATCTCTTTGTATTCATGCATTTCAACTTTTAATTGAGTAATTCCGGATTGCATACCCATACCAGCACCAGACATCATCTTGTTAAGATCTTTCATCATATCATTCATGTTTGAAAATCCCATAACCTTTGGAGAGCCAAAAGCAGCAGGTGGATTTTGATTTCCATCTTTAAGATCTTTGAGTGAAGATAGTGAAAGTATAACATATGGCGCTCCATCTGGGGCTGAATCAATGCTTTTTACAACAAATTCTTTCTTCATGTTTAACCCACTAGAGTTGTCTATATAATTTTAATATTTTGAGCTGATTTAATAAAAATTGAAGATTTAATTACAAATTTACGTAGATCGTGTTATTGTCAGAATCACTAAAAACAAAATTAGAGTATTATGGCATATCACCGTGGGAGATAGAAGTACTCTATGGATTTCTAAGTTCTAGATTTACAGTGCTACAAGAAGAGATAGAAAATAATGATGAGAATTTTGTAAGTTTTCTAGATATTGATATTCCCTTAGAATTTAATGAATCATTTTTCAAATGGTTTGATTTTAAACGCTGGGAAAAAGTAAAAGATGTTTTAAAAGAATACAAACGAAGACGGGGTAGTCGTAATGCATTAAAGATTAAAATTAATTTTGCAGGAAATCCAAGAATTGTATTTACAGTTGATGTAGTTGATAGACAGTGGTTTAATAATGCAATAGAAAAAATAGACTTTGTAATAGAATTATTACCACACCATCTTGATCCTCAAAAACTTCCACAAGGAATTAAAGAAGTTAATTACAAATTCGATATTGAATCAGTTAGATGGAGATTAGATATAGCAAAAACAAAAGATAAGGAATTTACATTTAGAGGAGATACCTGGGAAGAAATTAAAAAAGAAATTTAACAGAATCTTAATTATACATTTAGAGAATCAAGAATTTTAGAAATATCAGTATTTGGTAATCCATTTTCAGATATGATTTGTTTTGCAGGTGGATTTTCAAGATAATTTGGAATTTTGTCAATCAATCTTGTACTGAAAGGAGAAACTAATTCATTTTGATAGAAAACACCTGTTGGGATTTTATCTCCCCATTCAAGTGATTTTATCAAAGCTTGAGAAAGTTTTTCATTAACTTCAACTTCATCAGCATAATTTACAGTCGGATCAAAATTTGTATCTTCAAGTTTGTAAATTCTAGAATGTCTTTCCATAGATTCTTGTGCTAAATCGACACCAGCATACCAATCTCTGGTGTTAATATCATTGTAAGTAGGACATGGCTGCAATACATCAAGAAATGAAAGACCTTTGTGTTTAACTGCTTTCACAATTAAATCTTTGAGATGTCTAACATCATAAGAATATCCACGTGCAATAAATGTAAAACCACTAACTACTGCTAACCCAATTGGATTTACATTAGAATTTGTATTGGGTGATGGAAGTGATTTTGTTTTCTCACCTAGTTTGAGGGTTGGAGATGCTTGTCCCTTTGTTAATCCATAAACACCATTATCAAAAATAATGTAAGTCATATCGATATTTCTTCTACCAGCTCCTACAAAATGACCTGCACCAATTCCCAATCCATCTCCGTCTCCACCAACTGCAACAACAGTCATATCAGGATTTGCTAGTTTGGCACCTTGGGCAAAAGTTAGAACTCGACCATGCAATGTATGAACACCATATGTGTTAATGAAATGAGATGTTTTTCCAGAACATCCAATTCCCGAAAAAATAGTAGCTTTATCACGTTCAATTCCCATTTCAGCTAATGCCATTTGCAAAGCATTTACAATACCAAAATCACCACATCCTGGACACCAATCATTGTGTACATCAGTTTTGTAATCAGTAAGTTTAAGCGCCATGACTTAGAATCTCCCTCTTTGAAGATTTATTTTCGACAATTTTCTTTAAAGAATCATAAATTTCAGTACTTGTCATTCCTCTTCCAGTATATTTTAAAATATAATAATCAATATCTCGAGTAATGTTTTGCTTAAAGATCTTACCTAATTGTCCAGAATGATTTGCTTCAATGTCAATCAATACTTTAGCATCCTTGACTAGTGATTTAACATATTCTGTAGGAAATGGATGTAGTAATTTTATTTGTATAAATCCAATGTCAATACCTTCTTTTTTTAACATAGTTTGTGCATCAAGAATAGGACCCTTTGTAGAACCCCAAGAAATTATTGTATAATCATGAATTCCAAATGATATAGCTTGATCAGATACTGGAATAGTTTTTAATGCTAAATCTAATCTAGACATTCTCTTATCCATCATCTTTATGCGAATTTGTGGATCTTCTGTAATGTGTCCATATTCATCAGATTCATCACCAGTATTCCAAAACACACCATTATCCATTCCGAGTTTAGAACGTGGCGAAATTCCATCATCAGTAAATGCAAATCGTTTGTATTCACCTTCAACCTTATCTAATAATTTACCACGATTAATTGAAATTTTCTTTGGATTAAATTTTTTACAAGTTACAACAGAACTTGACAAAAATTTATCCATCATGTGAATTACAGGAATTTGATATTCATCAGCATAATTGAAACAATTACCAGTATCGTAGAAACTCTCTTCAATATCACCTGAAGCATAAACTATTTTTGGAAAATCACCACATCCTGCAAATACGGTAAAAAGTAAATCATCTTGACCATGACGAGTAGGTAATCCAGTCGAAGGTCCACTTCTTTGGTACAGAGTAATTACAACTGCTACTTCATTAATTCCAGCCCAGCCAAGTGCCTCAGTCATTAAGGCAAATCCAGGCCCAGAAGTGGAAGTAGATGAACGAGTTCCAGTAAGAGCAGCACCAATCATCATACCTATTGCAGAAATTTCATCCTCAGTTTGAATAACAATAATAGAACCAGGTCTATCATTTTCAATTTCCAAAATTTCATTCGATTCTAAATAAACACTTTCATCAGATGCTGGAGTAATTGGATAATATGATTGGAATCTACAACCAGAAACCATTTTGCCAAGAGATGTTCCAAAATGGCCTTGAACAAGAATTGTGTTAGGTTGCTTTGGTACACCAGTTAAAACATGATCAAAATTTTCAAAAGTACTTGATGCATAATTGTAAGAAAAACTTGCAGCTTGCTTGTTAATCTCTGCAACTTGTGGTTTTTTAGAAAAGGTATCATCAATTGAATCAACTAACGAATTAGATGGCATTTTTATCAATCCTAATGATAATGAGACACCAAGTATATTGTACATTCTAACTAAACCACGCAATCTAGGATTATCAACTTCTTCAGAAAGAGTTTGAAGTAAACTCTTGAAAGAAACTGGATAAAGTTTTACTCCTTTTTCCTTTGCTACCTCTAGTACTCCTGCAATTGTAAATGGTTTATTTTTTGATTCAAGTAATTTATGTAATCTCTCCTTGAAAGGTTCATCCAAAGTTCCAACTCTACCAGTATCTGTATTTTCTAATTCAGAATCATAAATAATTCCACCATTAGAAGAAATTTCATCAAAATGACGAAAGATTGTTTCAGCATCAAATGAAACCATTAAATTTACATCATTAACATTGGAATGAATATTTTGATCAGAAACTCGAACTGTAAAGTAGCTATGTTCTCCTTTGATATTTGAATAAAATTCTCTTTTACCAAATATTTGATATCCCATTTGAGCACAAACTTTGGAAAAAATATTAGCAGCAGATTCCACTCCACTTCCTTGCGGTCCACCAATTAACCAAGTAAAATCAGTATTCACAACAACTCACAACATTGTTTCAAATAATAACCACATGATAAACAACTATTCAATTATCCACCTGTTGCTGCTTCAAATAATGCACATTCGCATTTATCACGTTCACCACAGTAAGGGCACACACATACACATTTTTCAATAGAATTACCACAATCTATACAAATAGCAAATTCTTCCTCCTCGATTTTAGAAGACATGATATTGATACAAAGAAATCGTATAAATGGTTTGAGATAAATCTGAAGACTAATGAAGGAAAAAATATTTCTTACAAGAACATTGCATGATTTTGCATTAAAAGAGTTAAAAAAGAAATTTCAAATTGAAATACATAAAGGAAAAATACCAATACCTCAAAATACATTAAAATTAAAAATAAGAGATGTAAATGGATTAATTTGTTTTCCATACGATAAAATAGACAAAGAGATAATTCAATCAGCAAAAAATCTGAAAGTAATCAGTACATTTAGTGTTGGATACGATCATATCGATATAAAATTTGCAAAAAAAAAGAAAATTAGAGTAGGATATACTCCAGAAGTATTAACAAATGCAACAGCTGACATGGCATTTGCATTATTGATTGATGGGTTAAGAAGAATTTCAGAAGGAGACAGACTAATTAGAAAAGGAAAATGGAATCAAATCTACGGAGCATATGATTATGTAGGGTTAGATCTTCAAGGTAAAACTTTAGGTATAATTGGTCTTGGTAGAATTGGTAAAACACTTGCAAAAAGAGCAAAAGCATTCGATATGAAAATAATATACTATAACAGAAAACAAATTTCTAAAACAGAAGAAAAGAAATTGGGAGTAAAATATATTGCATTTAAAAAATTAATTTCTCAGGCTGATATAATATCAATTCATGTTCCACACACAATAGAAACTGATCAAATGTTTAATATGAAAATTTTTAAAAAAATGAAAAAGACATCGTTTTTGATAAATACATCACGAGGTAAAGTTGTAAATGAAAAAGAACTTGCATTAGCATTAAAACAAAAAATAATTTCAGGGGCAGGATTAGATGTATTTGAAAAAGAACCAATAAATAAAAATCATCAATTTCTTAAATTAGAAAATGTAGTATTAGCACCACATGTTGGTAGTTCTACAAAGGAAACTAGAAGCAAAATGGCAGAAATTACTACCAAAAATTTAATTTTAGGAATGAGTGGTAAAAAACCAATTTATTCAATAGGGTACTAACTATCACGCGTAAGTAAAGATACTAGATATTGTTGAGTTTTTATATCATAATTGTAAAACTGAATCAAGTTGAAAAAATTCAAACATACTAACGAAGAATTAGAATTAGCAAAAATTCAAACTGAAAAAAACAAAAAGAAAAAAGAATCAGAAAATTGATACTTTTTTGCTTGTCTTTTTCAGACAAGATTTTTTTTAAAATTCAATTTTAGAGGAATATTTTCTATGTAATAAATCATAGAGGGTTTTTCTTTCAGAAAATAAATTATTTGATTGATCATACATCTTTGTAAAAAATGCAGTAACAGTACGCTCATTATTTTTATCAAAAAATTGTATACTAAAATTAAGTTTATCAGGCTTTTGTTCTTGAATAAATTCTGCAGATGTAATAATTTCAGAATTGATGTGAATATGTGCTGGACCGTCATTGTCTCCAATTGTAATCCATTTTTCTTTTTGACGTATAGTAAGCGAATTACTACGAATTTCGCAAGTTGCAGCAGTATTTTTAGTAATTATTAACACATCATCAATTTTGATTATATCAGATAATAAGTCAAAAAGCAATAATTACTGTAAAAAAGTAAATTATTAGAATTTTTTCATATCAATTTGAACAAAATCATCAACATTACCATGAACACAGTCAGTACCAATTGATTTTACAGGAGAAAAACAAATTTTTCCATTGTGTATTTTTCCTTCATTTTGTAAAATTCCAAGTTTACCACTAACAATAGATTTGTGTTTTTGACAAGTTAACCCAAACATGTATTCATCTTTTTCATCAACAATAGATACTATAAATTCAGGAGGATTGACACATTGATTTCCTTCCTCTGTAACTGAACATTTATCTGGCATCATGATGAAACTCAAAATTATATTAGATATTAATCTTAATCATCGGAAATTTAATTTAATATTAAGTAAAACGGACTAAAACTAATGAAAGATAATTTTGATTTAATTATAATTGGCGGAGGTATTTTAGGCACTTCGATTTCATATTTTTTATCATTTCTAAATAAATCAAAAAATATTGCAGTCATTGAACAAGAAAATAGTGTTGCACAACACACTAGTGGTAGAAATACTGGAAAAGTTCATGCGCCATATCTGTACAATCCTGAAAAGAAAAAACTATTTGCAAATTCAGCATTTCATGGTTATGAAATGTGGAAAGAATATTCTAAATTACATAATTTACCATTCAAAGAAGATGGAGTTATAGAAGTAGCACTAGATGAAAAAGGAATCAAAGTTCTAGAAAAATATCTAAAATGGGGAATAGAAAATGGATTAGAAGAAACTGATATTAAGTTAATAGATAAAAAGGAATTAAAAAAAAGTGAACCGGAAATAAAATGTGAAGCAGCACTTTATGTGCATAGAGATGGTTCAACAGATTATTCTACATTAACAAATTCAATTATGAATGATAGTAAAAAAAATGGAATTAATTTCCTTTTTAATAAAAAAATAACTCAAATAAAAAAAAATAATGATAAGTGGGAAATAACAATTAATGGAGATAATAAAATATTTACAAATTTTTTGATTAATGCCGCAGGAGGTCAAGCAATCAATATTGCACATAACATGGGAGTTGGAAAAAACCTTACAGATGTACATTTTAGAGGGGAATACTGGAAAACTCCAAAAAAATATCACAATTTAACTAAAACAAGCGTATACTCAGTTCCTGAATTTCCAGATTATCCATTTTTAGATCCGCACTGGATAGTTAGAGTAGATGGAAGTTGTGAAATTGGACCAAATGCAGTTCCAGTATTCAGTCCATATGGATATGAGATTACAGAAAATATCAAAAAATTCATTCCAAAAATTCTTGAAATGTTAGGTTCAGGTGCAAGAAAAACAATATTTGATAAACAATTTCAAGAACTTGCTTTTAGTGAAATTCAATCATCAATATCAAAAACAGTAATGATCAAAAGAGTTAAACAATTTATTCCAAAAATTAATCCAAAAGAAATTACAGTAAAGGGAACTTCTGGAATAAGATCATCAGTAATTGATGAATACGGAAAATTTGTTCCAGATGTAATATTATTACAAGGAAATTCATCATTTCATATTTTAAATTATAACTCACCAGGAGCTACAGGTGCACTACCATTTTCAGTACATGTGATTAATCAATTACAAAAAATGGGTATGTTTGAGAATGAAGATACAAATGCACAATGTGGACCTTGGAAGTTTAATGAAATTATTGAAAAATTAGAAAAATAAAATGGCGCCGAGAGGGAGATTTGAACTCCCGTTCCCTTTCGAGAACGCGCTTTATGGTTAAACAATTTCCAGGCGCGCGCCCTACCAGGCTAGGCGACCTCGGCAGAAGTCTTGCGACGATTCTATTTCATAAAATGTAATTATAAATTATGTTATTATCAACACTTGAAATTACTTCCAAAGTGTTACGGTAGTTGATTTCTCTACAGTATTTCCGTCTTTGTCTATTCCTTTAGAAGATATTTTGTAAACACCTTCTAATGCAGTGTTACCATCATTTTTAATTTGATCCCAGGATAAAGTAACTTCATCTCCAGAATACAAAGTAGAAATTACTTGCATAGATATTGGAGAATATATCAATATTCCAGATAAACCAGTTATTTTTAAACCATATGATGAATCAGAAAAAATTATTTCGTTGGTTCCTGAATTTATAATTCTAATTTGTATTGATTCATTTTGTTTAAAATTAAATTTTTCAGTAACAATAGAAAGAGATGAACCTTCAACAAAAACTAATTGAGTTGTAGTTTTAAAATCAATAACATAAATGCCAAATGCAAATCCTGCTATTATGCCAACACAAATAAAAATAATAAGACTTTTTGCTAACAATTCCTTAAAAATAAATTTAGTATGTTTTATTCCTTTGGAGAAGTAGGTTTGGTTCTCCATTTTTTTGGATAAGTGTTTGGAGTCATAATTATTCTCTTTGTAACAAATGCATATCCCTTTGTAGCATCACAAATTTCTTTCTCGTTCATTGTAGATTCAGCTAATGCAACAGCTTCACCCTTTTGTGTATAAATTGCCACAATATCTCCTACTTTCAGATTTGGAGATATTTGTAAAACACCAGGAATTGCAAGTTGAGCCCCATGACACATTGCATCTACTGCTGAATCACGAATTACTACGGATTTTAATTCACTTAATGCAAGTTCTACAGGTTTTATCATTTGCATTAGTTTACTATCATCTTTTTTTTCTTCCCAAATAGCAAATGCATCAGCTAGTTCATGTAAAGTTACTAATCCGTCTTTTTCATGAAATTGGTCTACTCTACTTCTTCGAAGTTCAACCATTGTTGCACCAGGACCTAAAACTTCACCAATGTCATAATATAATTTTCTAATGTATGTCCCAGCTTCACATAAGATTCTAGTTAAAAGTAATCTTTCTTTTTGTTCAATGATTTCTAATTCATAAATGGTTCTAGTTCTTGTTTGTCTAACTACAGCAGAACGTTGAGGAGGCTTTTGAAAAATTTCACCAGTAAACATTTCAATTATTTCAGCCAATTTTTCTTTAGATGGTAACGAGTGGATTCTACCTAATGCATGATATTCTTTAGGACCATAAAGTAAAACACCCAAAGCCTTAGTTGCTTCACCCAATCCCAATGGTAAAACACCAGAGACTTGTGGATCCAGGGTTCCACTATGACCAATCTTTTCAAGTTTCAAAATGCGTTTTGTCCAGGCCACAGCTTCATGACTAGTAGGACCTGGTGGTTTATCCAAAAGAATAATTCCATTATCTAATAATTGTTCAATTGTCCGTTTATCATAGTAAGTACCATAAGCATCATCAGTAATATCCTGATCAATTTCAATTAGATTTTCTAGTTGCTTAAGTGTCATAGTAATTTTCTCACCGTTTCGGTTGTAACATCAATTACTTGATTGGCAGTTAAAGTATCAGTATTAATAATTACATCAAACACAGATTTATCTTCACCAAAACTAAAACCATAAAGTTTTTTGTATAATGCTCTATTTTTATCAAAACGAGATTTTGTTATTATATATGCATTTTCTGAGCTCATGTTATCTCTGGATTGCATTCTTCTTGTACTACTTTCATGAGAACCTTCTAGCCAAATTTTCACACCATTATTAATTAACCACGGTAAGGTATAACTTGTAATGACCATGCCACCTTTATTAAATAAAGCAATTAATTTTTTATCCAAATTTTCATCAAATTCAGAATTTTGTTCACGCTGATTTAAAAATATCATTCCTTCTTGAGTGTCCCACCAATCATCACCATCAGAATCAAAACCTTGTTCTTTAGCCATTTCTTTTAAAATGTCCCCACCGCTAAGATATTCTAAATTAAATTCTTTAGCTAGTCCTTTAGCAACAGTTGTTTTTCCGACTGCAGGAGGGCCAGATATAACAATAGATTTTGTCAACCTAGATCCATTGTGGTTTTAGTAAGTCTCATTATAATTCCACTAAATGCAATAGAAGCAAGAAAGTACCAAGCCCAGAGCATTAGATGGTTTTCTTTGCCATAACAAATGTGTGCAGTATCCAAAGCTTGTTGTGCATTACAAGTTAGTTGGAACATGTCTCCAGGAATCACATTTAGTGGTATTGGGGAAATGGCTACTGTGTACGTAAATAGTTGTGGCAATACAAGATAGAAAATTAGAATTAAAGGTACAAAAGTAATCAACATTGGTCTCATGTTCATCTGCATCATCTCCATAGACATTTTGTTCATGTACGAAGATTTTTTGTTTAGTTCTGCAGATTTTGCTTGATCTTTAGAACGCATTGCAGCCATTCTTTCTTTTTGCCAAGCTCTGGTTTCTTTCATGATTCTCTTTAGTTTAGTTTGATCAACCATTTTTCTTCTAACTGCAGAATTGAAAATATTTAGCATAATACCAAATCCAGCTACCGCAAACATTGACAGAATCAAACCTTTAATGATAGGATCATCACTACCAAGTGCCGTCTGTCCGCCACCACCTAGAAAATCAGGAAGTTGTAAAAGTGTCGAGTCAATAAAGAGTAGAATAAAGTTAAAATCCATATTTTACAATCCTATTGCCTTGATTATTTTATCTGCTGCTTCAGTAATATTTCCCTCAGTATTAAGAACAAGTCTTACTGGAGAACCCGTAATTACAGAGCATGCAGAGATCATACCAGATTGAACATCTAGCTCCTTCTTAATGTTAGCTAGTGTTATTTTATCTCTATTTCGAGTTTCATCTTTCATTCTTCTATTGTAAATTTCTTCAGGTTTTGCTGAAACAGAAACAAAATTGTCAGGTTTAATAATTTTCAAAACATGTAGTGGAAGTCCAGGGTAATAACCTTCAGGAGTATTAATGAAAGCGTGAGTATCAATAATTACAATTTCCTCATTATGTTCACTAATTTTTTCTGCAGCAATTTTTTGAAGACGTTGTTGTTCAGTTACAGATAATTTTCTCAACTCATCCCTATCTTTTAATCCATTTTCTTTAGCAACTTCAAACATTAAAGTTCCATAATTAATTACAATTACATTTTTTTGATGATTCTTTAAAATATCAACCATAATCTCTAACAATGAAGTTTTCCCAACACCGGGGATTCCAACCATTATGATTTTTTTATTTTCTACCAAGTAAAGCACCCAACCGTGGCATAACAACTTCTACTTGTTCTCTAACTAATTGTGTGTAATAATTAATGAGAATATCTACCATAAGTAAAATTCCAATTCCAGATCCAAATACTCCTAGTACATCGGATACTCCTGCTAAGAGTCCTAAAATGATAGAGCCAATAATTGTAACAGATGGGATGTATTTGTTTAGTAACGCTTCAACTGGTCTGTTGGATCTTCTAAATCCAGGAATTTGTACATCAGCATCTAGTAAGTTTTGAGCTGCACTCTTTGGAGATAAACCACCAAGTGATACCCATAACCTACCAAAGAGAACTACAATTCCAACCATAAACAAAACATATCCAATAGCACGCATTGGATCGAGTGCTGCAACATCTAAACCACGAGGCGGTGTAATGTAGTAAATAATTCCACCAACAGGAGTAGAGGGGTTAGTAGGATCAAATTGAGCTATAAAATTCACAAAGAAATTATTATTTCTAGGGTTAAAGTTTGACCAAATCATTTGAAATACAAACACAGCGTTTGCAGTTAATGCAGATGCTAAAATTACTGGAATGTTAGAAACATACATCAATTTGATTGGATAAACTGCTGAAAATCCTCTATATTTTGTAGAAACAATTGGAATTTCAACTTTCATTCCTTGTACAAATACAAGTATCAGTAATATTCCAGCAGTAAGAAACAATCCAAAAATACTAGGCAATTGATTTGAACGGAATAGTACATTTCCTATATCACCACCGCCAGTTAATGATTCCACAAGATATGGAATAACACCAACCATTCCACCATCACCAGCAGGTAACGGACTAAACATACTCCAAAGAATTTGTTGAGCAACACCTGCCATAATGAATAAACTAATTCCACTACCTAGACCCCAACCCTTTTGGATTAATTCATCTAAGAACATAATTAGGATAGACGCGGCCATCAATTGTCCTATTATCACATACAAAACATAAGGTTCAGATACAGCACCACCATAAACTGCTGCAGCATATACAATTGATTCAGCTACAATTACAACATAAGTAACTAATTTGGTAGCGGTTTGAAAGATACCTCTTTCTTCAGGTTTTTTAAAATCAAATTTTAAAATATCAGAACCTCTTAGCAATTGCATTAAGAGTCCAGCTGTAACAATAGGACCAATTCCTAATTCAACCAAAGTACCTTGTTGGGATGCAAAAATAACTCTAGCAAATGCTAGAAAATCAAATTCAGGAGCTGTTGCACCAAATAACGGAGTTTGTCCCATTACCATGTAAATAAGTAATGCAACACCACACCAAAGTAATCTAGTAGGTAATGGGATTTTTTTTTTAGGTTTTGGAACTTGTGGAAGATAAGGTTCTGCTTTGAAAACTATTTTTCTAATAATAGAAGTTAGAGAACCTTGAGCCATTTCTAGTTACCTAGGCCCCAATAGTTTTTTCTTCTTTTGTAGAATGGAAAATTTCTCCACCTACTGCTTTTAATTTTTCTTCTGCTGATGCAGTAAAATTCTCTACTTTTACAGAATAAGCATTAGTAATTTTTCCTCCACCAAGAAGTTTATCGTATCCTGCACTTTCAAGGTCTACTAAATTCTTCCCACCTACTGCTTTTCCAAATTTAGCAAATAGATCATCTAGATCTCTTATACTAGCCCATTTTTTTGTAATATTTGGATGTGGTACTGCAGGAGGTTCATGACCATAATGATCTGGATCCTCTTTTATCATAGTACTTCTAAGATGTTTCTTCAAACCAGTAACTCCTAACCCACCCTTATGACCACTTGCACGGTGTTGACCTACTTGTCCCCAACCCATATGTCTGCCACCTCGCAATCTACGAGTTTTTCTTAATCTGGTTGCCATGTTAAATCATTCTCCTTACGACAGTATCAAGTTCTCTGTTAGCACCAAGAATACCTTTTTGTCCATATAATTTCTTAGTACTTCTTTTGAATCCTAGTACAGGAGGTGATAAAGCAAACCAAGGTTTTAGTGGAGATAATTTTGATAAAGTAGCCTTTCCATCAGCCAAAGCAGTTCCTAATTCTGCAGCATTTGCAAATCCAAGTTCTTTAATATCCTTATCAGTAATTTTTTGATAACCATCCTTTCTGGCTTTCTTTTCAATAAGTTCTTGTGCTAAAGATGCATCAATTTCAACCCAAGAAACATAGTGTTGTACTTTTCTTAACATTCCCAAAGTATTGTCTTTTGCAGGTAAAATTGTTGCACGATATTTTTTATCTAATTTTAATAAAGTCATTGTATGAGTTGCCCAGTAGGGACAACCTGCTTGACCTTTAATTCTAACAACAAGATATGCATTTGCCATTTCTATCATCCTTGACTAAATGTCTGTCTAAGACAATTCAGTACTGCTTTTGATGTGGAATTCATTGTAGGAGTAGAACCTTTTGCGGTAGTCCATGCATCCTTTAATCCTGCTAATTCCAATAATCGTTTAACTTTTCCACCTGCAACAAGACCTAATCCACGAGGTCCAGGAATAATTTCAATAGTGACACTTCCACCCTTTCCTTTTACTTTGAATGGAACAGAATGTTTTTGATCACATCTACATTCCCAACTACCACATCCCATTTTGATAGGACTAACATTTAGTAGAGCTTGACTAGTAGCTTTTTCAATTGCAATTCTCATTTGTTTAGATTTACCTTGACCAATTCCCAAATAACCATTTTCATTTCCAGTTGCAACAATTGCTTTGAATCGCGTTGATTGACCGTTTGTAGTCATTCTTTGAATTATACCAACATCCACAACTTCACTTTTTAAATCAGGTAATAATTTTTTAATAATTCCAGACTCTTGAATTCTTAATCCAGATTCTAAAATTTCTTCAATTGAAGTAATTTCTCCAGATGCAACTTTTTGTCCCAAAATAGTTTTTGGTACCCAAACTTCTTCTTCAGGTTCTCTACGAGCTCTTTTAGGACGTTCAGATGTTGCTCCAGCCGGACCTCTTCCATAAACTGGTGGACCCCTACTTCTTCCGCCTTGTCCGGGTTTAGATTGTGTTGATTGACTCATTTCTATTTGACCTCACTATCGATAGTTGATTTAATTTTAGAAATTTCATTTTTAACTTTAAGATGTTCACCATTGATTCTTTCTTCAGCAGGAAATGATTCAGAATCAGCTGGAACTGTAAGACCGGCATCAATTGCTCCTTTCAAAGCTGCTGCCATTCTTTGAGTATATCGTCTAGTACCAGTATACAAAATTGCATTTTTTGCACCTTTACCTAATGCCTTCTTACCTGCCAAATAACCTGTAAGATATGCAGCAGATATACTCTTTCGAGAACCTTTCCATCCTTTTTCAAGTAAGTATCTAGAATGGGCCGATGCAATAACAGTGTCACCAGTCATTCCAGGTTTAAGAACTTGAACTTGTGTATTCTCATTTGAAATATTTACAGTAATGAAATCATGCTTACCAAGTAACATGGTACCACGTTTACGATAATTTGTCTTTTCTTCTCTAAGTCTTCTCAATATTTTTGAATAAGCCATCTACAGGATCTGACTTTGAAACTGCTATTATATACGTTAAGCGTGAAGTAATGCTAAAAGTAATGCTTTCTGAGAATGGAGTCTATTTTCTGCCTCATCCCAAACTACAGATTGTGGTCCGTCAATTACAGATGAAGTAACTTCTTGTTCGCGTTTTGCAGGAAGACAATGTAAAAAGATAGCATTTTTCTTTGCAAGACTCATTATTTTATCATTAACTTGATATTTTGGAAGGAAATTCTTGATTTTATTACTGTCTTTGTTATGAATTGAAGTATATGTATCAGTTACAACAACATCAGCATTTTTAGCAGCTTTTAGAGGATCAGTAGTTAATTCGATATCAGTTACATTTTGAGAAATTTTAACAGTGGATTTGTCAGGTTCAAATCCTTTTGGAGTTGCAATAGTCATTGTGACACCAGATAAAGCAGCACCAAAAATCATGGAATTACAAACATTATTTCCATCTCCAATCCATGCAATTTTTAATCCTTTGAGAGTTTTTTTCTTTTCTTTAATTGTCATAAAATCTGCTAAAATTTGACAAGGATGAAATGAATCAGATAATCCATTAATTACAGGAACGCTTGCATGTTTAGATAATTTATCAAGTATGGAATGATCATAAACACGAGCCATTATACAATCAGTATATTGTGAAAGAGTTTTTGCAGTATCTTCAATAGATTCACCACGAGATAATTGTGTATTATTTGAAGATAAATTAATTGCATGGCCTCCTAATTGATACATTGCGGTTTCAAAACTTACACGAGTTCTAGTTGAAGGTTTTTCAAAAATCATGGTTAGTGTTTTATTTTTTAATAACGGCTTGTTTGAACCCATTTTCGATTGTTTTTTTAATTTAATTGAATAATCGATTAATCCCAAAAATTCTTTTGAAGTTAATTCCGATAAAGTAAGTATATGTTTTGTTTTAATTTTCATTTTTTTAACCTTCCAAATAATCCCCGTTTCTTTTTAGATTTTTCTTCTTTATCTTGTTTATGTATCTCCTCTTTATCAGATAACGTTACTTTTGATTCTCCAGGTTTGGGTTTACCATCGTTAATCCATTGACGAATTTTTTTAGCTAATTTGATAGCCTCGGTATCAGATTCGGGTGCAGGTATATCAAATAAATCAGAATATTTTGCAATTTCTTTATCCTGAATTCCATAGAATGGATCATCAGAAATTATTTCAGGTTCTGTTGTTAGTTCAGGTTCTGTTGTTGGTTCAGGTTCTGTTGTTGGTTCAGGTTCTGTTGTTGGTTCAGGTTCTGTTGTTGGTTCAGGTTCTGTTGTTGGTTCAGGTTCTGTTGTTAGTTCAGGTTCTGTTGTTAGTTCAGGTTCTGTTGTTAGTTCAGGTTCTGTTGTTAGTTCAGGTTCTGTTGTTGGTTCAGGTTCTGTTGTTGGTTCAGGTTCTGTTGTTAAAGATTCTTCCAATACAGATACATCATTTTTTTCTATTGTAACATCATTTAATGAACCAAATACATTTTCCAAAAATGTATTCTTATCAAAAGATTTTAAATCAGAATATTCTTGTCCAGTACCCAAGTAAAGAATTGGAGTAGATGTCACTTTTACAATAGATAATGCAGCCCCGCCTTTTGCATCAGCATCACTTTTAGTCAAAATAGAACCATGAAACTTAACGTATTTATGAAATTCACGGGCTTGATTTACAGTATCATTACCAGCTAAGGAGTCACCAACAAAAATAGTCATGTCAGGATTTACAACTTTAATGATTTTCTGAATTTGTTCCATTAAATTTTTACTTGTTTGCATTCTACCTGCAGTATCAATCAATACACAATCTGATTTGTGAGACTTTGCATATAGTACTGCATCTCTAGCAACAGCTGCAGGATCAGATTCATAATTTTGTGCAACAAGTTTTAGATTAAGACGATTAGCATGTTCTCGTAATTGTTCTATAGCACCAGCCCTAAAAGTATCAGCAGCGGCAATTACAACTGAATATTTTTTTTCTTGAAGTAAAGATGCAAATTTTGCTAAAGATGTAGTTTTTCCAGTACCATTAATTCCTACAAACACAATCAGAAAAGGTTCATTATGTTTCTTTTTTTCATTAATTTTTTCAAAAATATCAATATCTCCAACATTATCAAATAAACTAGAAATACTAGAAATTAAATTATCCTTAACAAATTTTTCAATTTCATTTTTATTAACTTTGGCACCAATTAATTTTTCTTTTAAATTAGATTTGATAGAATCTATAACTTCACCAGCTACATCAGATTCTAAAAGAGAAATTTCAAGTTCAAAGAGTATATCTTCAATATCTTTTTCATTAAGTTCTTTTTCTCCAAGACTTTGTGCTACATTGGAAAACGCCTTACGAAGACTATCAAACATTATCTATCCCAATTCTGGTGATTGTTGAAATTGCATTAATTGATTCATCTGTTCCCTTCCTTGTTCTAATCTATTTGCAGCATCATGTTTTTTCGCAGCAGTGTCTTGTAAAGCAATTTCAATTTCCTTGATTCTAGCTTCAAAATAGTTAATTGCTGCAGGAAAATCTTTTTCTACTGCAACGCCTGCACCGATATTTACAACAATTTTGTTATTTGATGAGATTTTTGTTGGAATATATGCTCCCATCCCAAGAGGAACCAGAGCATCAGAATCAGATTGATTGCCAAGGGATTTAATGGATTCAATTGCAGCAATTGCTTCTCTGAAAATACTTAGAAAAGTTCCTTCCCTTTGAGATAAATCAGAAAAATATGTTTCAAGCATTTGCATTTGTTGCATTAGTTGTTCAACCTGTTGTTCACTCATTTACAATGAATTATGTTTAGACGCTTATAAATTAATTCACGACATTATTTTATAAAATTAAAAATAAATAAAAAAATAAAGATTTAACTTTATTTTGTTTTAGAGAATCTATCTTCTACTTCATCCCAATTTACTACATTCCACCATGCTGCAATATAGTCTGGTCTTTTGTTTTGATAGTTTAGATAGTATGCATGTTCCCAAACATCACAACCCAATAATGGTACTAATCCTTCAGTTCTTGGACTAGTTTGGTTTGGCATTGATTTGTATTCAACTTTTGATGTTGAAGGATTGTATACTAACCATCCCCAACCACTACCTTGAATTACAGTAGTAGTAGATGTAAATTTCTCCTTAAAGTCAGCAAAGCTTCCAAATGAATGATTGATTGCATCAGCAATTGATCCATTAGGTTCTCCACCGCCATTTTGTTTCATGCTATTCCAAAATAACCTGTGGTTATCATAACCACCACCATTGAAATTAACTGCCCCTCTTTGTGCTTCTGGTACTGAATTAATATCAGATAAGATATTCAGAATATCTTTTTCTTGAATATTATTCGGACATGCTTCAAGAGCAGCATTCAATTTGTCAGTATATGCTTGATGATGTTTTGTATGATGAATCTCCATTGTTTTTGCATCAATGTGAGGTTCTAATGCATCATATGCATACGGCATTTTAGGAAGTGTGTATTTTCCCATTAAATAATTTAGATTTTTATTCAATTTATTGCTTTAGTAAGCAATTCATTTTTACTTGTGAAAAGAACTAAAAAATTCATGAAATTGTTAGTAATTTTTTCAATATTGCTAATTTTTACATCAAGTTTGATTGTATTACAATTAATCGAATCTGAAAATAAAATTACAACATACATTGAAAATAGCCTTCCATATATTGGAACAGAAATTCCAAGGATGGAAGGAATGGATGGAACTGGAATTAAAATAGCTGTAATCGATACTGGAGTAGATTTTAATCATCCAGATTTATTTGGTTGGGGTCCAGATGGAAAAGTAATTGGTGGATATAATTTCATACAACCAACTCAACTACCTATGGATACCAATGGACATGGAACCAAAGTTGCAGGAATAATTGCAGCAGATGGAAACGTATTAGGGGTTGCACCCAAAGCAAAAATTCTAGCATACAAAGTATCAGAGGATGGTGAAGGTGTTTCATCAGAATTAATTTCAGGAGCAATCCAAAAAGCAATTGAAGATAAAGCTGATATCATTAATATCAGCTTAGGAGTAAATAGAACAAATTCAAAAATAGATAATGCAGTTAATCATGCTTTAGATAATGGAATTTTTGTTGTAACAGCTGCAGGAAACGATGGACCAGGGTTAGAAACAATTGGAAGTCCGGGAAAAAATTTCAAATCAATCACAGTTGGTGCAACTTATAATAATTTGACTTCAAGTTTAATTGCTACATTAGAAATTGATGAAAAACAATATACAGTAATTCCAATGGTAGGTTCATCAAAAACAGATAAACCAATTACAGGAAAAATAATAGCCGGAGATTTTGGTAAAAATAGTGACTTAGAAAATCTCGATGTTAAAGATTCAATTCTAATTGTTGAAAGAGGAAGTGATGTTGAAGGAGAATTATTATTTTTTTCAATTAAAGAAATGAATGCTGCAAAAGCAGGTGCAAAAGCACTAATTGTTTACAATAATGTACCAGGTATTTTTTTGGGAGAATTAATTCATGAATTTTCAGAACCAGGATATTTACCACAAATTCCCGTAGTTTCGATAGATAGAGAGGAAGGACTAGAAATTATTGAATCAATTGAAAAAAGAAATTCAGCAATAATTAATTTATTTTTTAATCCAGATTTTGTAGCACATTTTAGTTCAAGAGGACCAGTTTCGCCATTTTATATAAAACCAGATATTGTGGCACCAGGAGCATACATCAACACCACACAAATTAATTCTAGCTACAATTTGACAAGCGGAACAAGTTTTGCTGCACCACATGTTAGTGGAGCAGCAGCATTACTGATGCAAAAAAATCCAGAATTACAAAATCATGAGATAAAATCATTACTAGTAACCACGGTTCAACCAGTTTCTAATGCCTATGGACAAAAATTTTCTATACATGATTCAGGATCAGGAAGATTAGATATAGCCAGTGCATATAATGCAAAATTAATTATCAATCCAATAAATTTTGTCATTAATTTATCACCAGATCAACTCTTAATAGAAAAACAATTAGAAATAAAATTAATTGAAGGAACACTAAAAAATATGGATGTCATATTTGAAGGACCAGAATTTATAGAATTTTCACATGACATTAAAAATGGAAATCTGCAAATTTTATTTAAAGTAATTGAAGAAAAATATGGAGAACATGAAGGGAAAATATTAATCAATCATGAAAAAATAAGATATACAATTCCAGTTATTATACACTATACAGAAGGTTCAGTTTCAGTATTTCAAGAAAATAAAAAACTATTTTTTGAAATAAATCATCCAGAAAAATGGAGTTTTGCAAAAATTATAATCATAAATAGTTTAAATGGAAATACAGATACAATCACAGCCACACCAGATAAAATACCAACATTAGAAATTTATGAAAATGGTGAGTATTGGATTGATGTCAAAATCAAAGTTGAAAATAATACATCAAATGTATTCAATACAATTAAAATTACTTCACTTTCAGACAAAATAGAGAAAATTGAATTAATTGATATTCCAGAAAAACAAATTATATTGATTATTTCAATATTAATTATTGCTATAATTATTGGATTGTTAATTAGAAGATAATTTATGTAGAATATTTTGGACCTGCTGTAATAATGTCTTGTGAAACATTTTCAAATTTCTTGAAGTTCTCAACAAACATTTGAGCTAATTTTTTTGCTGAAAGTTCGTAGGAATCTTTGTCAATCCAAGTATTTTTAGGATCTAAAATTTCAGAGGGCACGCCTTCAACTTCTGTTGGAATATCAAGATTAAACAAGTCATCATGACGATACTTTACAATATCAAGTGCACCAGAAATTGCTGCAGTAACCATTGCACGACTATATTTGATCTTTATTCTCTTACCAACTCCATATGGACCACCAGACCATCCAGTATTTACAAGATAAACGATAGTATTATGCTGATTAATTTTTTCACCAAGTAGTTTTGCATAAATTGAAGCTGGTCTAGGCATGAATGGGGCTCCAAAGCACTGAGAAAAAACAGATTTTGGCTCTTTAATTCCTCTTTCAGTTCCTGCTAATTTACTTGTATACCCTGACATGAAATGATACATCGCTCCTTCTTTTGTCAATCTAGAAATTGGAGGTAAAACTCCTAATGCGTCAGCAGTTAAAAATACGATAACACGTGGATTTCCACCAACACTTGGGATTACTGCACCTGGAATAAAATCTAAAGGATATCCAACACGAGTATTTTCAGTAAATGAGTTATCATCATAATCTGGAACATTATCATTTAAAACAACATTTTCTAAAAGGGCACCAGGTTTAATTGCATTCCAAATTTCAGGTTCTGCCTCTTGACTTAGGTTAATACATTTTGCATAACATCCACCTTCAAAATTAAATGTTCCATTATCAGACCATCCGTGTTCATCATCACCAATTAATTTTCTAGTATGATCTGCAGAAAGAGTTGTTTTACCAGTTCCAGATAATCCAAAGAATAATGCGGTATCTCCTTTTTCACCTATGTTTGCAGAACAATGCATTGGGAAAATATTACGGTCAGGTAATAAATAATTCATTACGCCAAACATGCATTTTTTCATTTCGCCAGCATATTCAGTTCCACCAATCAAAACAACTTTTCTAGTCAAGTCAATTAAAATAAAAACATCAGTTCTAGTTCCATCAATTTTAGGATCTGAGAAAAAATCATTTATACATAAAATAGTAAATTCAGGTTCATGTTTTTGCAGTTCCTCATCAGTGGGTCGAATAAACAAATTACTCGAAAACATGCTTTGCCAAACATGATCATTGATTACTCTAATTGGTAAACGAGTTTCAGGATCAGCACCTACAAAACCATCAAAAATAAAAAGTTCTTTGTTATTAACAAAATTTTTCATCTTTTCAAAAAGTTTGTCAAATTTACTACTTGAAAATTGGTGATTAATTTTACCCCAATCAATAGTATCGTGAGTTTTATCATCATATACAATAAATCGATCATCAGGTGATCGGCCAGTATATTTTCCAGTATTGACAGAAAGTGAACCTGTAGAGTTTACAACACCCTCTTTTCTATCAACAGAAATAGCCACCATTTCATCAGTAGATAAATTTCTATGAACTTTAGACGGATTGATGCCAAAAGAGGTTAATTGTCCTAAAAATTGTTCTGTTCTATATTTACCAAGTAATTCTGTCAATATTTTGAGCTCCTATCATGTTTTTGTGCTGATACAAGGTTCATGAGATATTTAGATCCGCTCTGATTTTCCTTATTATCTCTTTTCCATCTAAAAATTTTTTAGCCGAGGAACGTATTTATTCCAAAATTCAAAACTTAGTTCCATGCCAATCAATAAGGAATTAATCGAAAAGAGACAGGAAGTTAAAGCAAATAATCCTGATTTTGTAAGACCAGAAAGTTGGCGTTATGTTAGACTTCAAACTAATTGGAGAAAACCAAAAGGTATTGATCACCATCAAAGAAAACAAAAAAGTAGAGGTAGACCAGCACTGGTTAAAGTTGGATATGGTGGACCAAAAGTTGCAAAAGGATTACACCCTTCAGGATTTACAGATAATTTAGTTTTCAATATTTCAGATTTAGAAAAATTAGACCCAAAGAAAGATGGTGTTAGATTAGGACATAGTGTTGGCAATAGAAAAAGAAAAGAAATTGTTGTTAAAGCAGTTGAAAATAAATTTAAAATATTTAATGCAAGAGTGAGTGTAATTGCCAATAAATCTTAAAGCTAAAAAAAGACTCGCTTCTAGAGTTACAGGTGTTGGAATTCACAGAATAAAATTTGATACTGACCACTTGGATGACATAGCAGATGCAATTACTAGAGAAAACATTCGTAGTTTAATCACTGCAAATACAATTAAAATAAAACCTTTCACAGGAACATCAAGAGGAAGAGCACAACACAAATTAGATCAAAGAAAGAAAAGAGGTACAACTCAAGGTTCCAAACAGGGTACTAAAGGTGCAAGAGTAGGTAAAAAAGAAGTTTATGTTGCAAAAGTTCGTTCATTAAGAAAATTATTGAAAATTGCTAAAGATAGAAAAGATTTGACTAATCCAGAATTTTGGACACTATACAAAAAGGTAGGCGGAAATACAGTCAGAAATAAAGCTCACTTAAGAACTTTAATGGATGAAATTAAAACTAAAAGAAACGATTAGAATCTAAATAATTTTTTATCAAAACTTTCAATTTTATCATTAGTAATTTTAATACCCTCATCAACAAGCATTTTCATTTTGACATGTTTACCATAAGCATATCCACCAATTTTACCAGTAGACATTACAACACGGTGACAAGGAACTAAAACAGGATAAGGATTATTCTTCATTATTTTTCCAATTATTCTTTGACCATTCTTTAGACCAACAGCTTTTGCTAAATCACCATAAGTAGTAATCTGACCTTTTGGAACATTCAGTAATTTTTTGTAAACTTTCTGTTCAAGATTCATAATTTAATTATCTCAAGAGATGTTGATTCAAGAAAATTAAGAATTTTTTGTTTATTTTTTCCCAATCCTCTCCAATCTAAAAGAGCAAATTTTGCCATTTTGTTTTGTAAAATAATATGAGAAAATAATTCTTTATCAAGATCATCTAATGCATGTTTTGGAATGACTGTACCAAGAGCATATTTCCCTTTCAGTAATTCAACATTAAATTTAGATGGATAATGAGTGCCACCAAAACAAATTGCCACAGGGTTTTCAGATAGGGAGTTAACAAAAACTTGATGAACCAATTTTGCAACAGAAATACATAACGATTTATCCGTCCACTGTTTTTCAGTCGTACCAATTTCAATGAAAATTGTTGGTTTAGTTAAAGCTGTAGGACCATGATGTGTTGCCTCAATAGTTATTTGAAATTCCGAAAAATCAGATTGATGTTTTTGTAATGTTTGTAGATATTTTTTTTGAAGATTAGGATGAGGTATTGCAATTTGTCTGTCATTACCACCAAATTTAGCTTCAGAAAAATTTCCAGTACTATGACAAGTTAATGCAAGTACACCAGATTCTGCAGCATGTTTTGAAAGAAATACAAATCCATCATAATCATATTTATTTTCAAGCCAATCAGCAGAAATAACAGGTGTAGAAATTATGATTAGATCATAATATTTTCCACGAAAAATATCACCATCCAAAATCATTTCTTGTGAAAGAAAATTTGCCATATTGTAACCCGCAGAATCATATCGATAAGCAACTAAGAGTTCCATGAGATAAGGAATATAAGTACACCTTATTAATTTCCACCAATGAACCCTAAACAGACTTTAAAAAATATGTCTAATACAATGAAGATGGCCAAAAAGCCAGATAGAGATGAATATACACAGCATTTGAGATTAGTCTTAACTGGAATTCTAGGAGTTGGGTCTATTGGATTCATAATTCAATTTGTATTTTCGGTAATTACATTTGGTAGATAAAATTGTCTGAAGAAATAAAATCACACTTATTTGCAATTAGAACCACGGGAGGACAAGAAAAAGTGGTAATGAGATTATTAGAAGCAAAAGCAAATGCTAACCAAATTAATATTCAATCAGTATTTTGGGTTAGTGATCTTAAAGGATATGTCGTAGTCGAAGCAATTAATCCTAGTGATGCATATTTAGCAGTTGAGGGAGTTAGACACATTCGAGGTCAATTAAGAGGAGAATTAACATTTGAAGATGTAGAAGGATATCTTGTAAAGAAATCAACAGTTTCAACATTAGCAGTGGATAACATTATCGAAATTACTGGTGGTCCATTCAAAGGAATGAAGGCAACAATTACTAGAATAGATGCAGACAAAGAGGAAGCAACAGTTGTCTTACTAGATGCATCATATCAATTACCGGTAACAGTAGATGCAAACTACCTAAAACTCTCGAGCGGAGCTTAGGAAGGATTAAATTTTGATTTTGAGTTGAACGAATAATGGCAGAACAAAAAGTATCAGCACTTGTAACAGGAGGAGGAGCATCAGCAGGCCCACCATTAGGTCCAGCATTAGGTCCTCTAGGCGTTAACATCATGCAAGTTATCGCAGCAATTAATGAAAAAACTAAAGACTTTGATGGAATGAAAGTTCCTGTGACTGTAATAGTGGATACGGATACAAAAAAATATGAAATTGAAATTGGTATTCCTTCAGCTGCTGCACTCATAATGAAAGAAGCAGGAATTCAAAAAGGATCTGGCACTTCAGGTACTCAATGGGTAGGAGATGTTACAATGGATTCAATTGTCAAAGTTGCAAATACAAAACTCGAAAAATCTTATGCATCGTCATTAAAGTCAGTTGCAAAAACCATCATTGGGACATGTTTGGCATTAGGTGTTAAAGTAGAAGGAAAAACACCTAAAGAGATTACTGCTGAAATCAACGAAGGTAAATGGGATAAAAAATTCCAATAATTATTCAATAAGATAAACAGGATCTTTATCGGTTTTTTGTAATTGTACAAAGGTTTCAGTATTTTGAATACCATCAGTTTTTCCAATTTTTTCAATTACTACTGTATGTAATGCTTCAAGATTTTTAGCATATACGGTAATCATCATATCAAATCTTCCAGTAACTTCAGAAATTGAAATTACTTCAGATGTTTCCATGAATTTTTTATGAATTGAATCTTTGAGTTTTGGATCTCGATTAATTCCAACAGAAGCCTTGACTCCTATGCCTAACAAAGATTCATCGATTTCAATGGTAAATTTTTTGATTAATTTCTTTTTCATTAATCTCTTAATTCTACTATACAAAACAGATGCATTAATTCCAAGTTTTTTAGAAAGTATAGGAACAGAAATAGATCCATCTTGAGTTAATTCAAATAATAATTTCATATCAAGATCATCAAAACGATGCATTGTACTGGAAAATTAGGTTTCTCATTTAATATATCTAAGTTTTAGCAAAAATTTGCTTATAAATTATAATTATTAGGTATAAAAATTAGAATTTTTTAAAATAAAGGATGTGGAAACCTGTAACCTCTAAACGATTTTAAGTAGGTTTTCTGGAATTTGTTCGTAATGATTACAGAAGCACAATTGGCAGAAATCATAACTAAAGCCAAAGAGGGAACTAAAAAGAGGAAATTTAAACAGTCTGTAGAGATTATTATTAATTTCAAAGATATTGATGTCAAAAAAGGATTTGCCATTAATGAAGTAGTCCAACTTCCAAAAACAAGTTCCCCTGCAACAGTATGTGTAATTGCTACAGGTGACATGAATCAAAAGGCAAAAGCAGCAAAAGCAGATTCAGTTATTGGAAATGAAGAATTATCAAAGTATGAATCTAACAAACGTGAATCAAGAAAATTTATCAACAAATATGATTTCTTTTTGGCAGATACACAAATTATGCCAACAGTTGGTAAAGCATTAGGTCAACTCTTAGGTCCTAGAGGAAAAATGCCAACACCAATTCCATTTAATGCACCTATTGATGCATTTTTATCAAGATTTAGAACATCAATTAAAGTTAGAACAAGAGCATCATTATCAATTTCATGTAAAATCGGTGATGAATCTATGGAAGACTCAGACTTGGCAGTTAATGCATTTACAGTTCTAAATGCAGTAGAGAAAAAATTACCAAACGGTGAAAAAAACATTAGAAAAATTATGATAAAAACAACAATGGGTAAACCAGTGAAACAATTACAGGAGATAAAGAAGAAATATGCATGATAATAGAACTACATATCCAAAAAGAAAAACGGAAATGTATCAGCAAATATTAGAATTACCAAAAAAGTACAAAACCATTTCAATTATTAAAATCAATAAAGTTCGTTCATCACAAATTTTACCATTAAGAAAAACTTTGAAAGGAGAAGTAGAATTTGTATGTGTTAAAGATAAAGTTGCAAAAATAGCACTTGAAAAATCAGGCATTATAGGAATGAAAGAAATTGCTGGTGAATTAAAAGGACAAGTTATGTTCATATTTACAAACATGTCACCATTCAAACTAAACGTACTATTAGGCAAAAACAAAGTCATGATGGGCGCACGCGGTGGAGATATTGCAAGTATTGACATAATCGTACCTGCTAAAAATACAGGAATTGCACCAGGACCAATGCTTACAGAATTCAAAGAAGCAGGAATTCCAACAAAAATTGATCAAGGAACAATTTGGATTTCAAAAGATACAACACCAGCAAAAAAAGGAGATGTAATCAATGAAAAATTGGCATCATTGTTAGGTAAATTAGATATCAAACCAATAGAAGCAGGAATTTCACTTTATTCAGCAATTGCAGAAGGAATCAAATTCACAGAGCAAGAGATGATAGTTGATGTTGAGAAAATAAGAAATGCATTTGCACAATTCCATCAAGAAGCAGTATCACTATCAATTGAAGCAGGCTATATTACTGCAGATAACATAACACAAATTCTTACAAAGGCAGCACAGTCTGCACGCTCAGTATCAATTGAATCAGGTTTCATGACAGATGAAACAAAAGAACAAATTTTACAAAAAGCAGATGCACAAGCTAAAGCTCTAGCAAACCAAGCAAAAGATTACACACCAGCTTAGGAATCAGTACTTTTTACTTTAGGTAAATTCCAGTTATACCTTATTGCAACTAACCTTAATGAAGTTGTTAGGATTATTCCAACAATTGTTGCAAAGTAAATCTCTTCTGTAAAATATAGAATTATAGAGAAAATTACTATTCCAATAAAACTTGCAGAAAGATAAAATTCTTTTACAAAAACTATAGGTACTTGATTGACAAATATATCTCTCAAAATTCCACCACCAGCAGCAGTTAAAAGTCCTGCCAATAAAATTGCCAAAAAATTCATTCCAAAAACATTGTATGCAAAAGTAGCTCCAATAATTGTGAAAACACCCAATCCAATTGCATCAAATTTCAAAAATAGATTCCAATGTTTTTTTAAACGAGAATATAAAAAGAAAATTACTATTCCAGATGCAATTGTTGCAACAACATATGTTGGATCAGCAATTGAATTTGGAATTCTACCTAAAATGATATCTCTAACTGTACCACCAGCAACACCAGTTATAGTTGCAAGTACTAAAATTCCTACAACATCAAATTTTTTTTCAATTGCTTTAAAGGCACCAGTTATTGCAAATGCTACTGTACCAAACAGATCTAAAACGTAAATAAAAAATTCAGTACTAAAAGAAAACTCTGTCAACAAATACAAAAATTATACACAGAGTAATTAAGATTAATAAAAAATAAGTGAAATTAAGGTAAAATAATAAAGTTGCTTAGCCGAATAAGGATGATAATCCTTCCATGGCTGCGTCTTCGTTTTTAGATTCGTCTTTCTTTTCTTCTTTTGCTGGTGCGGCTGCTGCGGCTGCTGGTGCGGCTGCTACTGCTACAGGTGCGGCTTTAACTGCCTCACTGATGTCAACATCAGCTAAGGCTGCAACTAAGGATTTAACTTGGGCATTATTAACTTCAGCACCAGATGCTTTAACAACTGAGCTGATATTTGCCTCGTTAACTTCTTTGTTTAGTTTATGAAGAAGTAAAGCAGCGTAAACATATTCCATTGTATCATGAGTCTCTTAGGGCATAATATAAAACTATGGCGAAGTTAAGCCTGAAAGTATCTAATTTAAAATCTTTAGACTTCTGCAAACAGAATACAAAGTTCTCCTCAAGTTTGGATCGGTTAGAGTATCCATTCTATTTTTCAAAATTCTTTTTGCTTGATCCCTTTCATTACCTGGAGCCAAAGATAAAACAGTGTTAATGAATTCAGGTAAAGATTCACGAATCCAACCATCAAGAACAGCATAAATTTTTGGAGGAATAATATCACATTTGTCAACATCAAGATCTAAAACATCAGCAAAATTTTCAAATTCAACTCTATACACTAAAGCTAAAACAACATTATCAGGAGTTGGATGATTAAGAATTTCTTGAGATCTTTGACCAGTTTTACCTTGAGCAATCTTATTTTTGAGACCAATTGGATTTACAATTACACCATTAACACCTACTTTTTTACCATCAACTCCACTTACAACAGCAAAAATAAAGTCATTAAATTCACCATTTTTTTTAATTGAGAAAATATGAGTTCCTTCTTTAAGAGTAGGTTTACTGCTAAACATGATTAGGGTACTAGATAGATTGTATTTAATGTAATCATTAATCGACAATTCTTAATATTGGAAAGTAACATGCTCAACGTTGGACAAAAATCAGATTTTAAAAGAATTTTCAGCAGATCCTGATAGATACTACAAAGTCAAATTATTTGAAGAGCAAGGATTTATCAGAAAAAGCTGCACAAAATGTAACAGATTCTTTTGGACTTTGGATCCAAGTAGAACACTCTGCCCAGATGATGGGGTCGATACATATTCATTCATTGGAGAACCACCAACAACAAAACGATTTGATTATACACAAGCTTGGAAAAAAGTTGAAGAATTTTTTGTGAAAAATAATCATACTTCAGTTAGCAGATATCCAGTAGTATGCAGATGGCGTGATGATTTGTATTTTACAATTGCATCGATAGTTGATTTTCAAAGGGTAATGGGTTCAAAAGTTGTATTTGAATTTCCTGCAAATCCATTAGTAGTTCCACAAATATGTTTACGTTTCAAGGATTTAGAAAACGTAGGAGTTACAGGTAGACATTTTTCTAGTTTTTGTATGATTGGACAACATAGCATTCCAGATAATGGTGGATACTGGAAAGATGAATGTGTAGATTTAGATTTTAAATTATTGACACAACAATTTGGAATTAAAAAAGAAGAAGTGGTGTTTGTTGAAGATGTATGGGCAGGTGGCGGTTCATTTGGTTCATCATTAGAATATTTTGTTAGAGGATTAGAACTTGGTAATGCAGTCTTTACAGAATTCCAAGGAGAATTAGGAGAACATACGACACTTGATCAAAAAATTATTGATATGGGCGCAGGACTAGAAAGATTTGCATGGATTACAACAGGCACTCCTACGGCATATGACTGCTGCTTTGGTCCAATAACGAATTACCTTATGGGAAAAATTGGAATTGATGCAGATTCAGAAATGCTTAGAAGATATTTTACAACAATTGCAAAAAATTTAGAAATTTATGATGACTTGTCAGAAGTAAGAAAACAAACTATCAAAACAACAGGATTAACTAAGGATCAACTTAACAGAATAATTACACCTCTTGAAGGAATGTATTTAATTGCAGATCATTTGAGAACTTTGATTTTTGCAATTACTGATGGAGCATTACCAAGTAATGTTGGTGGAGGATACAATCTTAGAATGATG
The DNA here is from genome assembly GCA_022117465.1 of Candidatus Nitrosopumilus limneticus. Classification (GTDB taxonomy): domain Archaea; phylum Thermoproteota; class Nitrososphaeria; order Nitrososphaerales; family Nitrosopumilaceae; genus Nitrosopumilus; species Nitrosopumilus limneticus. Next base: position 318,483 of record JAHCGZ010000001.1, read on the forward strand.
TTAAGACGAATTAATGGAACTATAGATAGAATGAATCTCAAACTAGACATTGATGAATTAATTGATATGCACATTGATTATCTCAAGGATACCTATCCAGAACTTGAATCAAAAAGACAAGACGTCAAGACCATCTTAAATTTAGAATCACAAAGATATGTTGAATCAAAGTCAAGAATGGGTAAGATGGCAACCAAACTTAAAGACAAAGGTAGAGCACCATCAGTGGAAGAATTAATTACACTATACGAATCAGATGGAATTACACCAGAGTATCTCAAAGAAGTAGAAGTAATTTCAGAAATTCCATCATCATTTTATGCAAAATTATCAGATTTACATCAATCAGATAAGAAAAAATCAATGGAGTATCTTTCTTTAGAAAATATTCCAGAAACTGACATGTTGTTTTACAAAGATGATCCAATGGAATTTGAGGCAAAGGTTCTCAAAATATTTGAGAAAGGAATTGTACTAGATAGAACATCATTTTACGCACGTGGTGGTGGACAAGAACCAGACCATGGAACAATAGCAGGCTTCAAAGTAATTGATGTCAATAAACATGGTGGAGTTATTTTACACGAATTAGAAGGAGGGTTTCCATCTCTAGGAGATACAGTATCATGTAAAGTAGATTCAATTAGACGTGCAAATATCACAAAGAACCACACAAGTACACATATTTTAAATTCATCAGCTAGACAAGTATTAGGTTCTTGGATATGGCAACACTCTGCATTCAAAGATGATGATCATGCTAGATTAGATATTACTCATCACTCATCATTAACTGATTCAGAAGTGGCAGACATTGAAAAAACTGCAAACCAAATAATTGCAAAAGATATGTCAGTAACTATAGAAAATTATGATAGAGGTACTGCTGAACAAAAATACGGTTTTAAAATTTACCAAGGTGGAGTTGTTCCAGTAAAATCAGTTAGAATTGTTTCAATTGAAGACTTTGATGTTGAAGCTTGTGGTGGAACCCATGTAAAGAAAACTAAAGATATTGAATTAATCAAAATTACAAAAACAAAACGAATTCAAGATGGAGTGGTTAGATTAGAATTTGTTTCAGGACCAATAGCACAAGAATATGTAAAACAACAAGAAATTATTCAAACACAAAACAAAAAAGAATTTGTACAAAAAGAAATCAAAGAAAAAACAAGAGAAGAAAATAAAGAAAAAACAAGAGAAAAGATCCCAACATTCATAGAAAAAATTCTATCGGAGGAATCATTAGAATCTGAGGGAATTAACAGTAAAGGAAAACTATGCTTTACTGCAGATGAAAATTATGATGAATATTTCCATCAAAACTTTGGAAAGAAGTTAGTTGCAAAGGATGATGCTGCAGCATTTTGTGGAATTTTTGAATCAGGTCCAACCATACGAGTAATGATATTTGCAGGTGATAAATCAGGCGTAAATGCAGGTAAAATTGCCAATGAAATAGCCTCAATCCTAGGTGGTTCTGGTGGTGGTGATGCTAAATTTGCCCAAGGTGGAGGCAAAGACACATCTAAAAAAGATGCTGCAATACAAAAAGCAAAGTCAATGATTTTAGGATAAATGAAAAATGAAAATTAACTGGAACCAAATTGAAACTAAATGGCAAACCAAATGGAGTGAGTCAAAAGATTTTGAAACAAATCCAAATGAGAAACCAAAAAAATTCATTACAGTTGCATATCCATATCCAAATTCACCACAGCATATTGGACATGGAAGAACATACACACTAGCTGATGTTCATGCAAGATTCTATCGAATGAAAGGATTTAATGTATTATTTCCAATGGGATTTCATTATACTGGTACTCCAGTTTTGGGAATGGCAAAAAGAATTCAATCTCAAGAAAAAGAAATTCTTGACGGACTACGAAATATTTATCATGTTCCAGAAGAAGACATTAAAACATTTGTTGAGCCAATAAAGATTGCAGATTATTTCCATGAAGAAATTAAGGCAGGAATGATTGAGATGGGTTATTCAATTGATTGGAGAAGAGAATTCACTACAATTGTACCATGTTATCAAAAATTTATTGAATGGCAAATTACAACTTTAAAACAAAACGGTAAAATCATTCAAGGATCACATCCAGTAGGATGGTGTCCACGTGATCAAAATCCAGTATCGCAACATGATACGATGGGAGACGTAGAACCAAAAATTGATGACAAAAATTATCTTATAAAATTCAAGTTTGGTGAATATATATTTCCAGTTACAACATTACGTCCTGAAACAATTTTTGGAATAACTAATCTTTGGGTAAATCCAAATACAACGTACAAAAAAATCAAAGCAGATGATGAAAAATGGATTGTATCAGAAGAATGCGCAAAAAAAATAGAATTCTTTGGAAAACAAATTACAATTGAAGGAGATATTGTAGGAACTGAGATAATTGGAAAATATGCTACAGTGTTTCACAACAATCAAGAAATTCCAATTTTAGAAGCAGAATTTGTAGAACCATCAATTGGAACAGGTTTGGTCATGTCAGTTCCAGCCCATGCACCAAAGGATTACCAGGCATTAATGGATCTTAAGGATAAAAATCATGAATTAGCCTTGAAAATTGAGCCTGTTCCAATAATCACAACGGAAGGATATGGAAAAATTCCTGCAAAAGAAATTTGTGAAAAGATGGGAGTGTTAAACCAATCGGATAAGAAATTAGAGGAGGCAACAAACGAACTATATCTCAAAGAGTTTACAAATGGAAAACTAAATGATAAATGTGGAGAGTTCCAAAATGAAAAAGTTCAGTTTGGACGAAATAAAGTCCGAGACTGGTTAATGGAAAATAAACATCTAGAAAAATTTCCAGTACTTGAAAATGCTCCAGTAAAATGTCGCTGTGGAACAGAATGTGTTGTTAAAATTTTAAACAATCAATGGTTTTTAAATTATGGGGATGAACAATGGAAAGAATCTGCTAGAAATTGTTTTGATAATATGAATATCTTACCAAGTAAAATTACAACAGAGTTTAAAGAAGTAATAGATTGGCTACATGAAAGAGCATGTGCAAGACAACAAGGATTAGGAACTAAACTACCATGGGATAAAGATTGGATTGTGGAAAGTCTTTCTGATAGTGTAATTTACATGGCATACTATACCATGTCAAGATTTGTAAATGATGAAACTCTAAAACCTGAAAATCTTACAAAAGAATTCTTTGATTATGTTTTACTAAATAAAGGAGATATATCACTTGCCACAAACACATCAAAATTATCTGAAGATGTAATTAATATGGTCAAAAAAGAATTCGAATACTTTTATCCAGTTGATTCAAGACATTCAGGGCGAGATCTAGTTCAAAATCACTTGTCATTTTTTGTCCTAAACCATGTGGCAATATTTGAAAAAAAATTATGGCCAAAAGAAATTGTTGTTAATGGTTCAGTAATGATGAATGGTGCAAAAATGAGTAAGAGTATGGGAAATATTATTCCACTCAGAACAGCAATCAAAGACCATGGAGCAGACCCAATTAGATTAGCAATCATCTCATCAGCTGAATTACTCCAAGACGCTGACTTTAACATGGAATCAGTCTCAGGTATTCAAAACAAGCTTGAATCACTTTTAGAAGAATGTAGTAGCCTTAAAGAAGGAAAAATTGATAATTTGGAGGCTGAAGATAGGTGGATTTTATCAAAAACTCAAGGAAGAATATTTGAAGTTACAGAAGCAGTTGAAAAAATGAGGCTACGTGAGGGTCTTCAAGACATATTATTTTCATTTGAAACAGATTTGAGTTGGTATGCAAAAAGAGTAGAAGCTAAAGGAAGAAACAATGTTTCAGGAATATTACACAAAATTAATTCTGCCAGAGTTGCAATGTTGTCACCATTTGCACCACATATAGCTGAAGAGATGTGGGAAAAATTAGGATATTCTAATTCGGTATCAAAATCAGTATGGCCAGAATTTTCAAAAGAAAACATAGATGAAACATCAGTTCAATCTGAAGAATTACTAAAAACAACAATTGATGATATTACAAATATTCTTAAAGTTACAAAAATAATTCCACAAAAAATTGTAATTTATGTTAACTCAGATGAGTTCAAATCTAAAGTTTATAGAAAAATTTTAGAAATTATGGTAGGAGGTCAAAATAATATGGGAATAGTAATGAAAGAGTTAATTGCAGATCCCCAAACTGCAGATGCTAAAAAAATTCCAGATTATATTCAAAAAGTAATAAAAGACTTGCATTCAGAATCTGAAGAAATCAAAACGATGAAATTAAAATCAAAAAAGTTTGATGAAAAAAAATTCCTACTTGAAGAATTAACAAGTATTGGAAAAAAAGAGTTTGGAGTAGACATTCAAATATTTGGAGCAACTGATGAAGACATCTACGATCCTAAAGGAAAAGCTAAACATGCAAGACCATTCAAACCAGCAATACTAATTGAATAATCAATAATGGTTTTTGCACGTTATGCAAATATACGCAAATTTAATTTCTGAATCATAAGGAATGTTTACTTTAGTTGGTCATAGTATAATTCCCTTATAATCCCATAAAATACTACTATTGTAAAATATAGAATGAATCAGATGTGTCAAATTCTAGTTGGATCAAGGTCAGGTATAGTTTACCCACAAAATTAACTACTTTTTCCCAGAAACACCACATGATTAAAAAAATAATTAAATTTTTATGGAATTTAATTTCTGGATAATAATGTAGAATTAATTTTCAATATCTAAATCAGCATTAACTTTTGTAATACAGAAATTTAGTTGCTCCTCATTGCCAAGCCATGTTTCACGGCAATTTTGAATTTCTTCTTCATATGTATCCCAAAACTCATTGCTTTGAAGTAAAGAATTTTTTCCATCCTTTGCCATATGATAAACTTCAAGTCCTGTAAATCCCTCATATCGTACAATCATTTTCTCATGAGACTCTTCAAATCTTTTCAATTCAATATTACATGTTTCTTGATAATAACCAGATAATTCTTCACATTGTTTTATTTTTTGTTGTAATTCATAATACGATAATTCAAGATTTCTTAACTCCCTTTCTTTTACAAAATCACCATAATCGGCAGTAGCTATAATTCCAATAAACACACCAACAACAATTATAATTACAACTACCGCGATTGTTTGCATAATGGTATTCTGTTACTTATAGATATTATTCCTTTTTTAAAATAAAATTAAAAAAAAGAAGTTTTTGGACTTAAGGTCATTACCGTCTAAGTATTTGATGAAAGCCCATGCCACTTAATATCAGAAAGTGTCTTTTTTCTGATTACAGTGTTCGTCTTAAGATCCCAAACGATTGTTTGTAGATGACAGACTTGTTCTTGTAATCATGTTAAGACAATTTTGGTATATAACCCGCGCTGATAATTTGTACTAGTACTAAAATTAACTTTAACTAGTGCTATAAATTTAAATTTCAGATAGTCTATTTATTACAGGTAGAGGTTTCTAAAGCATATTGAAAATTGCAGTAATGGGAATGGGTGTAGCTGGAAGTTATTTAATCGCCAGACTAAAAGACTCCGAACATGATGTAACAGGTTATGAGAGAAATATAGAGGAAAAACATGATTCAATTTGTGCATGGGGAACAATCAAACCAGTACTTTCAGAAATGTGTAAAAAAACTGGAAGAAATTTTGATGACTTTTTAATTCATGATGGAAAACAAATGCATGTAAAAATGAATGGCAATGTTAAATTCGATATTGGTCTAAAAGGTTTAGTTACATACAACAAATTAGGATTAATCAAAGATTTCATCAAAGATTCAAAAATTATTTATGGTGAGGCTCCAAAACTTCAAGAGTTAGAAAAAGAATATGATATGATAGTTGACTGTACTGGATTTAACAGAGTGTATTTACCAAAGATGAAAGAAGATTTCTTTTTACCAACTTATGAGTACAAAGTAGAATATGAAGATAAAGTTCCATTTGATGACTTTTACATTGAACCATTTCCAGGAATGTCAGGTTATTTTTGGTATTTCCCACTAGGAGGTAAATTTGCACACATTGGTGCGGGGGATTATAATAAAGATCACATAAAGGCGACAGATAGATTTTTGAAAAAACATGGAGGTAAAATTGTTCAAACAAAAGGTCGCCCAATCAGATTAGCAACTCCAGATAAATGCAAGCCATATTATTCAGGTAAAGTTGTAGGGGTAGGGGAATCAATTGGCACAGTTTATGCTCTGCTTGGTGAAGGAATAATTCCATCAATGCAGTGTGTGGACATATTTCTTGAGAATATGCATGACTTTGCAGCATATGAAAAAGCAATTGAGAAACATTACAAAGTATATGCTAAAGTCTTTAATTTTGTTAGAGCAAAAATCCAAAAAGACTTTAGCTTTTTCAAAGCACTACCAGACTTTATTGCAATTTTTCTTTACATGAAAAAGAATGAAGATAGATTTGGAATGAACATAAAGATTTCAGATTTATTAAAAGTTGCTAAAGCCTAAGAAAAACTGAAAGAACTAAATCCTTCTCTATTAGTTCGATTTGATGCCATGTTATAATTATAAATTATTGTTGAATATGCTTGTAGTTCTTCTTTCATTTGATCTAAATTATCAGCAAGATAAAATCCAGGACAATCTCCTGTAAATTGATAGGTTGTATGTACGCGAGCTGTTCCTCCTTCATTTTCTAGCCAACTTGCAAATGGATAGAGGTAACAAACTCCAGGTCGGTTTGGATGCATACTACATCCACCTGCGTCATCTAAGAATCTACATGAGATATGAGTTCCATCTTCTTCTAAAGTTTCATCAGTTTTTCTTTTGAGATTAATTGTAGTCATTGTTGTCATTTGACCTGAAGGACCAGGTTCATCATATGTAACAGTTAGAGTTTCATTTTTAATAAAATCAGCAGTACTTTTGTATTTCAAACCTTTACCAATTGTGATTAAATCATCAGAAGTTAATGGTAATCTTCCTTGTCTATCACAACAATTGTGGCAATCGGGCCAAAAACATTTCCATAAAATATATTTTTTTTCAGATTTAAGATATGGAACATGGAAAATCACATCTTTTACTTTAATTGTAAAATCAGATACATCAGTAATTTGACCTAAAACAAATTTTCTTAAAATAGGATCAAAATTCCAATCTTTTTCTAACAAATCTAATGATTCTTGAATTTCTTTTTGAGACAAGTATTCAGTTATAACAGCTTTTGAAGATGTTATTAATGTTGAGTGAAAAAGGAAAATATGCCGCAGCTACAGAAAACAGAAGATTTGTGTGGACAGAAATTATTTGGCCACTAGTTTTAGAGATTAATGATATTACATTTTCATTAAAACAATTCCAAGAAAAACGTGAAAAAGTATGCAAGGAAAAAAATACAACAATTACAATTGCATCAAGAGGACTAGTATCACTAGTTCTCAAAGGAATTTTACTAAGAGAAAATGAAACATATTCAATTAATTATAAATTAATTCCATACATGCGATTAAAAGCAAAATGTGATTATGCAACTGCAATATATGAAGTTAGAATAAAATAATTTTACAGTAGCCCGAGGCAGATTCGAACTGCCGTCTCCGCCTATCCACTCTTGAGATCCAGAGGGCAGAATCCTTGACCACTAGACTATCGGGCTACTTGATAGAATTTCAAGTAATTTAGAATATAATGATTTGGTGAAAATATTTTTGAAATAATTCTATCTTGATGCTTGTGCTATACGCTCTAACTCATGTCTTTTCTTGACTGATGGAGAGTTAGAATCATTATTTGCTGCAAGAATTAATTGTTCAGCTAAATGCTCTTCAATAGGTTTAGGATTAGAATATGTTGCATCTTTGACAGAATCAGCAATAAACTTCAAAGCCATATCAACTCTTCTGATTGGTGCAACATCTACTGATACGTGGTATGTAGTACCACCGTAGACAATTCTAGTAGTATCTTCAGTTGGAGCGGAAAACTCTATTGCTTTAACTAAAACTTGAACTGGATTTTGTCCAGTTTTTAATTCAATAATTTCAAAAGCAGTTTTTACAGTATTAACTAATTTAGTTTTTTTACCAGTCATTCTACCAGTATTTTTTGCATATTTTTTTCCAAAGTGCATTGATTTGTTGATTAATCTTTCAACAATGTTGACTTCAGCTTTATTGAATCGCTTTAATGCAGAGCGACCAAAAGTGTAAGGTAAGATTTGTTTTCTTAAAGAAATTGCAGTCTTTAATCCAGGATCTACAATTACAATATTAGATAAATCCCATTTTCTAAATAATAGTAAATTTTTTGTTTCAGCCATTTCTATCTCCTTGGTTTTTCCTTCTTTCCAATTACTAATTCATGTAGTGACGTACCATTAACTTTAGAAACTTTAAATCTGACACCAGGAATATCACCCATTGCACCACCTTGTGTTGCACCCATTCCTTCAATTGTTACCTCATCGTGTTCATCAATAAAATTCATAGCACCGTCTCTTGGCAAAAATGCTGTTACTGTTTTACCATTTCTAATTAATTGAACTCTAACACATTTTCTGACAGCAGAGTTTGGTTGTTTTGCTGCAATACCGACTTTTTCTAAAACTATACCACGACCTTGTGGTGCACCACCTAAAGGATCAGATTTTTTATCAATACCTAACTTTCTTCTTTTGTATGTTGAAATTGCCCAACGCTGTTTTTTCTTTTTAATTGTTAGTACTCTACCTGCAAATAATCCTAATGGTGATTTTCTCATATCCTATAGCTCCATAGTTACCCTTTCAGGACTGTTAATTAATACGCTTCCAATATCGAAATATCGCTTTGCTAATAGTCTTGCTTTCTCAGCATTTCTGCCTTCTCTACCAACTACAATTCCTTTCTTTCTTGGGTCTACCATAACAATTGCCTGTTTTGTTCCATCTGCGCGTGTATTTATTTTTACTTCAGAAATTAGTTTATTATTTAATAAATTAGTAAGAAATTTTGCTGGATCTTCATCATACTCTACAAGTTCAACATTACGTTTAATCATATTTTGTAGAGATTTCATATGCATCCCACCTTTGCCAATTGCAAGTCCCATCTTACCAGTATTTACTACAAAAATTACTCTATCTTGTTTTTCATCATCAATACAATCTCTTGCAACTGCACCAGTTACATTTTGAAATAGAGACATCATACGCATTTGATCTGTTGTGAGTTTAATGGCTTGTGGCATAAGAATTCCTTTTTATCTCCAGACCAAAAATATCTCATTTAAACTTAAGTTAGTCAAAACAAAGTTAGACATTTGTTTCCTCAGTTTTTGTATCTTTTAAAATTGATTTGATGTTTGCCTCATCGATTTTTGTAAATGAAATTGTTGAAATTCTATATTGTAAGCCGCACAATCGACCTAGTGCAACTGAAGTTCCTTGAAAGTTTACCAGAGGTACTTTTTGTTTTTTTGCATCAGATTCAATTTTCTCAAGCATTTTTTTATCTACTGATTGAGATAATACAATCAACTTGGAATTACTTACAGAGTTCAAAACTTGTTTACTACCCATAGTTATGTTATTTTCCTTAAGGGCATCTTTTAATGATTTTTCAAGTAGTTTACTCATGTATTTTCCTTAACACGATCGTCTTAAGAGGGCTTTATAGGTTTATTGAAAAAATATTTGGCATATTAAAAAACCACTTTGAAAATAATTTTTAAAAAAAGTATATCAAAATTTGCATAAATAGATTCATTGAATGTTTATCAATTTGGATACAGGAGGACTCAATGGATTTAATTCATTTAACGAATTCCAAACATAGGTTTCTAAAATATAATTATCAGAATTGGTAGGAATCCAAGATTGTGAAATCTCTAAAATTTGATTAGGAGATAATTTACCTTGAATCCAAGATAATGAGATTACTAAATCATCAGAATTTTTAATTTGAAAAAAATAAATAAATTCTTGATCATGTCTTATTTGATTTTCAATAGCCCCAACTATTTGCATTCGAGTATTTGGAAAAAAAGAGTTTAAAGGATTACCAAATCCATCAGATAAAAAAACGGGTGAAACTTGTATTCGATTAATTGTGGAAGTTGAGTGATCAACATAAGCAGATACTTCAACATATTGACTATCAGATTTTGAAAAAGGTTTTGGCAATGTATAATCATTATATTTTGCTGTAATTTTATCACCAGAAATTGCATAAAGATTATTTCCACTAGAAATATTTTCAGATAAAGAAAATGTTGAAATAAAATTACCAGAACGTTCAGATGTTTCTATAGCAGTAAGAGATAATCCAGTAGCATCAGAATCAGAAAAAACTTTTATGTTAACTGTGTCAATCATTTCAGGATTTAAATTTAAATCATAATCAATGACGCCAACTTGTATCAAATCATTAAAAAGAAGAATATCTTTTGAAAATTTAATTGTCCCATGATTCCAATTAACAGGAATAGATTCAACAAGTACAACATTATCTGCAAATTCAAATGAAATTGAAATTGAATCATATGCATCAGATTCTAAAAATCCATTTGTTGGTCCGTTACCATTAGTTTTAGGATTTGTATCAAAAGTTCCATCTCCATCAACATCATGTAAAAAGCCAGTAAGAGTAACTTCACCTGAAAAAATTCCAGAATTGGAATTAGTTTCAGTTAATCTGTAGGAGTTTAGAAAATTTTTTCCTGAAGAAATTTTGATTGCATGTGATTCACTTTCACCAATGGAATCAATTTTATTGGGACTACTATTCCAACTTGGGGCAATTACAGAAATTATTATTTTATCAGTCCACGAATAAACAGATTTGTCTGTAAAAATTGGTGCAAATGGTTTTTCGTAATCAGGAATTGATTCGGCATAGGCAGGAATTAAAAGAAAAAGAAACCCTATAAAAAACTCAATCATAAATAAAGTCTGTAGGAATTAGATTATAATGTTTGATTATAGTTTTTAAGATTAATTTGTAGGTAAGGAAATTGCCAAAATATTATCCCCGCGCAACAAAACTTTTCCGAGCTTCAAATGTTTTTCTTTAGAAATATCCTCAGCATTATCTAATGTTAAATTCATGTGAATATCAAAATCAATTAAAGTTCCTTGAATAGTATTAGCATTTCTTAAACGAAGTAAGACAGTCTTACCTTGACAACCAGTCATTGTATTAGAAATTTCATCAGCCATAATTATTACCTAATTCTGTTTTTTCTTACTTACTTGCATGTACAAGTCAACTGTGCCACTTCCAATTGGAATTTGACTACCAACAATTACATTTTCAGTAATACCTCTAAGGTTTTCAATTTCACCAGCAAGTGCTGCATGTGCAATAGTTGGTACAGTAATTTCAAATGCAGCTCTTGCAAGAACACTATCTTTAGTACCTGCAATTCCATGTCTACCAATTTGTTGCATGTAACCCCTAGAGCACATTAAATCAGATACCAACATAATGTATCTGTTATCAACTTCCAAACCTTGGTCCTGTAAAGTATTTTGAAGTTCATCAATTAATGCAAATCTTGCAGCCTCAATTCCTAATGTTGCTGCAATTTCAAAGACATTATTTGTTCTAACATTTGTTTTATCAATACCATCAACCTCAAGGACTTTAGCAATGTTTGAACCAGTAGTTTGAATTACCCATTCATCATCTTTTTGAACTAGTGTAACTCGTTCAATATCTGGAACACCTTTAACAGTTGTATTAAGAACTTTATTTCTAATTGCGATTGTAGTTGCAGTATCAGATTCATCAACTAAAGTCAAAGTAATTAATTCACCAGTTACCGCTATCTTGAATTTTTTGTTAGAAGAAAGTGATGCTTCAACTTCCGCAACTGAACAACCTCTTTCTCTAAGTCTATTTTCACTTAAAATTAATTTGATATTTGTAGAATAATCAGTTTCAATATCTGCAATTAATGCACTAACTTTAGTTTGTAAAACATTTCTTGCAACTTCAATTGCTTTTTCTCTATTTGTTTTATTTTCTTTGTCCAAGTAGATATCCATAGTTGGGGTAACAGGTTTCTTTCTTGCATCAACTAATTCAATTAATCTTGGAAGACCTAATGTAACGTTTCTTTCTTTAATTCCTGCAAAGTGAAATGTTCTCAGAGTCATCTGAGTGCCAGGTTCACCAATAGATTGTGCAGTTACAAGTCCTACTGCTTGACCAGGCTCTACTCTAGCCTTATCATATAATGAAAGACCTTTCTTACATACTGCTTCAATACCAGATTTGCTGAGACCGGATTTGTTTAATGCCTCAGTTACAAGTTTAGTTAATCTTGGATTAAATGTTTTAGTATATTTTTTAGCAAGTGTTTCAATTTCATCTTTTGTTGCTTTGACTCCAGAATCAATCATTACTTGGGATGCAGCTAGTCTAGATGGGTTAAATGCCTCACCATGATCACTTTTCTGAACATCAATTCCATCTTCACCATAAAGAAATTGAATAATGTGACCGTGTGGATCTCTTACAGTTCCATCATATTCTAATCTAATATGCTCTAATGCGTTAATCAATCTACGTTGCATGTAACCACTTTGCTGTGTTCTGACTGCAGTATCTACCAGTCCTTCTCTACCACCCATTGCGTGGAAAAAGAATTCTAATGTGTTTAGACCAGTTCTATAATTTGATTTTACAAATCCATGTGCATCAGGATTACTATCATGTTCTTTAAAGTGAGTTAATGAACGATTAGCATATCCGGTACTCATTCTATTTCCTCTTCTAGATTGTTGACCTAATGCACCAGCCATCTGACCTACGTTAAGTGCTGAACCTCTGGCACCAGTTGTTGCCATAATTTTACCAGCATTTCCATCATCAAGAGAGTCATTTGCAGTATCTCCTGCTTTAACTCTGGCTTTACCTAATTCATTTACAATGTATGCCTCTAATGCTTCTTCTGCTTTCATACCTCTTGTAAGTTTCAATGTTCCTTTTTCATATTGAGAAGTTAAGTCAGCTACAACATCATATGTATCACTAATATCAACTAGAATTTGCTTTTCATTTTTTTCTGGAACTTCAAGATCACCGTAACCGTAACTAAATCCATAATGAGTAATGAATTGTTTGACCATAACTAGAATAGAGTTTAAGAAATTCTTTCCAACTTCATTACCATAATCCTTAGTAATTCTGTGTAAGACACTTTCTGGCTCTTCTGCACCAATTGATGTTTTATCAATTACACCACTGATTAATTGACCATTTTTAATTACTACATCATTTATTTTTCCTTTAGTGCCCTTTGACCATTTTGATGTAAGAGTATAGTTGAAATCACTTGGTAAGAATAATGAGAATAATTGTTTTCCAGTATATGCTGGTCCATCCTTTGTTTTGGTAGCGGGTTTTGGAAGTGTGCCAGTGTAATTACCAAGCATTGCATAGTTTGAAAATTCTTGAACTGACAAAACAGTATCATCTTTTGTTAAAAGATACGCACCAGTTACAAAGTCTCTTAGCGCTCCAATAATTGGACCACCGTATCTTGGTGAAATTAATTGATCTTGAACTCTCATCAATAATATTGCCTCTGCTCTTGCTTCCTCACTTTGAGGTACGTGAAGATTCATTTCATCACCATCAAAGTCTGCGTTGTATGGAGGACAAACTGATGGATGTAATCTGAAAGTTTTACCAGGAAGTACTCTTACATAATGAGCCATAATTGACATCTGGTGAAGTGATGGTTGTCTGTTAAACATTACAATATCGCCATCTGCAAGGTGTCTTTCTACTAAATATCCAATTTCCAGTGATTCAGCAAGCACTGAACGATCTTCAACAAAGTCTAATCTAATTTTTACACCATCTGGTCTTACAATATAGTTTACACCTGGGAATATTTCAGGTCCATTGATTACTAGTTTTTGCATTCGTTTGATATTCCATTCTGTTACAATTTCAGGTATTGTTAATTTTATTGCAATTGATGTTGGTACACCAACTTCAGACAAGTCCAAATTAGGATCAGGTGAAATAACGGTTCTACTAGAAAAGTCAACTCTTTTTCCAGATAAAGATCCTCTGAATCTACCCTCTTTTCCTTTTAGTCTTTGAGTTAATGTTTTTAGAGGACGTCCAGAACGATGATGAGCTTGTGGAATTCCAGAAACCTCATTATCAAAATATGTGGTAGAGTGATATTGTAACAAATCTACTAAATCTTGAACAATAAGTGGAGGGGTTCCAGCTTCCTTACTTTCTTTTAGTCTTTGATTAACTCGAATAATGTCTACCATTTTGTGAGTCAAATCATCTTCTGAACGAATTCCAGTTTCAAGAATAATTGAAGGTCTAACTGTAACAGGTGGAACTGGCAATACCTGTAGAATAAACCACTCTGGTCTTGCAGTTACAGGATCATAAGATAATAAAGATAAATCATCATCTATTATTTGTGAAAATCTTTCTCTAATAGTAATTGGTAAAAGTCGATTTTCACCAATTTCTGTTTTTTCTACAAAAATTGTTGGTTTTGTAAATACTAATTCATATTGTGTTTTACCACAATGAGGGCATTCTTTTGCCTTTTTTGCTTTTTCAATAATTTGTTCAGGAATACGTTTTACTGAAACTACTGTGTAAGCAGCATGTTTATCCTTAATGTTTTGGAATGCATTGAGATCTTCTTGTGGGATTTTTAATCTATTACAAGAACGACATGTAGATTGTAATAATTTGTGAATATTATCAATAAATGCAATGTGTAAAATAGGTTCTGAAAGCTCAATATGTCCAAAGTGTCCAGGACATCTAGCAGCAGTATTTCCGCATGTTAAACATTTTTGTCCAGGTTCAAGTGTACCGAGTCTACCATCCATCAATCCACCTTGAACTGGCATACCATCTTCATCGTATGTTTCAGGAGCAGTAATTTCAGCAACTGAGTATTTTCTAATTTCACTTGGAGACCATACAGTAAAACGAATTCCATCAATTTTTTTAATTGCTTGAATAGACATACTATAGTTTCTCCTTTATGAGAAGTCTAGGTGCAATATTCAAACTTTGCATCTCTTGCAATAATAATTTGAATGCATATGCTACAGATACAGAAGATACTTTTGCTTTATCTCCACAAACTCTACAAACATACTTTCTTTGTTTAACATCATGATATGCTACAAGACCACATCTTTCACATACAAAAATATCAGATTTATCAGATTCATCTAATAATCTATCTTTTAGAATCATTGAAGCACCATATGCAATTAAACAATCTCGTTCCATCTCACCAAATCTTAATCCACCACCTCTAGCTCTTCCTTCAGTTGGTTGTTTTGTTAACATCTGAACTTGTCCTCTTGCTCTTGCATGTATTTTATCTGCAACCATGTGATGAAGTTTTTGATAATATACCACACCAATAAAAACATCAACTGGAAATGCTTTTCCAGTTCTTCCATCATACATTATTTCTTTACCAGAATAATTGAAATTGTGTGCATCCATTACTTCTTTAACTTCATCCATTTTTTCTCCAACAAATGCTGAACCATCAAATCTGTCTCCACGAAGTGATGCAGCTTTACCACAAATGGATTCCATCATCATTCCAACAGTCATTCTTGATGGAAATGCATGAGGATTAATCAAAATGTCAGGAGACATACCTTCTGCAGTGTATGGTAAATCTTCTGCTTTTGCTAAAATTCCAAGTACACCTTTTTGTCCATGTCTTGAAGCAAATTTATCACCAATTTCAGGAATTCGCATATCTCTTGCTCTAATTTTATACATTTTTCCGCCTTCATTAGATTGAGTCATAACAACAGTGTCAATAACACCAGTTTCCGAAGGTCTTACACCAATTGATGTATCTCGTCTGTACGGACCAGATGACTCAAATTCCCTATACTCTTGCATGAATCTTGGCGGACTAGTTTTACCAATCAAAATATCTCCACCCTTAACAGGAGATTCAGATGCTACAACACCATCTTCTTCAAGTAATCTGTATGCACGTTCACCTTTGTAACCACGAATATTACCTTCAGCGTTTGGAATTTCAAAACTATCTCTCATTCCACCAGGATATTGTTTTGCTTCAGCATCGTAAACTCTAAAGAAGAAAGTTCTTCCCAATCCTCTATCAACAGATGCTTTACTGAGAACTATTGCATCTTCAATGTTATAACCGTCAAAGGGTAACACTGCAACCACACAATTCTGACCGGCAGGTCTATCTTCTAATCCTAAAAGTTTCATTGCTTTTGTATTAACAGCTGGAACTTGTGGATATAGCATAAGATGTTGTCTAACATACGTACTTGTATTCATCATTGGTGATGAAAATCCTAAACTTTGTTTTGCCATTGCAGATTCGTAAGTATTTCTTGGAGATTGGTTATGTTCTGGATACGGAATGATAGAGGCAGCTGCACCTAGAATCGATGGTGGAAATACTTCAAGATGAGTATGCTTCTTTACATCTTTTTCATCTAATGTAACATAACAATTTTCTTCCTCATTTGCATCAATTAATTCTAAAACACCCATTCTCATAAGATCAGTCCAAGAAAGTAATTTCTTAGAAATTTTATCTAAAAGATCTTGAGTTAACAATGATTTGTTATCTTTGATAATTATCAAAGGTCTCAAAACTCGTCCAGAATTACAATTTACATACAATCTTCTTGTTGCTTCTTCATGTTCATCAGATTTATGAAATGAAACTCCAACATGAGGATGAATTTTTGAATTTCTTCGAAGGTCTCTAAGAGATGCAGTTAATTCAATTCCATCTTTATAATATCCAATCAAACGACCATCAACAAATATTCTTGTTCCATCTTTTTTCAAATCGTCTTTTGCATCAAAAAAATGCACAACCCCAAGATCAAATAGTTTTTCAACAATTTCTTCAGAAGGAACGTTTACTGATATAATTCCAGATAATGCAAGATTTTTTACTAAACCACAATTTGAACCCTCAGGTGTTTCACTAGGACATATTCTTCCAAAATGTGTTGAATGTAAGTCTCTTGCCTCAAAGTTTGGCTGAGTTCTACTAAGTGGTGATTGAATTCTTCTAAGGTGACTGACTGTTGAAAGATAATTTGTTCTATCAAGTAATTGTGTAACACCAACACGACCTCTACCCCAATTTCCTGTTGCAATAGCATTGTTAAGCTTATCAGTAATAATTCCAGGACGAATTGCAGCAGCAACGGCATTAATTCCACGTTTCTGACCTGAACGCTCTAATTGATATTTCATATCCCTAACTAAATTTCTAAATGCAGTTCTAAACAAATCAGCAAGCATTTGTCCAGCAAATTTAATTACTTTATTTCCATAATGATCCTTATCATCAGGTTCAATCCAACCGAGTTTTAATTCTAATAATTTACAAGCTGCTTCGCCCAGAAATTGTGCTTTTTCTTTTCTATTCTCAGGATGCTTACCTAAATGAGGTAATAATCCCCAATCAAGTAAAGTTTCAGCACGTTTAATTTGAAATTCTTCTAACATTCCAGGTGCAATTCTTTTACTGATATATACAATAGAATCTTTAGATGTAGGAACATCCACTACTTTTTCAAATGAAGCTTCTAATTGATCTTGAAGTTCATCTACTAGAGAAACAACTGCTGCAATTTCTTTATCAGATTCTAATCCTAAAGCTCTCATTAAAGTAACAACTGGAATATCGACAGGAGAACCAGGAATTCTACCAACAATTAATCCATCATTTTTCATAACCAATTCTAATTTTGCACGGTAACCAACAATTGAAGAATAAACCTTAGCTTTGAAAACAGTATTTCCACCAACAAGTTCTTTGTCAACAATTATTTTATTATAAGAAAGATCTTCTAAACCAACAATCACTCTTTCAGAACCATTAATGATAAAGTAACCACCAGGATCCTTTGGATCTTCACCATGTTCAATTAATTTTTGATCAGAAAAATTATTTAAAATGCATGTAACTGATTTTGCCATTACCGGTATATCTCCAATATGAACAAATCTGGATTCCAAAATTCTTCCATCTTCTACAACACTGGCTTCCATCATAACAGGTGCAGAATAAGAAACATTTCTCAATCTTGCTTCAGCTGGAGTAATATGAGTAATAGAACCATCAAGTTCCATCATTCGTGGTTGTTGAAGTTTAACTTTACCCAATTGAATTTTATATGGATATTCAGCATTTTCGATATCAATTTGTCCAACTTCATTTACAATACTTTGTAATCCTCTTTCTAAAAATTCATCAAAGGAAGTTAAGTGCTGACGAGCAACACCTTCTCGTTTTAAAATATCTTGAATTACTGGCCAACGTTTGTTTGCAGGATGAGTCAAATCTAAACTTCCACCACGTATCTATAGTAAAGAGATTCACCAGATGTAGAACTTGGTCGGGTAATTTTTAACATATCACCAGGTTTTACACCTAGTCCAACAATTGCAGGATCATTTACAAAGATTAAAGGCAATTCAGTTGGCTTGCAATTATATTTTTTTAAAACTTCTTCAGCCTCAGATTTTAAAATAATTTCATGTTTTGGAACGTAAATATGATCAGGTACAAGTACTTGATTTTTCTTAATTGCCATTTAAGAAATCTCCAGATCGAACATTAAATGTAATAGTAAATAATACACACAAACTGAAAAAAATCACGTTCGGGTTAATATATATCTAATCTGAAAATTTTAATCAAAAGTTCATTTTTTTATTTACTCTATTTGCAATATTTGCAGCAATTCCACCTGCAGCAATACCATTATCGATATTAACCACAGATAATCCCAATGAACAACTTTGTAGCATTGATGCCAAAGCTGCAATACCTTTCTCACCATACCCATATCCCACAGATGTTGGAATTCCAATAATTGGAATATCGACCATTGTAGAAACTAAGGTTGCCAAAGCACCTTCCATCCCTGCTGCAACTATAATACAATCAACTTCTTCTTCAATCATTTTTTTTAAAATTGGAAATATTCTTTGGATTCCAGCAACTCCAACATCATAACTTGTTATGCATTTACAATTCATTGCTTTGCACATTATCCTTGCTTCCTCAGCTACTCCGATATCTGAAGTTCCTGCAGTAATGATTCCAACTATTCCACCTTGAAATTTAATTGGTTTTTTAAATAATAATATGGATGATGAATTTTTTCCAGTTTCAATATTTACTTTCAATTTCTTTGAAAATAATATAATTTTATTATACTCGTTTTTTTTAATTCTTGAAACAATTACTGAATTCGTTTTTTCTAAAGTTTTTTTAATAATTTTTTTAGTATCCTCTAATTCTTTTGTTTCTGCAAAAATTACTTCTGGGACTCCTCTTCTTTTACTTCTATTGATATCAATTTTAGCAAAATTTTCTACTTCCTCGATTGAATATAGGGTAAGGAGTTTTTTGGCACTACTTGTAGAAATCTTTCCAGATTTAACCGATTCTAAAATTTCATCAATTTTCAATAATCTTCTATTTTTTTCTGAATACTAAAATGCTTAGATCTCAATACCAGATATGGCATCTTTAACATTTGCAACACCTTTATCAAAAATTTGTCTCTCTTGGTCATTTAGATCTAATTCAATTATTTTCTCAACTCCATTCTTTCCAATTACTGCAGGAACTCCTATTGCAACATCAGAATGACCATATTCACCATCAAGATAAGTTGCTACTGGAATGACTTGTTTTCTATCTTTCAAAACAGTTTCAATAATTGCCGATATTGCATTTCCTGGTGCATGTACTGTAGCACCTTTTAATTCAATTACTTTAGCTGCAACTTGTTTTGTATTTTGAACAATCTCATCTAGTTTTTCTTTTGATAAAAATGATGATAATGGAATTCCAGATATGGAAGAGAATCGTGGCAAAGGTAACATGTTTTCACCATGTTCACCAATTACTAATCCTCTAATTGAATCTCTAGAATAACCTGTTGATTCATGAATAAATTGTCTAAATCGTGATAAATCTAACATTCCACCCATTCCAAATACTCTACTTCTATCAAATCCAGATACTTTCTGAGTGATGTACACCATTGGATCCAATGGGTTTGTAACTGGAATTATCATGGAATCATCTGCATATTTTTTTACATTCTCTACTACACTTTTAACAATTGAAGCGTTGATTTTCAATAAATCCATTCTTGTCATTCCGGGTTTTCTTCCAGAACCTGCTACAACAACTACAACATTTGATCCTTTCATATCAGCATAATCATTTGAACCTTTTACTTCTACATCAATACCCTGTTCAGATAGCATGTGATTGATATCCATGGCTTCACCCTGGGGTAAACCTTCAGCAACATCAAGTAACAAAATTTGATCATCTAATTTCTTTAAAGCTGAAAAGAGTGCTGCATCTCCACCTACTTTACCAGATCCAATAATGGTAATCATAAAAATTGCAACTAATTTTCAAATTATAAATCTAATGAAATTAGTCTGGCATTAGACGAATTTATAAGCATTTTTGATATTTTTTAATCATGGTGATTGTTATTGATCCTCAAATTGCAGGAATATCTGGAGATATGCTTTTGTCATCTTTAGTAAATTTAGGTGCAGATAAAAATAAAATTATTGAGGGAATTATGAAATCTCAAAAATTTCTTCCAGACTCTACTATTAAAAAAATTGATTTTCAGAAAATTCAAAAACGAGGAATTGAGTCTACACAGTTAATTTTAGAAATTGATGAAAATATTTCTGAAAGAAAAGGTATTGATATCAAAAGAGCTATTGTAAATTCTGTAAATCAATTAAATCTTTCAAATAAAGCAAAAACATTTGCAGAATCATGTATTGACACTTTGATTTTATCAGAAGCTAAAATTCACGGAATTTCTGAGGATTCAGTTCACTTTCATGAAGCTTCCAGCATAGATACTCTAGTAGACATTGTTGGAATATCTATCGCATTAGATGATTTAAAATTGTTTGACGAAAAAATTATTTGTTTGCCTGTTTCAGTTGGAGGGGGTACTGTGAGTTTTTCACACGGCATAATGTCAAATCCTGCAAGTGCAATTCTTCAAATTTTTAAAAATTCTAATTTGAATATTCAGGGAAACAATTCAAAAGAGGAACTAACAACTCCTACAGGAGCCTGTATTTTAGTAAATTTGACAAATTACCCAGTGGAGTATTATCCTTCAATGAAGGTTAGTTCAATTGGTTATGGAGCAGGTCAAAAGGATTTTGAGAATTTTTCTAATGTTTTAAAAATTATTCAAGGTGATGAAAATAACTTTGAAATGGATAATATCAAAATTCTTGAAACAAATATCGATGATGTTTCAGGTGAAATATTTGGACATTTAATTGACAAAATTATGGATCAAGGGGCAAAAGATATTTCAATTTATCCAGGAATTACAAAAAAAGGTAGACCAACAAATCTTGTTTGTGTAATTTGTGATGATGCTAAAGTTGATACAATAATCGATACTCTAGTATCAGAAACTGGTACTTTAGGAATCAGAATTTCAAATTCTAATCGTTTTATTGTTCCCAGAACAAATCATAATTTCTCGTTAACTTTTAATGGTAAATCATTTCAAGTAAATTATAAAAAATCATCTCATAATGGAAAAATTCATTTTAAAATAGAATTTGATGATTTAAAAGACATGTCAAAGGCTTTAGATAGACCAATAAAAGATATTGAATCATTCTTGACAAAGGAAATTGAAAAGATAGAGGGTCTTTAATGAATAAATTAAATGATTTAATTAATTGGTTTGCAGATAAGGATAAAGTAATGATTGCATTGTCTGGTGGAGTAGATAGTGCAGTTGTTGCATATGCTGCTTTTCAAGCATTAGGTAATTCTGCAATTGCAGTTACTGCAGATTACAAAACTTTATCTGAAGAAGAATTAATTTCAGCAAAACAAGTATGTTCAGAAATAGGAATTCAACAGATTTTTTTAGATTACAGTGAACTTGAAAATGAAGAATTTGTAAAAAATGATTCAAATCGATGTTTTCATTGTAGAATGGAGTTAGGTGAACATCTAATCGAAATAGCTAAAGAACATAATGTAAAAACAATAGTTGATGGTACTAATCTTGATGATTTAGGGGATTATAGACCTGGAATTCAGGCACTTAGAGAAAATGGCATACGAAGTCCTCTTGTAGAAACTAAATTTATTAAATTTCAAGTTCGAGAGATTGCAAAATCTGTTGGATTATCGGTATACGATAGACCTTCTAATTCTTGTTTAGCATCAAGAATTCCATGGGGTCAAAGAGTTACTGCAGAAAAATTAACTCGAATTGAATTTGGAGAAACTCTTGTTAAACAACTTACAAATCTAAAACAAGTTAGAGTGAGAGACATTGATGGTTTAGCAAAAATAGAAGTAGAAAAAGAAATGATTTTCATATTTGACGATAATATTATGAATGAATTAAATAAAAAATTAAAAATAATTGGTTTTACTTCTGTTGAAATTGATAAAGACGGATATAGACCTGGAAAAATTAATGTAATTCCAAATTGATTTATCTTGATAATATCGCATCAACTCAAATTGATGCCCATTTAAAGAAAAATATTCTTTTATCTCTTAAAATTAAATTTTAATGTGTAATCGATTTTTTGTTAATAGTATGGATGACAGGATTCCTATTGTCAGAATTATCATTACTAGTGTACCAAACTCTGGAATAACATATGTACCAATAAGTTGAATTTCAGAATCATTTTGTTCAAAATCAATTATTACAGTTCTAATTTTAGAATCTAATTTCTGTTCAGATGAATTGTAAGTTTGAACATCATCTATCAAAATAATATAATCAACATCCATACCACCCTGCTTACTTTCAATGAATTGTCTTGGTAAATCTAGGACAAGCCTACCATTACTTGTAGCATCAATCTGTACTATTAATCCAAATATCGAAGTGTCTACAACTATACTTTCGACAGTTCCTCCTGTTATACTATAATTAATATCAAATGTACCACCATCATCAATTGCAATATCTGAAAAAATATTTGTAGTTGAAACTGTTTTTAAACCAGGTTTAAACGAAAACGATGATTCAGCAATATTTCCATCGCCATATACAACTTTAACGATATATTCACCTTCTCTTTTCCATTGTGAGCCTTCTGCAATTATTGTATGGGAATAATTACCATCTTGAGATAATTCAAATTGAGCTACTTGGACCAAATTTGCGTCTTTGAATAATTGTAATGTAACTGGAGTGTTGCCTATTATAGTATTAACTGTTCCAGAAATTAGAATGGTATCCCCTTCATCATAATAAAGAGAATCTGTCTGAACTGAAATCAATGAATTTTGTGCAAAAGCAACACCGCTTGAAATTATTGCTAAAATGATCAAAGTAAAAAATATTTTAAAATACATAATCTCTCAAACATTAATTTGTATATCACTTTTACTATGAAAAAGAAAAAATGAAAAAAAGTTATAATTGTTTAGAATCTTGGAACGATGCTAAGTCTTGATTTTGCAGAAATTGCAACTATTGAGATAATTGCGACTGCTAGAATCATGGCTGCAATTGTACCAAATTCTGGAATTACAAAGGTACCGATAATTTCAATTTGTTCAGTGCCTGCTAAAAATGGAACGATAACTGTGTTATCGTTAATCTCTGCATCGTCTGATTCCTCGCCATCAACTAATACCATAAAGATACCGCTTTGTATTGATGTTGAAGGACTGAATGTCAATATACCATCTTCATCTGCATTGATGTTGATAATAATTGAATTATCATTTTTGTTAACTGTTGCACTGATTACTTGTCCACCTGAAATATCATATGATGCACATGCTTCAAGTACTCTTACCTCATTTGAATCACATTTGGCATCACCAACTCCACCAGATATTTCAACTGCGATAAAATTGTCTAAACTACCATAGTTTACTTTAATGGTGTATGTACCATCATATTTCCACAAATTACCAGCTGTACTCATATTAGTCGTAAAACTTCCATCACTTGCAACATTGAATTGATCAATTGTAACAATGGAGTTCATTGGATTAGTCACAGTAAGTGTGACAGGTACTCCTGTAATCACGCTTGCTACTTGTCCTGTAACTGTAATAGTAGAATCATGGCTATATTCAGCTTTATCAGTTCCAACTGTTAGTGGAAGATTTACAGCATGTGCTTCTGAAGCAATGCTCACGGTACCAACTATTGCTACTAGGACTACTAGCATTAACGATGTGGTGCTATTCATGTTATCTGAGTAAAATAATTATCTCTATTTATGTATAATGAAGTAAAAAAAATGAAAAAAAGTTATAATTTTTTAGTATCTTGGAACGATGCTAAGTCTTGATTTTGCAGAAATTGCAACTATTGAGATAATTGCGACTGCTAGAATCATGGCTGCAATTGTACCAAATTCTGGAATTACTCGACCTTCTTTGATTACAACTTCTGCTGAAGCCATATACATTGAATCTTTGCCTTGTTGAGCAGTTACTGTGTATACTCCATCTTTGGACCATAGAGGTCCTCCAGTTGTAATATCTGTAGCAAAGTCACCATTTGATGTTGGTGACAATTGATCAATACGAACAATATTTCCATTTGGAGATGTTACAATAAGTGTTACATCCTCAAGTACTCTACTGGTATTACCAGTTATTCCAATGGTATCTGATCCTTCCACTGCATTAGCTGACATAGATAATCCTCTTCTATCTTCAGTTGAATCTGTAGGTAAAGTTACCAAATCATTGTTGCTTTGACTTTCCACCATACTAGATTGAGTTGCAGATGTTTCGGCAGTAACTCCACCATTTACTTCAACACTAAGTGTGATGCTGTAAAGTAAGGAGGTTCCTTGATTGGCTTTTATTTTATACATTCCATCTTGACCCCAGTTGGAGACATTGAATTCTGTACTAAATTGTCCATTTTGTGGTGTGAGTTGATCAACAGTAACAACATTATAACCATCTGGAGATACCGCTGTAATTGTTATATCAGTGATACTTGATGTTGTTTCTCCAGTGAGTGTGATAATGTTTCCTCCTTCTTGTGCTGTAGCAGTTAACGACATTCCAGACATTGCTGCAAAGGCGTCTTGATGAACCGAAGTTACGGACATGAATGCTACTGCCATTAGAACTAGGCTAATTGATCTTGTTGAATTTTTGAAATTCATCTAACTGGAATCAAGATATCTTGCTATTTATGTATATATACACATGAAAAAAAGTTGTAATTTTAGTATCTTGGAACGATGCTAAGTCTTGATTTTGCAGAAATTGCAACTATTGAGATAATTGCGACTGCTAGAATCATGGCTGCAATTGTACCAAATTCTGGAATTACAAAGGTACCGATAATTTCAATTTGTTCAGCGCCTTCTGAAAATGGAATAGTTAATTTTCTATCTACAGAAGTTCTAATTTCGTCAAATTCCGTCTCTTCATCATCAACTAATACGAAAAACTCTGTATCATCACCATTAATTGTTGCATCCAATACAGATCTTGGAATGGTTAATGTAACTGAGCCATCACCTGTTGCTTCAATATAGATTAGTAAGGAAATTGCATCCAAATCTGGAATGACACTTATTATTTTTCCATTTGTAATTTCATAGGATATTAAATCTGTAGAACCTTGAATTGGTAGTGTTCCTTTTGTTACTGTTCCTGGTGTTGGACTAACAATTCCACCAAACTCAAAGGATGTGTTTGCTTGGTGTTTTTCATTTTGAGTAATTTTAATTGTGTATGTTCCAGATGTTTTCCAATACTGTCCGCCAGGATTAATCTCAGTACTAAACTTGTTATCAGAACCAACTTCCAGTTGACCAATATATACAATATTTCCATTTGGAGCTTGAATCATAAG
The DNA here is from genome assembly GCA_022117465.1 of Candidatus Nitrosopumilus limneticus. Taxonomy (GTDB): domain Archaea; phylum Thermoproteota; class Nitrososphaeria; order Nitrososphaerales; family Nitrosopumilaceae; genus Nitrosopumilus; species Nitrosopumilus limneticus. The sequence continues at coordinate 344,406 of JAHCGZ010000001.1, forward strand.
ACTTACTTGGTTTCCCATAGCAAGATATTTTACTTCACCATATATTGAAATTGATTCACCTTCTGAATATGATGATTTATCTGTACTAACTAAAACTGAACCATCTTCACTAAATGCAGGTGCAGCACCAATACCTGAAATTAAAATTCCAAATAATACAAAAATCTTTAATTGGTTGTTCACTTATTCTCAAAATCAGTTTATCATATTTAATGTTGTGAAAATATTTGTTGACCAATTAAGAAAAATCATTAAAATAGTAAAAAACTAGGTTGTCCCGCTCGTAAATGATATATAAGATACTCTAAGGATTGTAGATATTGTCTGGTAAACGTGTTGTTCTAACTGCAGACCGTAGTTTGATGACAAATTATAGAGGAAATTTCCTGTATGGATTTATCGCATGTGGCCCATACGAAGTTTTACCAGAATGGGTTTTTGATAAAGTATTTTGTCCATCAGTAGAAACTGACCCAATTACAGGGGAGGTAAAAGTTGCTCAGGTGGGTTTGAGAAGAATTGAAAGTTCACTAATCAATGGAGGGTACAAAAGAGAAGAAGTATTCATGGCACATCCTGAAATGCTTCATAAATCAATTGGACCAGATACCAAAGTTGTTGGAATCAATGTAATGGATCCTCTCGGAATGGCTCCAGTGACCACAACAATGTCGCCTGAAAAATTATCCTATGTAGCAATGAAATTTAAAAAAATGTGTGCAAATATTATTCAGCTAAAAAAGAAATATGATTTTAAAGTTGTAGTTGGAGGTAACGGAGCATGGGAATTAGCAAAATCAGATAGAATGAAGATTCATGGAATTGACACTGTTGTTGTCGGAGAAGCTGATGAGTTAGCAGTTGACTTATTTCAAGATTTAGAAAAAAATGATGCACCAGAATTAATGCATTGTTTTGTAAGAAATCTAGAAAACATTCCAGTGATTGAAGGTCCTACAATCAACTCATTAATTGAAGCAATGAGAGGGTGTGGAAGAGGATGTGACTTTTGTGATGTCAATAAAAGATCAAAAAAAGACTTACCTTTAGACAGATTACAACATGAAGCAAAAACTAACTTAGATTATGGATTTGATTCAATTTGGTTACATTCAGATGAAATGTTACTATATGGATGTGACAGCCGAGATTTTGTTCCAAATAGAGATGCAATTGTAGATTTGTGGAAAGGACTCAAGGGATTGGGTGCTAATTTCATTGGAACCACACACATGACATTTTCTGCAGTTGCAGCAGATCCTACATTAATGCAACAAATTTCTCAAGTCAATCAACAAGATAAAACAGGTAGATGGCTTGCAACAAATTTAGGAATTGAAACAGTTTCACCAAATATGGTAAAGAAACACTTGGGAGTTAAAACAAAACCATTTGCACCTGAAGAGTGGGGCAGCGTTGTAAGAGAAGGTGCAAAAATTCTAAATGAAAATCACTGGTTTCCTGCTGCAACAATTATCATAGGATGGCCTGATGAGACTCCAGATGATGTTCAATATACAATTGATATGATGAGTGACTTTAGAACAATGAACTTTAGAGGATTGGTAGCACCATTGCTATATCAAGACTTTAGTGAGAAAAATTCCATGCATTTTGGAAATCTAAATGAAGCACAATTTACATTATTTTGGAAATGTTGGGAAAATAATTTGCGTGTAATTAACGATATAATTCCAATTATTCTAAGAAACAAAACATACGGACCACCAATGAAGGTGTTCATGTATGGTATTCTCAAAGCAGGTACTTGGGCAATTATGAGATATCTCACAGGATTATGTAAAGATCTATTCAATGGTAAAACTCCAGATCAAATTATCGATAAATATGCAAGAACAAAATCAGTATCTGAACCAAAATTCCTAATAAAGAAACTATAAACTTTAAAAATAATTAGTAATTGAATTATAAACCTTGAAGAGCTTTATCAGCAATTGTATTTCGTTTTGGGGTTATTGAGATAAAGTAAACTTTATCGGCTCTTTCAACAGATTCTACTTTTTTGTAAGATTTTGAAGTTACATCAAATTCATAAATTCCTCCTTTAAGTTCACCTTTTGCATAAAGCATCAAATATGATTCTCCAGTTAATGGACTAAGAGGAATAAATGACATTATGTTACCCTTGTAAGAATTAAGTGGTATAGTATTTTTCATTGGAGGTGCTGCAGATGCCATATACATGAAGAGGTCATCAATATTTTCAAACTCTTCATATTCAAAATTCATAATTGAGATAATTCGTTTCAGTATAAGAATCTATTATGATTTAGTAATGAAATTATTTTCGGGATTTAATTTGTTGGTGAATCTTCATTCCAATTAATGCAGGTGCTGCGATATACATTCCCAAATTCAATGCAATAACTGATAGTCCCAAACCCAATACTTCAGACTCTGAATTTGCATTTTCCATAATTGATAGTGTTGAGAGCATTGGAGTTAAACCAGCTTTTACAATTTCTTTAAAGATTGGACTTTGAC
>JAHCGZ010000002.1 GCA_022117465.1 Candidatus Nitrosopumilus limneticus
AACAATGCATAGCTTACGCTATGTGTGATTTAAAATGAAATCAACAATGCATAGCTTACGCTATGTGTGATTTAAAATGAAATCAACAATGCATAGCTTACGCTATGTGTGATTTAAAATGAAATCATCGTACAAGTCGTGTATATGTTATCCACTTGATGAATGTAATGATTCATCGCGCATAGTCTCTATGTAAGTGGCTGAACTGATGTGTTGGTCTATTAGTAAAGGCTGGCTCACCACTCGCCGAAGCTTGTGATCTACACCACCTTCCTATCAACGCAGTATTTTGCTGCCGACCTTCATCTTACGAAAGAATAACTTGTCTCGGGATGGGATTCGTGCTTAGATGCTTTCAGCACTTAGCCCAAATCGCTTAGCTGCCCGGCCTGCCTTATCAGACAACCGGTAAACCAGTGGCGACGTTGCTCTGTTCCTCTCGTACTGTGAGCAACTTCCCCTCAGTTATTCGCGCTTCCATTAGGCAGAGACCGACCTGTCTCACGACGGTCTAAACCCAGCTCATGTTCCCTTTTAATAGGCGAGCAGCCTCACCCTTGGCCCCTGCTGCAGGACCAGGATAGGAAAAGCCGACATCGAGGTACCAAACCGCGGGGTCGATAGGAGCTCTCGCCCGCGACGAGCCTGTTATCCCTGGGGTAATTTTTCTGTCACCTCCGGGCCCCAATAGTGGGCACACGAAGGATCGCTAAGCCAGACTTTCGTCTATGAATTCCGTGCGTTTGGAAATCCATTCAGTCGAGTTTTTGGCTTTGCCCTCTTCAACGGATTTCTGCCCCGTTTGAACTCAACTTTGGGCCCCTTTGATATCTTTTCAAAGGGGTGCCGCCCCAGCCGAACTGCCCACCTGCACGTGTCTCCGGTCTTCACTGGATAAGTGGTACTGCAAAAAGAGTCTGGTGTTACATCGTTGCTTCATTAACATCCCGGGGAATGTTAAGCATAGCTCCCAGATACCCTGTGCAATTCTTACTATACCACAAGCACAAGCTGCAGTAAAACTCCACGGGGTCTTCTCTCCCCAATGGAAGTTGAAGGACTGTTCGTCCTCCTTATGTGGCTTCACCGGGTTGTAGGCGGGGACAGTGGGGCTCTCGTTGTTCCATTCATGCGCGTCGGAACTTACCCGACAAGGCATTTGGCTACCTTAAGAGAGTCAGAGTTACTCCCGGCGTTAACCGGCCCTTAGCTCGGTTGAACCCAAGTTTTAGGTACCGGCACCGGCCAGGATTCAGCGACTATACAAATCCTTTCGGACTAGCAGTCGCCTGTGTTTTTATTAAACAGTCGGAACCCCCTTGTTATTGCAACCTGCGATCCCCATTCCTCATGAAGATTGCAGGCATCCCTTATACCTAAGCTACAGGACTAATTTGCCGAATTCCCTCGCCATACGGTATACCCGTAGCACCTTAGCTTTCTAAGCCAGCGCACCTGTGTCGGTTCTGGGTACGAACTTGTATCTTTCTAACTACACAGTCTTTCATGGTCTCCTGGATTCAAGAAAACTTCGCTAACGCGAAGCCATTCCTACCTCGGATGAGATCTCGTCATTACGACACTCCTTCACCCTTGAATAGTTAGATACAACGATAATTGTACACTCCTTATCCGGAAGCGAACCATATAGGTCAAACGATTAACACAAGGTATTAGAATATTAACTAATTTCCCATTCGATGTACTCTTTTGAGGCACATCTTAGGATCGACTACCTCCAGGCTGATAACGCATTGCCTGGAAACCCTTACGCTTGCGGTGGTATTGTTTCTCACAATACTATGCTGTTACTGCCGCCAAGATCTGCAATAGAAATCGGTCCACAGGACGTCACCGCCCTGCTTCGACCCAATCACTACGCCAACCTACCATGAATCATCTCTTGATAATTATCTAAAGTATCGGTATTTTGCTTTAGCCCCGTCCATTTTTGAGGCATTCCCCCTCGGCAGGTAAGTTGTTACACATTTTTTAAAGGATAGCTGCTTCTGAGCTTACCTCCCTGCTGTCTTGGCGAGAACACGCTCTTCTGCTTGACACTTAGCAAAAATTTGGGGACCTTAACTTCAGTTTGGGTTAAACCCCTTTCGGCCATGAGCCTTACGCCACATGAGCCCGTGTGCTTGCTTCTACGATGCGTATCCGTTCGGAGTTTGAATGAGCGGTGAGGGATTTCTCCCCCGTGCCTCTCTATCAGTGCTCTACCGGAAACGCTATCTCCACAAACCACGCCCTGCGAGACGCTTCGGTTGGAACTAGCGAGCGCCAGTCTAGATTGGTTTTTGACCCCTATTCCCAAGTCACAACAACGATTTGCACGTCAGAACGTCTTAAGACTTCCAGGGGGCTTTCGCCCCCCTTCATCTAGCTCAGGAATAGATCGACTGGCTTCTAGCCTAGCTGCCATGACTCTACGCACTTTCACACGCCTCTCCTCACTTCTTGCGAAGCTGCGAGAGCTCGGTTTCCCTTCGCATCCACTTTTGCAGTTTATGCTTGCCATGACAGTTAGCTCCTTGGCCCGTGTTTCGAGACGGAACGCGTGACACTGATGATTTGAACATCAAATCTTCAACTCTATTGCTAGAATCTCTAATCTGAAAAAATCACCTTTCATGCCACGCACGTCTGTAACCAATAGGTTTCATGCACTTTTCGCCCCCCTTCCGGGGTACTTTTCAGCTTTCCCTCACGGTACTAGTCCACTATCGGTCTTGAGAAATATTTAGCCTCGGAAGCTACTTTCTCCCGTATTCATTGCCCACTACCAAGGACAACTACTCGGGTATGAATAGGACCCTTTACACTTCGCTTACGGGGGTATCACCCTCTATTCCAGAACTTTTCAGATCATTTCAGCTGTGCTCCAGGATTCCACATTATCATACCAAAACACCACATCTCCCGAAGGATTCAGTTTGGGCTATTTCCTTTTCGATCGCCTCTACTTGGGAAATCTCAATTGATTTCTTTTCCTCGTGGTACTAAGATGCTTCAATTCCCACGGTTCGATTTCCAATACTATTGTACTGGAATACACAAATGTGTAAGATTCTCATTCGGACATCTCGGGATCATAGGATGCGTGCGCCTACCCCGAGCTTATCGCAGCTTGCCACGTCCTTCATCTCTTCTCAAGCCTAGCAATCCACCTATTGGCGTCTTTACACCAGTATATTCAGCCACATATTACACGACTATGCACGACGATCATTGCAAGTTACCGGTAAGTAACCCGCTACATCCTTCATACACCACTTTCGTGATGCATTGCATCGATGATTTGATGTGAAGATTATGTACACCCGTACACTTTCCATATGTCTAAGGAGGTGATCCGACCGCAGGTTCCCCTACGGTCACCTTGTTACGACTTTTCCCTTGTCACGAACCTCAAGTTCGATAACGCCAATTAGACGTCACCTCGCTAAAAGCTCACTTCAATGAAACGACGGGCGGTGTGTGCAAGGAGCAGGGACGTATTCACCGCGCGATAGTGACACGCAGTTACTAGGGATTCCATATTCGTGAGGGCGAGTTGCAGCCCTCAGTCATAACTGTGGTAACGTTTACGGATTACCTCATCCTTTCGGATTCGAAACCAATTGTCGTTACCATTGCAGCCCGCGTGTGGCCCCAGAGTTTCGGGGCATACTGACCTGCCGTGGCCCCTTCCTTCCTCCGCATTAACTGCGGCGGTCCCGCTAATTCGCCCCACTACTCCTGAGAGTAATGGTGGCAACTAGAGGCAGGGATCTCGCTCGTTACCTGACTTAACAGGACATCTCACGGCACGAGCTGGCGACGGCCATGCACCACCTCTCAGCTTGTCTGGTAAAGTCTTCAGCTTGACCTTCATTCTGCTGTCTCTCCGGGTAAGATTTCTGGCGTTGACTCCAATTGAACCGCAGGCTTCACCCCTTGTGGTGCTCCCCCGCCAATTCCTTTAAGTTTCATACTTGCGTACGTACTTCCCAGGCGGCAAACTTAACGGCTTCCCTGCAGCACTGCATTGGCCACAAGCCAATGCATCACTGAGTTTGCATAGTTTACAGCTGGGACTACCCGGGTATCTAATCCGGTTTGCTCCCCCAGCTTTCATCCCTCACCGTCGGACGTGTTCTGGTAGACCGCCTTCGCCACAGGTGGTCATCAATAGATCAAAGGATTTTACCCCTTCCTACCGAGTACCGTCTACCTCTCCCACTCCCTAGCTATGCAGTATTCCCGGCAGCCTGTACGTTAAGCGTACAGATTTAACCGAGGACTTACAGAGCCGGCTACGGATGCTTTAGGCCCAATAATCATCCTGACCACTTGAGGTGCTGGTTTTACCGCGGCGGCTGACACCAGAACTTGCCCACCCCTTATTCGTTAGTGTTTCTAGGACTAACAAAAGATTTCTTTAGCAGAAATCACTCGGATTAACCTTGTCGTGCTTTCGCACATTGCAAAGTTTTCTCGCCTGCTGCGCCCCATAGGGCCTGGGTCCGTGTCTCAGTACCCATCTCCGGGCTACTCCTCTCAGAGCCCGTACCTGTAATAGTCTTGGTGGGCCATTACCTCACCAACAAACTGATAGGCCGCAGTCCCATCCTACGGCGATAAATCATTTGGAACATAAACCATTCCAGGCATAATGTTCTATCGGATATTATTCTCAGTTTCCCGAGGTTATTTCCGTCCATAGGGTAGGTTGACTACGCGTTACTGAGCCGTATGCCTTGTATTGCTACAATGACTCGCATGGCTTAGTATCAATCCGATAGCAGTCAGGTCCGGCAGGATCAACCGGATTCTGAATTTCTTTTTTATTTTTGGTCTTGATTATTGAAGTACATTTGTACTTGTAAATTGGAATTGACGGATGCACATAATCTTCACATCTCAGAAATGATCTTTCAATCAAATCCTCATTTTTGTATGCGTAAATGGAGGCCCATGAATCATAAACTGGCATATTGCCATACATCATCACGAGCGCCGCCTATTGCTTTACGTATGCAGAAGTTGAACGTGGAAGAAACAATATAAACCATGCGTGAAATTATACCAGATCGCATCAAAAATTGTAAAAATTTCAATAAAATTTTATCAAAAATACTCAATAAAAAAAAGGCACCAGTGAAAATATCAATGATAATTAAAATGCCAGTAAAATTCAACAAATTCAGAATTGGATCACATAAAAAATTATAAGAAAAAAACACAAGAATCTGCAAAAATATTTTCAAAGTCATTAAAACTTCATGTTCATGGTGTATCACACAACATTAGATATTTTGAACCATATCCATTTGTTGTAAAATCATCTTTAGGAAAAAATTTAGTGGATGTTGACAATAACAAATACACAGATTACTGGATGGGTCATTGGTCTTTGATATTAGGACACGGTCAAAAAAATGTTAAAGAATCCATTAAAAAACAAATTGAAAAAAGTTGGATGTATGGAACAGTAAACGAACAGACAATAAAATTATCAGAATTAATTTCAAAAGCAGTACCAATTGCAGAAAAAATTCGATATGTAACATCAGGCACAGAAGCTACAATGTATGCAGTTAGACTAGCACGTTCATTTACAGGAAAAAAAATTATTGCAAAAATAGACGGCGGATGGCACGGATATACATCAGATTTACTAAAAAGTGTTAACTGGCCATTTAAAGAATCAGAAAGTAGTGGAGTAATTAATGAAGAAAAAATAGTTTCGATTCCATATAATGATTTAGAAAATTCATTAAAGATTTTAAAAAAATATTCAAAAAATCTTGCAGGAGTCATAATAGAACCAGTATTAGGTGGAGGTGGATGTATACCTGCAACAAAAGAATATCTAAAAGGAATACAAGAATTTGTTCATAAAAATAAATCATTATTTATTTTAGATGAAATTGTTACAGGTTTTAGATTTAGATATGGCTGTTTGTATACAACAATGAATTTAGATCCAGACATTGTAACATTAGGAAAAATAGCTGGAGGAGGAATGGCAATAGGAGTATTATGTGGTAAAAAAGAAATTATGGAATACGCAGACACAACAAATAAGAAAAAGTCGGAAAGATCATACATTGGAGGAGGCACATTTTCAGCTAATCCAATGTCAATGACTTCAGGATATGCAACTCTAAATTACCTAAAAACAAAAAAATCTACATATGAACAAATTAATTCCTTAGGGGAGTATGCAAGAAAAGAATTAGAAAAAACTTTTGATGGAAGAGTTGCAGTTACAGGCAAGGGTTCCTTGTTTATGACACATTTTCTTAAAAATAACATTACATCAATCACAAATTCTACAGATGTTGCAAAATGTGATGCAAAAATGTTACAAAAATATCACTTTAAGATGATTGCTGAAGATGGCATATTTTTCCTGCCTGGAAAACTAGGTGCAATATCAATTAGTCATTCTAAAGAAGATATTAAAAAAATGATTAAAGCCTCAGAAAATTTCTAAATAGTAAAAATTACTCATTAAATTTCTTTTTCCAAAAAATTAATTCATTAAAGATTTCTAGAAAATTATTAGATTTAATTGTAATATGAATATGAGCAAAAATGTTCTCAAATTGTGCTTCAAAAATCATTGTACATTCTTCTTTAAAAAAAGGTACAGAAATTCCAATTTTTTTTAAACTGGTGAATTCAAAATCTTGAATCCTTATGGAATTAGAATTTACAATAATTTCTTTTTTATCAGACTTTTTATTAATTAAAATATCTAATTTCTCTTGTAAGGAAATAGGCCACTCTGGAGAATTTTTAGGCCAATGGTGTACAAACACTTTATCTGCAAAATAATGAATTTTAAATTCTGACAACATTACAAATTAGAAATAAATCAAATTAAGGGTATCTTTAAAAAATTCAAATTGCAAAATTAGGATAAAATTCATTAGCAGTAGTTTTTGTATAAAGATATGGGATTATTTGGATCAAAAGAAAATCCAGAGGATATCAGATATAATGCAATGTCCATGATGGAGAGAAATCAACCAAAAGTAGCAGTTTCATTATTTAACAAAATTCTAAATCTGAATGCAAATGATGTGGGGGCACTATTTAACAAAGGATTAGCATTAAATCAAATGAGAAAATATAGTGATGCAATTACTTGTTTTGATAAACTATTAGCAATTAATCCAAATGATGCACAAGCATTAAACAATAAAGGAATTGCAATGGCAGAAAATGGAAATATTCAGGCAGCTTCGGAATGTTATGATGAAGCAATTGTAGCTGATCCAAAATTTGCAGCATCATATTTTAACAAAGGAGTTTTATTGGACAAACTTCAAGAGCATGAACTAGCGTTAACGGTATTAGAAAAGGCAATTTCAGTAGATTCAAGAAAACCAAATGCAATGGTCTACAAAGGAATTGTTTTAGGAAAAATGAAAAGACATGAGGAAGCACTAAATTGTTTTGAAAATGTTTGTAAAAAGTATCCAAATAATGAGGATGCATTTTTTCAAAAGGGAGTTCAACTTGCAGAATTAGGAAAACATGAAAAAGCACTACAGGTGTTTGATGAAATTTTAAAAAAATATAAAGACAATGTAAATGTAATTTATGCAAAATCTAGAAGTAATGCTGCACTAAAAAAATATCCAGAGGCATTAGAATTATTAAAACAAGCAATTACAAGAAACCCAAAAATTATTCGTAATTGGGCAAAGGAAGAACCAATTTTTACAGTGTTACATAACGATGATAAATTCAGAGCACTAGTAAAATTATAAAATTTTCATACGTACAGTATAATTCAAAACAAAGAAAAAGAGGTAATTTATTAAAAATATCATGAAAAAATCAAATATTAATGGCATATCTGATAAAAGAAAAGTAAATCCAGAGTGGTTCACAGGAGAAACATGGATGAAAGTTCTTTCAGAAAAAATTCAATCAAAAGATCAAGATATCTATCACGTTCATTTTCAAAAAGGTTCTAGAACAAAACTTCACTTTCACAATGGAAACCAAATATTGATGGCAGTAAAGGGAAAAGGAAGTTTAGAAATTTTTAAAAAATATGGGTCTAAAAAATCAGAATTTAAGATTAAAAAAACTGAAAGTATTAGTCTTAATGAAGGAGATATCATACACATTCCTGCAAAAACACTCCATACTCACGGTTCTGTAGATAAAATAAAAGAATTTTCACATATTGCAATCAACATATTACCTACAAAAAATTCTGCATACAAAACAACTTGGTATGAATCAGATTTTAAAAATCAAGTTACAAAAATCATTTAGTAGCAATGTCAATAAAAGAAAATGTGAAAATTAAGTTTATTCAAGGAGATGAAGGGTTAAAAATAAAACAATATTTTGAACCACAAAATACATCAAATGCAATTAACTACAGTATAGCACAATTTTTACTAGAAAGTGGAAAAAAAACTAAACTCCATAAAATAAGATCATCTGAAATTTACTATATTTTACAAGGCAATGGAAAATTAAAAATAAATGAAGAATTTTTTGAATTAAAAAAAGATGATTCAGCATATGTGCCTCCAAACTCAAAACAATTTATTGAAAATATTGGAACAGAGGACTTGCGCTTTTTATGCATTGTAGAACCTGCATGGAAATCAGAAGATGATGAAATTTTGGAATAAAATATTCGATTACTGGCAATGATTATTAACATATAACAAACTATATTTTATATGAACATACGAGAGGCCCTAGTAATATTAAATATTAATCAGAGTTCATCACAAGCAGAAATTAAGTCAGCATATAGAAAAATGGCTTTAGAATTACATCCAGATAAAAATAAAGAAAAAAATGAAGACACACAATTTAAAAAAATTACAGAAGCATATAATTTTCTAAAAAATAATAAAAGAGATGATACAATTTATGAACAAGCAAAACAAAATTCTGGTAATCAAAAAATTAAGCCAAAATCTCAATGGGGAGCACCAAATGATGGAGGTATTCCAGAACAAGATTGGGGTAAATACACACGTGAGTTTGAAGAAGGTGACCCTACATTTTGGAAGGAATATGAAAAAAAATTCTGGGAAGATTATAATGCGAGAGTGAGACCTGACGGTAAAAATGGAGAATATTCAAAGGCAGAAGAACCAAACAACCAACCAGAACTTCAAGTTACTGTGGACAAATCATTATGCATTGGTTGTTGTAGTTGTGAAATAATTGCACCAACCGTATTTGAAATAGATAAAAATACTAAGACAAATCCTAAATCAAAAGTAATTAATCAAAAAGGTGCAGGTATAAATAAAATCATGAATGCCGCACAAACATGTCCAACAAAAGCAATTACAGTAGAAAATATCAGAACAAAAGAAAAATTATTTCCATATTAAATTTTTAATAAATTATAATATTTTTCATTTTCAGCATCAGATAATTTCAAAGATGGGTTAAACATACTATGAATAGGTCCTGCAGAATCAAACTTACTTCTTGGAACTAAATGAACATGAACATGAGGAATTTCCTGACCAGCATCCTCACCGTTATGTATTGCAATTAAAGTTGAACCAGTAATAGAGTCAACTTTAGATACCATTGTATGAACTAGTGAAAATAAATCAGAATTTTCATCACTAGTAAGATCTTGAACTTTTTGATGATGTTTTTTTGGAATTACAAGTACATGTCCTTTAGATAACGGAAAAGCATCTAAAAAACAGATAGAGTATGGTGTTTGATGAAGAATTTTTGCAGGAATTTGTTTTAATATTATTTTACAAAAAATACAATCCATAAAGATTAAAGTAATTTTTAAAATATCAAAGTATCTATCAAGGAGTTACAATAGTAGCCCAAGCCAAATCCTTTCCAAATTTTATGGTGACCTTGTCTCCAGTAGACAATTCACAATTTTCAATAATTTTAGGAACAGAATCAATTGTTTCTACATAACACGTTCCATTATCATTATTCAAAATTACAACATCTTCAAAAACATCCTCACGAATTAAATTCCAAAATGGAAAAACCATAGTAGATAAAACAATTCCCGCAGCTAAAAAGGCACATCCAAAAACTAAGCCTTGTTGTTGAGCAGAGCTTAATTTCATTTTACCATGTACCGCCGTCCCCACCATTAGGATTCAATTTTTTGGCAGGTACGTTTCCATGTGCTTTTTTCATGTGTTTTTTTAATCTCTCTGGATCATGTAATTCAGTTCCACAAACATTACATTTTGTTTGAGTGTCACTAATTTTGTTACGATTAAACAAACCCATAATACCAAATTGATGAAGAAATACATTATAAAGGATACTGAGTTTTTGTCAATTTATGTTAGTAAAAAATATCACAGTTTTAGGTTCAGGAGTAATGGGTCACGGTATTGCTCAAGTATCAGCAACTGCAGGATATAATGTAGTTTTACGAGATATCAAACAAGAATTTTTAGATAAAGCAATGGAGAAAATAAAATGGAGTTTAGACAAACTAGTTTCAAAAGGGAAAATTTCCAAAGAAGAGGGAGATTCAATATTTTCAAGAATAACACCGATTGTAGATTTGAATGAAGCAGTAAAAAATGCAGAGTTGGTAATAGAAGTAGTTCCAGAAATTATGGATTTAAAAAAATCAGTTTATGCAGAACTAGACATAGCAGCAGGACCAAAAGTGATTTTTGCATCAAACACAAGTACATTACCAATTACAGAAATAGCAAATACTACATCTCGCCCTGAAAAATTTATAGGGATTCATTTTTTCAATCCGCCACAATTAATGAAATTAGTAGAAGTAATTCCAGGGCAGAAGACATCACAAGAAGTCACTGATTTAACTCAGGAATATGTAAAATCAATCAATAAACAATCTGTATTGTGTAGAAAAGATGTACCAGGATTTATCATTAACAGATTATTTATTCCAATGGTTCATGAAGCATGCTATGCAAAAGATAGAACAAATTCAACATTAGAAGAAATTGATTCTGCAGTGAAATTTAAGTTAGGGTTTCCAATGGGAATTTTTGAGTTAGCAGATTTTACAGGAATGGATGTAATTCATAAAGCAACAGTAGAAATGCACCTACGAGATAAAAAAGTGATAAACCCACATCCAATAGTAGAAAAAATGTTTGATGATAAAAAATTGGGCCAAAAATCAGGAGAAGGATACTACAAATATTCAGATGACAAATATGAAAGAGTAGCATTATCAGAACAACTAGCAGAAAAATTCAATCCAATTCAATTAGTAGCCAATATTTTAAACAATGCAGCTTGGCTGGTTACAAATGGGGCAAGTGACATTGCAGAAATAGAAAAAGCGGCTCAATTAGGATTAGGATTAAAAAAACCACTATTTGAAACAGCAAAAGAAATTGGAATAAAAAACATAATAGATGAATTAAATAAACTTGCTAAAATACATGGTGAATTTTACAAACCAGATCCATTACTAGTTTCTATGCAGTAATTAATTCTAAAATTTTCTCAACTGCTTGCTTAGGAGTATCAACGCCAATTATTTTTATATTTTTTCTATGATCAATATATCCATCAATGTATGGTGCAATCGTACTATCAAACCCTCTAATTGCAACCATTGGTTTTTTATTCATATATGCAGCACAAACTTCAGACAATGTTCCTGAACCACCACCTACAATAATTACACCATCAGCAGACAATGCATTAAGAAAATCACGAGTAAACCCCATTCCAGAAGGAATTACAATATCACAGTATTCATTGGCAAATGTTGGATCATCTTGAGGAATTATTCCTAGAGTTAAACCGCCACCATCCTTTGCACCATGTGAACATGCATTCATGACACCACCAAGACCACCAGTAATCAATAGAGAATCAGATTTTGCAATCTCCATTCCAATTTCATATGCAATTTTCTCATGTTTAGGAGTACATCCAGTTGTGTTATTTCCAATTACTAGAATTTGTCTTTTCTTTACCATACTGGATCTTAAAGAAACTATTTCAAATAGGTTTCCAGAGAAAAGGATATTAGTGAATTATCTGAAATTAGTTTATGAATACACGTTCAATGCCAGTCTGTTTTACTGAAAAACAATACAAAATGATTGAAGAATTTGCCAAGAAAAATGGAATGCTTAATGCAAGCCAAGCTCTTGAGAAAATCCTTAGTGAATGAATAGTTTTTATAATTTTTAATTATTTTTATTTTTTAGCGGGATATACGTATAATTAGCAACAGTTGAAATGAGGTGTTTACATTTAATAATTATATATTTTCTAATTAAATGAGAATCATGGGATTATTTACTAAAAAACCAATAAATTGTATAATTTGCAATAAAGAATTAACACATAAACATAAACCAAAAAAAGAGTGGAATATCAAAGGTTTTCTTTGCGGAGATTGCCATTTTGATAAATCCAAAGAATACTATGAAGGACAAGTGAGACAACCATGTGTTAAATGTGGAATAACTCAGAAAATTACTGATTTATGGGAACCAAGATGGCAATGGGACATGGAAGGATTATTTTGCAAAAAATGTTTTGATGAAAAAGAAAAGGATCATGATCAAAAGAAAAATTTTTGCGCATTATGTGAAACAAAAATGCCGTTAATTAGACATAATCCAAAGAAACATTGGAAAATGGATGGTCAATTATGTAGAAATTGCTGGGATAAAAAGAAAGCAGAGTTTGGATAAGAGTGAATTTTTTTAAAAAATATGCTTGTGATGATTGTGATAAAAAATTTTCAAAACAGGAAGAATTAATGAATCATCAACAAATAATTCATGGAAAAAATTCAGAATATGACTGTAAAAAATGTAACAAAAATTTTTCAAACATGGAAGATATGAGAACTCACTTACAAAGAGAACATAGTTATAAAAAATACAGATAATTAAATTGCGTATATAGTTTTTACTACTGGTGGTCTAACTTTAGTAAATACTCTGAATCCACAAATGCATTTGATTTCAGGTAAACGAGAAAGTTCAGTATTAGAAGCAGTTGTTCCACATCTTAAGCAAGCATAATTTACTTCAAATACTCCTACAGAAGTTTCTTCTTTTTCATCAGTAATTTCTTCAACCATGTCTATAATCAATAATTTCTATAATTTAAGGATAACAAATTATGTTAATGATAATTCGATGTATACATCATCAGGAATGTTGAGTTTCATCAATTGTCTAATTGCTTTATCATCTGCATTAATATTGATTATTCTTCGATGCATACGCATTTCCCATTTCTCATAAGTTTCAGTACCACTACCACATGGAGATTTTCTAGTAGCAATGTGTAAACGTTTTACAGGAAGTGGAGTAGGTCCTTGTATTTTTACACCAGTTTTTTTACCAATACCCATTATCTCATCACAAACAATATCTAATTTTGGTAAACTAATCGAGGTGAGTTTAACACGGGCAGTTTGTGTCATACAAAACGCCTATGGTTTGTACTCTTCAGTAATTTCCTTAACAATACCAGCGGCTATTGTAGCACCCATATCCCTTAAAGCAAATCTTCCCATTTCAGGGAATGCTTGGAAGGTTTCGATACAAGTTGGTCTTACTGGTCTAATCTTAACAATTGCGGCATCTCCAACTTTAAGGAATTTTGGATTTTCTTCCTCAACTGCGCCGCTTGCTGGATTTATTTTTTGAAGAAACTCAGTGACAGTTGCTGCAACTTGTGTTGTATGTGCATGCATAACTGGAGTGTAACCAGGTGCAATTGCTGTTGGGTGGTGTATAACAATAATTTGAGCTTTGAATTCTTTTGCTACAGTTGGTGGAGCATCAGGAGTACCAAGGACATCTCCTCTCTTGATATCTTTCTTTTCAATACCTCTGAGGTTAAAACCAATGTTGTCACCTGCTTCTGCAGTTGGCATTTCTGTATGGTGAGTTTCAATAGATTTAATTTCACCAAGTGCACCAGAAGGCATTACAATAATTTTCATACCTGCTTTCATGGTACCAGTTTCAACTCTACCTACAGGTACAGTTCCTACACCAGTAATTGAATAAACATCTTGAATTGGAACACGTAGTGGTTTACCAATTGGTTTTTCCTCAATTTTAAAATCATCAAATGCTTGGAGTAGTGTTTTACCAGTATACCATGGCATGTTATCCATTTTATTTACCAAGTTATCACCTTTCCATCCAGAAACTGGAATGAATGGTACATCCTCTAATTTGTAACCTACAGATTTTACTAATTTTTCACCTTTTTCTTTTGCTGCTTTATAGGCGGCTTCTTTGTATTCAACTGCATCCATCTTATTGATGGCAACAATAATTTGTTTTACACCTAATGTTTTTAGCAAAAATGCGTGTTCTCTTGCTTGTCCACCAGCTGCAGTTGCAGTATCAGTTTCACCTTCTTTTGCGGAAAGTACTAAGATAGCGGCATCTGCTTCAGAAGCGCCAGTAATCATGTTTTTAATAAAGTCCCTGTGACCAGGTGCATCAATTAATGTAAAGAAGTATTTAGCAGACTCAAATTTTTGAAATGCTAAGTCAATTGTAATTCCCCTTTCTCTTTCATCTTTAATGTTATCCATAACCCATGCATACTTGAAAGTATCACCTTTTCCGGTCTTTTCAGACTCGGCTGCATGTGCAGCAATAGTTCTCTCATCTACAACTCCTAGATCCATTAAGAAGTGACCCATAGTTGTGGATTTACCATTATCAATATGACCTGTTACAATCATGTTTAAGTGTGGTTTAGTTGCCATATCGGTTTCGATGTCGAGGGCATATATTACTGTAATGAATTTTTTGTTTCAAATTAAATTTCTTTGAGATAAATTTTTTAATTTTGGACTTTAATAAAAGTACATAAATCAAAGAAGAAAAAAGAACTAATATGAAAATTACTGTTTCAGTTATCAAAGCAGACGTCGGAGGAATTGGAGGACATACAAAACCAAGTGACGGTTTAATTAAAGCAATTAGAGATACTGTGGAAAATTCAGGCGACTTACTAATTGATCATTACATAGGTTATTGTGGAGATGATACACATATTGTCATGTCACATACACATGGAGTAAATAATGAAAAAGTTCACAAACTCGCATGGGATGCTTTTATGGCAGGAACACAAGTTGCTAAAAAAGAAGGCCTATATGGAGCAGGTCAAGATTTACTCAAAGATTCATTTTCAGGTAATGTAAAAGGAATGGGACCAGGGGTTGCAGAGTTGGAGTTTGAAGAAAGACCTAATGAAGCATTTACAGTTTTTGCAGCAGATAAAACAGAACCAGGTGCATTCAACTATCCAATTTATAGAATGTTTGTAGACGCATTAAGTAATACTGCCTTAATTGTAAACAAGAGCCTTGCAAGCGGAGTCAAGTTTCACATTATGGATGTGGAGAAAGGACAAATTGCAGAGCTACAATTATGGGAAGACAAACCAACAATTGAAGCTGCATTAATGTATCCAGGAAGATATGTTGTAGATTCAGTTTACACAAGAGACGGAGAACCAATTTTAAATGCATCAACAGATAGACTCCACAATATTGCAGGAACTTATGTTGGAAAAGATGATCCAATTTGTTTAGTTAGAACACAAAAGAATTTCCCAGCAACTGAAGAAGTTGGAAGTATGTTTAACAATCCACATTATGTCGCAGGTAATACACGAGGAAGTCACAACATGCCATTAATGCCAGTGAAATTAAATTCTGCAGCATCAATTAATTTCTGCATTCCAATTGTAGAAGCATTAGTTTTTAGTATGCATAATGGTAAATTTACAGGACCGTTTGATGGATTCTCAACACCTGATTGGGACTACATTAGAGAAATTGCAACAAAGAAAGCAATGTCAATAAGAAGTCAAGGATTCATTCACCCAGCAACACTAGTTCCATCAGAATTAGAATACGCTGAAGGATATAGAGCAAGAATGGATATTCTTGAAAGTAAGATGAAGCCTATGAAAGACGAACCATCAAATACAAATAGAAAAGAAAATTACGAAGATCCAGATTAACTATTTAAGACATTTTTATTATTGCGAAATAGTTAAATCAAAAAAAGACTTAAGGATTTTAGGGTATGAAGGCCTTACAAAAAATATTTGATTGGAGGACATACATTTTCACAGTGATACCAGTAATTACATTCTCTAGTTTTGTTGCAGTTTTATTTGGACAGACGATTCCAGGAATTATCTTATCATTTTTTAAAGTAGCTGGAGAATGTGTGGTTTTAGGTTTAGTCGTAATTTTTGCATTTACATGGTTTCTTAAAGCTAGACCACATAATCGTCCAAAAAGCTATAGAATAATTCCATTAGATATATTTGGTAAAAAAACAGAAATTGAAGAAATTAGAACAGATTTCAAAACACATGATGTAGCATGGAGCTATATGAAACAATACAAAAAAACATACCCACTACATAATTTTGCACTAGTAACAGATGAAAAAAATTCAGATAAACCAACAATTTTTAGATACATCTAGATTCAGACTTTTATTCAGGAATAGTTAGTAACAGATTATGGAGTATTCTATTTTAGCTGAAGTTTTTCAAAAAATGGAATCAACTACAAAAAGATTAGAGTTAACACAATTTTTAGTGGAATTATTTGAAAAAACACCACATGAAGTAGTTTCAAAAATAGTTTATCTAATTCAAGGAAAACTTAGACCAGATTTTGAGGGTATAGAATTAGGAGTTGCAGAAAAACTAGCAATGAAGGCAATATCAAAATCATCAGGCATAGCAATAAAAAAAATTCAGGAGGCATATACAAAAGATGGGGACATGGGTCACGCAGCAGCTGTCATCTTAGAACAAAAAACACAAACAACATTTCTAATGGAAAGTATCACTGTAGAAAGAGTATATGAGACATTATTCAAAATTGCAAAATTAGAAGGATCAGGTTCGCAAGATATGAAAATTAAATACATTTCAAGTTTATTAAATGATGCAAGTCCATTAGAAGCAAGTTTTATTTTAAAAATTTTACTTGGAACTTTAAGATTGGGTATTGCAGAAAATACAGTAATGGATGCATTAGCAATTACATATTCAGGAGATAAACAAAATAGAAAATTATTACAAAATGCATATAATGTTTCAAGTGATTTAGGAAAAGTTGCAGAAACTATAGCAGTAGAGGGAATAGAAGGAATTAAAAAATTTAAAATTAGTTTATTTAATCCAATTCGTCCTATGCTTGCAGACAGAGTAAAAAGTGAAAAAGAGGTAATTGAAAAAATGGGTAATGAGTTTGCAATTGAATACAAACTAGATGGAGAAAGAGTTCAAATTCATATCGCAGGAGAAAGAATAGAATTATTTTCTAGAAGTTTAGAAAAAATTTCAGATTACTATCCAGACATTACTGAAAAGATGCCAAAAATAATTCAAGCAGATGATGCAATACTAGAAGCAGAGATAGTTGCAATTAATGAAAATACAGGGGATTTTCTACCATTTCAAGAATTAATGCATAGAAGAAGAAAATATAAAATTGAAAAAGCAGTTACAGAATATCCAATTACAGTGAATTTTTTTGATGTGTTATATTGTAACGGAAAGGATTGCACAGAATTAAACTACAATGAAAGAAGAAGAAAATTAGAAAGCATAGTTAAACAAAATGAATTTGCAAAATTTATTCCAATGACTATAGCAAAGAATGAAAATGACATAGAAGAATTTTTTGAAAATAGTATTAATGCAGGAAGTGAGGGATTAATGCTAAAAATGTTAGACAAACCATATCAGGCAGGTTCAAGAGGAAGTCACTGGTTAAAATTAAAAAGAGAATACAGAAATGAATTAGGAGATAGTTTAGACCTTGTTGTAGTGGGAGGATTTTTTGGAAAAGGTAGACGAACAGGAAGTTATGGAACACTGTTACTTTCAACATATGATGAAAACACAGATACATTTCCCAGCATATGTAAAGTTGGTACAGGTTTTACAGATGACAGTTTAGATCAATTATATCAAATTTTAAATCCAAAAACTACAATTAAAAAAAATCCACGTATCAATAGTGAAATGGAAGCAGATGTATGGTTTGAACCGGAATTGGTAATAGAAGTGGTAGCATCAGAAATTACATTAAGTCCAATTCACAAAGTAGCAAAAGATGAAATAAGAAAGGGAACAGGATTAGCATTAAGATTTCCAAAATTTACAGGAAAGATAAGATTAGAAAAAACAGCAGAGGATGCATCAACAGACGAGGAAGTGATTTCATTGTACAAAGGACAAAATAAAGCAGTACGTGATAAAAATTTGATACAATAACGCTCAAAAAATATCAAAAATCATAAATGATTTAAATTACCACGAGTAATGATACTTTTTGTTATGTATAGTGGAGAGCTTGAAGTTCAAGCAAAAAGAAAGGCAATAGCAGTTCTACAAGATGAGATCAATAGAATTCTAAACGCTTCTAGAGAACTTGCAACATTGACAGATTCTTTAATGAAAAAAGACAAAAAAGCAGTCAAAAATACTTTGATGCAAATCTCAACAATAGAAGAAGAAGTAGAAAGTCTTAGAAGAAAAATTACACGTGAAGTTGCAGATGTTGGAGGATTAATCATGAATAGAGAAAACCTTCTAAATACTGCATACACAATGGATGAGATTGCAGGTTATATCACAGGTATCGCATTCAAACTTTCAAATGTAAAAATAACTACATTGAAAAGCTCAAAACTTGATGTAGATATTGCAGAACTAATATCATTAGTAGTTGATGAAGTCTACAAACTAAATGAAATTATTAGAAGTCTAAATACAAATACAGCCAATGCTATTGAATTGGCACAAGAAACACAAACAATTGAGAGACTAATAGATATCAAATATAGAGATGCAACAATAAAACTGCTCGACGAAGTAAAAGATCCAAAAGAATTGTTACTAATTAAAGATGTAATAGAAGGGATTGAAGAAATGTCAGACAAGTGTCAAAGAGTTTCAGATTCATTCATTCTACTTGCATTAAGCCTGTAGTAAAAAAACAATTTTAATTTCTACTTTATTTTTTATTGAATCAACCTAGTTTTTACTATAGAATTCATATATAATACAAGTTTGATAAAATTATGAAAAGTGAACTAATAGAAAATAGAATAATTGTTTGGGATATTGAGGATTCAAAGAAACTTTTCAGTGAAGGATACTATGGAAAACCCATAGGTATGCCTAAACCAAAAATTAATGAAATTAATGTTCCATTAATTTTGGATTTGATTGAGGGATTATATTTATTAGAAATTAAAAAAATTACAATTACCAAATTAAAAGAAAAAATTAACATAGACCAAATGACAGAGATTTGTAAAAAACAAGTTCATGAATTTGAAAAAAAATATATTGTTTATAAAAATTTTCGAGATAAGGGATACATAATTAATCCAGGGATAAAATTTGGATGTGATTTTGCAGTTTATGAAAAAGGTCCAGGAATAGATCATGCGCCATTTTTAATTCAAGTGTATAATAGAAGTGAACCAATAACATCAACAGGAATTGTTCTTGCAGGACGACTTGCAACAACCGTAAAAAAACAATTCATTTTAGCAATACCCAAAGGAAAAGATAAAGTGGATTTTCTTGCGTTAGATTGGTGGAAAGCTTAAACAGCTTTTATGTGACCAGCGATTCTATTATAAATTTCATAAAGTTCCTTTGTAATACCAAATGAAATATGATTATCCCATTTACCACGTATTCGAATTGCGGTATCAGTAGGTTCAACATAGATGGTTGCATCATTTATGGATTGTTTAGCAATCATTTCATTAAGTTGAGTATCCGAATTTAGTTTAGTAGCCAAATCACCAGAACCAGTCCATTTAACTTTAGTGAGAACTTTGGAACCAAAATGACCTTGAGTCGTTAAAGATGTTTTTGCAGTGTAATGCACAGCAGCTGAACCAACATTCTTTCTAACAATAAAGTGAGCTTGGAATCTATCTAATGCGCCCCATGGAAGTGGATTTGGATCTTGCATGATTATCCCTTTTGAATTATTTGTACTACGTCAATGTTAGAATTTTTAATATCAAGACAACCTTTGTTAGTAACCATTCTTGGAGTTTGAGCAAAATATCGACTATAGTATTCATCTCTTTCAACAGCATCACTTCCAATTTCTTTAGATTCAGAAACAACTCCGATCTCCTTTAACATGGAGCTAAATTTTTCAGGCCATGTTTGGGAAATAAAAGTATCAGATTCTTCATCATGCATAAAAAATATCATATCATACCCCAAATAAAGATTTCAAGAAATATAGACTAGATCAATCCAAATAAATATTACAAAATATTTGGCAAAGTACTTATGCTAAAATTCCAAAATAAAATATCACTTATCACAGGAAGCGGTACTGGAATAGGTCAAGCCATTGCTAAGAAATTTGTAGAAAATGGAGGAAGTGTAATCATACTTGGAAGAAGAAGAGAGCCATTAGATGAAACAGCCAAGATGTTAGAATCAATTATTGCAGATAACCAAAGTGGAGCTAATGTTAGAATTTTTTCAGGAGTAGATGTAAGTGATGAAATTGGAATGAATAAAATGTTTGAGGAATTAAAAAAAGATAATGTAACAATTGATCATGTAATTAACAATGCAGGGGTTTCAGGTCCAGTTACATGCTTTCCAAATTCACCACTAGACGAATTTAAAAGTACAATTGAAATTCACCTTACTGGAACATTTTGGGGTTCAGTTCAAGCACTTAAGGTTATGAAAGCAGGAGGAAAAATTATTACAATTTCAACATTTTTCACAGAGGAGAGACCATTAGAGCAAAGACCATACAGATTTAGAAGTCCATATACGGCATCACAAGGAGCAAAAAATAGATTAGCAGAATTAATGTCATGGGAATTAACAGATAAAGGAATTATTTCAATTGCAACAAATCCAGGACCAGTTCATTCAGATAGAATTTACAAAACAGTATATCCAAAAGCAGCAGCAGAGTTTATGAGAGTTAGTGGATTTGAGGATTTAAATCCTACAGAAGTAGATGCAGCAAACAAAGAATTACTTCCATTATTAGGAGAGAACGATTCAGTAATTAAAAAAGGAATTTCTAATGCAGCTGTAAAATTAGCAAATGGGAAAGATGTCACAAAATTAACGGAGACATTAACTAACTTATTAAATAAAATACAAACAATTGCAGAAAAAGTTCAAAACAATACATCAGATATGATTGCAAACAAAGAATTTCTATCTCAAGGACAAGTTGCAGAAACAGTTCTAAATTTATGTGATGATGAAATTGCAAAAATTGTCAACGGAAAAGTAATTCCAGGAGATAGAGTATTTTATCCAGTTAAACCACATATTGGAACTACTACCCCAGGAGTACATCAACCAAATTTTGCTGGAAAATCAGTGATATTTACAATTGATGCAACAGATAAAACAGATGCAGAACGTGTAGAATTTTTGGCACAACATGTGGAAAAGAATGGAGGAAAAGTGGCATGTTTTATATCACAAACAACCCCAACTGATCTTCAAGAATATATCAGCAGTAAATTTCACTCACATGTAGTAGATATTAAAAATCCCACAGAAGTTCAAAAATGGCTAAACACAGCAAAGACAAACATTGGTGAAATTTTAGCAGTAATACACATTACAGGAAAATTACCACAAATAGAAAAATTAACTGAATTAACTAGACCAGCATGGGAAGAATTAACTGAAAAATTCATATCAACTCCTGCAACAGTTGCACAAAGAGCCCTTGAACAATTTGTGCCAGGAGGAAAAGATGATCCACGTCTGTATGAAAATGCAAAAGGAGCAATTATGATTATTGGTCCAGACTTACCAATTGGAAAAAAAGTTACGGGAACACAAAGAGCTCAAGTAGAAGTTTTCAGAGGTGCACTAAGGCCATTTACTACCACAGTGAATCAAGAATTAAGCGATGTATTAAAATCAAAAATCAGAATGTTTACAATTTTTCCTGGTTCAATAACAGGTTCAGAACCAAACAATCAAAGAATAGCAGAGGCATTTAATTTTCTAGTTACAGAAAATGCACTTTTATCGTCAGAAGTAACATTCTGTGTTGATGAAACAAGATAAGGATGAAGAAATTTAGAGAATTTATAATCGGTGAATCATTTTATTCCACATGTAGTATTTCAAAGAACGAATTAGAACAATATTTAAAATTTTCAAGAATAAAAAATGTATTGTTAGATGATAATAGTAAAGAAAAACAACAATTAGTTTCAGGAAGAGCTGTATTAGCGAGAATGGAAGGGGAGTTTACAAGATTAAGTCAAATTTATGGAAACCACATTATTTTTCTTGGTACCGATGGAGATTCAGAATGGGGAAATAGAAATACTAGATTTCTAAAACCATGTTATACGGATCAAGTACTAAAATTAAAATTTACAATTACAAAAAAAGAAGATATAGATGATGAATTTGGAAAAATTACAATAGATTATGAAGGAAGTACACAAGATAATGAATTAATTATAATTTCAAAAAAAAATATTTACAGAATTAAAAAATGATTACACAATAATTTATAAAATAATACTAAGGAGCCAACTAGTCTCCTCAGCCATTAGATCATCAGACCTAACGAACAATATTCTTCTAAAAATTAGTATAAAAATACAACTAATAATTTATGCCTAAAAACCAAATAAGAGTAAATTATTAGTCAAAGAATCAAAAAATAATTTTACAGCTACAATCAAAAGTACTACAACGATTAGAATTTTTAAATTTCTTTCTTTTACACTAAGAGATAATTTTGCACCAACTAATCCGCCAAAAAATGAACCAATTGCTAAAAATCCAGACTGAAGAAAATCAGGATGTCCCAAAATACTATGAACAATAATACCAGATAAGGATGCAAACAATAAAATTAATTGAGAAGTAGGAGCAGCTATTTTCATAGATATTCCCATTCCAATTACCATCAAAGGTACAAAAACAACACCCCCACCAATGCCAAAGAAAGATGAAATTATTCCTCCAAAAAAGCTGGCTCCAATTGTAAAAATAATCAATTGGTTTGAAATTATTTTATTCCTTGATTCAAGTTCCTTTCTTAAAAAAATGTAAATTGAAGATCCAATTAAAACAAAACCAAATAAAATTTTAAAAATATTAGGAGTTGCATCAGTGGAAATTATTGCACCCAAGACAGTTCCAGGAATTGCAAGCAGACCAAGTTTTATTCCTAAAGAGTATTCTATTCTTTTTTGTTTTGAATAGGAAATTGTGGATGCAACAGAATTACTAAAGGCTGCAAAAAGACTATTACTTGCTGCAACAGTAGGAGGAAAACCTAAAAATGTTAAAATTGGAACAATAATTACTCCACCACCAAGACCAATCATGGACCCCAGTACTCCTGCAACAAACCCCAAAGGAATTAACCATAATTGATCAATCATTGTAATCGTCAATCAAATAATTTTATCATATATAATTACACTACTTTAGAACAATTAAAGTCCAGAAATATGAGTCGTTTTTGGAGTTTATTTCAAGAATTAGTGTTTCATCACCAAGCCCAGTAATAGTAGACTTCAAAGGTATGGTTTGAGAGGATTCAGCATATTTTATTTTAGCAGCATTTATCCACTCACTAACAGATTCAAATTCGCCAGGTTGTTTTTCATTCCAACAATCACATACCAAAGTTTCAATCATTGTTTCAAAAACAATTTCAATTTCATTAGATTTTGTATCCAAAAATGGCGATGACTCAACTAATGCAAGAGCCATTATAGGGTTATCAGGAACACCGCCCATACTAATATTTCCAAGAGATTTTCCATCGGAGTCTTGGATAGCAGTTGTAGTACAATAGGTAATAGTAGATAAAATATCATCTTGAATTGCACAATAATTTCCAATAGTATGATCTGTAATAGGAGTGGGGGAAGACATAAAAATATTTTGTTCAGATAGAGACACTTTTATTTTTTCAATATCATAAAATGTAAAACCATACTGATATAGATTTTCTGATGAAGGTATAGAAGAATTTTCAGGAATTAAAAAAATAACAACTGCAGAAATAAATATAACAATTAGTGGAATGATAATTTTTTTATTCATAAATAATTCATAGGTAGATTACAACATAAGGTTTTGCAATTTTAGATTGATATAATTTCTAAAACAGAATCTTTTGTAATATTATTTTTCTCTACAAAGCCAGAAGCTACTTCTAAAATATAAGTGGCTTCACCATCAGGTACAAAACTAGGACATCCAGCAGCTATTTCAACAGGAATAACACATGGAGGAACATTTGTTTTAATATGTACTACCTTGCCATTATTGTCAAACCAAATCATATCTAATTCAAATTGCATGTTAAGCATCCATAAAGAATACAAACCCTGTTCTGGAAATACAAAAAGCATTCCTTTATCTATAGGTAATTGTTCTTGAAACATCAATCCACGGACACGACTAGATTCATTATCTGCAATTTGTACTTCAAGAGGCACATTATCAACTTTGATCACACCTATAGGAAATTTTACTTGCTCCAATTTTATTTCAGTTGGCAAAGTAAGTAATCCAATTGAACCAATAATTACAGCTGCAATAAAAATAGGAATTAGGGCTTGAGCTCTCGTAGTCATAAATTAGTTTAATACAATCCTTTTAAAAACTCAATGTGTTAACTAATAGAATTTTTAAAATCTTTAATTGCAGCAAAATTTTCTTTGGTGTGATGACCAATTGTATGTATTGTACTACTATTATATTTTTTTTCAAAAAATGTTCCAGCTGCAATTAGAGCTATACCTATCGGAGTAGTTACTGGTTCTGGTGCTAAAACCATAGCCAGACCTATTTTCTGCATCTTTTTTCCCGGTGCAGGTGCTTTTTGTAGGCATCTCAAAGAACTAACAAGATCAGCACCATCATCCATTTCTGCTATATCAGTATAGAAGTCGGTTCTACGTTTAGTAGCATCTGAGAATTTTTGTATCTTTTCTAGTCGTGCCTTTAAAGGATCAATCATAACAATTTCGCTTTAAAAAAAAATACTTAACTATCGGAGATCAATAATGATTACCCTCAAGTCAACAAAGTATAGCTCAAATTCACCTAGAGACAATCAATTATAGAAGATTCTTTTAATCATAAAGAACAGATGAACTCAAAAAATTTCAAAAGATTAGAATCAATTAAAACAGCACATGAATTTGAAAAAACACAGTCTAGTTCTAGAATGGAGGATTATTTGGAAATCATATCAGAATTAGTGGATTTAAAGGGATATGCAACAACATTAGACATTTCAAGATACATGCAGGTTAGTGCTCCAAGTGTAACCAAAATGCTCCAAAGATTAGATGAAGGAGGATTTTTAGAATATGAAAAATATCACGGGATCAATTTAACAAAAAAAGGAATTCAGGTAGCAGAAGGAATTCGTCAAAATCATGGAATTCTATTAGAATTTTTTGAAATTTTAGGAGTGGGATACGATACAGCAAATCAGGATGTAGAAGGGATCGAACATCATCTCAATCCCAAAACAATTAAACAATTAAGAAAATTTATAACATTTCTAAAAGCAAATCCAAAAATCACTGAAGATTTTAAAAAGTCTAATTACAAATAAAAATTCTAGTAATCGTTAAGAAACAATTGAATATCATTTTGTGAGTTAGTAAAATTTAATAAATTTCTTCCAAGATCAGAACGTTTTGGAATTTTTATTTGCCCTTTTTTACCAATTTTGGCAGATGCCAAAAATTTATCATTTGTATAAATATCTGCATGCATAGAAGTATATTCTCTATTTACAGTTAACAATAACGAAGATTGAGATTCTGAAAAACTAAAAGGAATATCACTTGAATTTAAAGACAGAGATTCAGAATCCTTAGCAACAATATCGATGTGAACTTTAAGTAATTTTTCAATTTCATTAATATTAGTTCCACCTCTTCCAATAATTGATGCAATACAACTTTCATTAACACTTACTTTAACACGGTTTTCAGATAAAATTTCAACTAATGAATTAGAATCATATTTTTTAAAATAATCTTTAATTTTATCTTCTGCTAATTTTTCAATCCCCATTTTTTCTCCACGTTTTGCTACAGGTACAATTACATTTTCTTCTCCAAAAGTGTAAATCTCATGCTCTAAAACATTATTCTCAAAATTTCTTATCTCGATTACTGGTCGAGCTAAATCCGACTCAGTCATTCCAGATGGAACCTTAACTTTTAATTCCAAATCATATACTTTCTCAATATCACCCTTATTTACAAACACAACAGTGTCCAAAACATTTGGAATGATACCAAGTTCTATTTTACCAATAAAGCGTTGAATTGCATCTAAAGGTGAATTAGCATGAATTACTCCGACCATTCCAACGCCAGTTAATCTCAAATCAGAAAAAGTTACAAAATCTTCTCTACGTCTCACCTCATCAAAAATTGTGTAATCAGGACGAACTAATAATAAAATATCAGCAGAATTATCAAAACTTCCATCCAATTTACTATATTGAGTAATGCCAGAATCAACTTGTAAATCACGAGGAGATTCAAATGTTTTAACAATTTTACCTTGATCATGATAGAAATTAGCCAAAGCAGAAGCCAATGTACTTTTTCCGGAACCTGGAGCCCCAGAAATTAAAATTCCCTCGGCTCTGTCAGTAAGACGTTTCATTAATAATTCAGAAATTGTGTAATCATTAAGAGATAATTTTACCGTTGGATGTACAATTGTTATTTCGTAGGATTCAGAAAATGGAGGATATGTGATTGCAATACGATAATCATTATGTTGTACAACAGTTGCACCAGTTTTAGAAATTTCAACTGTACTAAAGTCAGAAATATTTGTAGCAGATAATATTTGTGACGAGATCATTTTCAAATAATCTTTGGTAAGAATGTCCTCTCCAATTTTTGTAAGTAAAAAATTACCAGGTTTTCCTTTTTTTCCAAGAGGGTATTGGTTTTCTTTAAGATGAATACTCATGGTTTCAGTATCAAAAAATTTTACAAATTCAAGTTCCTCATGTATAATTTTAGGTTTTAAAAAAACAGTGGATACACCTTGAGATTGTGCAACTAAATGCTGTACATTATCTGAAGTATAAAGAATAGCATTATTTTGTTTTGCAATATCAATTATTAATGCATCAATTCGTCCACTTGAAGCAAATTTAATCTCATCAATCGAGGGATGTGTTCCATTCAAAGTAATTTTTAAGCCAAATTTTTCTGATAATTTATTAAGTTTTTGAATTTGTTCTAATCCAATAAATCCCTGCTCCTTATGATTAGAAGCTTGAGATTGAAGTTCATCAAATACAGCTTGTGGGATGATAATTTCAGAATTTCTAACCGATCCAGATTCAATTTGTTCAGATAGATTTCCATTAATAATTACACTAGTGTCAGCGACAATTTGAGTAGTCATAAAATGATATCAATGTATGAATATAAAAAATATCCAATAGTATCTAGTTAAACAAAACAAACATCATGGATCAAAATGTCTCACACTCATTAAAAAATTGAAAAATATATAGGTAAATCATGCATGAACAGACAGTAAAAAATAAGGAATTTTACAACAATTGTACACAATATTTTGAATTTTTGAGAAAAAAAGGCACTGTTGACTATGATTTTGAAGACGAATATTACTTCACCATGCCTGCAATATCCAGTCATCAATAGTACAAGATTTACGATTGATAATAATTCGTAAAATATGGATGAAAAATTACAAGACCTTACAGATAAAATAATAAAATACGCAGAAAAGTCTGAAGTTCAATATTGTGACGCAAGAGCAGAACATCAACTAAAAAAATCAATATTAATTGAAAATGGCGAAATTGAACATATCAGAAATTTAGAAGATAAAGGAATAGGAGTGAGATTAATTAAAAATGGAGCATGGAGTTTTTGTTCAATAACAAATCCAAATTCATTTAATGATATAAAAGAAATTTTAGATAAAACAATTAAGAATTCAGATTATACGCAATCAAATAAAAAAAATAAAATTGTACTACATAATAATTCAATAAATAAAAAACAAATTAATTTTAAAGTTTTAAAAAAACCAGAAATAGATGAATTAATCAAAATAGGTTTAGAATGTAACAAAATAATTATGAATACGAAAAAAATAATAAAGTCAGTAACTAACCCATATTATACAATTAATTCAAAATATTTTACAAATACTGAAGGTTCAGAAATTTTACAAAATTTTACAGATGTAATAATTGAAATGGTTGCCACAGCACATGATTCAGGTCAAACACAATCAATAAACATTACAGAAGGAGGAAGGGGAGGATTAGAATTAATTACAAACAAAGCTCAACAGAGTGCAAAAGAAATTGCTAAAAAATCATCTGAATTATTATCTGCAAAACCAATAAAACAAGAAACATCAACAGTAGTAATGAATCCAGATTTTGTTTCATTACTTACACATGAAATACTTGGACACCCATCAGAAGCAGATAGAGTACTAGGAAAAGAGATGGCATGGGCAGGAGGAGCCTGGTGGAAAGGAAAGATAGGACAAAAAATAGGTTCAGAAAATCTTAATGTGTTTGATGATCCAACAATAAAAGAAAGTTTAGGCTGGTATTATTTTGACGATGAAGGAGTTGAAACTAAAAAAACAAGTCTAATAGAAAAAGGAATTTTAAAAAATCACATGCAAAATAGAGAAACGTCAGAAATATTCAATACAATACCAACAGGAAATATGAGAGCAACAAATTATCGATATATGCCACTAATTCGTATGGCATGTACATGTATTGCTAATGGGGATCAGAAAGTAGATGAAATAATAAAAGATGTAAAAAATGGTTACTATATTTCAAATATGAAAGTACCATCAATAGACATGAAGCGATACAATTGGAGTATATCATGTCAATATGCACAAAAAATTGAAAATGGAGAACTAAGAGATTTACATAGAGATGTTATTGTGATGGGTACAGCACCAGAATTTTTTAATTCAATTGATGCATGTGGAAATGATTTTACAGTAAGACCAATAACTAATTGTGGAAAAGGAGATCCTATGCAATCAATGATAATGGGAAATGGTGGTCCAACAATTAGAGGAACTGCAACAGTAAAAAGTGTAAATTAGAATGGAAAAAAAATTAGAAAAAATAAAAAAACATGTAACAGAATGCATAAACTGTGAACTTAGTAAAACAAGAACAAATTCAGTTCCAGGTAAAGGAAATTTCAAATCAGATGTAATTTTTGTTGGAGAGGCACCTGGAAAAAATGAAGATATGAAAGGTGAACCATTCATTGGAATTGCAGGTAAAAAATTATCAATTGCGCTTGAAAATGTAGGAATTACCAGAGAACAAGTCTATATTACAAATATAGTAAAATGCAGACCACCAAAAAATAGAGTTCCAACAGAAATTGAAAGAAACACATGTAAAAATTATCTTAAAAAAGAAATAGAAATTATCAAACCAAAAATAATTTGTATATTAGGCAATACAGCATTTAATTCATTACTTGATGGAAAGGAGATTATAAAATTTAGAGGAAAACTAGTCAAGAAAGACAATCAACTCTATTTTTTAACAATTCATCCAGCTGCAACAATCTATAATCAAAAATTAACTACTGTATTAAAAAAAGATATAAAAAAATTATTTAAATTAGTAACCGAAGTAAAAGACAAAAAAGAAATCAAGATAGATATTGAATATACATCCTAATGAATTCTAATAATTAATATCAATATTATAAATAAAATTATTTTTTACTATTTTTAGTATCGTCATCAGAGTTTTCATCTAATGTCCAAGGAGCAAATTTAACCATAATTCTTTGCCAATCTAATTTTAAAACTAAAATAATTATACCAGTCATTGCAGCAGCAAAAATTAAAAATCCAATATAAATTGGAGTAGCATCATCAATATTCTCTAAATAAGGCTCAATGAATGATAACCCAACATAATGAGCTATAAAGACAATAACATAACTGAGAACTAATTTTCCAGCAAGAGTTGCAACAAAAAATCTTTTTGGATTATATTTTGCAAGTCCTAAAGGTATGAAAATTATATCATCTGGCATAGGAGTGGCAGCGGCAAAAAATGCAGCTGCTGCACCATATCGTTTAACAAGTCTCTCAAATGGTCTCATTCTATTTCTAGTTTTAATATTCATAATTTTACGACCGCCAAAACTTACAAAAAAGATAATTTGTTTTGCAACGGTGGCACTAACTGCAGAGAAAATTGCTAGTAAATGCAAATTATATTCAGTTCCAACAGACATAGATGCAAGTAACAAAAATGCTGGCATAGGTACAAAGGGGATAAGAGAGCCAAAGAAATTAACCAAAATTAGAATAAGATATCCATCATCAGGAGCAAATGGGAAAATATCTGTTAACTCCATTAATCAAATCAATTATTTGCAATATTTAATCAAAACTAACAAGTGGCAAATGGGAGTGAATAATAAACATAGTAAAAATAGATATTCATGAGTTATGAATTATTAATTGAATATTATCATCAATTACAGGAAATTCTATCAAATAACATATTTCAAGAATATGGAATATTTGGTCTATTTTTAAATTCATTATTATCATCTACTGCAATACCATTACCAACAGAAATTTTAACATCAGCGTTATTGATAGGAGGAGAAAATATTTTTCTTGTAGCAATTGTATTAGCCGTAGGATCAATTACGGGAGGAATTTTAAATTACTTCATAGGATTTGGTGGAACCAAATTAATTGTAAAAATGAAAAAACATACAGATATAGAAAAACCTGAAAAAAAACATAATAAATTATTAGATAGGTTTGGATGGAGTGCAATATTTTTTGCAGCATGGATTCCAATAATTGGAGATCTAATTCTAATTTCAGCTGGAGTTAAAAAAATGAAATTTACAAAATTTGTAATTTTTATGGTATCAGGGAAGATAATTAAAACAATTATTGTTGTATTAGGATTAGTTAGATTATTTTAAAAAAAATAACAAATTAAATTAAAAATTGGTATGAATTAACGACATGATTAAAATAGAATCAAAATAAAATAAAGTCCATGGTAGAAAAGAAATTAAAATTACTTTGCAATGATATTGGTTCTATTAGTCCATTTATCAGATTTGTAGGAATTATTGGTAAAAGAGGAGAGTTATTGGCATACACAAGAAGACCAAATTTAATACCACTATTGGATGAAAAAAATACTCAATATCAATTTTCACGTATTGCCATGAATTCAGACTTAGAGGCATTTTTTGATAAAAATTTAGGAGCCATAGAATTTGTATGGGAGGAACGAAAGAAAGTGCAAACAATATCATTTGCAATAAAAAAAGCAAGAGTTTGGATTTCAATAGATAAGAAAGTAATTAGAAGTGAAATGTTAAGAATAATAGATTCATGTCAGCCAATTGTCAAAAAGCATTCATTAAATTAAAAGCATCTTGAAATACCACGGATGTCAAATAAATTTAGATTCACTTAGTATAACATTTAGATTAAAATATATCTTATAATATAAAAGAGAAAATTAAAGTATCTTAAAAAATTGAAAGAATAAAAAAATATTTGCAGAAATCTAATAGAAGTAAAGAAATTTAATTCAACACATGGATCTCAAAAAGAATTTACAATATCCAAATTAAAAATATTATTTTGGATTTTCATACAGCCAACATCTAACATAGCCAGTATCAGTTTTAAATTTGGGTGGAAGTTTTTTACATTGTTCAAAAGCTAATGGACATCTATCAATAAATCTACATTCAGTAGGGGCATCAAGTAAACTTGGAGGAGTTCCAGGAATATATTTTGGAATATTTCCTTTAAGACTAGGAATCGACTCTAAAAGTCCTTGAGTATACGGATGTTTAGGATTTTTATAAATTTCCTGTGAAGAACCAAATTCAACCATTTGTCCACCATACATTATTCCAATCTTATCTGCAATTTCAGATAAAACTGCTAAATCATGCGTGATTAACATAAAAGACATTCCATCTTTTTTCAATTTTTTAAGTAAATCAATAATTTGTGCTTGAATTAAAACATCTAATGCAGTAGTTGGTTCATCAGCAATTACAAATTTAGGTTTTAAAATTAATGCCATTGAAATAATCACTCTTTGCTTCATTCCACCGCTTAGTTCATGAGGATATTTTTTTAAAACATTAATATCTAAATTGACGGAATTAATTGAATTTAAAATTAATTCATTAAAATTTCCATCATAGTTGTGTTGTTTTAAAATTTCAACAAATTGTTGTTCAATCGTAAATACAGGATCCAAAGAATTCATAGCACCCTGAAAAATCATAGAAATTTTTTTCCAACGAAATTTATTATCAAATTCACTTTCTGACATATCTAAAAGTGAATGGTTATCAAAAATTATTTTTCCAAAACTACTTCCGTTAGATAGCATTCGCATTAATGATAATCCCAAGGTACTTTTTCCACATGCACTTTCACCTGCAATTCCCAAAGATTCACCAGAATCTAATTCAAATGATACATCATCAACTGCGTAGACAGGTCCTTTAGAAGAAGAATATCTTGAAAATAATTCATTAATTAATAACAAAGTCATATTTCTTTTGCATCCAAACTAGAATTATTATTTTTCATTAAAGCATATAAACAACATTATTAGAAATAAAAAAAATAATTTGAATAAATTTTCCAACATGTGGATTTGATGCAAAAAATGCTTTACTTTGTCCTCAATGTGAGAGAAAACCCTGGACAGGGTAATTACCTAAATCAGTTGTTTTAGGTAAATGGACACCAAAATTCCCAATAGATACCAAAAAAGTTGTACAAATTGTTAAAAATGCCCGAAACCTTGACATTGAAATAGAGTTTGAGAGTAAGTGAAGAAGATGGTTTTTGTAAAAACTCACGACATATCAGAATTGAGTGAGGAGTTAATTGGAAAGGAAGTAGTATTGGGGGGCTGGATTGAGGATCTCAGAAAATTAGGAAAAATGTCATTTATTACTCTTCGAGATATTTCAGGAATTTCACAAGTAATCGTAAAAGGAGAATTAAATGATAACTTAGGAGAAATTAATCGTCAAAGTGTTGTCAGTGTCAAAGGAATTGTTCAAGAAACTAAAGCTAGAGATTTTAAATTTGAAATAAAAGCTGAAGAAATTGAAGTATTAGCAAAAGCAATTCATCCATTACCAGTAGACCCAATTGGAAGATTAGAAAGTAACATTGACACAAGATTAAATCATCGTGCATTAGATATGAGAAATCAAAAAACGGCTTCAATTTTTAAATTAAGACATTATGTATTACAAGTATTACGTAAAACATTAGTTGAAAAAAAATTCATTGAAATTACAACACCAAAAATTATTGGAACTGCAAGTGAAGGAGGTGCTGATTTATTTTCATTAAATTATTTTGGAAAAACAGCATATCTTGCTCAAAGTCCTCAACTATACAAAGAACAAATGACTATTGGACTAGAAAGAGTATTTGAAATTGCAAACTTTTACAGAGCAGAAAACTCACATACAGGACGACATCTAACTGAATTTACCAGTATAGATATCGAAGCTGCATTCATGGATTATAATGACGTCATGAATATATTAGAAACATTAGTTATTGCAGTTTACAAATTTACAGCAGAAAATTGTAAAAAAGAACAAGAAGAAATTGAACATGTGATAGAAATTCCATCTACACCATTTGAAAGAATTACTTACAGTCAATGTGTAAAAGAACTAAAGCAGTCAGGAGAAAAAATTGAATTTGGTGATGATTTATTAGATTCACATCTAAGAATTATTGGAAATAATCATCCGGGATTTTTCTTTTTAATGGATTGGCCAATGAAACTCAAACCATTTTACATTAGAGAAAAAGATGAGGATGCCACGCTATCGCGCTCTTTTGATTTACAATATGGATATCTAGAATTATCATCAGGTGGAACTAGATTACACAATTCAGAGTTATTAAAAGCCAGACTATCAGAAAAAGGATTGGATCCTGCACAATTTACAGATCATCTTAAAACATTTGATTGGGGAATGCCACCACATTCAGGTTGGGGAATGGGATTAGACAGACTAATGACTACATTAATTGGAATAGATAATGTTCGTGAAGTTGTACTGTATCCACGAGATCCAGACAGATTGTCACCATAACCGAATCTAAAAAATAGATTACAACAAAATTACTTTGAATAATATTTCCACATTTCACCAATAAAATCACATTTGCGACATATGTAAACCAAATTTGCATATGCAGGAGTATTCTGTCTTTCCCATGCCATTAATCCATCACATTTTGTACAGGGTTTAGTTGCAGGGTGCACGTTTTTCATATGAGCTCGACATTCATCAATATCATCAAATGGTTTGTTACAAGCGTCGCACTTTTCTTTCGATTTGGCAAATAATCCCATGATTATCTACAAAACATACCACTAAAAAAAGACACTACAAAGAATGGGATTATATTCAAAGACACATATCACCATAAATTTTATTAATAAATATGGCAGAAGCCTCACTATCAAAACTTGACGATAAAGGCGTTTTTACAATAACAAAAATAGAAAAAGTTGAACGTAAAGTAGGAAAAGATACTATCACTGAAATAAATATTGAGACTGAAGAGGAATTTGAGGGTATAAAAAAATTTTACACTTCAAGAAAAATGATAGTTGCAAAATTTTTTGACAATGGCAAACAAACTACACTTGCACAAGACATTCAAAGAGGCAAAAAATATAGAGTAAAAATTATTACACAAAAATTTGGCAACGGTAAAGAGGATTATGATATTGCAAAATCCTAAATTTAATTTTGTTTTCAAAAGAATTTGAAGTATTGGTTATATTTAGTAATTTTCAAATAAAATCATGAATGATAGTAATTTTCCCAATGGAGTTTGTAAACAATGTCACCAACCAGTAACGATGCTTATTCGTAAAAATCAATTAAATTTAGGAGACATCAGATATGCATGTAAAAAGTGTGGGTATGTTAGCAAAAAGGAATTAAAAAAAGATCAGAATTAAATATTATTTTGACATAGCAAGAAAATAATCAACTCTGCTTAGTAGTGTGGCGTATGACAAAACAATTCATGTTAGTATTAATTTAGGTACAAGGTTTTCCATCTTTTTTCTCTTGTGTAAAAATTTTAAATTTTGGAATTATGAAATATTATAGTATTAACATTTTATCCAAAACTTAAATCAGGGTGTTTACAAAAAGTACATTTCTCCATTAAACCAAATTCATTCATGTACTTTCCTTTTCCATTACATTGAAGACAATCCATGTTGATCTATATTGCCGAAGATAGCAATAACCTTTTTGTAAAAATAATGATATCATAGCACTAGGCACAGACATTCAGATTTTTATTATAACAAATTATTGATAAATTATGATAGAAAAAGAGGATGCAAAAAAAGTCATCGAAGTAATTGGCAATAATCTGATAGGAGTATCACATGATTCAAACAGTTTTCAGAAATTACCTGACTCATTTTGGGGGTATTTTGCAAGAGGTCATGATAAAAAAGGCACATTTGGAGTAATTGTCACATATTCTGAAGACGGAAAGGATGTGGATGAATTAATGAAAATGTACGAAGAGTGGGCAAAACAAAACAAGCCTCAAGCAAAATAGTCTATTTACTATATTATCAAAGAAATAGAGGTTTCATCTAATTACTTGGTATCTTTCAAAAGTTTTCTGTAGCCTTCACATTCTGCACAAACAGGTTTTCCTATATA
Organism: Candidatus Nitrosopumilus limneticus; assembly: GCA_022117465.1. Taxonomy (GTDB): domain Archaea; phylum Thermoproteota; class Nitrososphaeria; order Nitrososphaerales; family Nitrosopumilaceae; genus Nitrosopumilus; species Nitrosopumilus limneticus. The sequence goes on from JAHCGZ010000002.1 coordinate 35,865, forward strand.
CTTTGGATTACCATCTTTAATCTTTAATGTGCCAGGAGTAATTTTACAGATACAACAAACTACCATACAAAATTAGGAAAATATGCAACTAATAAAAATTGGTAATTTTAGAGATTATCAGTAATTTGTTTTGTAAATTCGACAGTAGTCTTATCACCACCAATATCTTTGGTTTTAATTCCGGATTTTACCAAATCAAATATAGTAGATTCCAATTTTTTGGCTACTTCAAAACATTTTGGATCATTATGTTTTACACCCAACCAGTCAAACATCATTTTAATTGAAAGTAAAAACGATGAGGGGTTTGCAATATTTTGTCCAGCAATGTCAAATGCAGCGCCATGAACAGGTTCAAACAATGCAAAATTATCACCAAGATTTGCTGCAGGAGCCATTCCTAATCCTCCAACAACCTGAGAAGATTCATCAGATAAAATATCACCAAAAAGATTTGTAGTTACTATAACATCAAATTTTTGGGGTTGACGAATTAAATTCATAGCACATGCATCAACATACATTTCTTCAAATTTAATATCAGGATATTCTTTTGAAACATCATTACAAGCTTTTGCAAATAATCCATCAGTAATACGCATCACATTAGATTTATGAACACAGGTAACTTTTTTCATTGAATTACGTTGTCTGGCAGTTTCAAAAGCATATTTTGCAATTCTTTTTGATGCATGTTCAGAAATAATTCTTAAAGCAACTGCAGAATCACCCAAGCTGAATTCTTTTCCAATGTAAAGATCTTCTGTATTTTCTCTAACAATTACCATATCAATATCATCACGCAATGCAGGCATATGTGGATATGATTTTGAAGGTCGAATGTTGGCATAAAGATCAAGCATTCTCCTCAAAACAACAATTACGTCAGCAGCACTTTCGCCAACAGGAGCTTTAAGACAGACATCAGATTTTTTTATAATTTCAATTACTTCATCTGGAAGAGCTTTTCCGGTTTGTTCAAGAGCTTTATCACCAGCAATTAATTTAGAAATTTCAAATTTAATTTTATATTTATCGCTAATTGTATTTAATACAGATATTGCTGATTCAGATAGTTCAGGTCCAATTCCGTCACCCGTAATTAATGAAATTTTATACATGATATCACAACAATAACAAAATTTACTTTATCTGTTTTTCTTTAAGCATTTTTTTAAGCATAATTCTATTAATTCCGTCAATAACAGCTTTTACACTAGTAGTAACAATATCCTCACCAATAGATTTTGCAGATACGGAATTACCATGAGGATCTTCAACAGTTATGGTAACTTCACATAATGCAGTTGAGCCACCAGATATGGATGCCAGTCCATAATCAGTTATTTTTAACTCAGAAACCTTTCCAGTAATTTTCTGAATTGCATTTAATGCAGCATCAACAGGCCCAACGCCATAATCAGTTCCAATGAAATCTTCACCATCAATGTTTAATTTAACAAATGCATACGGCATGATTCCAATTCCAGTAGAAACAGAGAAACCAGATAATTGTACAATGCGTTTAATTCCTGTTTCACCTAGAACATCACTTGCAATAGAAAGTAATTCAACATCGGTAATTTGTTTTCCTTGATCACCTAAGAATTTAATTTTTTCAAGAATTTGTTTTGATTGTTCTTCATTAGTTTTAACTCCAAATTCATCAAGCATTGCATTCATTCCATGAATTCCAGCATGTTTACCAATTCGAAGTTTTCTAGTTCTACCAACTAATTCAGGACTAATAGGCTCGTAGGTAAGAGGATTATTTAAAACGCCATGAGTATGAATTCCAGATTCATGTCCAAATGCATTATCTCCAACAATGGCCTTATTTGGCTGAACTTTAATTCCTATAATTTTTGAAATATATCTTGAAGTATCATAAATTAATTTAGATTTTATGTTAGTTTCATATTTCTGATCTTGAGGCAAACATTGTAATGCCATTGAAAGTTCCTCTAATGAAGCATTGCCGGCACGTTCACCTATTCCATTAATTGTAACATGAGCACATGAAGCACCAGCATGGATTCCAGATAATGCATTTGCAACAGCTAATCCAAAATCATTGTGACAATGAACACTGACTGGAAGTTTTGTTGCATTAATTGCATCTCTAGTAATATCTGCAATGTATTCAGGAGTAGCATATCCAACGGTATCAGGAATATCAATTCTATCAGCTCCTGCTTTTGCAACTTCACTAAATACTTTATTCAAAAATTCTCTATCAGTTCTAGTAGCATCTTCAGCTGAAAATTCAACTTGTAATCCACGAGATTTACCATATTCAACTGCATCAATTGCTTTCTGAAGTGCTTGATCTCTAGTCATTTGAAGTTTATACTGTAAGTGAATATCAGAAGTTGCAATAAATGTGTGAATATAATTTAATCCTGCATCAACAGCAGCATCAATATCACTTTTGATAGTTCTTGTCAATCCTGCAATTTCACAAGATAATCCTTCACTAGTAATCATCTTAACTGCTTTTGCTTCACCATCAGAAATTACTGGAAACCCAGCTTCTATTACATCAACGCCAAGCTCATCAAGTTTTTTAGCAATAGATAATTTCTGATCTGGAGATAAAGAAACTCCAATAGTTTGCTCTCCGTCTCTTAATGTTGTATCAAATATTCTAACTTTCAAGCTCCGCTCCGTTGCAAAGCAGCAATACCAGTTCTAGCAACATCAAGAATTCCAAAAGGTTTGGCCAGTTCTTCAAATGCCTTAATTTGATCTGGAGTTGCAGTTATCTCAACCATAATTGAATCCTTTTTAACATCATGTACTTTACCGCCAAATGCATTTGCCAATTTATTAACTTCCATACTATCATTAGCATTACTAAGTTTTAGCTTAAAAAGACAGAGTTCACGAAATACAGTTTTGTATTCATCTAAATGCTTCACTTCAACAGTATCAATCATTTTATCAAGTTGTTTTACAATTTGTTCAACTTGTTTTTCATCACCATATGTAGTAATAGTCATTCTAGAATAATTAGGATCATCAGTAGTTCCAACAGAAATACTATCAATATTGAAATTTCGAGATCTAAAAAGATGAGTTACTTTAAACAAAATACCCGGTTTGTTTTCAACTAAAACAGAAAGAATAGCCCACATTATTATCACTAAGAAGGTAAAATCATATCAGAAAGAGAAGTCCCCGGTGCTACAAATGGCAACACGTCTTCTTCAGGATCTATAGGAATATCAATTACTGTTGCAACGTCGCTACTTAATGCAGATTTTATTGCTTTATCAAGTTCATCCATAGACTGTGCTCTAATTCCTTGAGCTCCATAAGATTCAGCTAGTTTAACATAATCAGGACAACCACCTTGATCAACTCCAATCATTCGTCGGTTATAGAAAGTCCTTTGCCATTGAGCAACCATACCCAATGAAGAATTATTTAATACAAATACAATTACAGGAATATCTTCTAGTACTGCAGTTGCAAGAGAATTTTCAGTCATACTAAAACTACCATCTCCAGCTATATCAACAACAGGAACTTCAGGTCTTGCAACTTTTGCACCTATAGATGCGGGAAATCCCCAACCCATAGTACCAAGTCCAGTAGAACTAAAGAAGGTTCCAGGTTGAATTACATCATAAAACAATGATGCCCACATTTGATGTTGACCAACTTCAGTAGTTACAATAGATTCCTTTGGCAATAATTCTCTAAGTTTTCTTAAAATTTTTGCAGCCCCCATCTCACCAGGATGAAGTTTTAGATTCTCTTTCCAGTATTCTTTAGTTTCTCTAACATGTTTAATCCATAAAGAGTCCTCAGTTTTTTTAACTGCTCTTTGCAAAAGTAATTTTACCATCACTCTAAGAGATGCACGAACATCACCAACAACAGCTACACTAGTAGTTTGATTTTTACCAATTTCAGCTGGATCAACATCCATATGAATAATTTTTAATCGTTTTTCAAAAGCTTCAAAAGTTCCAACAGATCTATCTGAAAATCTAGTTCCAATTGCTAAGACACAATCAGCCTCAGCCATCATTCTATTTGCTTCAGCATGACCATGCATTCCAATTGGACCTAAAGATAAAGGATGATTTTCAGGAAATGAACCCTTACCTTTGAAAGTTGTAACTACAGGAAGCATAAGAGTTTCTGCAATAGATTGTAATTCTGCAAATGCTGATGAAATAATTGTTCCACCACCAGCTAAAATAATTGGTTTTTCTGAATTAAGTAACATGTCAATTGCTTTTTCAATAGAAGCAATATCAGGATCAGTCCAAGGATGATAACCCTGTATTTTAAATTCATTAGGAAATTCCATAGGAGATTCATTTTGCTGAACATCTTTTGGAACATCAATAAGTACAGGTCCAGGTCTACCAGTCTGAGCAATGTAGAATCCTTTTCTTACTGCCTCAGGAACATCTTGAGGTAATCTTGGTTGAAATGCATATTTAACAACAGGGTTTGCCATTCCAATAATATCACTTTCTTGAAATGCATCTCTTCCAATCATTGCAACAGGTACTTGACCAGTTACAGCAATCATAGGAGATGAATCAGCTTGTGCAGTTGCAAGACCAGTTAAAATATTTGTAGCTCCAGGACCAGAAGTTGCAAAACAGACTCCAGGTTTTCTACTAACACGACCAAATCCATCAGCCATATGTGATGCAGATTGTTCATGTCTTACCAAAATATGTCGGATATTACATCGTGCAAATTCATCATACATTGGAAGATTTGCACCTCCAGGTAATCCAAATACTTGTTTGACACCCTCTTTTTCCATAGCCGTCATCAAGGCTTTTGCACCAGTCATCGTTTCCATAATATTGATTTATTTTTCTCCATAATTTAAAATGTTTTAAGGTATTAATTTTATGATATTATGAGTAATTTTTAGAAATTATATAGTATTTACTAGTAAAAAGTCAATAAATCCAAAACTGTATCAAATTAAAACAAAAATGAGTGAAAAAACTGTAAAAAAGACAAATAAAAAATTAAAATAATTATACGGTAGGAGGAATTTCGAGTTTCTTAGATTGAAGGAGTTTTAAAATATTTCCAACTGTGAGATTTTTTCCAATAGCAGTATTCCAATTATCAGAACCATTTTTGACTGCTTGTCCTCCAACAATAATTGGGATTGCATATTGTTCATTAATTTTTTGAATCATTCTTTGTGCAGATAAAATATTTTCATCTAATGTAATAGAGACAAATATACAATCAGGATTAGTATGTTGAATTGATTCCAAAATAGATGAAACAGGAGTAAATGGAGAAAGATTTGTAACAGTATTTCCTTTGGATAAAAGTTGAAATTCAAGAATTTTTGTACCCAATGTATGTTGTTCGCCATAAGGCATACAGATTAGAATATTTTTCTTATTTAATGGATAAGAATTATTTTCCAAAACGAAATTAATTAAATCCTGTATTGTATTATAGCATGTGGTTTGAGTACCTAAATCAATTTTTTTAGAATTACCTAATGAGTCTATTTCATAAATCAAAGGAGTTAAAATCTCATTTAGAAATGACTCAAATCCATAAATTTTTGTGTAAGATTCAAGTAAAGAATTTGCACCAATATAATCAGCATTCTTAAATGATGAAAGTAACTCGTTTTGAAGTTTTACAGAAATTTCATTTTGAACAGTAGGTTGAAAGTATTTTTGATTCATAAAGTATTCAGTGATTATTTTAGAGTCACGAAACTCGGAAGGAATATCGTTTATTGAAACATCAGATTCAATTCCCAAATACTTGATAATAGTCTGTTTTGAAGTCCTTTTCTTAGCATTCCATTCACTTTTTACCAAATAAAGATATTTTTTTCCACGAATAGACTTGATTCTCAAATATGCCAATAAACATAATTGTCATTTGTATTTAATGTGATTACGCACCTAGATGAGTGCCAAAGTTTTATCAAAATAAATAAATCTGGAAATCAAAATAGAAGGAAATTATCATTTGGCACTAAATCGAAAAAATAAAAATGACTTAATACTCCAATTATTGAGAAATCTTATTAAAATGAGTTATACAGAGATCAGTAATGAGTATTTAGAGTCGTTAGATAATGCACATATTCTACTATTTCATGAAGAGCAAAAAAAAGCAGAAGAGGTAGAATTCAAATTTATCAAAACAGGTTTGGATAAAAATAATACTTGTTTCTATACAACCAATAATCCAGAAAAATTAGAACAAAATATGGAAAAATTCGGAATTGATGTTAAAAAAAATATCCAAAATGGTTTACTAAATATCATTACAATTCCAAAGGAATTTGAAGATTATGAAAAAATAATTTTAGCCAAAGTAGATTTACTACCACAAGATAAAAAAATTAGAGTAGTTTCGACACATTATTTTGATTTTAATACTGAGAAAAAAACACAATCAATGCAAGAAATAGAGCAATGTATTGACGATAGTTTTCACAAAATTCCAGGAAATTTTATCTGTTCATTTCATATTCCAAGTGTTAATAAAGAAATAGCAGCAGAATTTATGAAAAATTTGCTTGATTCACATCATGAAATACTATTTGTTACAAAAGACAATAAAGTAGAAAAATATAATTTTGTTTAGCTAAGTCTTTGAGTGATTTCATTGATTAATTCATTAATACTGTAATAATCCTGATGAAATTTAATACCTAATTGAGTAGTATAAATTTCATTTTCTATTTTGATTAATCCTTTTTCACTCATTTCATCAAGATATTTCAATAGTTTATCATATGAGGTATTTGATTTGTGTTGAAGTCTTGTTTTAGAAACTTGTTCATTATTTTGTTTTTCAAGCAAAATTGCAGAAATAACATCAAAGTAAATTTGTAATTTGCTTCTTTTATTTTTCATTTGTATATACAAGTGATGATAGATTTAGCCTCTTAAAAAGCCATAACAATAAAATAAATCTAATAAATATATACTAAAAAATTAGATATTCATGTAAATCATAGGAAAACTCTAAAAATCAAATACAGAAGATTTAAACATATAATTTTTGCATTTGAAGTAATCATTTTGACAGATAATGAAGAAATTATTAAAATTATAGAAACGTTATTTGAAGCAGGAATTACAAAAGATCTAAGTAAGTTAAGAGAGATTCATTTGAATGATCATAAATTTTCAAGTTTTAGTGATTTACCACCATATGATCTTAAAGATTATCAAACTACTATTGAATTAGAAGAATTAAGATTTATCAGTATATCAGATTATAATTATGAAATAAAAAACCCAAAAATTAGTATTTTTGAAAATTTTGCAATTGTAGCATTGGAATTAATGCAAAAAGGAATGTTAGTAGACAATAAAGCATTCACAGGAGAACACATGGTAATAAATGGACGTGCAACGTTCGTTTTAGTAAAGCAACCAACATGGAAAATTGCACATATTCATTTATCAAAAATCGATAAGTGATTTAAAATGATTATTTATTTTCTGTAGTGGTGCTGGGTTTTGTGGATTTATTTTCTGTAGTGGTGCTGGGTTTTGTGGATTTGTTTTGATTAGGGTTATTTGGTTTTGTGGATTTGTTTTGATTAGGGTTATTTGGTTTTGTGGATTTATTTTCTGTAGTGGTGCTGGGTTTTGTGGATTTATTTTCTGTAGTGGTGCTTGGTTTTGTGGATTTATTTTGATTAGGGTTATTTGGTTTTGTTGATTTGTTTTGATTAGTGGTGATTGGTTTTGTTGATTTGTTTTGATTAGTGGTGATTGGTTTTGTTGATTTGTTTTGATTAGTGGTGATTGGTTTTGTTGATTTGTTTTTAGCAGCTAAATTTTTGTAAAGATTGTAAGCCTGTTCAACATTAGAATTTCCATGAATAATTGATCTTGTAGCCTGAATCATTGCAACAGGATGTTCAGATTGCCAAATATTTCTACCCATATCAACACCCACAGCACCAGCTTTAATGGCATTGAATGTTAATTGTAAAGCGTCACGTTCAGGAATTTTTTTTCCACCTGCAACAATAATTGGTACAGGACATGATTGAACAACTTTTTCAAAATTATCACAATAGTATGTTTTAACAATATGCGCACCTTGTTCTGCAGCAATACGACATGCCAATGACAAGTATCTAGCATCCTTACCCAACTCCTTACCAACTGCAGTGACAGCTAAAACAGGCATTCCATATCTTTCAGCTTCATTAACTAATTTTCCTAGATTTACAATGGTTTGGTATTCATATTTTGAACCAACAAAAATAGACATTGCAACGGCACTAGCATTTAGACGAATTGCATCTTCTAAAGATACAGTGATATCCTCTTGAGATAAATCATCACCAATAATACTTGAGCCGCCAGATACTCTCAATACTATTGGAGTATCAGAAGTTGCAGGTACAGAGGTTCTTTGAATTCCTCGTGTGACCATTAAAGAATCACAGTATTTCAAAAGAGGTGCAATAACTTGTTTTGGTACTTCTAATTTTTCAGTTGGACCAAGAAAATAACCATGATCTACTGCCAACATTAATGCACGATTATTATGTGGTCTGATAATTCTAGATAATCTATTTTTTAAACCCCAATCCATATATCTTCAATTTTGAAATAAAAAAAATACCCTCTTAAGCCTTTCTTATTTTGTAATAATAATTTTCATAGCATTATCACCAGTTTTAGCATGATCAAATGCTTTTTGAGAATCAGATATAGAATAGGTGTGAGTGATTAATTGTTTAACATCAATTTGTGATGATTCAATTAATTCAAGTGCATCTTTAGTATCAGTATCAGATGCAGCGTAACTAGTAACAAGAGTAACTTCCTTAGAGTAAACTTTGTTCATGTCTAAATTAATCATGGCACCTTTAGAGGGAACACCAAACATCATCACAGTTCCGCCCTTTCTAACCATGTCAATTGCATCTTCTAGGGCTTTAAGACTACTAGTTGCAACAATTGCAACATCTACACCCAGTCCATTAGTTTGATCAAGAATCTTTTGTTTTCTATTTTTATCCGTGGAATTAATAGACTCAGTAACATTGAATTTTTTTGCAAAATCTAATCTAAAATCATTTACATCAAAACAAAATATTTTAGAAAACTTTTTTGCTTGAGCAAGCATAACATGCATCATTCCAGTTGGACCAACTCCAAAAATTGCAGTAGAATCACCTTGATGGTAGAGACATTTTTTCCATGCTCTAACACAACATGCCAAAGGTTCAACCATTGCAGCTTCTTCAAAACTCAATGAATCAGAAATTTTTAAAACACCACCATGTGAAACATTCCAAGCAGGTACAACATATTCTTCAGATAGACCACAAGGGGACAAATTCGTTTCAGAATATTTTTTGCACATGGTTTCATTGCCATGGTTGCAAAAGTGACAATCATAACATGAAACATGATGATGAGTAAATACTCTATCACCTTTTTTAAAATCAACAACGTCAGAAGCAACATCTAAAATTACTCCTGCAGGTTCATGACCAAGACGCATTGAAGGTTGACCGTATTGGCCAAATACCTTTTCTAAATCAGAACCACAAATCCCACATGCATGCATTTGAACTAAAATATCACCAGAATGCAAAATAGGTTTTTCAGTTTCATCTACAGATATTATTGAGGGTCCCTTTACAGATGCAGTTTTCATGACGTATCTTTAAAAAATTGAGTATAAGTAGATTAAATTAAATGTCAATCGTTTGGTAATTATATGAAATATGCTGACGCACAAAAATAACTAGACACCAAGAATTTTTTTCAACATTACTCTATAATCAACTTCTGTTTTTTCACTTCCAGTTGCAGGTAATGCAAAAACGAGAGTAGATTTTTTTGCCCTTAAAGTGGTTAATTCATCATTAATTGATGAAGTAATATCGTCACTAACTAAAACTAACCCAACATCAGAATCATCAGTTAATTTTCTAATTTCAGTCAAAGCCTTATCAGGAGTTTCAGAAATAATACCAGGAATTCCTGCCAATTGGAAACTAGTTACAAATGACTTACTTCCTACAGTAAATATTTTCATAGTTGAAATTTCGTTTATTGTAATTTAACCCTTTTTGGCACACAGTAGATCAGGAAAGATTGATTTAGCTTAGCAAATTATTGGGTTTATGGCAAAAATCGATAATCAAAAAGATGTCTATTTGTTCCTACATGGAAAAATGAATCTTAGAGAAAAAGCAATGAATGCTCTAATTTCAAAGGGATTCACAAATGAAAAAGTCATAATGGCAATACCAACTAAAGTTGGAAATGTTGGCGACTACATGGCAATGTTGTGGATGCCACCAAATCCAGATCACATAAAGATTCAACAAATCACTAAAGTTGATCAAGTCGAACCAGAAGGAGTGATTGGTCTTTGGAAGGGAGTTTCAAAAGACGATATAGACACAGTTCAATTGTAATTCGTCAACTAAATCCAGCACCAAAATCAGTGCCTTTTTCTAACATATCACTGGAATCCGAATTTTTTAATTTTCTATAAATCAATGTTTCATAAACAAGCTCCATAGCCTCCTCATCATCAAGATTACAATCAATTTTAATTTGATCCCTATACTTTTCTAATTTTGTTACGTCCTGTTCATCTAAAGATAGATCATCATGAACCATAAGATTGGCAATTTTTTCAATTTCTAAATTTAGTTTTTCATCATTCATAATTATGAATTAAATTTCTACTTTATAATACGTTCTAATAATAAATAATCATAAATCAGAAATTAATCCAGATATAAAATCAGAAAACTCATCATCAGAAAAAATAATCTGTTCAACTTTATTTCTATTTTTAGCGAATTGAATAGAATCTAAATGATAACAAGTATTTTTACCGTTTATGGATCCAAAATAAAATCCAGGACAAGAGCAAAAACAATCATCAGGATCAACCCAATGTTCTTTACCTTTTCCAACAACAGTCCAAATTTTTCGTTTACTAGGCTCAAAAAAATGCAATTTAACACGTTTTTCAGAAACTAATAATTCAATCCGGTCATGATCCTTACTCATATGGATTAATTACATATCTCAGGTATAACCTTGATGTTTGATAATAATAACTTTGAAAATATTCAATTTAAATAATAAAATAAATTATTCAAATTTATCATAAGGTTCAATTGCTTCCCTAGTAGTGTGATTGTCTTTAAGCCATTCTAAAGTTTTGACAAAAGCATCTGCTAGTTCAAGAGTAGTTAAAACAGGAATTCCCAATTCCAGAGATTTTCTTCTAATTAGATATTCATCATTTAACATTCCAACATATTTTTCTAATGTTGAAGTACTTGGAATATTAATTATAAAATCAATTTTTTGCTCATAAAGTAAATCTGTGATATTGGGTTTTCTTTCGGGTTCTGAAATTTTATGAACAATTTCAATCTGACCAACTTTTTCTTCAAAAAATTCGGCAGTATGTTCAGTTGCCATAATGTTGAATCCCAATTCTTTTAATTTTGCAATTGTAGGAAGTAGTTTTTCTTTATTTTGTGAACCGCCAATAGTTACAAGTGCATTTCCAGTACTAGGCAAATGATATCCAACAGATATTAGTCCTTTAGATAATGCATCATAGAAACTGTTTCCAAAACATGCTGCTTCACCAGTGGATTGCATTTCTACGCCCAAAGCAATATCTGCACCCTCTAATTGCATAAAAGAAAATTGTGGAACTTTAATTCCATAATTGGTAATTTTTTGCCATTTATTTTCAGGAATTTTAGGTAAAGGTTTATTCAAAATTGCTTTAGATGCAAGAGAAATTAAATTCAATTTTACAAGTTTAGATACAAAAGGCATTGAACGCGAGGCACGAATATTGAGTTCTATCACGTAAACATGGTCATCGTGGATTAAAAATTGAAGATTAAATGGACCACGAATGTTAAAAGTTAATGCAATTTTCTTAGTATATTCATTAATTGTTTCAATAATTTTATTATTTAATCTCCATGGAGGAATTACCATCATTGCATCACCAGAATGAACACCAGCACTATCAATATGTTCAACTATTGCGCCAATTACAACTTCTTTGCCATTACTAATACCATCAACATCAACTTCAAGAGAATTTAACATAAATTTTGAAATTACAACTGGATGATCAGGAGAAACATCAGTTGCATTTTTGACATATGTTTTTAGTTCTTCTTGCGACCAAACAACTTTCATTGCAGCTCCAGATAAAACATATGAGGGTCTAACGATTACAGGAAATTCAACCTCTTGTGCAAAAGTTTTTGCTTCATTAAGATTTGAAAATGCTTGCCAACGAGGTTGTTGGATATGAAGTTTATCAAGTTCTGCACTAAATTTTGAGCGGTCTTCAGCTCTATCAACATCATAAGCACTTGTTCCCATAATATTTACACCATGTTTTGCAAGTCCAGGAGCAAGATTATTTGCAGTTTGTCCACCAACACAAGTAATGATACCTTTTGGATTTTCAAAATCAGAAATATCCAAAATTCTTTCTTGAGTTAATTCTTCAAAATATAATCTTGTACAAATATCATAATCAGTTGAAACAGTTTCAGGATTACAATTAACTACAGAGACATTCTTTTCACCATTTTCTTGTAAACCCCAAACCATATTGACAGTTCCCCAATCAAATTCGACACTACTTCCTATACGATAAGGTCCTGCACCAAGCACAACAATACCATTTTCATTTTTAGGAATTACTACATCATTAGAATTGCCACCGTAAGTCAAATACAGATAATTTGTTACAGCAGGCCATTCGGCAGCCAAAGTATCAATTTGTTTAACAGAGGGAATCACACCTAAATTCTTTCTTAAATCACGTATTTCATCAGCAGTTTTACCTTTAGCACGAGCGATTTGCTTATCTGCAAATCCCATTTTTTTAGCCTCCCAAAGTAAAGAGACATTCAATTCAGAATTTTTTAGTTTTTCTTCAATATTAACAATATTTTGTATTTTTTCAATAAACCAAGGATCAACTGTAGATAGTTCATAAATTCGATTTACAGAAATTCCCATTTTCAAGGCAATTGCAACATGATAAAGAATGTGATCATCATGATGAGAAAGTTTGTATTCAATTTCTTCTTCAGTGTATTTTTCACCATTGGAACGATTTAACACCAAACCATCATTACCAATGTCCAACATACGAATTGCTTTTTGAAATGATTCTTCAAATGTTCGACCAACAGCCATGACCTCACCAACAGATTTCATAGTTGGTCCTAATCTTCTATTTACAAGTTCAAATTTTTCAAAATCCCATCTAGGATGTTTACATACAATGTAATCTAATGAAGGTTCAAAGCAAGCGGTAGTACTTTTTGTAATTCTGTTTACAAGTTCAGACAAATTATAACCTAAACCAATTTTTGCAGACATGTATGCCAATGGATAACCAGTTGCCTTACTTGCAAGTGCAGATGAACGTGAAAGTCTAGGATTTATTTCAATTGCAACATACCTATCAGAATCAGAATCAAGAGCATATTGTATATTACATTCGCCTACAATTCCAACATGTTTTGTTGCACGTAATGCAGCTGAACGCAACATATGATATTCATGATTATCAATAGTTTGTGAAGGTGCAACTACAATATTATCCCCAGTATGGACCTTCATGGAAAGAACATTTTCCATATTACAAACAATTACATTATTTCCGTCATAATCTTGCATAACTTCATATTCAATTTGTTTCCAATGACCAATGTATTCTTCAACTAATACCTGACCGACCAAACTAGCTTTTAGACCACGTTCAACAATCTCATGAAGTTCAATTTCATTATAGGCAACACCTCCGCCTCTTCCACCTAAAGTGTATGCAACACGTACAATTACAGGATAGGATAATTCCTCTGCAGTTCTTTTTGCATCAATAAAATTAGTCACAGTATTACTTTTCAAAACTGGCATTCCACATTGTTTCATAGAATCCTTGAAAAGTTGTCTATCCTCAGTTCTTTTGATACCAGGGATTTGAGTTCCAAGAACATTAACTCCGTATTTCTGTAAAATTCCAGAATCATCGAGAGTAACACCACAATTTAATGCAGTCTGACCACCATATGCCAACATTATACCATCAGGTCTTTCTTTTTCTATTATTGATTCTACATATTCAGCATTTACTGGAAGTAAGTATACCTTATCTGCAAATCTCGTATCAGTTTGTATTGTTGCAATGTTAGGATTTATCAAAACACTATTGATACCATCCTCATGAATTGCTTTCAAACACTGACTTCCAGAATAATCAAATTCTCCAGCTTCACCAATTTTTATTGCACCACTACCAAGAACAAGAATTTTTTTTAAAGACTCATTTTTTGGCATTTTTTTTAGACTCCATTAAATTTTTCAAGGTTTCAAAAATAAATTTACAATCATTTGGACCGGGTGCGGCTTCAGGATGAAATTGTACGGCAATACAACTTTGTGTTTTATGTTTTATTCCTTCAACTGTTTTATCATCAGCATTTGTAAACCATAAATCAAAATCAGATTTTGCAAGAGATTCGGGAGTAATGCCATAACCATGATTCTGACTAGTGACATATACTTGATTATTATCAAGATTAATGCAAGGTTTGTTTTGTCCTCTGTGACCATATTTTAATTTGTAAGTGTCAGTATTGCCAGCAATTCCTATAATTTGTGCACCTAAACAAATACCCAATGTGGGAACATTGTTTTCAATTAATTTTTTTGCAACAATAATAGTGTCCGGACATTTTTGAGGATCACCAGGACCGCTACTTAATACCACACCCTTTGGATTGTAGGACATTATTTTTTCATATGAAGTATTCCAAGGAACCAAAATTGCCTTATAACCAATTTCACGAACATTTCTTAAAATTGCATTTTTAGCACCAGTATCAACTACAACTATGCTTTGATCCTCATTGCCATAAATTTTTTCATGTTTTGTAGATACAGCATCCATGAACTGCTCAGAGGCATAATGTGTTGCAGATGCAAGTTGTTTTTTTATTTCTTCAACATTAATTTCTGAATCAGATACAACTAATGCAGCCATCATAACACCGCTATTTCGAAGTTTCATAGTTAATGCTCGAGTATCAATTCCAGAAATTCCTGGAACTTTTTCGTTATACATCCACTCGTCTAAAGTCATAAAAAGATTCCAATGACTTGCAGTCAAGGATAGTTCGTGAATTACTAATCCACGAATCTGAATTTTATCGGATTCAAAATATTTAGAAATTCCGTCTTTGTCTTTAATAGAAGGATCAGGTACCCCATAATTTCCAACTAAAGGATACGTTAGAGTTAGTAGTTGACCATTATATGATGGATCTGTTAGAGCTTCAGTGTAACCAACCATCCCAGTATTAAATACAATTTCACCAAAAGTTATTGTTGAATAGCCAAATCCTTCGCCATCAATAACAGTACCATCGTCAAAAATTAGCTTTCCAAACTTTTTTGCGTGATTGGATTTCTTTGTAGTAATTGTGACCCTCGTAAAGTCTCAATCAAAGTGAATTTAAGTTTTTTGTCAAAAAAATGATTTAAAAAATGATCGCAGTTAGAAGTCCAACCTGTCAGAGGGCTTGGAATTCTTCACTCCATTTGTGATATGCCCGAATCATTTCAAGTGAAACACTAGGTTTTCTTCTAGACATGATATTTTTAAAATCATCTGCAGTTAGAGACCTTGGTTGAATTCGGGCCTCACCTTCAATAGGTTCGTGATAATCTGGAGCGTCAAAAATTTCATGAACAGTTTTAATTTGTGCAGCCTGACATACATCCTTAATATCACTTGCACTGTATCCATCAAATAATTTTGCTAATTGTGCAGAACTCACAGTGGAATTTTTATTTAATTTTGCAGTATATTGATCAAACAGATTTTCTCGGGCATCTTGAGTTGGAAGGTTAACATAGATTCTCTTTTGGAATCTTCTAAGAAATGGTGCATCAAGGCTCCAAGGCTTATTGGTAGCACCAATTACATAAAGCATTAATTGTTTTCCTTTTCCATTTACTCCATCCATTTCAGTAAGGAATTGATTTTTGGTTCTAACTTCACCTCCAACTTCACTACTTCTAGCACCAAGTAAAGAATCAACTTCATCTACAAATAAAATCACAGCTTTGCCTTCTTTCTCAGCATATTTTCTTGCCATAGCAAATAATTTTGCAACATTTTTTTCTGCTTCACCTAACCATTTGCTCATTAAAGATGATGCATCGACATTGATGAAATAACCATCCATCTCATTTGCGGTCGCGGCTGCTAACATTGTTTTTCCAGTTCCTGGAGGACCATACAATAACATTCCTTTAGGCCATCCTAGTGGAAATAAGTCAGGTCTTTTTGTAGGATAAACAATAGATTCACGTAATGCACTTTTTGCTTCATCTAATCCAATCACTTGGTCCCAAGTCACATCAGGTTTTACTTTCATAACAAGTTCTTCAAAATCATTTTCGTCTTCTTGTCTTTTTACAGATGCTTTTTGGTCAGAATCAGAAGCTTCTGGATCTACTGCAGGCTCTACACCACGAGATTGTTGTAATGAACAAATTCGATTATGATAAGAATTACATCTATCTTTGTAAATTTGATTTAATTTGCTGTTAGGATATAATTGCAATAATTTTACAAGAGCATCAATTGCTTGTTGGTAGTTACTAATAGCCATTCCACGAGCACCTTGGGAATCAAATTTAATTGCCTGTGAAGCATATTTGCTTGCAGTATTTTCTAATTCTTGTGGTGCTAGACTCATATCATTAACCTTGTATTATGTCCTGAAGAATTTTGTTGGTATTGTACTGTGTTAATCTCTGTCGCAAAATTGGTTAAATTTATTGGACTCGTTTCAGCACTATCATAATCAGGACCATCACAATATTTCTTATTAAAATCAGATTTATTGTGGATATTACTATGTAAATCCTTAACTTTGTTTATAGAATCCTCAGAAGAAAGAATTAATTCAGAAATTTCATCATCCAAATCACCCATAGAATCAGCAGATGCAGTAATTATCGAGGTAAAATTCTTTAAAATTGAGTACATTTCTTTTTTATCAGCATATTTTGTGAGCATAAAATCGGCAATTCCAACAATTTTATCCAAATCCTGTAATTCATCTAAAGTTAATTTATCAATTTTATACCCATCAGAAGGTTTCATTTCAGAAAGTTTTTTTTCAATTACAGAAGAAAGAGAGCGAACACGTTCAATGTCCTTTATGAAATTAGATTTAGAATTTAACATGATCAGACATTCAATAATTTAAAAAAATCAACTAGAGGATACTGCTTATTTAATTTAGAGTTAGCCATCAATTTTACTTCATCAAGTAATGTTGAACAAACATGATTAGATTTACTAAAATCAAAGCGTGCTTTAGTCAAAACAGCAGAATCAAGAACAATACTACCAAGATGTACGGATAGTTCAGACAATAGTTGACTACAATTAGGAAATAGTACAAATAATTTTGCACTAATTATTCTAATCATAGGAATGGATGAAGGGAGAAGTTCAGTAATACTATTAATTCCAGATATGGAACCAATTTGATTTTTAATCCTATCTAATATTTCTAAGGAACAAACTAAAAGATGCTCTAATTTAAGACTTTTAAGATGAGATTGTTCATCGTAATTAAAATCAGTAACAAGATATTGGTTAGCAGTTTTTAATTCAATTCTTTTACCTTGAAGTGTTTCAATGATATTATCTAGTAAATGTGCTGAATAACTCAATCGTGGAACTAAAGTAACAGAATGAAAAATATTCTCAGTTTCTATTGTATGAAGAGTATAATTTACTAACATAATATAATTTAGAAAGATTTTGTATTTGAGGACGATGTAACAATAATTTTCGTAACCACAGTCACACCCATCAGTAGTTACAATTTTGATTTTTTTTGAGCAATAGTGTAAACGAATTTAGCTCTCAATTTTACCTAATAACAAAAATAGGACAAGTATGGTAAATGAGCAAGTATTAACTGTAAGTTTAGAGGAATTTGGGCTCAGTAAGTATGAAGCTCAAGCCTATGTGGCATTAATTTCCAAAGGAACCATTTCTGCAAGTGAATTAGCATATTATTCAGAGATTCCTAGGACTAAAGCTTATCCCACATTACTAAAATTGCAAAATAAAAAACTAGTCATAATTTCAAAAAGTAAACCAATTATGTGTACTGCAATTTCTCCAGAAGATGCATTTGATAATGCAATAAATGAACAAATTAACAAAGTTAATGCAATGAACACATTAGTGTCAAACTTAAAAAAAGCAAGTGAAGAGAGTAGAAAATCAAGAGGTTCAGAAGAAAAAAGATATTTTCATATTAGTGCAAACAAAGTTTTGGCTCAACTTCAAACAATGATTGAAGGTTCAAAATCATCAATAAAAATAATGACAGACCAAGTAGGTTTAGGATTATTGGCAGAATGTAAAGATCAATTATTAGTAGTAATGAGAAGAAATCTAGATGTAAAAGTGATTATCCCATCATCACAAATTTGTTCTGAATCATATAGGGCAATTCCAGAAGGAGTAGAAATTAAAACATCAGAAGTAGTTCAAAATTGTTTTATTTTTGATGAAAGTGAATTATTAATGATAAATAATGATAATGGTAAAGGTGCAATTTTCTCATCAACAGAAATTTTAGGAATAAATCAAGAAAAAGTATTTTCAAATATTTGGAAAAATTCAATTAAAACAAAAGTAGTTGCAGACATGACAAAAACAGAAGCATATGAAATTTATAAAATTATTAAAGTTATTAACGAGTCAGGATTAATGCATATTCTAAATTCTACAATCATGTCAAAAAAACCTGAATTAGACATGATAAAATTACTAGAGAAAAATGGAATTAATTTAAAAACAAAATCACTAGATGATGTGATTGAAATAATTGATTCCATTATACAAATTACATGTTCAGGACATGTAAATTTTGAAGCAAATACCAAGAACATTACAATAGATTCAAAGCTAAATAGCGGTCATTCATTACCATGGGTTTCAATTTTAGATGAATATTTGCAAAAACAGGGTTATAAAACAAGAACAGTATATCAAAATAACTCTAGCAAAGGTGAAAGAGTGCACATCAAAATAAGTAAAAACTAAAATCAGGCTCAAAAAAGATTAGTGTGTTGATTGAAGAAAGAATAAAGTCATTACAAATAACATTACCAAATCCACCAACACCTGCAGGATCATATATTCCTGCAGTAAAAACAGGAAATTTACTATTCATTTCAGGTCAAATTCCAATGGAAAATGGTAAAGTATTATTCACAGGAAAAGTTACTGACGATAATTTAGAAACAGCTCAAAAATCAGCAAGAATGTGTGCAATTAATCTTTTAGCTCAAATAAAAAGAGAGATAGGAAATTTAGATAAAGTAACAAGAATTGTGAGATTATCAGGATTTGTAAATTCTGATGCAGAATTTTTTCAACATCCCAAAGTAATTAATGCAGCATCAGATCTATTTTTTGAAATATTTGGAGATAAGGGAAAACATTCAAGAATTGCGATTGGAGTGGCAAGTTTACCTTTGAATTCAATGACTGAAATTGATGCAGTAGTTGAATTTTCTGAATAAAAAAATTGAATTATTATTTAATTTTTTTATTTAATTCTGTAATGAATTTTTTAATTTTTGGTTTTGGAACTACTGCACCACATGCTTTATCATGCCCACCTCCAGAACCTCCAAGACTGGTAGCTAAGCGGTTTACAATTCTACCAAGTGAACTTTACAATCTTTAGAGCCACGAACTGAAACAGCATAAATTCCATGGTCAATTCTTTCTTTGTATGCAACACCGACATCCTTTCCAGATAAACCCATGACAAAATTAACTGCACCACTTGCACCAGAATCAAGGATTTCCATATAACCAAGATTACTCATTAACTTCATACCTTTTTTGACTTTAGCAATGATTTGAGATAATTTTTCTACTTGTATTTGTGCAAATTCATATGTGTTTGGAATATCATGAGGAAATTTTGAATCAGCTAATTCCTCAACTAAATATTGTAAATAATCGGGTTCCCTCTGATGACCAACAATATTGTAAGTCATCACCGTTGCACTAATCAAAGCAAATTGTCTATCATAAATTTGAAGTAATTTGGAACCAATAGGTCTATCTTCCATATAATCTGTAATTGCAGCACAGGTTGCAACAAAGGAAGCATGATCATTTAATTTTGATTTGTATGCATGATACACCTGAACAGTAGTACATTCGTTAATATCATGAATAACTTTAACTTTTATTTTTTCTAATGCAATAATCACATTAGGATCAATGTCATGATGATCAATGTAGGTTACTGAAACATTATTTTTTCTTAATCTACTCAAAATATCAATAAATTCATCTTGAGTTTTTTCACTCAAACCTAAATCACAAATGAATAATGATTTCAATTTTTTATCTAAAACAACTTGGTTAAGTGCCTCCATTTGACCAGGATAATCAACTAGTATTGAATCACCACCAAAGGCTTGTCGAATTAATGCAGCTGAACTAATTCCATCACAGTCTTCTTTATGTGAAATACAAATTACTTTAGTTTTTTCAGTTTTAGTTACATTTTTTGCGGCTATTTTTTTAGTTACTTTTTTTGCTGCTATTTTTTTAGTTACTTTTTTTGCTGCTATTTTTTTACCAATTTTATTTTTAGATATTACCAATATACAGTCAATTTTTACAAACCCTCATTTAAATGAAGAAAGAAGTTTAAGATTTTCTAAAAGATTTTTTAATATTTGGAGAAATTAATGAATTAGAATCCAAGTAAATATGATAAAATGATTCACCATCAAGTTGAGTTTGATAATCAATTTCCTGAAGTTTTTCTAATTCCTCTGGAGAAGCATTTAAGACCAATTCATCTAATTGTTGTAAATTTTTACGTTCCTGTATATTCATTAATTTTGGATTAGAAATTTTCATTTATGAGCAAAAGTTGTCATATTAGACTAATTGCTAAATTTACCATTACAATTTTAGAAAAAATATAATAAAACAATTCTATTAGGCTCAACATGGAAACAAAAAATATTGGACTTCGAGATGTGGAAGTGGCAGACACAAAAATATCCAATATTGATGGAGAAAGAGGCAAATTAATTTACCGTGGATACGATATTTTGGATCTTACAAAAAATTCAACTTTTGAAGAAACTGCATATCTTTTACTTTATGACAAGTTACCAACCAGTAAAGAATTAAATGAATTTAAGTTAAAACTAGTCGAAGCCAGATACATCCCCAAACAAATGCAAAAAAATATGCAAAATTGGAGAAGTGATGCTGATCCTATGGATATGCTCCAAGCATTTGTATCAGCACTAGCAGGATATTATGATGAAGAATTTTCCAATAAAAATGCAAGTTATGATAAAGCAATCAATTTAATTGCAAAAGTTCCAACTATTATTGCGAGCTGGCAAAGAGTTAGAAATGGTTTAGAAATTGTTGATCCAGATTCATCATTATCTCATGCTGCAAATTTTCTATATATGATGTCAGGAGAAAAACCAAATCCAGAAGTTGAAAAAATATTTGATATTTGTCTAATACTTCATGCAGATCATTCCTTTAATGCATCCACATTTACTGCAAGACAAGTTGCATCAACAAGAGCACATATGTATTCAGCAGCAAGTGCTGCAATTGGGTCACTAAGTGGGGAGTTACATGGAGGGGCAAATACAGAAGTCATGAAAATGCTATTAGAAATTTCTGAAATTAACAAAGTAGAGTCATGGATTAAAAACAAATTAACTCAAGGTGAAAAAATAATGGGAATGGGTCATGCAGTTTACAAAACATATGATCCAAGAGCCCAAGTGTTAAAGGAATTATCAAGAAAATTAGCTGCTAATAATAATGAACCATGGTTTGAAGTGACTGAAAAAATTGAAACAGCAACAATTTTAGAAATGAAAATGCAAAAAGGAATAGACATTTACCCAAATGTAGATTTGTACAGTGCATCAATTTACTATATGCTAAAAATTCCAGTTGATCTAAATACTCCAATTTTTGCCATATCAAGAGTTGCAGGTTGGGCGGCACACATAATTGAAGAAAAATTTGCAGAAGCCGCACCAAAAACAGCACTGTATAGACCTAAAGCAGTTTACGTTGGAAAATATTGTGGACCTGAAGGTTGTGAATACAAAAAATTAGATTTAAGAGAATAATTTTTAATTTCTATTATGAAGCCATTCTTTTGCTTTAGAATGTACGTCATGTTTGTACAAAACTTCAAAAACCATATCATAAAATGTAATACCTTTTTTTTGTGCCTGATCATCTAACCATTTTATTCCATCAGATAACTCAGGATCAAATTCTGAAAATTGCACTAATTCATCGACCATTTTTGAAAAAAATGTCTGAGACTCAATCATATGTTGACCTTTCAATATATGATCATAAGTGGGGCATTCAAAATATATAGACAAAAGACCACTTTTTGGTTGACAATTGTAACAAATTCTGTATTCAGATGGGGATTTAAGAAATATTTACTGATAATTCAAACAAATGATTCATTATTTTCTCAAAGTAGAAAATATACAAAAAATTATAAAAATAAAATCACAAAATTACAACTAAAATATATTGTATTATTTTAAGAAATTAGAAGATTCAATATTAAAAATGAGGAAGTAGTTAAAATAAAATTAGATGAAACCCCAATGGGTCAGTAATTAAATACAAAGATATCCATACAAGATGAATTTATTAAAAATGAAATTTATTGAAAGTTTAATTAAACAACGAAATCTAAAGGTACAACTTTAAATAATAAATTTAGAAAATAACTTGAAAATTAAAATATAAAAATTAAAGAGATTAAGACCGAAAACGAAGAGTTACTCGGTGAGATCTCTTATTGTAATTACAAAATACGTCACTTGAATAAATCATAAAACCAGTATTTGTTAAACAACATTCACAACACTTAATGTTAATTTACAGCGAAAATATGGAATTTATAAAAGATGATTGAAATTTTTGTAAAAATTTCAAATATTTCAAAAAAGGAGTTTAAAGTAAATTATTAGAGGGAATTTGAGGATATTAGTAAAAAATAGACGATTAGATTTATTTACTATACACATGGAAATGGATCAATCATGGTAAGCATAGACAAAGCAGCAATTGTATTTTCTATTGCAATAGCATTAGTTGGAGTCGCAGTTGCAGCAGTGGGAAGTTCAGCAGACAACTCACCAGCAGCACCTAGCCAACAAATGAGTTCAATGAATACAGATGCAGCTGAAAAAGCAGCAGCTGAAAGAGCAGCAGCTAGAGCAGATGCAGCAGCAGCAAATGCAGCAGCAGCAAATGCAGCAGCAGATGCAGCAGATGCAGCAGCAGCTGATTCAGTAGCAACAGCAGGTCCACAATTACATATTGTGGAAACTGCAATGGGAAGTGGAGCACCAGGATGTGAAACATCTAATGCATGTTACCTACCAGCAGACATCACCATAAGTATTGGAGATACAGTACAATGGAATAACGTAGACAAAGCAGCACATACAGTATCAGGTGGAAATCCAGCAGATGGTCCATCTGGAGTATTTGACAGCAGTTTACTCATGGCAGGATTAGAGTATTCATTCACATTCAATGATGCAGGTAATTATGATTACTTCTGTATGGTTCATCCTTGGATGACCGGTAGTGTTACAGTTAACTAACCAAAAAAATTCCTTTTTTCTATTTTATTTTATTTTTACGTACTGTTCTATTATATGCAACACCAAATCTATGAGTTTCATCTCTAGCATATTGTAAAATTTTCAAAGACTCTTTATTTTTAGGAATTAAAATTGGCTCTTTTATTTTTGGAACATATACTTCCTCATTTTCCTTTGCTAAAGATATACAAGGTAATTTTAATCCAAGTGACTCCAATGATTTAAGGGCTGCATTCAATTGACCTTTACCACCATCAATTAAAATTAAATCAGGCAGTTCAGAATTCTCTTCTAACAATCTATAGTATCGTCGTTTAATAATTTCACCAATCATTGCAAAATCATCTCTTCCTTGGATAGTTTTTATTTTGAATTTTCTATATCCAGATTTATTGGGAATGCCACCACGAAAACTAGACATGGACCCTACTGCAAATTCAGTTCCATGATTAGAAATATCAAAACATTCAATGAGATTAGGTAATGTAGGTAAATTTAGAATTTCCTGTAATTCAAGTAATGCAGGATTAGTACCTTTTGAATGAATTAATTGAATATTTTTTAAGATTAAATTCATGATGTCATTTTTCTTACCCCTTGTAGGAATCATTATTTTTACATCAAATCCGGATTGTTCAGACAATAAGGATTCTAATAATTTTTGATTTTCAGGAATTTCACTAACAATAATAAATTTTGGAATTTTATGTGTAGAATAATATTGGTAAAGAAAATTTGAAAACGAATTATCACCAACTAGATCAAAAAAGAATTTGTCACTATCACGGATTACACCATTAATCATTCTAAAATTCATTATTGTGGCAGTTTGTTCTTGTATTTTTATGCCAAAATATTCTTCATCAGAATTTTCAACATATTCCATTTTTTGTTTTGTTTTAAGACTGCCAAGTCTAATCAAAGTATCACGGATATCTTTAGCACGCTCAAATTGTTGTGATTCTGCTGCCTGATGCATTTCATCCTCCAATTTTTTTGTGAAAATTTTAGTGTCGTTTTTACCCTTAAGAACATCTTCTAACTTTTTTACATGTTCTGGATATTGTTCTTGAGCATCCTTAAATTCACAAGGAGCTTGACAATTACCCAAATGGTATTCAAGACATGATTTTTTTGGAAGAGTTTTACAAATTCTAATTTGAAATGATTTTCTCAATGTTCCAATAGTGAGTAATTTTGAACTACCATGAGTAAAAGGACCATAGAATTTACCTTTACCTAAAAATTTACCATCCCTAGTTCTACGAGCAACTAACAATCTAGGATATTTTTCATCAGATAATCGTAAGTAGGTATAACGTTGTTGATCCTTTAATTCAATATTAAATCTTGGACGATATTTTTTTATCATATTAGATTCTAAAAGAAAAGCTTCACTTTCATTATCAGTTAAAACAAATTCAATATCTGAAATATTTTCAACTAATTTTTGTGTTTTATAATTTTGATTTTTATTAAAATAGGAACGTACACGATTTTTAAGATTTTTCGCTTTTCCAATATAAATAATTTTTTTATCAGAATCTTTCATTAAATAAATTCCAGGATTTGTAGGAATGGTGATTGTAGAAATATTAAATGCCATTTTTTAATAATTTTTTTAAATATTGTCCAGTATGACTATGAGGTGATTTTACAATATCATGAGGAGTGCCTACAGTTACAATACGACCTCCTTCATCACCACCTTCAGGACCTAGATCAATTATCCAGTCTGAATTTTTAATAATATCCATATTATGTTCAATTACAATGACAGTATTTCCCAAATTTACTAATCTATTTAGTACATCCAATAATTTTTGAACATCAGCAAAATGTAAGCCAGTTGTAGGTTCATCTAAAATATAGAGAGTTTTTCCAGTGTCCCGTTTAGACAATTCTGAAGCAAGTTTTACTCTTTGAGCTTCACCACCAGATAATGTAGTGGAAGATTGTCCAAGTTTAATATAGCCTAAACCTACATCGTTAACAGTTTCTAATTTTCTTTGAATTGATGGAACATTTTCAAAGAAAGATAATGCCTCATAAACAGTCATTTGTAAAACATCAGAAATATTTTTGCCTTTGTATAATACAGATAGTGTTTCAGAATTGTATCGTTTTCCCTTACATTCATCACATTTAACATAAACATCAGATAAAAATTGCATTTCAATTTGTTTAACACCATCACCTTCACATGCAAAGCATCTTCCATCAGCTACATTAAATGAAAATTGTCCTGGGGTATATCCACGTTCTTTTGATAATTCAGTATTAGAATATAATTCTCTAATGGGAGTAAAAGCTCCAATGTACGTTGCAGGATTTGAGCGAGGAGTTCTTCCAATAGGGGATTGATCAATAGCTATTACTTTATCAATATTTTCTAAACCAGTTATTTCCTTATGATTACCAAAACTAATATGAGTTTTAGAAAAATGACTCTGCAATCTATTAAGTAAAATATCATTTATTAAAGTGGATTTTCCTGAACCAGAAACTCCAGTTATAGATACAAAAAGTCCTAAAGGAATTTCAACATCAATATTTTTTAAATTATTTTCAGACGCCCCTTTAATAATTAAGGATCCTTCAGGTTTACGAATTTTATTTTTTAAAATGATTAAAGAATTATCTTTAAGATAAGTTCCAGTTACAGATGTACTTGACTGTAAAATTTGTTTAATAGTACCTTCAAAAACAATATTTCCGCCATGCACGCCAGCACCTGGACCTAAATCAATTATCCAGTCTGAATTTCGTATAACTTCTTCATCATGCTCTACAACAATGACAGTATTTCCAAGATTTCGTAGCTTATTTAGCGTTTTAATTAGTCTAGTATTATCACGTTGATGTAATCCAATTGTAGGTTCATCAAGCACATACAAAACACCAGTTAGATTGGAACCAATTTGTGTAGCTAATCTAATTCTTTGAGATTCCCCACCAGACAATGTAGAACTAAGACGATTTAGTGTAAGATAATTTAATCCAACATTGATTAAGAATTCTAAACGTTCTCTAATTTCTTTAAGAATATCTTTTGCAATCTGTTGTTCAGTTTCATTTAATTTCAAATTTGAAAAGAAATCAAAACATTGTGTAATAGATAAATCACATACATCCATTATACCTAAATCATTAATAGTAACTGCAAGAGATTCTGGTTTTAGTTTTTTACCATTACATGAAGTACAATGAGTATCTCTCATAAACTGTTTAAGCCAATCACGTTTTGATTCAGAGTCAGTTTCTAAAAATACACGTTGAAGGTTTGGAAGTACACCTTCAAATGCATTAGTATATTTCCATGAGGAATCTCCAGATTTAGAACTATATTGAAAATCAATTAAATCAGACGATCCATTTAAAATAATTTCAAGATGATTTGATTTTATTTTTTCAATAGGAGTCATTAAATTAAATCCAAATTTTTCACCAACAGTTCTCAATGCTTGTTGTCTAAATGCAGAAAATCTTCCACTCCAAGGAACAATAGCTCCATCTAAAATAGATTTAGATTTATCAGGAATAACTAGAGCAGAATCAAATTCCATTTTAACTCCCAACCCATTACATGTTTTACACAATCCAAAAGGAGAATTAAAAGAGAAATTTCTAGGCTCCAATTCACCAATAGTCAATCCACAATGTGGACATGCGTTATTTTGAGAAAAAATTTTTTCAGATGTATCTGATGAAATCATCACATCCCCTTTTGATGCTTTGATTGCAGTTTGGATGGCCTCAAAAATTCTAGAACGTTCAGATTTACTTGTAGATATTCTATCCACAACAATTTCAATATTATGCCATTTTTGTCGATCTAATGGAGGAATACCATCATCTAGGTTCAAAATTTCACCATTTAGTCGTATTCTGGAATATCCATCCTTCTTGATTTGTTCAAAAAGTTTCTCATAGGTACCCTTTTTTCTTTGAATAAGTGGGGATAAAATTAATATTTTTTGTCCTATAAAATCTTGGAGTATAGAATCGCAAATTCGTTCAATAGATTGTGTAGATATTTTTCTTTTACAATTTATGCAATGAGGAATTCCAATTCGGGCATAAAGTAAACGCATGTAATCATAAATTTCAGTAGTAGTACCAACAGTAGAACGGGGATTTTTACTAGTAGTTTTTTGTTGAATTGCAATTGCAGGGGATAATCCTTCAATAGAATCAACATCAGGTTTGTCCATCATTTCCAAAAATTGACGTGCATATGATGAAAGAGATTCAACGTATCTTCGTTGTCCTTCAGCATAAATTGTGTCAAATGCTAAAGTAGATTTTCCAGAACCAGATAAACCACTGATCACAACTAATTGATTTTTTGGAATATCAACATCTATATTTTTTAAATTATGATGACGAGCTCCCCTAATTTTTAATTTATTATCTACCATTTCTATATTCAATCTCCTTTTCTAATCTTTTGATTCTGTCTCTACAAGCAATGGCTTGTTCAAAATCTAATTCTTCAGAATATTTTTTCATTAGAGCATCTAAATCAATAACATCATTTCTAAGATCGTGAATTGATTTTAATTTTGATTCATCTAAAACAGTTTCTTGTTGAGGTACAGTTTTTATAATTGTTTTTGGAATTATTTTATTTTCTTTATTGTATAAAATTTGTTTTTTTCTTCTACGAACAGTTTCA
Source organism: Candidatus Nitrosopumilus limneticus (assembly GCA_022117465.1). Taxonomy (GTDB): domain Archaea; phylum Thermoproteota; class Nitrososphaeria; order Nitrososphaerales; family Nitrosopumilaceae; genus Nitrosopumilus; species Nitrosopumilus limneticus. The sequence continues at coordinate 64,332 of JAHCGZ010000002.1, forward strand.
TCAACAGTATTTTTGATAGATTGAGTATTTGTATCAGCATACATTATTACAGTGCCATTCACATTTCTTGCAGCTCGACCACAAGTTTGAATTAAACTAGTAAAATTTCTCAAAAAACCTTCTTTATCAGCATCCAAAATTGCTACAAGGGAAACTTCGGGAATATCTAAACCTTCACGTAAAAGATTAATTCCAACTAAAACATCAAATTCACCTAAGCGTAATTGACGAATAATTTCAGTTCTTTGTAATCCATCAATTTCAGAATGCATGTATCTAACTTTAACATCCTTTTTTGATAGATATTCAGCTAAATCTTCAGCCATTCTTTTAGTTAATGTTGTAACTAAAACACGCTCAGAATTCTTAGATCTTATATTTATTTCAGAAATTAAATCATCCATTTGGTCTTTAGTAGGTCTAATTTCAATTTGGGGATCAAGTAAACCTGTAGGACGAACTAATTGTTCAACAATTTTTGCAGATATTTTTTTTTCATATTCTGAAGGAGTAGCTGAAACAAAAATTGTATTTTTAATATATTCTTCAAATTCTTCAAATTTTAATGGTCTATTATCAAATGCACTAGGCAATCTAAATCCATATGTGACGAGTTTCTCTTTTCTCGAATAGTCGCCTTTGTACATACCATGTAGTTGAGGCAATGTGACATGAGATTCATCAATTACTAAAAGATAATCATCACCAAAAAAATCCATTAAACAATATGCTTTATCACCTTTATTGCGTCCATCAAAATGTCTAGAATAATTTTCTATACCAGAACAATAACCTAATTCTTCAATCATTTCTAAATCGAACTTTGTCCTCATTTCAAGTCTTTGTTTTTCAAGTTCATTTAATTTTGGTAAATGTTGTTTTAATTCAGCTCGAATTGATTTAACAGCTCTTTTAGTGACATCCTTAGCAATTAAATAATGTTTAGCGGGGAAAATAGTTATTTTTGTTATTTTCTTTTTTTCTTTTAATGAAACATGATCAAGTAAAGTTATTTTCTCAACCTCATTGCCAAACATAGAAATTCTAATAATATCTTCTGAATATGCCGGAGTAATATCAATAGTATCTCCTTTTACTCTAAAATTTCCAGGAGCAACTTCAAGATCATTTCTTTCATATCGAGCATCAACTAATTTTCTAATTAAATCAGTTCGTTTAATTTCATCGCCAGAACTAACTAAGATTGACATATCTTTCCATTCTTGAGGATTACCAAGGGAATAGATGCAAGATACAGTAGATACGATGATTGTTGGCTCTCCAGATAACAACATTGCAGTTGCTTCTAGCCTCAATTTTTCAATTTTTTCATTAATTTGAGTTTCTTTTTCAATATAGGTATCAGTTTGTGGAAGATAACTTTCAGGTTGATAATAATCATAGTATGAAACAAAATAACCGACATTATTTTTAGGAAAGAATTGTTTTAATTCAGAATAAAGTTGGGCTGCAAGAGTTTTGTTATGAGAAATAACTAGAGTATTTTTACCAGTCCTAGCAATTACATTAGCAACTGAAAAAGTTTTCCCACTACCTGTAACACCAAGTAAAGTTTGTATAGATTTTTTTTCTACACCATTAACTAGAGCATCTATGGCTTGAGGCTGATCACCAGTAGGAGAATAATCAGATACCAAATCAAATTTAGAAATTTGTTGCAATATTCACAATTCACTAAAAACTGAATTTAAAGCAATGGTGATATTAAGATAAAAATTACCACTTGGGTTCTTCAATCATTCGTAATCCACCATCAATTTCTTCAAAACCCATAATTTTTAGAGTAGTTTTGGCAGTAGAAGAATTTTTTTCAAGAATTTTTTTAGCTAAATTCATCCTATCATTTGAATTCATATGTTGACCAATCTTATATTTTCCACGAAGTGTTTTTGGAATTATTTTTATGACACTTACTGCATCTAAAACATGCATATCAGATGTTAGTGGATCATAGAATCCTTCAGGTTGATATTTTTCCATCAACCCATTTAGTGCTAAAGTTTTTTCTTCCCTATCAGAAACAAAAGAACCAATTCCTTTTATCACTACACTAATGTACAAAGTATCAGCTAAAGATGCATTATGAGGGTCCTCAAAATATGAAGGTAAAAATTCCAATTCTCTATCAACCTCAAAACCAACTTTATTATTTTTAAAAATATTATCTAATTTTTCACCTTTTACATGTGAATGCATATACACAGCATCGTTTGTAAAAACAAAATTCATTGGAATAATTTGAGGAAACCCATTTACATCAATAGTAGATATTCGTCCAACATGTTCATCATTAAGAAATTCTTTTATTTTTTTATTAGACTTAATTTCAAGATTGCCTACAAGTTGCATAAAGTAGTTTTTTAAAACAATATTATAAATTAAAATCAAAATAGTAAGGAAAAAAATGCCTAAAATATAAGGGAATTTTAAAATTATTATGGATGATCCTTACCTAAACGATTTGAAAGGGGAATTCAATAGTTATTCAAATCAATTAAAAAAATTAAATAAGAAACTTCTAAAAACAAATTCTGTACAAGAACAATCAAAAATTATCAATGATATTGATTCATTAGCTAATAAAATGGAAAATAATCAAAAACAATCAGTCAAAGTAAAACAATCTAGATTAAAAGATAGAAAGAAAAAATCAAAAAAATAGAATTATTCAGTACCAAATTCCTTTGTAAATTTTTTAATTTCTAGTATATTGCAACAGAATCTGTCCACATAACCTTCAATTCATTACTCAGACTAATCAATTACAAAAATAATGAAAAATACAAAATATTCTAAAAGTAGACCTTATTATTTGAAACCTTTCATTAATGTAAATTGCTAAATCTAAGAGTAATTTAATCAAAAATAATGATACCTACAAAAGAAACAGAGGAGGCAACAAATCAAATATTAGAATTATTAGAAGATTGGGGATCACAATCTAAATTTATCTGGTTTAGAGAACTACATCGAATTACTGATATCGATAAAGGATTACTCCGAAATATAATCAATGAATTAAAAAAAACAAAAGAGATTAAAGAAATGCACGGAACTAATAATAGAATATTCTTTTGTCTTAGAAAATACTATGTCAAATGCAGAGATATAGAATTTAGATTCAAGGGAAAAGAAATAATGTTAAGAGACGGAAGTAAAACAAAAGTAATTCAAGGATCTACAAATTCTACTGAAAGAACAAGAAAAAGAATACTTAAACAACACACTAAAAGAAAATTAAAACAATCATCAAAAAAGAAACATCAACATAATTCACAAAATCGTTAGAAACCTTCAGATTGTCTTCTCATTAATTTAGATTCAGCGCGTCTAATTTTTTCAGATTCTGCAACATCATTACTCATGTCATATAGATGATGAAGTTTCATACCTGGAACTAATTTATCATGTTTTTCATCATTTAAATCAAATTCAATATTTGATAAAATTTCTAAATTTTCATCTAATATATCAAGACATTTTTTTACAGCATCTGGAAGATCATCATTCATAATAATATGTCAAATAATAAGGCAGTAAATAATGTTCTACTAATTTAGAATTATCCGTATTTTTGCTTATTTTTTTCACGTAAAGCAGGCATCACATGGCTTGCAAACTTGTCAATAGAACCAAAGTAATTCTTACCCCAGAATCTAATTACAAAGTGATTTACACCAGCATCCATAAATTTTTCAAAAGTAGGAATAATATCATCAGGAGTGCCAACAGCAGTAGATGATCTTGCGATAGGATCAGGAATTTTTGTTGCAGCCTCTCGCATTTTGACAATCCAACTTTGATCAGACATGGAATATTCTGTAAAGTATTTTACGAAATCAAATCCTTCAATTTCTTTTAGTCCATGAACCCTCAAAATTTCAGGCTTAAACAAACTAACTTTAACTGCTTCTTTCATTTTTGCCCAAGATGCTTCTGCATCTTCAGAAAAATATACATCGATATCCAATGCCATTTCAAAATTATCCTTATCTTCTTGACTTCTTCCATACTTGTCCATAGCAGTTTCAATTTGTATACGATGATCTTGAAATAATTCAGGAGTATAACCAATTGGTAACCAACCTTCACCAAGTTTACCAGTTAATTCCAAAGTACGGGTTCCACCTGATGCCATGTAAGTTGGTGGATGAGGTTTTCTAATTGGAGCAGCTTGCAAACAAGCTTTTTCTAATTTGTAAAATTTTCCGTCATAATCTACGGTATGATCAGGATCAGAATGATATAGTGTTTTAATAACTTCAATTTGTTCAGCCCATTTTGAAACTGGTTTTTCAAATGGAATACAAAATTCTTTAAGATTTTGTGCTTCTCCAGCACCAATACCAAGAATGGCTCGGCCTTTAGAAACTCTATCAAGAGTAATTGCAGCTAATGCAATGTTTGATGGATGTCTTCTAATTGCGTCAGTAACACATGTTCCTAATTCAACTTTTTGTGTTATTGCAGCAATTGCAGATAGCATAACCCATGGATCTAAAACAGTTGCATTTTTCCATTGTGGGACATTCGTGTGATCCATATAGAAAATTGAATCATATCCAGTTTTATCAGCAAGCATACATGCCGTTAATATTTGATCTTCAGTATATCCGGCCCTAGCAACATTCAATCCATTTTGAATACCAAACTTTAGTTTTTTATGTGCCAATTGATACCTTTCTAAATCATTACAATAAAAAGTTTAGCGAATCTGCCAATTTCGTAAAGAGTAAATAAAAGAAAAAGAAGTAAAACCCAATTTTTTACAGATTGCCAGATTTGATATTCTCAAGACATTTTACGACATCATCCTTAGATATTGGGATTGGATTTGGATCCAAATGGCCTCTATCTGTCATGACAGTATCAGCAGCTTCTGAGACGTCAGCTTTGAGTTCTAATTTATCAAAACCGAGCTTGTCCATTGCTTCTTTAAATCTATCATAGAAGATTGATTTGTTATGCTTATGTGCAACTGTAGTGCAAGACGATAAGGAATAACCGTGTGGTACACCTTCATTTGAGAACACATAGGACAATGCATGTCCCAATGTTGTAGAGCAATTTCCGAATCCCATTCCAGATAACATGGAACCATATGGGTAGTTTTCTGGTTTGTCATTCATTATTGCATCATAAAGAATCTCAAATGCTTGTTTACATAATGTTCTAGTCAAGTCATTACCAAGTTTGCTATCATAACCCTCAGTAGCTTGAGCACATGCGTCACAGACAGAATTTTTGATAACTTGTTCTGGAGTTCCATCCATAAAATATGAATCAACTACAGCCATGTCAGCTAGAAATCTATCTTCACGTAACAATTTCTTTTTACCATCAAATTTGAGAACACAATAAGTTGTCATTTCAGCTCCAGTTCCAAAGGTAGTTGGAATTAGAATTTTTTCTTTTTTCATTTCAGGTGCAGCATATTTTACTACATCCATTGAACTTCCACCACCCAATCCAATTAGGACTGAAGGATTTTTGTCTTTGAATTGAGAAATAACAGAATTCACATCATCAATTGATGGTTCAGGTTTAACTTGGTCATATAACATATAATCCTGAATTCCCATTTTTGTTAACCATTTATCAGATAAATCTGGCGGAACGGTTGTAACAACTAGAGCATTTTTTGGATATTCTGTTTTACCAAGTGCGTTTTCTCCAAAATTAATAACTTTTGGAATGCGTATTGTGTGCATAAAACAATCACCATTGGTTTGTTTATTATATCTTACAGTACTGTGGATCATATGATAATTCAAAATTTTGAGGAATTGGCAATTACAGAAAAGAAAAAAGATTGTTTAGAAATTTTAGAATCAGGACTCCAAGCAGCAAATCCAGAAAACATTATATCAAAATATGTTACGCCAAATGAAATCAGAATAAATGGAAAAATATTCAATATTGAGAAATATTCCAATATTTACACAGTAGCATTTGGAAAAGCAGCGGATTCCATGACTAGGGCGATTAATTCGATTATTTCAATAAAAAGTGGAATCATAGTTATCCCCAAAGGCTCAAAGGCAAAAATTAAAGCAAAAAGATTCCAAATTTTCAATTCAGGACATCCAAAACCTGACAAAACTAGTGTAAAGGCAGCAAAAGAAGTAATGAAATTTGTTCAAAATAAAAAAAGTGATGAATTAATTATTTTTCTTGTTTCAGGAGGAGGTTCATCATTACTGGCAATGCCAGATCAAATCACACTTAGTGATAAAATTCATGTTACAGATTTACTGCTAAAGTCAGGAGCAACAATTCAAGAATTCAACTGTGTAAGAAAGCATCTATCAAAAATTAAAGGAGGTAAATTGGTAGAGAATATGAAATGTAATGGCATAGGTTTGATTATGTCAGATGTTGAAAATAATGACATATCATCAATTGCATCAGGTACAACATACATGGACAATACAACATATCAAGACGCAATGAACATAATTGAAAAATACAAATTAAAAATGAGAATTCCAATTGAAGTATTACAAATTTTAGGTAATGGATTACATAATCAAAAATCTGAAACCCCAAAACATGCCAAAATAGAAAATTACGTCATAGCAAGTAACAATGATTGTTTAGAATCAATGGAAAAAGAAGCAGCTACAAAAGGATACAAAGTAATTAAAATACAAATTTTTGGAGATATTAAAGAAGCAGTCAAAAAATTCTGGAAAAAATTCCTGAAGAACAAAAAACATGCTTAATTTTTGGAGGAGAGCCTACAGTCAAAGTTTTAGGAAAAGGTCAAGGAGGTAGAAATCAAGAATTAGTTTTGAGAATTTTAAAAAATACTCAAAAATTAAAAAAGATGGTGATAGCGTCAATGGGAACGGATGGAATAGATGGAAATTCAAAATTTGCAGGTGCAATTATAGAAAACATAAAAGTGGACTTAAACACCATGAAAGAATTTTTGAAAAATAGCGATTCAGCAAGATTCTTTGAAAAACAAAAAGGTAACATCAGAACAGAATTTACACACATGAATCTTATGGACATAGGCATAATTTTGAAATAAAAGTGTCAACAATGGCAATCACAATTACAGCTATTAGGGTCACATCTGTGAACAATACAATCCCGACATCCTTTACTTCTACCACTTTTTACTCTCAATCGTTCTTTATCCAATTAAATCAATTCCAAAATTAAAATCATCTTTTATGTTCATAGTATTCCACAGGATAATTAAATTGACGATTATAATCAACTTCAAACCAAAATTTTTCTTCATTAATTTCTTTACCTTCTGAGATCCAGACATTTAGAATTTTTTGCATAAACATTTGAGTGGTATCATCAATTTGAGGTCTAACTCCAGTTTCTTTCTCAATTCGATCTCTTTCTTCCTTAAATTTTTTAGTATCCCCTTGAGATTTTTCCCATTGAGATTTGCAGCTTTGGTTCTTTTTGCTACTTCCAAATCCTTTCGAAAATTAGATAAAAAACCCATAACTAAGCTAGGATAGTTTTTTTAAAAAGATTTATGCCAAAAAAATAATTTAAAAAAGTCATTAAATTAATCGAGTATCTTCTTTAATTGTATTTAAAACAAGATGAGTTAAAGTATTTTCAACATCAGATAGTGCAGATATTTTTTTGATAAAATCACTCAAAAATTCACGGTTTTTGAACTTTGCAATTATTACCATGTCGGCATCTCCAGTAACATCATAAACTGCAATTACATGATCATTTTTTGCAATTTCATTTTCAATATCTAACATTTTACCGTTATTAGTTTTAATTTCAATTATTGCAGTAATGTCAAATCCAAGTAATTCATCATTAAGACGAACGGCATATCCTTTGATGATTTTTTTTTCTTCCAGTTTTTTTATCCTAGAAAGAATTGTCACAGTTGACACACCCATTCTATGAGATAATTGGCGTGCAGATTGTCTACCGTCTACAGAAAGATGTTTTAAAATTTCAAAATCTTTATCATCCATATTGACATTAGTTGAGTAAACAAATATTTAAAAATATTCAATAAATTTAAATGAATTTCACATAAATATCAAAAATAATGATAATTATTAAATTAAAAATGGTAATTAGTTAAATATCTTAAAATGAACGCTTTTGTATGTTTGGAGTTAAAATTTAATGTCTACAGCATATGTTCTCATAAATTGTGATCTAGGTGCTGAAGAATTTGTAATTTCAGAACTCAAATCAATTGATGGAGTTACTGAAGTTCACGGTACATTTGGAGCATATGATATAATTGTAAAAGTAAAAGCAGATTTAGTAGAAAAATTACGAGAAACAATAACCTGGAAAATTAGAAAAATTATCAAAATTAGATCAACATTAACACTAATGGGTATTGAAGGACAAGAATAACCAAACATGATTTTATTTGACATTTTATTAGATTAGAAAATTGGATGATAGAAAATCAAACCAACATGGTTACCAACAGGTAACAAAGCATTACACAATTTCACCACTCACAGTGTAATGTTTTGGAATTACTTGATTTCTATCTAAAGATAGTTCAATATTATAGAATAAAAATATGATTTGAAAAAAGTTAACATTCATTTAATTATTGCATTTTAATTTAACATTTATTTAATTATTTTATTTTAATTTAATATTTAATTAATTAATTAATCATGACATTAATCAATGATAAAGCAATAGGGGTTATTATGTCTGATGAGCGACAAAAAACGTGCAATGACTGTAATCATGAAGAAAATAAACATGATATACTTCGAGAACCATATGGACGTCTTTGTTTAGGATGTTTTGATGGTGGAAGTAATGACCCATGTAGAAACTTTTCTAAATGATTACAAATATTTTTTTAATAGTTAAAAAAATATTTTAAAAATAAAAAATGTTATATTGTTCTCATGCTATATTAATATGATGATTTTAGCAAATAATGAGGAGAAAATAATTGTTAGAAAAACAATTTAATCCAAATTTTGTCTATAATGGAATAGTTCATTTCTATATGGACAAAAAAAACTACTCTAAAAAGAAAGCAAATGAAATAGCTCAAGCAATTGTACAAAGAGAGATTCAAAGAAGAGTTTGTAAAAATGAATTATGCAAACATTTCTCTTATGATCATATCAGAAATAATGAAATTTGTTTGATAGTAGATTGTAAATGTAGGGAATTTACTAAATGAAATTAACAAAAAAATGATTCCAATATCTAGATTTTAAAATTGATTATGATTATTGTATTTTAATTTTAAAAATTAGTATAATTTCTAAATGGGTATCAAAGAAAGTATGAATTTTAAAATTAGTCGTCTAGAGAATGTTTTATCAAAGGTTGAGCGGTTATACCCATCTTATTCAAATAAGATGCAAATTCTTCAACAAACCCATGAATAGTGTAAACTTGTTCTGCACCAGATTTTACCACCATATCTACTAGTTCATTAAAATCACAATGATCACTCATTGTTACAGAATAATCCGCACGACGTCCAAAAGAAAATCTCTTTGATTGTGCCCATCCACTAAAACCAATTGTCACTGCACCATATTGAGATTTCATTTCTTGAAGAAATTTATTTTTTGAAGACAGTACAGGAGTAATCATTACCCACGGTTTTTTATTCAATAATCCATTCTTTTGAGCTTCAGAATGACCCATACAATCCTTAAGATGTATACCAAATTTTTGGTGAATGGTATTCATTTCCTTAATTGAATCATGCAGATATAGAGGATCCCAATGACCAAACATTTGAGTCAGAGTTTGAGCCTTTCCAAGCTGATAACCCATTAAAATCACAGGAATTCCCTTTGCATACAAATCACCAATTAATTGATTAACCTGATTTTGAATTTCATCAATTTTAGGAAATGTAAATTCAGGTAAACCAAAAGTACATTCAGTGATCAGTGTTTTACAGATAGGGATTTTTGCAGCTTTTAAAAATCCCCTGTCACGAGTACAAATATCACCAGTATAGAAAATATCGTCAAACAACAATCCCTTAGAACCTAAAACATGACCACTATCAATTAAGGAAAAACCATCAAGGGATTCAATATGATTTTCCATTTTAAACCCACGAATTTCAGAAATTTCATTTGTTTCGATTGATGATAAAATAGTACCCCCATTTTTTGAAGGTAAATGATCAGAGTGAGCATGAGAAACAAAATTAATTCCGGATGAATCAGATATTTTAGGATCCAAGTGGACAAATTCTTCATTGATTTGACACAGGATTCCATTTTTTGTCATCCTAATTTTATTAGGCAATAAAAACAAAGAATAATAGATTTGATATAAATTGCAGGTTTGACTTTATGTTAACTAGTTGCTAAATCTCGGAATTCTAATATCAGGACGTGGAAGCAATATGGAGTCCATTTTAAAATCAATTAAAGCAAAAAAAATCCCAATTAATCCTGCAGTAGTTATTTCAAATAATTCAAATGCCAAGGGTTTGGCAATAGCAAAAAAACTAGGAGTAAATGTAGAAGTAATTGAAAGTAAAAATTTCAAAGGAAACAGAACGGAATATGATGAGAAAATTATTGAGGTACTAAAAAAATATGGAGTTACACCAAAAAACGGTCTTGTGTGCCTTGCAGGATTTATGAGAATAATTAGTCCAACATTAGTTAAAAAATATAAAAATAAAATTATCAATATTCATCCCGCATTATTACCAGCATTTCCAGGATTAAATTCACAAAAACAAGCATTAGATTATGGTACAAAATTTTCAGGATGTACAGTTCATTTTGTTGATGCAGGAATGGATACTGGTCCAATAATAATGCAATCAGTTGTAGAAATTAAAGAAAATGATACAGAAATATCATTGAGTAAAAAAATTCTAAAGGAGGAACATAGAATTTATCCTGAAGCAATTGAACTATTTGCCAGAAAGAAAATTAAAGTTTCGGGAAGAAAGGCACATATTTCTTAAGAATCAAAACCAGCAAAAAAATACAAAACTGTGAGTTCCTTAGTATTGCCATGAAAAAAATGAGGAACATTTTTTGCCACAAAAAATAACTTATGTTTTGAAACTTTGAAATCTTTATCTTTAATTTTTAGATATCCGTTTCCAGAAATTATAAAATATATCTCATCACTTTCATGTGGCTCTTGTTTATCCTCCTCATCAGGTTTTAATCTCAAAACCCCTACAGCAAGATTATCCTTATTGATAAAAGTATGGAAATAAGAATTTGTTTTATTAATTTTTTCTAAATAATCTTGTAAATTAAATTCAATTTTCAATTTATTCAGCATCTACAGTGAAAGTTTTTCGTACGGGATCAGTACTCATAAAGGAATGTCCTTTAGGATGAATTTTTTCATGTTCTGGACTTTGATGCATTTTGGTAAAAGTTTCTTTACTCTCATGTTCTACCAGTATACGATAACTACCATCAGGTGATTTTAAGAATCGTCGGGATACAAATCCAGGAAAGGTAGACAAGATTTTATTTGATTCTAAAAACCAAGATTTGAAATCATCCTCAGCACCTTCTTTGAGTTGTATATCTGCCATCATTACAAACATACAGAGAATGAAAAATAACCCATTTAATTTCCTTTCTCAAATTTTTGACAAAGATTTCCAAGAATTAAATATAAACAAAACATGATATTAACATGGTTGGAATTAAAATTGATGGAAAAATAATTGCTCAGATTGTTAAAGATAGAGTGAAAAAAGAAATATCTGAATTTAAAAATCAAGGAATAACACCTTGTTTAGCCACAATTTTGATTGGAAACAATCCAGCTTCTGCAACATATGTGAAAAATAAGCATAATGCATGTGAAGAAGTAGGAATCACCACTAAAGACCACAAACTGGACGAGACCATAACTCAACATGAACTTAACAAGATCATTGATGAACTAAATGAGGATGCATCAGTAAATGGAATTTTAGTTCAATTACCATTACCAAAACATCTGAATGAATTTGATACCACGTCACGTATATCTCCAGTAAAAGATGTTGATGGACTTACTCCACATAATGCAGGATTATTATCAATGAAAAAAGCAAAACTAGTAGCATGCACTCCATCAGGAGTTATGGAAATGTTTGACTATCATCATATCGATTTGGAAGGCAAAGATATTGTACTAATTAACAGAAGCAATCTCGTTGGCAAACCACTTTATCATTTACTAGTAGAAAAAAATGCAACGGTAATAACATGTCATTCTAAAACAAAAAATATTGAAAAAATTTGTCATTCAGCAGACATTATAATTACAGCAGTTGGAGATAGAACAAAATTTATTCTTACTCCAGAAATGATTAAAGAAAATGCAATTGTAATTGATGTTGGAATATCAAAATTTAAAGGTGAACTAGTAGGAGATTGTGATTATGAAAAAATTATTGAAAAAGCATCATTTGCCACTCCAGTTCCAGGTGGAGTAGGTCCAATGACAGTTGCAATGTTATTAAAAAATACAATTATTGCTACATCACTAGGTACTCAAATTGGAAGACAATAGTAAAAAAAATTCATTAAGAGAACTTCTTTTAGAAAGAAGGGATAACACATCTTCTGATTTATTAAAAATTGCAAGTAAAAAAATACAAAAACGAATAAACAAAGTATATGCATTTAAAGATGCTCAAAAAATAGGACTGTACTATCCAATAGGTAGTGAAATTCTAACACAAGACATAATTCAAGAATTAATCAGTAAAGGAAAAGAGGTATTTTTACCAAAAGTTATTGGTAAAAATATGGAATTTAGAAAAATAGAAGATTTTGGGAGCCTAGAAATGGGTAATTTTGACATAATGGAACCCAAAGAATATTGTGAAGTAAACAACAATTTAGACATCATAGTTGTCCCAACTGTAGGAATATCACCTGCAGGAGTTAGATTAGGATACGGTCATGGTTTTTATGATAAATTTTTAGCAAAAAATAAGACTCTAACAATTTCATTAACATTAGAGAAGCAAATCATAAAAAATATTCCAAAATCAAAATATGACATAAACATAGACTGGATTATTACTGAAGATAGAATGTTTCAATCTGAAAAATAAGATAATCCTTTTTTTCCAATATCAGTTCTATAATATTTGTTAGACCAACTAATTTTTTTTATTGCAGAATAAGCATTGGTAATTGCAGATTCTAAGGAATCACCTAACGAAGTAACTCCCAAAACACGTCCTCCATTAGAAAAAATTTTTCCATCATCACGGGATTTTTTGGTTCCAGCATGAAAGATATTTGTATTATCTGCAATTAAATCAAATCCACTAATTTCATCATTTGTTGGATATGTTCCAGGATATCCATTAGATGCTAAAACAACACATACAGCAAATTGATCTTTCCAAGAAAGAACAGGCATGGAAGATAACATACCATCTACACTTGCAACAAAATAATCATACAAATCAAAATTCATTCTCATCGTTATTGGCTGACATTCAGGGTCACCCATACGTACATTATATTCCAAAACATATGGAATATCATTTTTAATCATTATACCCGCATACAAAAATCCCTTAAAAGAAATTCCTTCATTTTTCATTGCATGAATAGTTTTTTCAATTACCTCTTCTTGGATCTTTTTTGCCAAAGTATCTGTAATAATAGGAGTTGGAGAGTAAGCTCCCATTCCACCAGTATTAGGCCCTTTATCATCATCAAAAATTCTCTTATGATCCTGACTTGACGCCATTGGAAGTGCCACATCTCCATCAGAAATAGCAATGTAGGAAGCCTCAATTCCATCGATTCTTTCTTCAACAATAATTTTATTTCCAGCATCACCAAATGTTTTTTTTACCAAAATTGTTTGGATGGCAGAAATAGCCTCATCATTACTATTACAAACAATTACACCTTTTCCTGCAGCTAATCCATCAGCTTTTACTACAACATTGTAATCAATGAATTTGACATATTCTTCTGCTTTTTGAGGATCATCAAATATTTCAAATCTGGCAGTTGGAATATTATTTCTCTTCATAAAATTTTTTGCCCAAATTTTACTTGATTCAAGTTGAGCTGCTGCTTTGGAGGGTCCAAAAATTTTAAGATTTAATCCATTAAATTTATCAACAATTCCAGCAGCTAAAGGATCTTCAGGACCAACTACAGTAAAACAATTATTTTTTTGGGCAAACTCAGCTAATGCATCTAAATCATTAATATCAATAGAAATATTGTTTTGAGTTCCACCATTACCGGGAGCATTAAAAACAGTTTCAACTTTATTGCTTTGTGATAATTTCCATGATAATGCATGTTCTCGTCCACCAGAACCGATAACAAGTACATTTACCAATAACAAATATCAGTCACCCAATAATATAATCCAATTCTAAAAAAATCTGTTTATGTTTATAATGCCACATACATATCAAAATCCAGATGGAATTAAATCCAAAATTTGATGCAAAAGCAATAGAATCTGAAATTAAAGAATATATCAAATCCATAAATATTGAAAAATTAATTTTTGCATCAGACAAACGTGAAAAAATAAGATTCATTGAAGGTCCACCAACAATGAATGGAATTCCACATGCAGGTCATCTCAGAGGAAGAGTAATCAAGGATTTATGGTATAGATTTAACACATTACAAGGTAAAAAAATAGAATTTAATGGGGGGTGGGATACTCAAGGACTTCCTGTAGAATTGCAAGTTGAAAAAGAATTGGGAGTATCAGGGGGGAAAACAGAAGCCATTAAACAATTTGGAATAGAAAGAATTGTTTCAGAATGTAAAAAAATTGTTAAAAAATTCAATAAAACATGGATAGAAGTAGATGATTTACTTGGCATGTCATTTAATCACGAAAAAGCATATTGGACGTTTAAGGATGAATTCATAGAAAGAGAATGGCAGATTCTTAAAAAAGCATATGAAAATAAAATTTTAGAAGAAGACTTTACAGTAATTGCATATTGCCCCAGTTGTCAAACTTCACTTAGTCATGCAGAAGTAAATCAAGGTTATGAGGAAATTACAGATCCATCACTATACTATAAAGTGAAGTTAGTAAATGAAGATGCATTTTTGATTGTATGGACTACAATGCCATTTACACTTGTCACAGATGCGATGGTAGGATTAAACCCTGAGGAAGATTATGCTTATGTTAAAGTAGAAAATGAAACGTGGGTAGTAGGAAAAACAAGATTAGAACAATTCATGATAGAAGTAAAAATTGAAGGACATGAAATTAAAAAAATAGTTAAAGGTGCTGAATTTGAAGGAAAAAAGTACATTCATCCATTGTTAAATTTAATTCCAGAATTAAATGAATGTGCAAAATTAGATAATTATCATGTAGCAGTATCAGAACCATTTGTGGATGCAAGTACAGGTAGCGGATTAGTACATCTATCACCTGCAAATGGAGAAGAAGATATCAAAATTGCCAATAAAAGAAAAGTAAAAATTTTTAGTCCTATAAATGACGAGGTAAAATTCACAAATCAGGCAGGAAAATACGAAGGTCTGTTTGTCAGGGATGCAGATAAAGTGATTGTTGAAGATCTTAAAGAATCCAAGGCATTAGTCAAAATTGGAAAAATAAAACACAAGTATCCACTTTGTTGGAGATCCCACCATCCAATTGTATGGCTTGCTAGAAGAGGCTGGTTTTACAAATTGGATAGATTAGATAACAAAGCAATAGATGCAGCAGAAAGTGTAGAATACTTTTTTGAGCAACCAAAAAATAGATTTTTGGGAATCATCAAAGAGAAACATCCATGGTGTATTTCAAGAGAAAGAATCTGGGGATGTCCGTTACCTGTATGGAATTGTGAAGATTGTGGTGAAAAAAATTGGTTTTTTACAAGAAAGGAAATTGTAGAATTTGCAGATAAATTACCAGACGGACCAAACTTTGAGTTACATAGACCATGGATAGATAATATTACAATCAAATGTAAAAAATGTAGCAGTGTAAAAACAAAAAGAGAAGAGTATGTTTTAGATACATGGCACAATAGTGGCTCTGCACCATATGCATCATTAACAAATGATGAATATGAAAAAGAAATACCAGCACCATTTTTTACGGAAGGAATTGATCAAACAAGAGGTTGGGCATACACATTACTAATTGAAAATGTAATTCTAAACAACAGTGCTACACCTCCATACAAGTCATTTTTGTTTCAAGGTCATGTACTAGATGAAAAAGGTGGAAAAATGAGTAAAAGTAAAGGAAATGTTTTGGAAGGTGAAGAACTATTAAAAAAATATCCAGTAGATTTGATACGATTTTATTTTATGTGGAAAGCAAGCCCAATTGAACCACTCAGTTTCAGTACAGATGAATTAATGTCAAGACCAT
This sequence comes from Candidatus Nitrosopumilus limneticus, assembly GCA_022117465.1. Lineage (GTDB taxonomy): Archaea > Thermoproteota > Nitrososphaeria > Nitrososphaerales > Nitrosopumilaceae > Nitrosopumilus > Nitrosopumilus limneticus. Next base: position 80,694 of record JAHCGZ010000002.1, read on the forward strand.
ATCAAGTGATTAATACACTATTCAATCTACACTTGTACTTTAAACAAAATAGTCAATACGATAATTTTGATAATACAAATACATTAGAATGGGCTAAAAATAATAATTCCTTAACATCACCAGATATTTGGTTACTTTCAAAACTTCAAAAATTAATTCAAAAAATCACAGAAAAAAATGAGACATGTAAATTCCACGAAGGGGCAAAAGCAATAGATGATTTTATAATTAATAATCTAAGCCAGATTTACATTCCAATAACTAGAGGCGAATTATGGGATGAATCAGAAGAAAAGAAAAAGAGACGTCTTACAATTTATGCAGTACTTAATGAAGTTCTCAAAACATTAGATATTTTGATTCATCCATTATGTCCATTCACAAGTGAATATCTATACCAAACAGTATTTGAAGGAAAACAAAGCATACTTCTAGATAATTGGCCTCAGTACAATGAATCACTTGTAAATGAAGAAATTGAAGAATCATTTGACATTATGAAAGACATTGTATCAATTTCATCAGCAGCAAGAATGAAGGGTAAATTAAAAAGAAGATGGCCATTAAATGAAGCACAGATTTGTGTAAAGAAAAATCAAAAAGCAAAATTAGAATCATTATCAGATTTATTAAAATCACAACTTAATGTTGAAAAATTAAATATTGTTGAAATAGAAAAAGAGATGGGATTGGAACAATTGTTGGAATTAAAAGAATTAAATTTGCCAGTTAAATCAACATTAGAGTTAGAGAGAAAAAAAATAGGTCCAAAAGCAAAACAGCATATGGGAAAACTGCTAAGCATGTTTGCAGAAACAAATCCAGATGAAATTATCTCAGCAATACAAAAAGATGGAAAATATGATTTTAAAATCGATGAAGAAAGAATTTCATTAGATGCAGAAGACTTTATTGTAGATTTTGATTCAAAAGATAATTTTGCAACTGCAAAAAGAGATGGATTTGTAATATTTATCTCGACATCAAGAAATAAAGAAATGATGGCAAAAGGATTGGTAAAAGATATTGCAAGGAGACTGCAAACCCTAAGAAAAGAAAGAGGATACAATCCAACTGATGTTTTAGATGTAGCATCGATTTTAGAATTAGATGAGGAATCATTAGAAATGATTAAAGAAAGACATGAAGAATTGGCATTTCTAGTAAGGGTAAAAAAAGTGAATTTTGAAAAATCCTGTAAAGAATACAAGGAAGATGACATTGATGGACTTAAAATCAAAATATCAGTAGAATAATATTCAATGTAATATTTTTATTAGAATCATTATCTATACAAAGAAATGGCTAATTCAAACCCAAACGTTGTTGGAATTAACGTTCTAAAACAAAACGGTCTGGATGTTGATAAGTTAGTAAAGGAATTAATTGAAAATGCGGCTGTGGAATTTACAGCATACTATTACTTTACCAATCTTAGAGCACATTGTACAGGCATGGAAGGGGAAGGACTAAAAGGAATTATTGAGGATGCAAGACTAGAAGACCTCAGTCACTTTGAATCATGTATTGAAAGAATCTATCAATTGGGAGGAATTCTTCCAAATGATGCAACAGAATTTATCAAAATGTCAGGCTGCGAATTCTTACAACTTCCAACAAATCCAACAGATCATAAAGCAATTCTAGAAAAATGTCTAAAAGCAGAACAAGGTGCAATTGTTAATTGGAATAAAATATGTCAAATGACATTTGGAAAAGATCCGGTTACATATGATATTGCAAAAGATATTCTTGCTGAAGAAATAGAACATGAATCATGGTTCTTAGAGTTAATCTATGGAAGACCATCAGGACACATGAGAAGAAAGTATTCTGGAGAAAGACCACATACTGGAAAACATTCTAGAGCACTAGATATGGCATAAATGCCAAATCATTTTCTTTATTTTAATTAAAAATTAATTAATTTAATTCATGACAAGGTGTGAATAATCTTTGTTTTATTAGGGTTAAATATAAAATTACATAGTTAAAGCATGGTAAAACAGATTAGTCTAGATGCTTGGCAAATACAACAGTTAGGAGATCTATTAAAGAAAGGTTCAGATTTTGTAGCTAAAACAAACAAGCCAATTATTTTGTACAGACAAACTCTAGATGAAGAAGATGAATCATATGAAGAAATTGTATGTAGTTTAACTAACGGTTACGTAATTGAACAAATGGTAACATCAGGAGGAATATTAGTTCCAAGTTTCCATCAACAATTTGTTTTTAAAATTGAGGAATATCCACAAGAATTATTGAGAAAAAGCAAAGATCGATTTTTAGAAATGATAGAGTTTCTTCAAGACCAACTAAAATAGCCTCATACTTAATAAAGACCGTAAAAGTCATTTCACTTGCATGCAACTATTAGAATTTCAGGCAAAAGAGCTTTTTCGAGAATATGGAATTAGTTTACTAGACAGCATGTCATCAACTAATATTGAGGAAGGCAAAAAACATGCAAAACAACTAGGATACCCATTTGTAATTAAAATTCAAGTTCCAGTAGGAGGGAGAGGTAAAGCAGGAGGCATTCAAAAATGTCAAAATGAGGATGAATTTGATATTAAATATCCACAAGTGATGGATTTGAAAATTAAAGGAGAAAAGGCAAGGGCAATTCTACTAGAAAAAATGGCAGATATTAAAAAAGAATTGTATTTATCCATATTTCTAAATCGTTCAAAAAGATGCTATACAATTATTGCGTCATCAGAAGGAGGAGTTGAAATTGAATCAGTTAAAAATCAAATTATTAAAGAAATAGGACTAGGTGACGTATCAGATGAGATTGCAAGAGAGATTGCAAACAAAATGGGATTAAAAGGAATTACAGCAGAAGGAGTTGTAGATACATTAAAAAAATTATCAAAATTAACAATTGAAAAAGAGGCTGAATTAGTAGAAATTAACCCACTTGCAATTATGCAAGATGACACAGTGATGGCATTAGATGGAAAATTTGTAACAGATGACAATGCAAATTTTAGACATGATGAATTACAAAAATATCAAGAAAAAACTGAAATAGAAAAGCAAGCAGAAAAAAGTGGATTTTCATTAGTAGAATTAGATGGAGATATAGCAGTTGTCGGCAATGGTGCAGGACTTGTTATGTCTACACTAGACATGTTATCAGATAACGGTGGAAAACCTGCATGTTTTCTTGATGTTGGCGGCGGTGCTACTACAGAATCAGTTTATGAAGCATTAACTTTGATTAGTAAATTAGATAGAGTAAAAGGAATTCTTGTAAATCTCTATGGAGGAATTGTTAAAACCACAGTTGTTGCAGAAGCATTTCTTAAAGCATATGAAAATAATTTAATTGATTTACCAGTATATTCAAGATTGAAAGGAACAGAATCAGAAAAAGCAAAAGAAATGCTAAAAGGTTCTAGAATTAAGATATTTGATTCAGTGGAAGAAGCAATTAATGCAGCAGTAATGGGAAGAAAAAAATGACAGATATTTTTGAATTATTAAAAGGAAATCCAAATGATGCAGATTATAAAAAAAAAGGAGTAATTGTTCAAGGAATTACAGGCGCATATGGTTCACTACATGCAAAACAAATGATGGCATATGGAACTAATGTAGTTGCAGGAGTAACTCCAGGTAAAGGAGGTCAGAAATTTGAGGAAACAGTTCCAATATACAATTCCATGCAGGAAGCAGTTGATGGCACACATGCTAAAATTTCAATTATTTTTGTTCCAGCAAAATTTTTCTTAGGTGCAGCAAAAGACGCACTAAATGCAGGAATCAAACTACTAGTCGCAATTCCAGAACATGTACCAATTAGAGACACAATGGAAGCATTGGAATTAGCAAAACAAAAAGGTGCAATAATTATTGGACCCAACACCCCAGGAATAATGATTCCAGAATTAATTAAAATAGGAATTATGCCATCAATGCCTTTCAAAGCAGGTAAAATTGCAGTGTTATCAAAGAGCGGAACTTTGTTGTATGAAATTTCTGATGCATTAACTAATGCAGGATTTGGTCAATCAATTACAATTGGAATTGGAGGAGATCCTGTTAACGGTACTAGATTAATTGATGCATTTGAAATGGTAAAAGATATTTCAGATTTAGAAGGATTAGTAATTGTAGGGGAAATTGGTGGAGATTCAGAAGAAATGTTAGCCCAAAAAATTATGGATTTGGGATTTAAAAAACCAACTGTCGCATATATTGCAGGTAGGGCAGCACCAAAAGAAAAACGAATGGGTCATGCAGGTGCGATTGTCATGGGAACTTATGGTTCAGCAGAATCTAAAGTATCCATGTTTAACAAAGCAAATATTCCAGTAGCAAAAAGACCAGCAGAAGTGCCAGTTTTATTAGCAGGAAAAATGCAAAAATAGATTAGAATAAAAGGAAGAGACTGAGGAGAAAATTAAATGCCAATTACAGACCCTGAAAAGAAACGAATTGCACAACAAGCACGATTAGTAATGCGAATCTGCTTCAAATGTGGATGTAGAAACGATGTAGGGGCATCAAGATGTAGAAAATGCAGAAATCCATACTTGAGATTAAAGAATAGAAATCTCGGCGTAAAGAAATAGAATTAAGCAAGCATTAATCTTTCACGATATTCTCTAATTGCGTATTTTAAAGCAGATTGATTATTCAGTATGAAAGATTTTGCATCTTTAGGATCATCTATTTCTTCAAGAAATAATTGTAAATCAACAGGCAATTGTTCATTAATTTGAAACAGTATTTTTCCTGCAGTCGTATATTGTCCAAGATTATTAGCAGAGTCAAGTGCTAAGTTCATTCTATCAATTATGGCATCAAATTCTTTTAAGGATATACATGATTTTTAGAAAGATAATACAAAAAGGTTAGGTAATGACAAAATACCAACAAAGTAAAGATAGAAAACTATGTGTTTTCATAAATAATTTGGACTGGTCGTCTAGTTTGGTTTGGATGACGCACTCACACTGCGTAAGGAAGAAATTCCCGCAAAGGTCGTGGGTTCAAATCCCATCCGGTCCACCTTCATTTTATTATTAATTAATTGAATCAAAATACAAAATAACTATATGAGATGATTAATTATTAAAAAAAATGTCATATTATAATCACATACCAATTAATTTCAGACAAGCAGTATTAATTAAAAAAGATAATGCTCATTTTTACCAAACACCAACTGGAGAAACATATCCATCTATTACAACAATATTACAGGAGACAATATCAAGAGAGAGAAAAGAAAATTTACAAAATTGGAAAGAACAAGAAAGAGCTGCAAATTACATTACTGAAGAAGCCGCAATTATAGGCACAGAAACTCACAAATTAATAGAAAATCACATAAATGAAGTAAGACAAACTGATGAAGTCAGATTACTTTCAGTTGCACATTTTAACAATTTGATTCCATTTTTACAAAAAATCAATGATGTTTATGGGACAGAATTAAGAATGTATAGTCATGTAATGAAATTAGCAGGAACGTCAGATTGTATAGCAAATTATGATGGAGAGTTATCCATAATTGATTATAAAACTAAAAGAAGTAATCAAAAAGAGGAATGGATTACAGATTATTTTATTCAAGGCACAGCATATGCACAAATGTTTAAGGAATTAACAGGAATTGAACCAAAACAAGTAGTAATTCTAGTAAGTAGTGAAAAAAATTCAAGAATGGAATTTGTAAAAAATACTGAAGATTACAAAGATTTACTCACTCAACGCCTAAATCAATATTATGATGTTTTAGAATAAGGGTAAAAGACATAGTAGAAATCAATAATAAATTATTTAAGCAGCTTTGAAAGCACAGTATTTGTTATGAATACAAAAAAGAGTCTACTAGCAATATCATCAATTATGGCTGTATTAGCAATATTGATGGTTCCAAATACAGCAGTAGCAGAAATAAATCAAAATATTATTACTGTAACACCAATTAATGAAAAAGTTAGTCTTGAGACTACAATTACAACTCTCATTGTACCAGAAAACAATACTTTGCCATGGGGAACAGTATATGGAGCAGCAGCAGATGTTGCTGAAAGATATCCAGTAATTATTCAATTTTACAAAGGAGATGACCCAGTGCACGTAGCACAAGTAGATACTAAGGGAGATGGATCCTTTGAATACCAATTTAGAGTAAGAAATCTAGATCACGAAACAGGGAAATTTACAGACATATTTTATGGAGAATATTTAGTAAAAATATTTAAAGTAATTCCAAACTCCAATACAACTGTATAATCTAAAAATTTCTACAGTAAAATTTCATAAAATACGTACATAGAATCATATACTAAGTGTTAATCAAAACATCTAGAAAATGAGTAAAAATTTTTGGCACGATATAGAACCAGGAACAGATGTACCTGAAATAATAAATGTAATTGTTGAGATTCCAAAAGGTTCAATGAATAAGTATGAATACGATAAAAAAAACAATATGATAAAATTAGATAGAGTGTTGTTTTCACCATTTCACTATCCAGGAGATTACGGATTAATCCCACAAACATTATCTGAGGACGGGGACCCACTTGATGCACTAGTTTTAGTTACTAATTCAACATATCCAGGTATTTTAATTGAATCTAGACCAATAGGATTGTTAGAAATGAAAGATGATGGAGACCCAGATGATAAAATAATTTGTGTTTCAACTAACGATCCTAGATATTTGCATACAACAGATATTCTTAATATTGAAGATCATTATCGTTCAGAAATTGCCCACTTTTTCCAAGTTTACAAAGAATTAGAAGGAAAAAAAGTAGAAATTATTGGATGGAAATCAGCAAAAGAAGCTAAAAGAGTAGTGATTGAATCAATTAAAAGATACAAAGAAACTTTAAAAAAATATTAGAAAAAGGTAAAAGGATTATCAACGTTTCTTACAAAAAAGAGAAAATATTTTTCAGAAAACAAAAAATTGTGAAGAATGTGAAAAAGAGCACTTGCCAATAGTTGCACTTCAAATGAGTCTCACATGTGGACATGTTAGTTGTCGCGATTCATCAAATGGAAAATATGCAATAAAACATTTTGAAGAAACAGGTTATCCAGGAATCAAAGCAATATCGGAAGACATTTGGAAATAGTGGTATATTGATAAAGAATATTATTTATTCTAGGCACAAACTAATTATAAATTTTAAAAATTAAATTATGAAAACTTTTAACCTTAATTTGGATAAAGATAAGGATGATTTTTAAAAATAAAACATGCAAAGGAGAACAAGACTAATGTCAAAAGCATATGTTATGATGAATTGTAAACTAGGTGAAGAAGAAAAAATCATAGAATCGTTACAAAAAATAGTAGGAATTAAGGAAGCACACGGAACACTGGGATTATATGATATTGTAGCACAAATTGATTCTACAACAGATGAAAAGATACAAGAAATTGTCACCCAACAAATTCGAAAAATCTCAAATATTCAATCAAGTATGACCCTAACAAGTTTAGAATCAGGAGAATTGTTTCAAATTAAAGAAAAACTTATTGGTGCAATGTTAGGGAAAAATCATTCCCAAGCATATGTTGTATTTCATTGTGAAAAGGGTGATACATATCCCACATTAAAAAATCTCTGTAGAATACCAGAAGTAAAAGAAGCAGACATAGTTTTTGGATTTTATGATATAGTGTGTAAAATTGAATCATCTTGTGATGAAGTTTTACAAGATGTAATAACTAGAGCAATAAGGAGATTGCCAAATGTCAAAACCACCATGACATTGAACATAATTAAAGAACAAGAATTATAATTATATAAAAAAAATTAAGAGAAATAATTTTAAGTGAACATCATGAATATATTCATTTTTTAATAGTGAAAAATTAGAAATTATGATGGCAGAGTATGAATTGAGTAAATGGGATTTATCAGAATTAGTAAAAAATCCAAAAAGTCCATCATTTCAAAAACAAATTAAAGATTTAGAGAATCAGGCAAAAAAATTTGAAAAATATAAATCAAAATTAAACTCAAAAATCACATCAAAACAATTTAAAACGATTTTACAACAAGTGGAAGAAATTTCCCATAAAATGAGCAAAATTGGAGGATATGCATCACTCTCATATTCAGCAGATACGCAATCAGATGAAGCAACTTCACTAATGACTCAAATGTCAAAATTAGGTTCAGAAATTTCAAATAAAATTCTATTTTTTGATTTATGGTGGAAAACACATATCGATGAAAAAAATGCTAAACGACTAATGGAAGATACTGGAGAGCTCAAAGAATATCTAACATACAAACGATTATTTGCAAAATATGCATTAAGTGAATCAGAAGAAAAAATTATCAATACATTAGACGTTACAGGAATTTCAGCACTAGTAAAATTGTACGATAAAATAACTAATGTTTATCAGTACAAAATGAAAATAGGTAATAAAACAAAAGTAATGACAAGAGAAGAACTAACAAATTATGTTAGAAATACAAATCCAAAAATTAGAGAAACAGCATACAAAACTTTTCTTACTAAATATACAGAAAACAAAGGAGTTATTGGAGAAATTTATCAAAATATTGTTCTCAATTGGAAAGATGAAGGAATAGAACTTAGAGGGTACAAAAACCCAATATCGATGAGAAATATTGCAAATGACGTAGATGATAAAACAATAGAATCACTTCTTTTAATTTGTAGAAAAAATTCACCAGTATTTCAAAAATTCTTTTTGCAAAAAGCAAAAATGCTAAACATGAAAAAATTACGAAGATATGATCTATATGCACCTGCAGCATCAAAAATTAAAGAAAAAAATTATTCATACAATCAATCGGTCAAATTAGTCTTTGAGTCACTTGGAAAATTTAGTACTACACTTGAAGAATTTGCCAGAAAAGTATTCAATGAAAATCACATAGATTCATCAGTTAGACCAGGAAAAAGAGATGGAGCATTTTGCAGTACACTTAGTCCAAAAATTACACCTTATGTTTTAGTGAATTTTACAGGTAAATCAAGAGATGTATTTACATTGGCACATGAATTAGGTCATGCGATACACAGCCAAGCAGCACAAGATAGATCAATACTAGTTCAAGATGCACCGTTGCCACTGGCAGAGACAGCATCCACGTTTTCAGAATTATTACTGTATGATAACTTGTCAGATAAAATATCAGATGATCAAAAAAAGATCATGTTATCTGAAAAAATTGATGATTTGTATGCAACAATACTTAGACAGTCATTTTTTACAATTTTTGAAATTCAGGCACATGATCAAATTGGTAGAGGCACCACTATAGATGAAATATCAAAAACATATTTACAAAATTTAAAGGAACAGTTTGGAAATTCGGTAAATCTTTCAGAAGATTTTGGAATAGAATGGAGTTGTATTCCACATTTTTACCATACACCATTTTATTGCTATGCATATTCATTTGGAAATTTATTAGCACTGTCACTTTTTCAAAGATATAAAAAAGAAGGAAATGATTTTGTGAAATCATATATAGATATTTTATCGGCAGGAGGATCAAAAAAACCTGAAAAATTATTATCTGAGCACGGATTTGATATTAGATCACCAAAGTTTTGGCAAGAAGGTTTTGATTATGTTAATCAACAAGTTAAGACACTATCTTCCCTAAACTAATTTCAAATGTAAAAGAATTTTTTATAAAATAAAAAATTAATCATTATCATTATTTTTTTGTGGCGGAATATAATTATCAATTATTTTAGTTATTTCAAGAACTAGAGAGTCTTTAATTTTTTTCAATGATCCTTCAGGATTATCAGATTGTGAAATTAAATAATGAAGTTGATCCAATACGGCATATTGAACTCGCGAGGTCAGTAATTCAGAAATGCTTTTTTCGCTGGTGAAATCGACTTCATTGATATTTACTGCCTGATTAGCCATATGAAAAGTAAAAGATGATGAATATCCGCCTCTGCTAAATGCAATATCTCTAAGAACTAATTTTTTTACTTCATCTGGATTTCCCATTCCAGATCTTGTAACCATGTCATTTAATTGATCTAAAATAGCATATTGGACTCTAGTTTGTAATAATTCAGGAATATTTTTTGCATTTTCAATTTCAGTAACACTGACTTTTTCATTACCAATTGTGATGAATTTATTCATAATCATAATTACAATTATTTTATGTATAAAGCATTTCTAAAAATTAACTTTAGAATTATTTAGAATAATGGGGCCGACAGTCCAACGCATGGACTGCCGGCTTGTTCCCCGAACGGTTTGAATTCGATGTCAATTTCTCATCAAAAATATATGATTTAAACGTTTGAAATTATTTTAAGTCTAATTAAGTAGATTTAATTTTTCTTACAGTACCAAACAGAATTCCAATAGTCGTACCCAATTGATAAAGGAAATACAATAAAACTTCAAAAGTGCTTGGAGTAAGATCAGTAAATCTACTCAAAACAGTAAAAACCAAAAGAATACCACTAAAAAAGAAAACAAATCCCTTTACAATTCCATGTAAATTAGTGAATTTTAAAATTAGAAAAGTCATAACTAATATTGAAATAGTAAGAATAGTTACAAAACCAGTATTCATTCCAAAAATTAAAAACACAGAGGAAACAATATCGTCAGGGTTTGTCACAGATAAATTTACAAGATCAATTTTTTCAGGAGATTGAAAGCGTGGAACACTAAGAATAGAATTTATTAAAAATATAATGAATAATGTGACTGAAACAGTCTTTAAGTGATTTTGCAATCTAGGAAATCTATGAAGAATTGCTCGACCAAGAATAATTCCTTGAGACAAACCAACTCCTAATGTACATAAAATCACAATTAATTGAATTATAGGATCAGTGAAACTTTCAACAAGCATTGGAATTAAAGCCACTATTTAGAAATTAATACACATGAACATATCAGTTTCTCAAGATAGAATATTAGAAAAAATTCTAAGATAAAAGTAAATTTAATATCACATAATTAAGAATCAGCATTATGTTGAAAATAATTATTTTGATAATGTGTATTGGAATAATTGGGAGTTCATCAAATTTAGTGTATTCTCAAGAAATTGGTTTATCTACATTCCAAGAATCTGCACAACTAATAATAGATAATAAAATAACAAATAAAACCAGTGCATCAATTACACTAACAAGCACAAATATTCAGGAAATTACAATTTTATCAGAACTTGAACAAAAAATTAGAGACAATAAAAGAATTCAAGCAATAGTACTTACAAATGAAAATGATTGTGTTTTAGGAGTAACTGACCAATCATGTATACTAATCAACATAGAAAGAAATCCAGAGGATAAGGGAATATTTGCTATACAAGACAATACTAGAATAATTTCAGATTCATACATTGATGGAATTAATCAAATGTTTGACACGGATGCTAAATTTTTTCAAGTATACATACATACTTCTGCAGAATCAAATAAAGTATTAGATACATCAGGAATAATTTCAGGTACTGGAATAATTTCAGCAGTGTATACAATGCCAATGGAGGCAACAGATTCAATGTATGAAAAAATATCAACTATGCTTGTTTCAAAACAAATTAGAGATAGTGGAGGGTTTTATAACATTGCAAGAAACTTGGCAACAGAAGAAAATGCAAAAATGACATTTTCTATAATCCCTACAGAATCTAAAACTCTTTCACAATTAAGAGTCTCAGTAAGTAATCCAACAGAAATTGCAATGGAAAAATCACAAACAGATATTAAAATAAATCCACTTCAATTTTTTAAAATTAAGGATCTTAATAGATCAGAATATTTCTCTAAAGGAAATTATCCATTAAATTCCATATTTCAAATAGTGATTCTATCAAATGAAGATAAGACCATATCAAACATCAATGGAAACATCATCCCAACACAAACTATAGATGGAATTGAAATTCCAACAGAAATTACAAAAAAGGGATGGGTTTTTGATCCTAAAAACGGAATGCAAATTCAAGGTAAATATATTTTTGGAGAAAGTACATCAATAAATGAAAATGAATTAAAATTTTCTTTAGTAGGAAATAATCCTCAATCAAATCAAATAGAATTTGATGAATCCATAGTAGTGGTAATTATAATAGCAATAGTTTCTATTGGAGCAGCAATATTTTATCTTAAAGGATATAAAAAATAATTAAACTAAAAGAACTGCAGCTGCAAAAACAGTGGTCCATTTACCATCTTTGGCACCTTTTGTGCTCTGTGTAATATTGTGAGCATTGTAAATTTGTCCAGATATTAACCACTGTTGTCTTTTTTCAACCCAGTTTGTAGTAGCATCAAAAGGAATTCCTAAAGATGATGCTAACATTTGAGCAGCAATATCCTCTGCATAATCGCCTGCTTGCATTTCATTTTGACCAAAAGATTCGTATTCAGACAAATATCCATATCTGGATTTATCTTTTGGTTGCGCAATACCAACAGAAGCAGAACAAACTCTATGAGGTTCTTTAGTTTGATTCTTTGAATATATTGTAAATAAAATCTGTCCAGGTTTAATTTTTTTAACCCTTCCTTACGGGATACCAATTTAGCATGAGGAGGAAAGATACTAGAAATTAATACAATATTAGTTCCAGCAATACCTGCATCCCTTAATGCAAATTCAAAACTAGTTAATCGATCTTCGTGTACTCCCTTACCTCTTGTAAGAAACAATTCTTTAGCAACTAAATCTAACAATTCTAAATTCCTGTTAAAAAATTATTATTTATACCTTATTTTCAAGGATGAAAACTATTGATCAAATTTAGATTTCTTTTTTTTCTTTCGTTTATCAGGATCAACCTTAATTTGAGTTAGATAAATAAATGTGAAAAATGCACCCAGACCAATGTTTATCATACTCATTAGAGTAATCATAATTTTCAAATTAGGCGGAGTTATAGAAGACAATCCAACAATTACACCTGCAATACCAGTTGCGTAAAACATCATCATTAGAACCTTGACTCTAATAGGTTCAATGTATCGCATATCAAATATGAAAAAATCAATATTATAAATTAAAAGGTGAGTCAATTATTTTAAAAAAATACAAAAATAGCCTCAGGTAACACTTTAAACCTTGAAAAATTTTATTCCATTTCATGCCAATGTAGCTCAGCCTGGTAGAGCAACTGATTTGTAATCAGTAGGTCATGGGTTCAGATCCCGTCATTGGCTTTTAATTTTTAAAATTAATAATTTACAATACGAATAAGTATTCTATTATAAAATAGCACTCGTGAGTTCAGAGAATTTTGAAAAAAATCATAAAAATGATGAAAAAGTAATTAAAAAATCAACATTCAATATTCTAATATCGAGCATAATTATCACAGTAGGGGTTGCATCGTTTTTTGCAGGTTCATATGTATCCAATTTTAATTCAGAACAAATTTCACAAGAAGAATTTAAAAATGAAATTGCAAAATTGGAATTAAAAATTCTTGAAAAACAATTATCAACTAAACAACTAAATTCACCATTAAAAATTTCTACAGATAATGATCCAATTATTGGACAAATAAATGCTCCAATTACAATAATAGAATTTTCAGATTTTCAATGTCCATTTTGTGCAAAATTTCACATAGAAACACTTCCATTAATTATGAATGAATACATCAATAATGGTCAGGTTAAATTAGTATTCAGAGATTTTCCAATTCAAAGTATTCATCCAAATGCAGTACCAGCAGCAGTTGCAGCAGAATGTGCAAACGAACAAGAAAAATTTAAAGAAATGCATGACATATTATTTGAGAATCAAAACGAATGGAGTAATCAAAATATAGATAATGTCATTATAACATTTAATCAATACGCAACAAAAATAGAATTAGATGATAAAAAATTTGATTCCTGTTTAAAAAATGGAAAATATATTGAAGAAATTAAAAAAGATCTTGACGATGGTAGAACGTATGGAATTTCAGGAACACCAGGATTTTTTATTGGAAATGAACAAATTGGATTTATTGAATTAAAAGGAGCAGAACCTTTTGAAAATTTTAAAAAAGTTATTGATAATCAATTAAAGAAATAAAATAACAAGCGTTTATTAGACCTGAATTAATTTTTTACAATATCGGAATAATGACGAATAGGCAATGAGCTTTCTCGTCATTGCTTAAGAGAAGAAAACAAAATGACAAAATTTAAAGATCTAGGATTAAAAGATGAAGTACTAAGAGGAATTACTGATCAAGGATTTGAGGAAGCGTTTGAAATTCAAGAAGCAGTAATTCCAGTGTTATTATCAGGAAGAGATGTTGTAGGACAAGCCCATACAGGTTCTGGTAAAACAGCTGCATTTGCATTAGCAATGTTAAATGACATTACACCAAAAAAAGGAATTCAAGGATTAATCATGGCACCAACAAGGGAACTAGCCATGCAAATTACTACAGAAATTAAGAAAATGGGAAAATATACAGGAATTAAAATTGCCACAGTCTACGGCGGACAAGGAATGGGGATTCAATTAGATGCACTACAAAGAGGAGTTGAGATTATCGTAGCAACTCCAGGTAGACTCATAGATCATCTCAAAAGAGGTTCAATAGAATTAGGCGATCTGACACACATTGTATTAGATGAAGCAGATACAATGCTTGATATGGGTTTTGTAGATGACATTCAATTTATTTTAGATTTATCTCCAGAGGATAGAGTAATGTCATTGTTTTCAGCAACAATGCCACCAGCAATTTTAAGACTAGGTGAAGACTATTTACATAATCCAAAACAATTCTTATTAGATGCAGATGATCTTAGTGGAGAAGGAATAGACCAATCATTTTTAGTAATTAAAGATAGAGACAAATTCAAGTACTTGTTAGATTTTATTAAACCATTAAAAGGTCAGAGCATAGTATTTTGTTCAACAAAATATAGAACAAGAGATGTTGCAAAATATTTACATCAAGAAAAATACAACGCAGTGGCAATAGAAGGAGACATGTCACAAAGTAGAAGAGAGCAATCTATGGCAAAATTCAGAAATGGTAAAGCAGACATACTAGTTGCAACAGATGTTGCATCAAGAGGAATAGACGTACCAAGAGTAGAACTTGTGGTTAATTATGACGTACCAAATCAAGAAATGGCATATTTCCATAGAATAGGAAGAACAGCAAGAGCAGGAGCTGAAGGCAGAGCAATTACATTTGTATCATATTCATCAGTTGGAGATTGGAATATAATTAAACGTCAAATCAAGGTGCCAATAAGAGATCTTAATCAAGAAATGAATATTGAAATTTCAATTCCAGATCCTTTGAAAAGACAATCCTCACCAAGAAGATTTGGTGGTGGCGGATCAAGATCAAATTATTCTAGAGGCGGTGGCGGAGGTTACGGCAAAGGCGGTGGCGGAGGTTACGGCAGAGGCGGTGGCGGAGGTTACGGCAAAGGCGGTGGCGGAGGTTACGGCAGAGATTCTAGAGACGAAAGAGGAAGTAAAAAAAGAGATAGTGGTGACGACGGTAAAAATAGCTACGGTGGACGTAGTAAATGGTAATATTATAAAAATTTAAAGAGTAGAACCGCTTAATTGTACCAAGGCAAAATATGCATAAGGGATTTATTTTATTGAATTGTGATTTAGGAGCAGAAGAATACATTGTCGATGAGCTAAACCGAATGTCCATAATCAGTAATGCATACTTAACTTTTGGAGCATATGATGTAATTGCAGAAATTGAAACTGAAAATCAAGAAGGATTTGAAAAGGCAGTAGCTACAATAAGAAAACTTACAAGAGTAGTAAGCACAATGACATTAAATGTCATAGATATGAAAAAATAAGCAAGTAATTATTTCTTATTAAATTTCTTTTAAAGTTTAAAATTTTCTTTGTGTAAAGTTTTTATTTTTTTTTAATTCTACGTTGATTTTTTATAAATTGTTTTCTACATTTAACAAGTTACTTATAGAAAAAGTAATTTTTGGTAGAAACAGAATTTGTTAAACAAATTTTTTCTTTCAATTCTATTTTTCTAAATAGAGTTTTTTTTAATAGTATCAACAAAAACATGCAAACAATGATTATTTTTCATTATCATAAACTAATTCAGTCATAATTTAGGAGTAGATTTTAAAAATTAATAAGATAAATTGAGTAAGTACCCAGAATTTAAGAAGAATTAGGGAATAATTGTTATATGAGTAAATCCGCATTGTTTTAAATTGAAGAAAATTGAGTATGAAGGAACAGTATGGGTATTAAATTACAATAATCCAGAACCACTATTAGATCATGCTATTCACATGTTAGAAAGACACGGAGTAAAACGTGAAGATATGGAAATTACAGAAACACCATTAGCCAAAGTAGGTGCAATTGTTGTGGAAATATGGCCTTATGAACTAGTCATAGGAAAAGTGAGAACAACTAGAAATGAATCATTTATCAGCGGCACTGAATTTACCATTGAATTAAAATTGGACGAAAACGGAAATTACATAGATTACCTTTGAATAAAAAGAAAATACAGAATAGTATTATTCTTAGTATTGCAATTTTAATAGTTGGTGTAATTATTGCATATAATTATTCAACAGATATTACAAAACAAAAGGGATTACAATTTGGAAATGAATTAAGTCAAATTGAGAATAATATTTCAAATATACAAGAAAAATTTTATTCTGAAAAAACAAAATGGGTTGAAGGAGACATTTCAAAAGAAGAATTACTAAAATTTTATGAAATCCATGTAAACAATTTTAGAAAAATAATTTCAGAGTATGACAAATTAACACCGCCAGAATTATTTCAAAGTTCAGTCGCATTACTCAAGATTTCAGCTGAAACTCAATTAGAAAGTGATTTACAATTTATTGAATGGATTAAAACAGGAGATGAAATAGCAAAAATTAGATCAGATTCATTATTCCAGGAAGCATATGAATATCAAAACTTAGGATTAGTCGAATTTCAAACCGCAAAAATAGGCATAAAGAATTATGTCGGTGGAGAAAAATTTGAAGAACCACAAGGCGTTTCACCACAAAAAGTAGTTAAAGTATCAGAAAAAATGAAAGAACGGTGTAATGAACAGTTCAAAAATGTATCAGGAGAATTTAATTCCAATGAAATGGAAATTGAATGGTATAATTGTAATAATGAAGCAGATAAATGGAAAATAGATCATATGCCATAAATAAAAAACATAAAAATTATAGTAATTCAGATTGTTCTAACAAACTCAGAATAGGTAAAATTTCTTCCAATAAATTAGATTTTTTAAGAATGGTGGGTTTTAGAAATTTCACATGAAAAGTCATAGTCAGCATATCTTGATCAGTATGAGAAATCCCAATAAAATGCGAAGTACTATTTATTTTAGAAAGAAAATCGCTCCATTTTTGTAAATGAATGGATACACGTAAAATATTTTGTTGCACCTCACTAAGAGTAGTATTCAAATCAGTATCAAATAATTTGAATTTAACAAGAGGGAACATTATCATACCATCCAAGATGGTATCGTTATTTTTTATTTTAGATAAAATTACATCTTCAGGATTTTTTGCTCCAATAAGATCACCATAATTAGGATCAAAATAACCAGCAACTAATTTTTTAGAATCAAATATACGAAAATATCCATCCTCAAATTCTAAATTCCATGACGCCAAGAAAATTATTCAAGAATAACTGATTACTAAACTTTTATTCAATAATTGGATTTTAATAATTATTTAAGCACAAATAATACAATATTTTTTTTAATTAGCACTTTCAAGTAAATTCAATGTCTTTTGGAATGATTCCTCAAGTTCATTAATTCATTTTTGAAGTTTAATATTTTTGTCCCTCAAATAATCTCTTTCTTTAGTAAGTATTTGATTAAGATCCATAATTAAATAAACTAGGAATTAAATTAAAAATATGACAATATCAAAAGAAAACAAGGAATTCATAGAAAATTTAATCGAATATTACATTAACGAATCTCAATCATACAAACAAATTGCAGAAAATTTTCTTCCCGAAGCTGAATCAATTCCAGATACCGCATTTGGCATAATTACTGGTTGCGTATATTCAGGATTTCTACAGACATATCAAAACCAACAAGAAAGCCCCAGCTTAGAAGATATGAATGAATTTAATCAAATTATTAAAAAAAAGGCAGCATTAATTAAAAAATCAATTATAAACTCAA
Source organism: Candidatus Nitrosopumilus limneticus (assembly GCA_022117465.1). Lineage (GTDB taxonomy): Archaea > Thermoproteota > Nitrososphaeria > Nitrososphaerales > Nitrosopumilaceae > Nitrosopumilus > Nitrosopumilus limneticus. The sequence goes on from JAHCGZ010000002.1 coordinate 98,876, forward strand.
CAAAATCAGATTTGAAAACAAAAAAAGAAAATCAAAATTAGGTATAATTTAGCATAAATATGAAAAAAAGTTAAAATTAAAAAACACTACAGTTTAATTTGAAATATAAAAATAAAATATTATGAATATAGATGGAAGTAAAATAATTTTTGGTTTAGGAGTAACATCAGCAGTCGTAACTGCAGTGATTGCATTATATTTTTCAATTCGTTAAAGATAAATCATTGAAATAAATAGATAATCTGTTGCCAGACACAAATGAATTTAAAATTACACAGATTGTCGATAATGGTCAAACGGTACAATTAGCATTGATTGAAAATGTATTTACAGAACCAATTACACAAAAGCAAATGATTATAGAAAATGTTTCAAAAAAATTGGATGCAGAAACAAAAGAACAAGTAATGCCATTGTTAGAAGCAATTTTACAAGCACAGCCAACTGTAAATATTAAATCTTATCAACAAACACAAATTACAATATCCATGCCAAAATCAAGATATGATGGTATGGGAAGACCACAGGTAGGTAACACAATAGAAATTAATTTAAAAAAAATCTAAAGATTTGAATTTATTTCATCTATAGTATGTAATGCTAACGAACAAGTAAAATTTTTGCAGATAAACACAGAAGTTTTATCTTCAAAAAGTTTACCAGTAAAAAAAGGATAGTCATGTAGATTTTCTAATTGTTGAGGATTTTGAATCGTTACGATAAAAGAATTAGGCAAATAATTTGTAAATAATGATTTACAAAGTTCAGAATTTTCAGAATTTATAACAGTAATTTCAATAGGTTTTTCTAAATACAAATGAAGTGTATTTAATAAATATCCAAATCCAAATGGATTTTCAGCTGCAGTTTGTGCCTGAGATTCCATTACTTTGACAGAGATATCAAGAAAAGACTGTTCTTGAGATAAATGATATAATCTTAACATTACAAATGAAGAAACAGAATTTCCAGAGGGTAATGAAAGATCATAATTACTCTTTGGACGAATAATTAATTTTTCGTGATCATCAGATGTCATAAAGAAACTATTATTTTCGGAATCCCAAAAATGATTAATTAAATGATGTCCCAATTTTAATGCTAGTTTAAGATATTTAGAATCAGGTTCAATTTCAAATACATCTAATAATGCGTTAATAAAATATGAATAATCTTCAAGATATCCATTTATTTTTGTAATTCCATTTTTATAAGTTCTCATAAGATTATCGTTAACAAAGAGATTTTTTTCTATGAAAGAAATACAATTTTTAGCAGCATCCAAATATCTTACATCATTTGTAACACGATAACCTTTTGTGAAAGCAGTTATCATCAATGAATTCCATGAAACTAAAACTTTATCATCTAACCCGGGAGAAATTCTTTTTGATCTTACTTCCAATAGTTTTTTTGAACATGAATTAATTATTTCATGCACTTTTTGTTCTGAAATTCCAAAATTAAATGCAACTGTAGATGCATTGAGATTATTACAAAGAATAGTATTTCCTTCCCAGTTACCACCATCAGTCACATCAAAATAAAGACAAAACAGGGCAGCATCATTTCCAAGAATTTCTTTAACTTCATTTTTAGTCCAAACGTAAAACTTACCCTCTATACCTTCAGAATCTGCATCATATGCAGAATAAAATCCACCTTCAGGAGAAGTCATCTCACGTAAAACAAAATCAAGTGTTTTTTTTAAAATATCAAGATAAAAAGGATCTTTAGTTATTTGATATGCCTCACAGTAATTTACAGGTATGAGAGCATTATCATAAAGCATTTTTTCAAAATGAGGAACTAGCCATTTTGTATCAGTTGAATACCTATGGAATCCACCTCCAATTTGATCAAAAATACCACCTTTTGCCATTTTATTGAGAGTTTTTAATGCAAATTCATTAAATTTGGGTAAATTAGCCATTTGTGAATATCTAAACAAAAATGAAATATTTGCTGCATTTGGAAATTTAGGAGCTGACCCAAATCCACCATATGTTGGGTCACCTAATTGAAATAAATTCATAGCCGCTTCATCAAGTAAAGTTCTTTCCAATTTTTTAGGAACAGTAATTTTTTCTGTTTTGTGTAATGCATGAATAAAACTTTCCGCAGATTTTTGAATGTCTTTTGGCTTTTCTTTCCATGCTTGTGCCAGTTGTCTACAGATACTTCCAAAACCAGGTCGACCGTAGGAATCCAATACAGGAAAATAAGTTCCAGCATAGAATGGCTTTTGATCGGGTGTAAGAAATATACTCAATGGCCAACCACCTTGACCAGTTGCTATTTGACAAACTTTTTGATAAATATCGTCAATGTCAGGACGTTCCTCTCGGTCAACTTTTATGTTTATAAAATTATCATTCATAAACTCAGCAACATCACTATTTTCAAATGATTCATGCGCCATTACATGACACCAATGACATGCACTATATCCAATACTTAGAAAAATCGGTTTGTTTTCATCTTTAGCCTTTTGTAAGGATACGTCATTCCATCCATACCAATTAACAGGATTCTCGGCATGTTGAAGCAAATAAGGACTGGTTTCATGAATTAGATCATTTTTAACCATAAGTAATCAAAGTTTTTAGAATATTTGTACCTAGATATAGAAATTAACCCCAAATTCCTCTACCTTCAGTTAATTCATAAATTCTAACATTAATTCGTTTAAGAAATTTTGATTTTGACTTATCTGCTTTTTTATCATGACTGTAATCTTTTTTTTCAAGTAATTCCTGTAACCTGGCTAATTGTTCTAATGATAATTTATCAAATTCATGTTTAGATGATGAAATTAAAGTCAGTAATTTAATTCGTTCATGATCTTCAGATGATATATTAGTCATATTCCTATTAAGATTATTTTAAAAATAAATCTTCTCTTAACTATATTATTTGCAGATAAAATTAAAACAGTATGTTAAAATTTAATGAAAAAATTTTTGATTTATGGTAAAAATGCGCGCAATGGTATTGTCAGAATGTGCCAAAATTGAAACAAACCCCTTGAAATTGACCAACATAGATAAACATCAAATTGAAAAATCAAATGAAATTTTACTAAAAATTGAGGCGTGTGGTGTTTGTCATTCACAACTTCATGGAATTGAAGGAGATTGGAAGCACATAGGAATTCCAGCAACATTACCAGTAGTTCCAGGACATGAGGTGGTTGGAAAAATAATTGAGGTAGGAAAGGATGTCACCAAATTTAAAATTGGAGATAGAGCTGGAATAACTCCGCTACTAGAAGCATGTCAAAAATGTCAATATTGTGATGAAGGAAAGGAGTATCTTTGTGAATCAGCAAAAATTACAGGTGAGACATTGAAGGGAGGATACTCAGAATACATTACAGTTTCAGAAGATTTTGCTACAAAAGTTCCAGATAGTATGAAATCAGAATATGCAGCACCATTATTTTGTGCGGGAATAACAGCATACAAAGCAGTAAAAGCTGCAGAGCCAAAAATAGATAAAAAAATTGGGATATTTGGAATTGGAGGAGTAGGTCATATGGCAGTACAATTTGCTAAAATAGAAAAATGTAAAGTCATAGCAGTTTCAAGAAGTCAAAATCATCTAGATGTTGCAAAAAGATTAGGGGCAATTGACACAATGATATTTTCTAAAGAACAAGAAAAATTTCTAAGTGAATTAAAAAACAAACAAGGATTACTAGATGCAGCAATTGTATTTGCTCCAGCAGATATTGTTACAGATACTGCAATAAAATCAGTAAAAAAAGGAGGAATCATAGTAATTGCAACAATTGGTGAAAACCCTGAATTTAGTGCATTTGAAGAAAAAACAATTCGAGGTACATTGATAGGATCAACAAAAGACATGGAACAAGTAATCAAGATATGTGATGAAAATAAAATTGAAGTAATTTATGAAATATTTCCCCTTGAGAAAGCAAATGAAGCATTGCAAAAATTAAAAGATTCAAAAATAGATGCACGTGCAGTTTTAGTTACACATGATTAAAGGTAAAATAAGAAAATTAAAATGAATTGTAAAAGATGCCATCATACAGATGAAATTCATGCCCCAGATGAAAAAAGCAATCTAATGATAAAATTAGGAAAGTGTAAAATTCCAACTTGTACATGTATGCAATTTATCAATCCAATTGAAAAAATTGATGAAGATCTACTATGAAAAAACTTAAAATTCTAATTTTTTAGATTATACCTAAATCACTTAATTCTTTATGTATTTCTGAATCAACTCTAGCACCAGAACCACATTTACTGCACATACCTGTTTCCCCTGGATCCTCTAACATTTTTTTTTCACATTCTACACACTTGTTAATTCCCTTTTTGAATCCCATAACATTTTAGTATATTACAAGAGTTTTATGTATTTTGTTTTAGAAAAATGATTGTTACAATAATTCATATACAAAAAGAGATACTTAGTTTATGGATAAACATAAGCCATCAGACGAAATGATTAAGGATTTAGATAATTTATTATCAAAATTAAATGCCATGGAAATTGTTGCATCAGATGATCATCAAAAAAATTCAATAAAAATTATGAGAGCACTAGTGCAAGGACAAATGCATTCAATTAATGAATTTCAGCATCTGAAAAAGGCAATAGATTTGTTAACATTACAATTATTTGATGTACAAAATAAAGTTAATAGTTAAGTCTAGTGTCACTTAGTCCACAACTAGTGCAACGATAAAGATTAGATTTTTCAAGAGTTTTTTCTAAATTCATTTTAGAACCACAACTATCACAAGTTATCCCATTAGAATTTACATCAGGTTCTTCAGTAATTCTTACAACATAATCAGGTTTAGACTTAGGAATATCATTAGAATTACAATGAGGTTTGTATTGTGACATTATTTTTTGAATTACATTATTTCTTTTTTCCTCACTAGATTCAAACATTGGTAAAATTGCAAGATACAAAGATTGTTCAGATCCAGATTGTTTTAACCAACACTGGAATTGTTTATGTGTAGTAAAAAATGACTTGTCATCAGTTTTTTGACAATCTCCGGCATAGATAATATCAAATTTATCATTATTTCTACATAAAATCAAATAAACTAATTTTTCCATTGGAGGTCCCCATTCAGATAAAGGAATTGGTCCAAGAAATTCATATTGAAGAATTTGAATGCCCATTGAAAGTACTAGAAATTACTTTCTTTTCTTTTTATCGGAAAAAATATTCTAGTGGCAAGATCTAAAACATGAATTTAAACTTGAAAAGATTAAATTTGACCCGTATTCATTCGACATAAATGAAAAAATCTCAAAATATGAGACAAGTTGGATATTCTATGATCCTAGTTTCAGCTAGTTTAGTGGCAGTTTTGGTAGTAGGATTACTAATAGGTGAAGATGTATTGTTTGCAGATAATATGTCTAGAGAGAATACAGCCCATTTTAACGAATGTAAAGCAAATGATTTCAAAACTGATGGATGTGAAATATACTGGGATAGAATAAACAATAAAATTTCAGGAATATACGTAGATTTAGAAAACCAAGATTAGAACACAGTTAAAAAATCTAAAAATCATGTTTATTAGAATTAGCCATATTTTGATAAATTTTAGCCGTATTTTCATCATCTAATTCATTTAGATAAATATCAGCAAGTTGTTGTAATGGATAAAAATAATTAGGAGAAATATCAGATAATTTTTTTAAACATTCAATTTTATTATCCAAGTCAGAAATTTCAACATAACAACAGTATAATTTAATTAAAATTTTAGGATTATTAGGATTTAATTCATATTGTTTCTTTAACTCTGAAATTTTTTGTGTTGTTTGTTGAAAAGATTTCAAATTAGAAGTGTTCTGTTTTAATTCAAGATTTTTTTTAATTTTATTTAACAACCCCATAATATCATATAAACAAACTAGAAATTATTAATGTTTATGAAGTGAAAAATTAGTATCCATTTGCAAAGTCTGAAAGCATATTCTTATCTTTAGTTAATCTATTCATTGCAAAAAATGCACCGCCAACAATACCTGCTTGATAGAAAGTATACAAAAATATACTAGACGAAGTTGGATCAGACTTTGTAAAAGTTAAAGCAAGGACTGTAACAAATACAAATGTACCCGCAAAAGAAACAATTTTAGTTAAAAATCCATTATCCATACCAATAATTGTTTTTGTTGCTGCAGCCATCAAAGTTATACTAGAAATGATAAGAAAAGTAGCACCACCATTTGCCAATACAAATGCATTCATCCATGTTAATAGTCCATCCTCAAAAATTGATACTTCAGGAATTACACTTCCACCATTGAGTGCAAAATTTACAGAGCTAAACATGCCACCAATGACAAAAAAGAATAAAAATATTTTTATGATTGATCTTTTAATTGGACTTCGAATTTCAGATGGGTCCACAGCTCGTGTAGTAACTTTAATTCCATAAAGAAATCCAACAGCCATGGCAGGAAAAAACATCAAATTTATTAGAATTGGAGATTCCCGAGTAATATCATCGATTTGAGGATGAAAAATAAGGAATAGTAATAGAGCCAGTAAAGCAGATGAACTAAATAAAATTAAACCTGAATACTTCTTCACAGTAGATTCAGATTGACCATTCCAATCGGACATTTTTTTCAATCGTAAGAAAACGATTAAAGATATAATCCAAAAATGATTTGTTTAAAGTATCAATTCTCTTTACCCTTTTTAAGACAAACAAAGTAAAAAGGTCATGAGAAAAGGATATTCAATTATTGGAATTGGCATTATTACGTTCATTTTTGGTTTAATTTTTGATCTTCAGGGGCAATCAATAGTAGGTCCAGAATCATCTTTTATGTATGCAAATCCAGATTGGATTACTTATGGAATTCAAATAATGGTTGTCGGGGTTATAATTACGGGAATTGGTACTGCACTAAAAATTTTAAAAAAATAAAAGTTAGAATCCAGCTGTAATAGGATCACTAGGTTTCATAATTTCACGTAACAAAATGGTAGCAAATGAACCACGAGATAATGAAAACTCTACTTTATTTTTATCTGAAAAATAATCAAAGCAATGAATTGCAGCTTGTCTAAATCCACCTTCACTACTTACTTCTTGCATCTCTTTAATGAAAAAATCCTTTGGGGTAATTTCCTCTTGAATTAAAATTTTAGAAATTTGATTATCAAATCTTGTTTTTTTATAATAGGAATAACCAACAAAAGGTAATGCAAGATATTGTTCAACCTCATCTTTGAATTTTCCAATTATACTTTTAGAATCAAAACACACATCACCAATTTGTGATTCAAATAAATTCTCACCATCTAAAAATGCAGCACTAAGAGATTGATTAAAAATAAATGACTGATATGCCTGAATGTAAAATCTTCGTAACCATAAAGGAATTGCACGTATAGCACGTATCGAATCATTATGTTCAATCATTTCTTTTAAAACAATTTTTTCAATGTCCATTTGAGATGGAACTTTGTCATAATATTTTTCATAATTTGTTTTATCAGAAAGTTTTTCACGAATTTCAGTATTTTCTGCAGAATCATATGAAGAAGTAAATGACAATATCAAATCAACAGCCATATCAAAATTTCTTTGTAAAATAGCCTTGCCAATTAAATGAGTTACAGGTCTTTTTGAACCAAATCTTTGATATCCATAGAAATTCAAAATATGATTATGCTCAGTAAAAGAAGATAAATTTTCAGAACAGTCAGAAATTTGAATTTTAAAATTATTACCAATCATATCTTTTTTAGATAGAGGTTTTTTTGTAAATCCAATTTTGGTAAGAGAATATTTTTCAGTGGAGAAATCATCGATGGGTTTACCTTTATGAGGTGAACCAACAAATTGTTCAGTTATTGCTGAAGCATCTTTTAGACCTAATGATTTTAAACGAATACCTGTTTTTTGAAATATACCAGACAAGGCATGATTAGTATCAATTTTTTTCTTTTTTAATTTGTAAATAGCATATCCAGATTCATCAGTAATAGAATTAGTTGCACGTTTAGAAATTAATTCAGAAACTATAAAGTCTTCAGAATGAAGTCTAATTTTCCCACCAATACCAGAAAATTTTGTAGTGTAAACAGAGATTCCTATTTGAGAATCAATATCAGGCATCAACCTATTATCACTGTAAGAAATTTACTAATTGCAATATCTGAGGATTGCCCACCAAGCAGAATTTTGTATATTCCAGGTATAGCATCATCTGAAGCAGAAATTTCAACATGTATAGCAACTGGATCATCTGAATTCAATTCAATTACTTTAGCAGAACCATGAATTATATCAACAGTAAGAAAATCATGAGTAGTAGAAGTTATAGAAGAAATTTGCAATACATCATTTTTAAACTGAGGAGAAATAATAAAATGATTAGTGACAGAATCTCCAGGTGAAAGTTTCACCTCATCAGATTCAAATTGAATTTCAAATGGTAATGGTACAGATGTATCTACAACACCGATTTTATTTTCAACCCATTCAGTAAACCAAATTTTTTCACCTGATATTGCAAAATCAAAAATTTGGGCAATACCACAATTATCTAAAACTGCAATACCAGAATCACAGTCAGCCCAATTAGGATTCTTTGAAGGTATATGATATTCTACAAGGGATTGAGATTTGGGATCCATTACAGAAATATTATTTGCAGTTTGCTCATTAAATACAAGTCGTCCTTGATTATCATTTTCAATCCAATAGGGTCTAGAAATTGGAGATTGTATTACACCTGTTTGATTACCGTATGTGGCAAACATAGGTTCTGCAGTTACATATTGAATAAATTCTTTAGAAGAAGGATCAAAACTAAAGAACGAAGACGAAGTAGTATCAGCTATCCAAAGAATGCCATCATCAGAGAATGTAATTCCGTTAGGAGTAAGTAATTGTAAAGGCAATGCAAATGCAGTAATGTAATCTTTTAAAGGTAAAAATTGTTCACCAGAATCAGATACGTCACTACTATAATCATCGTGATTAAATTTAACTAAAAATCCACCTTGCTGATACAACCAATTAGTATACCAAATGTCATTATTTGCATCCAATGCAAAGTCAGCAGTTACAGTGCCATTAAGGGCAGATGGAATACTAAGATAATTTACTTCAGTTTCTGAAGGATTAACATCTAAAATAGTTAGTTTATTTCCAGTAAAATCATTAATGATAACTTGAGACCCATGAATAGTTAATTTTTGAGGCAAGGAATCACCGCCTGAAGCAGGATAAGATAATCGCTCATATTTTTTATCAATAGTTGAAAATCTCCAAACAGAATCAAATGTTTCATCAGTAAACCAAACGGATCCATCAGGAGCATAATCAATTCCCCATATCATTGAACGACCACCATTAGGCCATGTTGGATTATCATATTCAGTAAAAGTTTCAGTAATAGGATCAAATTTTGCTAGATTACCTGTATTGGTTTCAGCAAACCAAGCATTACCATCGTAATCAGATACTATTGCTAATGGATTAGTACATTCAGTCGGAATCAAATACTCTGTAACATAATCAGTTGACTTGGCATCTCCACCAGAACTACAAAAAGTTGTTCTTTGATCATCAGGAAAATTATCAGCAGGACTTCCAGTAATAGTAATTTTAGGATCATCCATTGCAGAATAATCCTTATCAGGATCATATCCTGGCAAGCTTATCAATACACCCGAAGTCAACATAATTCCTCCTAGAAAAATAAATGCCAAAATTCCCTGGGTCTGTTTTTTCATGAGGTTTTTTAAATAATACTGTTAATATCTGATTCCCAATAAATTATAATAATTTTAAATCACCAGTAATTTTATCAATTAAATTTTCAGGTGCAGGTCCAATTGAAATACATGTAGTCGTACCAGGAGCCAATTGAGTATGCCCAGCATCAGAAACTTCAGACCAAGGAAGATTCAAATCAATAGCGTGTTTTTTAATCTCTTGTAATTCTTTAATTCCTGAAACTTTTACAACTACTTTTTCTTGACCACCCCACCATTCAGACCACCATTCAGGATGAGATTTTCTAACATGTTCAGCACCTAAAACACATGCATGTCCTACTTGTGCAGCTATCTTGCCTTTACCCATATCAAGATCAGTTCGAACTATAATCACTTGCTTAATGTTGCTCATAATATTATCAGGAATAGGCATAATGAAAAACTTTGGAATTAAATAATTGACAAAGAACCAAAATCTATGTACTATGATGTTGTTGTTGCAGGAGGAAGTGTAGCCGGATTATTATCTGCTAGAGAAATATCATCAAATGGATTTTCAGTATTAGTGATTGAAGAAGATTATGAGATAGGAACGCCAGAACATTGCGGAGGATTAGTTAGTATTTCAGGTTTAGAAGAATTAGGAGTAATTCCATTTAGAAAAACATATGATCATATGATTGAATGTGCAGAAATTACAGCACCAAATGGGAAAAAATTTACAATAAATTCAAAAAAACAGAAAGTTGTAGAAATCAGTAGAAGAGAACTAGATAAGCAGATTGCATTTCAAGCTCAAAAAAATGGAGCAGAAATTAAAGTTAGAACAAGTTTTCAAGAGATCACCGATACAGGAATAAGAACTAATGAAGGTAACATAGATTGTAAAATTTTTGTAGATGCAAGAGGTGTATCATCATTAATACATAAAGATAGAACAGGGATTCTATCATCAGCGCAATATGAAATCTATGCAGATTGGATAAAGAAAGGAAAAGTTGAAGTAATTTTAGATCAAAAAAAATACCCAGGATTTTTTGCATGGATTATTCCATCTAATGAAGGAAAAGGAAAAGTTGGAGTAGCAGGACGAGGAATTAATGCAGCTGAAACGATAAACGAAATATTAAAAGAAAAAGGAAAATATTCAACAATTAGAAAAATATTTGCACCAATTTGGATAAAAGGTCCAATTGAAAAATTTGTGGATGGAAAAACAGTAATTGTAGGTGATGCAGCAGGACAAGCAAAGCCAACTACGGCAGGTGGAATATACACGAGTGGGATGGGAGGAATCTATGCAGGACAAGCAATATCTAAATTTTTAGAAACAAATGAAATTTTGGATCTACAAGATTATCAAAAAAAATGGACAAATCGTTTTGGTAAAGAATTTGAAAAACAATTACTTGTAAGAAAGATATTAGAAAGAATAGACAATCAAACAATCAATAAATTATTTGAATCAATTACACCAGAAATGACTAAAGAGATTTCAGAAAAAGATGATTTTGATTTTCACACAAGTTCAATTATCAAATTATTAGGGATTAAAGGTTCTCTAAAAACAGCTCAAACACTAATCAGTGGAGAGTTGAAAAAAATATTGGGTTAAAAGGAGACAAAAATTCTAAGGAAAGTATAAATCATGTTTACTCAAAAATTGAGCATGTCATCTAGCATATCATTACCAATATGTAATTCCTGCCATAGACCAATTATGCCTAATGACAAATGTGTAAAATTTGATTGTCCTAGTTGTGGCGATGATCTTATTTGGAGATGTGAAAGTTGTAGAGAAGCAGCAAGAAATTATACTTGTTCAGCACCCTCATGTAATTTTACAGGACCTTAAAAAATGACAGATATTATTTTAATAGCAAAAGTCCTTCCAACAGGAATGGAAGTGGATTTAGATAAGTTAGCAGTAAATGTAAAAAATTCATTAAAAGATGGCATTATTTTAAAGCGACATGCAAAAGAACCATTAGCTTTTGGATTAGAATTTTTGAAAGCAGAATTTGTTTTACAAGACAAAGAAGGACAAATGGATTCACTAGAAGATGCTGTAAGAGCAATTGAAGGTGTTAGTGAGTTTGAAGTACTTAGCATGAGTCGTAATTAGTATAACAGGAAAAAAGTGATTTTTTGGTACGCAAAGAAGAACCTTTGCAAATGAGAATTGGTGAAGCAAAACAAAGAGACATAGGTAAAAAACGTGCAAGAGTAGGTCCAGAAGCAATGGATTTCCTAAAAGCCATACCAGGAGATATAGTAGAAATAATGGGAGCAAGAACAACTTGTGCAATAATTTGGCCAGTAGATGAAGATGAAAAATTTCCAGACATAATTAGAATCGACGGACAAACAAGAAAGAATGTAGGAGGAAGTATAAATGATATTGTCAAAATAAAAAAAGCATCGTCAAAAATTGCAAAATTAATTACACTAACTCCTGTTAACGATGTAGTAACAATAGACAAGGAATTTACAGATTTTGTAAAAAATAGACTAAAAGGATTGCCAATAGTACACGGAGATGAAATTTCTGTAATGATTTTAGGAAATTCGATGGATTTTAAAATTACAAAAACATCTCCAAAAGGAGTAATCAAAATAGATAGAACAACAGAATTGAATATTTCAACAGAAACATCAATTGATAGAAAAGTTAGAGTCACATATGAAGAAGTTGGAGGACTAAAAGAAAAAATAAAAGCGATGAGAGAAATTGTAGAATTACCACTAAGACATCCAGAATTATTTGCAAGATTAGGTGTTGAACCACATAGCGGAATTTTACTATACGGTCCACCTGGATGTGGAAAAACATTACTTGCAAAAGTTATGGCAAGTGAATCAGAAGCTAACATGTATCCTATTAACGGTCCAGAAATAATGAACAAGTATTACGGAGAAACAGAAGCTAAACTAAGAGATATTTTTAAGGAAGCAAAAGACAACTCACCAAGCATAATTTTCATTGATGAAATTGATGCAATTGCACCAAAAAGAGAAGAAGTTTATGGGGATGTTGAGAAAAGAGTAGTTGCACAATTATTAGCATTAATGGATGGATTAACAGATAGAGGAAATGTAATTGTATTAGGAGCAACAAATAGACCAGACAGTGTTGATCCAGCTCTTAGAAGACCAGGTAGATTTGATAGAGAATTTGAAATTACAGTTCCAAATGAAGATGGAAGATATGAAATTTTACAAATTCACACTCGAGGAATGCCAATTAATGAAGATATAGACCTAAAAGAATTATCAACAGAATTACACGGATACACAGGTGCAGATATCAAATCACTATGTAGAGAGGCTGCTATGAAATCAATTCGAAGATATTTACCAGAAATTGATCTTGAGACAGAAAAAATTTCTTCAGAAGTATTACAATCAATGCAAATTAAATTAATAGATTTTTACGATGCAATGCACGAAGTTGTTCCCACAGCAATGAGGGAATTTTACATAGAAAGACCAAAAGTATGGTGGAATGATGTTGGAGGATTAGACGATGTTAAAAAAAGTTTAACAGATAATATTATCACAGCCATAAAAGAGCCAAGTAAATTTACAAAAATGGGAATTAAACCTCCAAAAGGAGTTTTACTATATGGTCCACCTGGATGTGGAAAAACATTACTTGCAAGAGCAGTAGCTACAGAAACAGGTGCAAATATGATATTAGTTAGAGGTCCAGAAATTCTTTCAAAATGGGTAGGAGAATCAGAAAAAGCAGTGAGGGACATATTTAGAAAAGCAAAAGCATCGGCCCCATGTGTAGTAATTTTTGATGAATTAGATTCACTTGCAAAATTAAAATCAGGTGATGGAGGCGCAGGAGAAACTATTCTAAGTCAATTATTGACAGAAATAGAAGAAGGCACATCATCACGTGTTGCAGTAATAGGAATTACAAATAGACCAGACATCATAGATAGTTCATTATTAAGAACAGGTAGATTAGACCTGGTTCTCTATGTATCACATCCAGATGAAAAAGGTAGATTAGAAATAATTAAACTTCTAACAAAAAAAATGCCACTGACAAATGATGTCAGGTTACAAGAAATTGCAATTGCTACACAAAGTTACACTGGTGCAGATTTAGCAGCATTGTGTAGAGAAGCTGCAGTTCATGCAATGAGAAATAATTCATCAAAAGTTACTAGTCATGACTTTGCAGTTAGTTTAAAACAAGTGAAGCCATCAATTACTAAAGAAGTAGACCAATGGTATAACAGTATAAGAGAAAGTATATCTAACGTAGTGCCCAAGACAGGAGATAAAGCATTTTACGGTTAATCATGACAATTCCATTAAGAAATATTGTATTTGAAAAAATTAAAGAAGAGAATTCATTAACAGATATTGAACTATATAAAAAATTAACAAAAGATGATCTAAACTTACCTGAAGATAAATTTAACAAAATATTATTAGATTTAGAGATTTTAGGATTAATTAAAGTTGCATGGTTTACCAAAGATGAACGAAGAATAGAAGTTACAATTGTTGAAAAAGAAGAAGATCCAATTGAAAAACAAAATAAAGAAACAATGGAAAATGATTATGAATCAAGTTTCCCAGGATTAGATAAATAATTAAAAAATTTAGGTTAAAGGAAAATGAAATGCAGCATCAAGTGCGACTGCAACAAAAATTATTGTCAAATAGGGTGCAGTGACTTTGTATGCTTTCCAAGCAAATTCAGATGTTGGGGTTTTTGTTAATTTATAATGATACACAAGCATTAACCCACCAGAAATAGACGCAATAATCGTATATACAATTCCTAATCCATCAGGGATTAATACTAAAATTAATGAGTAAGGAATTAAAATCAAAGTATTTCCCAAAATAAATTTAGATGTTTTTTGCATTCCAATTACAACAGGCAACATAGGAATTTTAGCTTGTGCGTATTCATCTTTCATTTTCATTGCAAGACACCAAAAGTGGGAAGGAGTCCAAACAAATACCAAAAAGCCAACTAGGAATCCCAGTAAATCCATACTTCCAGTTGCAGCTGACCATCCAGCCCAAGCTGCAGCACTGCCGGCAATTCCACCAATTACAATATTTGAGGCATTTCTGCGTTTCAACCAAACGGTGTAAATTACAACATAAGAAAATATTCCAACTGCAATAAAAAATGCAGATATTGCATTAAGTGCAAAGAATCCATAAATTACAGAAATACAACTTACAGATAATCCATATATCAAAACATTTGATGCAGTAATTCTGCCAGAAGGAATAGGTCTGGAACTTGTTCTATTCATTTTAGGATCGATGTCTTTATCATAATAGTGATTTAATGCACTGGATCCAGCAGATGCCAAAGATCCTGCTACTATAATATGCAAATAATCAACATACTCAAGTTGAGGAATTCCAGAAACTAATTTACTTGCAGCATACATGGATGTTACTGCAGTGATAACTAAAAGAACAACAATTCTTGGTTTCGAAATTTCTATTATTTCAGTAATTCCCAATTTACTTTACCCATTTACAAAGCTGTTTTATTCCTTGTTGTGTATCCATAATATTTCAAAAGGAATAAGTATCTCACCCCAACCAGCTTATTTTAATGAGTAATTGGGACTTACTAATGCCAGGTATGGGCCTTACAGGAGTCGGATTAGCAGGGCTCATATTGGCATATTCAGGTATAGCACACACATTCATCGATGGTATGCATGCATTAACTGGTCTTACCATGTTTGTAGGATTAATTTTTACTGCTGCAGGAATTTTGGATGGTGGAATTTCAACTAGCAAAAGAGCAAAAATTACAACTTTGGTAATTGTAGCAATAGCATTAGGATTTGGAATTTATGCATTAGCTACAATCAATACTTCAGACTTTACACTTACAGTAGTACTAATTTTACTAGCAGTTGCACTACCAGCATTAGCAATTGGATATATTGCAATGAAAAAACCAGGAAGCATAAAACCAATTGGTCTTGTATTGGGATTGGCAGTTGCTAGTGCAATGGTGATTTGGATAACAGTAGGAGCAATGAATCAGGGAGAAGGAGAAATTGCCGAAGAAATAACAGATGAAGAAACAATGGAAGAAATGGTGACAGGACCAATTTTTGCAATTGAAATTCTCAAAGATTCAGCACAACAAGAAAATCCAGATTATAATCCAGATAGAGCAATAGTAACACAAGGATATACAATGGAATGGACAAATGCAGACGTTGCAGCACATACAGTTACAAGTTCAATTGATTTTGGAGAAACATTTGATTCAAGTTTAATCAGTCCTGGAGAAACATATACTTTAGATTCAACTAATTTAGAAATTGGAGAACATGAATACTTCTGCATAGTTCATCCGTGGATGATTGCAACATTAGTTATTGAAGCAACTGTACCTGAAACTGTAGAACAACCAGTTGTTGAAACTATACAAGAACCAGTTGTTGAAGAATTAATTGTATCCCAAACTGTAATTAAAACAGCAGATAATTCTGGAATGAGTATGGATTGTCAAGCAGCATCAGATTGTTACACTCCAAATACAATTACTGTAAATGCGGGTTCTGTAGTTACTATGATAAATTCTGATTCAGCTGCAGCAATGCATTCCTTTACTGCAGGAACAGTAGATGGATTTAGTCCTTCACCAAGTGGAACATTTGATACTGGAATTATGTATGCAGAGGATTCATTTGAATGGACTCC
This sequence comes from Candidatus Nitrosopumilus limneticus, assembly GCA_022117465.1. Classification (GTDB taxonomy): domain Archaea; phylum Thermoproteota; class Nitrososphaeria; order Nitrososphaerales; family Nitrosopumilaceae; genus Nitrosopumilus; species Nitrosopumilus limneticus. The sequence continues at coordinate 115,350 of JAHCGZ010000002.1, forward strand.
AGAAACTGCAGGTGAAGTTCCATACTATTGTATGTTGCACACTTGGATGCAAGGTACAATCATCGTAGAATAGATTTGCAGAAAATTATTCTTTCAAAATTACAGAAAAAAATTCTCTTAGATCATACTAATGATGAAGAACCAAATGAATCATGTGCAATTTTATACGGAAATAAAATTAATGAAGAAAACGTAGTAAAAGAAATTTGGTTAACAGAAAATATCGAGTCATCACCAATAGAATTCACATTATCACCAGAACAAAATTTGGAAATGCATAAAAAATGTAAAGAATTGAATTTAGAAATTATTGGAATTTTTCATTCACATCCAAAAGGAGAAGCATACCCTTCAAATACAGATAAAAAATTTATGCAAATTAATCCGTATGTATGGGTTATTTATTCAGGAATAAACAAAAATTTCAGGGCTTTTATTCTTGAATCTGATTCTGTAGAAATTCAAATTGAAGAAAAATAAAATATCCATAAATGTAAGCATGTAGAATCATCTTTTGGATTAAATATCCCCTTTTTCACTATAAATTATGGAAATTCACGTATACGACACTTATGTCAAAGCAGCAGATGGACACACCATGCACTTTGATGTAATTACTGGTGAAAAAGATCATCCTAAGGCAATTAAATTTGGCAAAGAATGGTTAAAAGAAATAGGAGAGGGAGAAGCAGAAATGACACAAAACGAATGTCAATTCTGTCACTCACAATCTTGCCCACAGCCTGTAGAGCAGGCAATTAAGGAAAAAGGTTATTTCATTCAAAAAATGGAAGGCTGTCCTTAAACATTTTTTCTTTTTTAAAAAAATTAATTTTTTTAAGTTGTATAAATAATCTAAGAAATAAAATAAAACTAATTTTTAAAAATTTAGTAAGGTAAAAATTTTTGAATATTAAATAATTAGATTGCTAGTATTGCAACAAAAGCAGATACAAATACAATTGCAATAGTATTAAGTAATTTAATTACAGTATTAAGTGCAGGACCAGCTGTATCCTTGTAAGGATCTCCAATAATATCACCCACAACTGCCACTTTATGAACTTCAGAACCTTTCTCACCATTCATTTCAACTAACTTCTTTGCATTATCCCATGCACCGCCAGTGTTTGCTAAGTGATATGCTAACAATATTCCAGTAACAACAGCCCCCATTAACAATCCAGCTACAGCAGTTGGACCTAATAAAACACCAAGAATAATAGGAGAAAGAATTGCTACAAGTGCTGGTTTCCAGAGTTCTCTAATTGAAGCCACAGTTGCAATATCTACACATTTAGCATAATCAGGTTTGGAAGTTCCTGCAAGAATGCCAGAATCTGCTTTGAATTGTCTTCTTACCTCATCAACCATTTTACCTGCAGCTCTCGATACACCATTGATTAGTTGACCTGTAATAATAAATGGAATTAATCCACCAATTAATAATCCAACAATGATTGCAGGATTTGTTAAACTATAATCTAAATCTAATACACCTGCAAATACATGTGCAGCTTCAAATTGAAATGCTTGAATCATTGCTAGTGCAGCTAGTGCAGCGCTTGCTATAGCAAATCCTTTAGTAACAGCCTTAGTAGTATTTCCAACTGCATCAATTTCATCTGTGACTTTACGGTTTTCCTCACCCATTTTAGTCATCTCTACAATTCCTCCTGCATTATCTGCAATTGGACCAAAGGCATCAATACTTAGAACAATACCTGCAAGACTCAACATTGCCATTGCAGTCAAAGAAGTTCCAAAAATACCATAGAGTACGGGGTCTGCACCTTCAGGTGCTGCTGCAGAAGAAATAGAATAAGATATGATAATTGCAACAACTAATGCAATCATAAATGGTCCTGTAGATTGCATGCCTTTGATAATTCCCATTAAAGTCAATGATGCATATCCCCATTTGGCAGAATCTGCAATTTCCTTTACTGGAGCTTTTTTGTAACTTGTATAGTAGTCAGTGATTTTTTGAATAACAGGAACTAGTATGACACCAATTACAGTGGTTCCAAACAAAGCATATGCTGTAGAAGATTGATCAATCAATTGTGTGATAAAGACATAGTTTAATCCAATTGCAATTGCAGCTGAAACATAAAATGAACGATTAAGAGGTTTCATGACATCAGTTACACCTTTTGAACTTACAATTACAACACCAATAATTGATGCAATCATTCCAGAGGAGCCAATCAAAATTGGATAAAGGAAAAAGTTTGGTGCACCAATTAATGCTGCAATGAGTAATGCTGCAAGTATTGTAACGATATATGATTCATAAACATCAGAACCCATTCCTGCTGCATCACCAACATTGTCACCAACATTGTCTGCAATTGTTGCAGGATTACGAGGATCATCTTCAGGAATATTTACTTCAACTTTTCCCACTAAATCTGCACCCATATCTGCAGCTTTAGTAAAGATGCCTCCACCAATTCTAATAAATAATGCAATAAGACTTGCTCCAATTCCAACTCCTGCAATAGTAATTGGATCAGGATAAATCAAGTATAAACCAGTAATTGCTAAAAGAGCCATTGCGGGTACTGCTAATCCAACAGTAGCACCACCTCTAAAGGCCATAGCAAAAGTTTTACCAAGACCCTGACTGCTAAGATTTGCAGCTCTTACTGCGGCTTTAACTGTAATTTTTAATGAGATAATTCCTGCTACTGCAGATAATGCCGCACCTACAGCAAATGCAATTCCATTTGATGGTTGTAAAAATGCACCAATAATTACTGAAAGTGCAATTGCAACTGGCACAATAATTTTCATTTCACGCTTTAAAAATGCTGAAGCACCTTCCTTAACGGCATTTGAAATATCCATCATTTCTTTAGTTCCAGAAGGTTGTTTAGTTATCCAAACAACCAAGCCACCGGCTACCAAAAATGATGCAATTCCACAAATAAATGGAATAATTTCAGCAAAATTCATACTATATTAAATTGCCCATTTTATTGTAAATATAAATCAAAGAGAAGGAATCTTACTTCTTTTTTGATATGCAGAAAACGTTTTACCGCGAAGTCCTTGCCTTACTAATTTGTTAAATCTTTTTCCATGAGCAAGATATGGAAATCGCATATGGATTAATTCATGAACAAGTGTGTTTTCAAGAGTTTTTTCATCAGGAATTTTTCTAACGTTAATGAAAACCAAATTATGTTGTAAGTATGAGACACCATAATATTTGTAAGCTGATGTACGTCTTCCTTCAGTCATTTCTCTAGGTGTATCAAATACTTCTTTGGTGGTTAACAAAATTGTAGGTTCGGAAATTGAAAATCTCTCAGAATAAATTCCAACTTTTTCTAATATTTGTAATTTAAGATCAGGATCTAATTTCATAACAATTTGTAAAGTAATTACTGTTTATCTTGAAATGTCAAATGTTGTAAGATAATGGGTTGAATTTGATTCTACAAAATTATGAATAAAAAGGGTCAGAGTTTATGTGGGGTAATCACAAATCATACAGCCACCGTCTCATCACGCCCCAATTACTTCATCATATCAAGTAATGATTGTGCTTTATTTCTAATTTCTGTATTAATTTGTACTAAAACTAGTCCCTTATTTGGTTGACCATACAAAACAACTGAATTTTCAGGAGCATGTATACAAACAGGCAATACTAACAAATCCTCTTCACCATTTACAATCAATCGAACAGGAGCAGTCATCTTAAATGCTTTTTAATTATTTCAATACTTTGTAAAGTGATTTCAGCTGCCGGGTTATCAATTTTTAATTCAGATTCACTACCAATTTTTGGAAATTCACGTTTTATTCTTTTTTCTAAACCATCAATTATTTGCAATGAAGGAATTATTTCATATTCAATCATTTTTTCAGTTGTCCTATCCCCAACGGTGATAATGTAAGAATTGTTTAAAAGATGTTTTTGAATATTTTCTTTATTATCTTGACCAATTGGCAACAATAATCCCATAGGGATTTTCAATTGTTCTCTTAAGGAATCAGGTAATTTCACAACAATCAGATTAAGATGAGGAATTCTTAGATGTAGGTGTATCGCTATTAGATCCAGAATTATTTTTCTCAGATGCTAGCTCTGCTTGTAAATTAGATGCAATGATACTACATTGTGCCGCTACATTTTTTGCACTAGCCCTAAATGCTTCAGCACTTGGAGAATTAGCATCAGTAATCATAATAGGTTTGCCTAAATCAGAACCAGACATAATTCCATAATTCAATGGAATTTCTCCTAAAAATGGAATTTTAAATTGTTCACTAATTTTCTTTGCACCACCATTACCAAAGATGTAATGTTTGTCATTACAATTAGGACAAATAAAATGACTCATATTTTCGATCACACCAATAATTGGAACATTTAATTTTTCAAACATTGAAACTGCTTTAACTGCGACATTACTTGCAACATCTTGAGGCGTTGTAATTACAACAATACCAGTAATAGGAATTGTTTGGGCAAGGGTTAATGGGATATCCCCAGTACCAGGTGGAAGATCAACAATAAGATAATCCAATTCTGACCAATTAGTATCAACTAAAAATTGTTTTAAAATTCCAGAAATAATAGGACCACGATAAATTGCTGCTTGATTAGATTGGTCTGCAAAAAAACCAAATGATACAACCTTTAATCCATTACAATCTGCAGGTTGAAGTTTATTATTTTCAACTTCCATAGAACCATCCTTCATTCCCAACATCAAAGGAATGCTTGGTCCATAGATGTCTGCATCAAGTAAGCCCACTTTAGCTCCTGTTTGAGATAATGCTAAGGCCAAATTTAATGAAACAGTAGATTTACCAACGCCACCTTTTCCGCTAGCGACACCAATAATATTTTTAACAGTTGCCATTTGAGTATCGGCATCAAGTGAACGACCTTCCATTACTTTTGCAGTTACATTCAAATCAAAATTTTTTAAGTCTGAAAGCTCTGCAATTGCTTTTCTTACATCATCTTCAATCTCTACATTGAAAGGACATGCAGGAGTTGTTAATTCTAAAGTAAATTTAAGATTACCATCATTAAGTTCTAAATTCTTAATCATACCCATTGACACAATATCTTTTTTTAAATCTGGATCAATGACAGTACTAAGTTTTTCAAGAACTTGATCTATACCAACCATTGGAAGAAAAAACCAAGATACAATATTTAAAGATAAGTCAGATATAGAAAAAAATTGTAGTTTTTTTTCAAAAATCATCAAAATCTTTAGAAATCCAAGTCAAATCACCCAAAGATTCATAAATTGAAATTCAAGAAAAACATAACAGTTGTTTTCTATATCTACCCTAGTTGATGTTGTTAGGATTCCTCCAAGCTTGTTTGGAACTACGCTCAAAAAGGCAGCAGTCAATATTCTTAAAGAAAAATACGAGAGTATGATTAATGCAGAATTAGGGTACATCATCATGATTTTAGATGCTAAAGTTGATGAAATGGGAAAAATGATTGCAGGTGATGGAGGTACATTCCATAAAGTAGAATTTGAGGCACTTACATTTTATCCAAAATTGCAAGAAATTGTTCAAGGGGAAATTGTAGACATTACAGACTTTGGAGCATTTGTTAGAATTGGTCCAACTGATGCATTACTTCACTTATCACAAGTTATGGATGATTATCTAAAGAGTGATGTAAAGATGGGATTAATTTTAGCTAATCAAAGTGGAAGAACATTAAAAGTTGGTTCAACACTACGTGCAAGAATAACTGCAGTATCATTAGGAAAAGCTGCTGCAATGGGTAAAATTGGAATTACTTGTAGACAACCATTCCTTGGAGCAGATGAATGGATTAAAGAAGAAATTAAAAAAGCAGGTAGTTCAAGTGAAACAGCAAAAGTAGAGGCAAGTTAAAATGGCAAGAGAAATGGCATGCAGAAAATGCAAACATGTAACAACAGAAAAAGTTTGTCCAGTTTGTAAATCATCAGACTTAACACCAGATTGGAGTGGAGTTGTTTTAGTAGTGGATCCATCAAATTCACAAATTTCAAAAATATTATCTATTACTAAAAAAGGTAAATATGCAATCAAAGTGACATAAAAAAATTCTAAATCCTTAAAATCATATTAACATTTAATCACAATATTGTCATTTAATATAAAAAAACAGCTAAAGCAATTTCTTGCAGAAGATATTGGTAAAGGAGACATTACAAGTTCATTATTATCAAAGAAGAAAATATCAGTAAAAATAATTTCAAGAGAAAATGCAATTGTTGCAGGCACAAAATATGCAAAAGAAATTTTTGCAATCAAAGGATGTAAAGCAACAATCATTAGCAAAGATGGCTCTAAAATAAAACCAAATCAAACGATTATGCAAATTACAGGAAATGCAGACAAAATTTTGACATGTGAAAGAACAGCATTGAATATAATAACAAGAATGAGTGGAATTGCAACACAAACAAATTTACTTGTTAAAAAAATTCCAAAGAGAACAAAGTTGTATGCAACAAGAAAAACAGCACCAGGATTAAGATATTTTGATAAAGAAGCAGTAGAAATTGGCGGAGGTAAAAAACACAGATTACGATTAGATGAAATGGTAATGATTAAAGATAATCATATAGCAGTTGAACAATCTCTATTAACACTAATTGAAAAAACTAAAAAAAAATATAAAAAATTTGAAGTTGAAGTTGAAAGTACACAAGATGCAGTTCTTGCTGCACAAGAAGGAGCAACAATAGTTATGCTAGATAATTTTTCTCCATCTCAAATCATAAAAACAATTAAAATTCTTAAAGATAAAAAATTAAGAAAAAATGTATTGTTAGAAGCATCAGGTGGAATTAATTCCAAAAATATATCAAAATATGGTAAAACAGGAGTAGACATCATATCTATTGGAAGTATAACCAATTCAGTAAAAGGAATTGATGTTAGCTTAGAAATCTAAGAATTCAATTCAGATAATAAAATTAATACAGATTTATTTTTTGGATCAATATCTTTAATTTTATTACAACAACTGATTGTAATTTCATTTTCTTGTAATTTTTGATGTGAGTATGCTTTCAAAAGTAAAACTTCAACATCAGAATCACCAATTTCAAGTGCTCTATCAAAAAAAGAAATTGCAGTACGATATTTATTTTTTAAATAGTATATTCCCCCAATGGTAAATAATACATCATGATTGTAAGGAACTTTTTCTAAGTAATCTAAGCCTAATTTCAAGGCTTCAGTGTATTTTTTACTCTTAACTAATTTTTTAAATTTTTTAAATTGTTCAATATTTTTTTTAAATGTAATATCTTCAGGAATTTTACTGAATAATCTAACCAAAATAATCACATGCTAACTAATTTGAAGCATTCTATCAATTGCCAAACGAGCTTTATCTGCGATTTTTTTTGGAACAGTTATCACATATTTCTCATTTACTATTGCATCATACACTTTTTCAAGAGTAATCATTTTCATATATTGACATTCAGCTTTTTCAGATGCAGGGATGAATGTCTTACCTGGATTTTCTTTTTTCATTTTATATAAAATTCCGGTTTCAGTTGCAACAACAAAATTCTTTGATTTAGATTTACTAACGTGGTTTAACATTCCTTCAGTTGAAAGAATTGAAACCTTATTGTTATTATAACTACCATCAGCAACATCATACATTATAGGCGTAGTACAACTACATTCAGGATGAATAATAAATTCAGCATCTTTCATCGATTGTAATTTTTTAGTAACATCTTCCGGAGTGATTCCTGCATGTACATGACATTCACCAGCCCAAATATGCATATTTTTTCTTCCTGTCATTTTTGCAACATAAGAACCAAGAAACATGTCAGGTAGAAATAAAATTTCTTTATTTTCAGGAATTGCTTTAACAACGTTTACAGCATTAGATGATGTACAACAATAATCAAGTTCAGATTTAATTTCAGCAGTAGTATTGACATATCCAACAGTAATGGCATTTGGATGTTGTTTTTTCCAATTTCTTAATTCATCAACAGTGATTGAATCAGATAAAGAGCAACCCGCCTCCAAAGAAGGTAACAATACTTTCTTTTCAGGACAAATAATTGCAGCAGTCTCTGCCATAAAGTGAACACCACAAAATAAAATTGTTTTTTGTTTAACTGTTGCAGCTAACCTAGATAATCCAAGAGAATCACCAGTAAAATCAGCTACATCCTGTACATCTGGAATTTCATAATTATGAGCCAAAATTACAATATCTTTTTCCTTTTTCAATCGCATAATCTCATTTTTTAGAAATGAGGTGTCCTGAACTAACATCATCAAAAAAAACTAGAAATGTGTAAATTTAAAGAATATGAAATAGTCTATATTTTTCTAAAAAGTCTGTAAATGTGGCAAGTTTTGCCAATTATGTTCCAATTTGTATATCATCAGAACAGTATTGTCTCAATGTTTCAATTGCAGATAAAATAGCCAATCTGCTAGTTTTGGGGTTTTGAGGATCGGGAGTGTTCTCAATAGTGAAGGTCATTTTTCCAGATTTTCCTATCGCTTCAATATGATGAGTATTTTTATCAGTATTTGGATCTGCAATAATTTTTACAGATGTTTTATCACTACCAATTCCAGATAAAGATACAAGTGCTGCAACGTTGATGTTTGCAGGAAATAATGTTACAGCATCACGAGCAGTTCCCTCAAAAATTATCGTAGAGGAATTAATTGAATCTAAATTAATTTCAGAAGTTTCAAAGAACTTTGCACCCTTTAATGAACGAGGATGTTTAGTTGTTGTAATAGATACAGATTCTAATTCATTTTTAATTGATTTTAATCCATCCAATCCTGCAATTGCACCAGAAGGAAGATAGATTGTTTTTTTGAAATGTTTACATGCATCGTATAAAATATCAAAAATTGATTCATCTAATAATGCACCAACACTCATTATCATAAAATCGCGTTTATTTTGTAAAATACTTAAGCCATCATCTCTGACAGCATTTTGTGAAGCTGCTTCAACTACAATGTTTACAGAATGAGAAGATAACAAATGAGAATTTTCAACAATTTCAGGTTTATTATTTAATTTAGAAACAAGTAAAGCAGAAGCTTCTTTAGAATCATCATACACATGTGTCAAAATTCCAGGTATCTTGCCAGAATCAATTGCAAGTGCAATTTGAGTACCCATGACACCACATCCTAATAATCCAATTTTTTTCAAGTGATCAGAATAGAAAAGTTCTCTTAATTAATGATAGTTTAAAATAAAAAACAGAATCAGTGATAATGGTGACAATTAATAAAAAAATAATTCTAGGAATATCATTTTTTTTGATATTTTCATTTATTTTTACCATAAATGCAGATATAGATTCTCCAAGAAAGCAAATAAAACAAGGGATATCTGCAGAGAACGTTCAATGTAGAAATGGATTAGAGATAGTTATTCGAACCAACGCAATGCCAGCATGTGTAAAATCAGAAACAGTTGATAAAATGCAAGAAAGAGGTATTTTATTTGCTACAAAAATTACTAAATCATATTCTGAGATTGTCACAGTTCCAGCATCAAGCATGTCTGTAGTAAATTTCTACATTACAGATAATGATTTGAATCTGTCACATAGAGGTGTAGACGTAGTATCTACTGGAGGGCTTTTTGAGTTTACAATTAATGGGATTTCAATACAGGGACCTGAAAAAATGATTGAAACAGGATACGATACAGGTAAATTTTATCTAAAATTAGAATTACCTGAAACAATTAATGGTAAACAACTAAGTCAGAATGACGTTGTTTTGATAAAATATTTAGATAAATCTAATTTATCTGGAGAACAAAGTGTGCAAGTAAAGTCAATTCCACTAACAAAAACATTTGCCAAAGTTGAGACATTTGGAGGAGGTTCAAAAATTGGACGTGAGTTTATCTTAAGACTATACGAACCAGATTCAAATATAGATTCTAAAGATGAAGATAAAATTCCAATCAATCAATTAGAATTTACAAGTGAAGGAGGAATTAAAACTACGCTTGCAAATCCAAAATTTGATGCCAATTCCAATTTTCTAATTGAAACCGGACCCAACACAAATATCTTTGAAGTAAAAATCAAAATCCCGCGTCAAATTGACGATAAAATTATCCATATTGGAGATTGGTATGAGATAAAGTACATTGATAGTACCACTCCATCAAATTCAAATGAAAAAGTCATTTTCAAAGGTAAGATTGGATAAGTTGTTTGAATAGATCATCTTTGTCAAAACTCAACACAACCTAAAGATTTTATTCAAACATGACAAGTATTGTTGTGCTCAATACAGTATACAAAGATGCAATTATCAATAGAGAGAAAATATTATCAATTCTAAAAGGTCCAAAATTTGAGCAAATTTTACAAAAAGCACGAGTAAATTGGAATGAGTACACACCTACCAAAGAAAATGTAGTTACGGCAGGTATTGACAGTAGTTTCAATAATACTAAATTTCAAGGAATTGAATTATGGGCAACTACCGCAGTTTCAATAAAAACTGACGGAGTAGTTCTTGTGGATTTACATGATTCAGGACTAGGTTCAGATACGGATCTTTCAAGAATTGCAAGTAAAATGGAAATTGATGCATGTGAAAAAACAGTTGATGAAGTTGATTTAGTTTTAATGGATGGTTCACTTCACTCACAATTTATGACAAGACAATCATCATTAGATGTACAAGTTGTAAGAACAATGAACAAAAGAAAAAATGTCATATTCATTGCAAAAACATCAAATACAAAAAAACAATTTGAGAATCTAGGATCACTGGCAGGAGATATTTTTTACTATAATCATGTTACAAATGGTCCAGGTTTTAGTGAAATATTTGTAGAAAAAAATTATGGTATAGATAAAATAATCTCATCAACATTTGTAAGATTAAGTGATTCGACTCCAATAATCAAATTAGAATTCTTAGGAGGTAAACACGATAATGAGGAGGTAAAATCAATTATGAATAAGTTATTTAAAACTAGTGTTGGTGGATATCCATATGCATTAAAGCTTGCACACAACAACTGTAAAATATCAGACAAAGAACTTGGAAAAATGGTTAGTTTGTTAGGATTGAGTAATGAAATTGGTTCTAGAGAGGTATTAGGTTGAGTTTAGGTTTTGTGGTAGGAGAATCAAAACCTACATCAGTGACAGCAATTACATCAAGATCGTTATCAGTTGGAGAATACATCAAAATTAGTATAGATGAAGGAGAAATTTTGGGATTAGTTGAAAGATCATCAGTGTCAAGTGCAGCATTTACAGACGTTAGAAATTTTCATGAAGCAGAAGAAAGTACAGAAATTGCAGACATCAATAAAAGAGACAAAACATTTACAGCACATATAGGAATTTTAGGATTTTTAGAGAATTTACGTAAAGGTCAGTCAATTATTCCAGTAATTCCACCAATTCCAGGCACAGAAATCACACAACCAACTAATCAAGATTTAGAAGAAATTTTCAGTCCACAAAAAGAAGGATGGTTAAAAATTGGAAATTTATTACGGAATAAAAATATTGAAGCAAAAATCAATTTAGATAAAATTGTTTCAAGACATCTAGGAATCTTAGCAATGACCGGAATGGGTAAAAGTAATTTAGTTTCATTAATTACAAAAAAAATTTCAGAAGTAAAAGGAACAGTAATAATTTTTGATTATCACAACGATTACACAACATTAAACATTTCAAATGTTAATGTAATTGATGCAAAAATTAATCCCAGATTACTTGAAGTAGACCAGTTTTCAGAAGTTTTAGAAATTAGAGAAAACGCAGATGTTCAACAACGAGTTTTAAGAATGACATTTACACAAGAAGTAAAAGAAGCAAGAGAATTTTGGAATAAATTAGAATATGAAGTGGCTTCACTTGTAAATTCAGATGATAAAAAATTAAAAGAAATCAGAACATCAGCATATAGAGTGCAAGATATCATAGAGGATGCACAAAGACGATTTGATGATATTTTAGATCCAGATATTGGAAATCCAATGGACTACATAAAAGAAGGATATACAAACATCATTAATATTTCAGAATTATCAGAAAAACAAGCAAATGTAGCAATGGGGTTTTATTTACAGCAATTACTAAAAGATAGAAAAAATGCAACAATAGCAAAACATGGAAAAACAAAAAATCAAAAAGATTTTAAATTCTATGAACCAGTTTTTATAATTCTTGAAGAAGCCCACGTGTTTATTCCAAAAGATCACGATACTGCAGCAAAGTATTGGGCTGCAAAAATTGCAAGGGAAGGAAGGAAATTTGGAGTAGGTTTAGCAATAGTATCACAAAGACCACGCAGCGTGGATCTAAACATTCTCAGTCAAATGGGCTCATTTGCGATAATGAAAATTATTCAAGAAGATGACCAAAGACAAATAGCCTCAGCCACAGAATCAACTAGTCGTGAATTGATATCACAATTAACGTCATTAAACGTAGGAGATGCAGTTCTTGTTGGGCAATGGACAAATTTACCATCCATGGTTCATGTTGAGGAGGTAAAAGAAAAGAAAATGGGAGCGGATCAAAGTGCAACTAAAGCTTGGATAAAGGCTGATAAAATGAAAAATATCGGAGTAGAATCAACACAAGGATTAATTCAAAAAGATTTATTATTAAAGTAATGTTATTTTCACATATTTCAGATACACATTTGGGATTAGTACAGTACGGTTCCAATGAGAGAGAACAAGATGTCTATGATGTTTTCAATCAAGCAATCGACATATCAATTAAGGATCATGTAGATTTTGTAATTTTTGCAGGAGATATTTTTAATGTACCAAATCCAAACGGTACGGCAATTATACAAATGGCAAATGCATTAAAGCGTTTAAAAGAAAACGATATTGATTCATTTTTTATTTTAGGTGAACACGACATTAGTAGAATTAGAACAACTCCAATTCCATACACATATCATAATTTAGGATTTTCTAAATATATTGGAGATGGAAAACCTATAGAGTATAAAGGAATCAGGATAGCTGGATTAGATAAAATAAGAAAAACAGAAATGATACAATATCAAGAAACATTTCTAAATTTAGATAAAAGTGCAGAAAAATTTTCAGGGCATAAAATATTGGTGTTACATCAAGGAATTACAGAGTTTAATAAATTTGCAGGAGAATTACAATCTACAGATTTACCAAAAAACTTCACATATTATGCAATGGGACATTTGCATGATAAAGATATAAAACAATTTAATCACCTCAAAGGACCAATTGTATATCCAGGATCAATTGAACTAACAACTAGTGAAGGAATTAAAGATACCAAAAAAGGATTTTTTGAAATAGATATTTCCGGAAAAGATTCAATTCCAAAGTGGATTGAATTAGATATTAGACCTCAATTCTCATTTAACACAGAATACAAAGAATTAACAAAAACAATTGATCAAATTACAGAAAAAATCAGTAGTTTGACAAAAAAGCCAATGATTCAAGTAAAAATAGAAGGTGAAAACATTGAAACAGACCATATTCAGGCACAAATTTCAAGATTAAACTCATTATCATTAAGATGTTTTTGGAAAATCACTACAAAACAAATATCAGATTCATCAGTATTTCTAGAAAGGCCAAAGCTAATTGAAGATGAAATGTTTAGACTTTCAATAAATGCATTAGATTCAGAAAAAGATGCAAATTTTGCAATTAAAGAACTTTTACCAACACTGTCAACAGACGGAATGAATCAAGCATTAGAAATAATTTTAGAAAATTATGAAAAATTTAAAAAGGAAGAAAAATAATGATAACGTCAATTGAACTAGTAGATTTTTTAGCACATTCAGATACAAAATTAGAATTTGAAGATGGAGTAACTATTTTTGTAGGAGAAAATGGTGCAGGTAAATCAAGCATTATTGATGGAATTACATTTTCATTATTTGGAGAACATACAAGAAAATCGAATAAAGGATTAATCAGACGTGGAGCAAATCAAGGATATGCAAAAATTAAATTCACTATAAACAATAAACAATATGAAACAGTTAGAAAAATAGATAGTAAAGGCAGTCTATCTGCAACATTTTATGAAATAACAAAAAATGAACGAATAGAAATTGCCGCTGGAGAGAGAAAACAATTTGGAGATGGAATGACAAAACAAGTAGAAAAAATAGTAGGAATGAATTTTAAAAAATTAAAAATAGCATCAATTGTACAACAAGGAGAATTAAATTCAATAATAAATGCAGAACCAAAAGAATTCAAAGAATTACTTAATGCTATAATTGGAATAGACAAATTAGATATTGCATCAGAATATATGAAAAAAATAATAAAAGAATTTCGTGAAAAAATTAAAATAGATTTAGGATATGATGATACTCATATTGAGATTTTAGAACGAGATTTTGAAAAATATCAACATGATATTAAAGAGGAAGGTCCTAAAAAAATTCAATTAGAATTAAAACAAAAAGAAATGCAGGAAGAACTCAGAACATTACAAGATAAGTTAGAAATTGAAACACCAAAAATTGAGAAAATTAATCAATTGGAATTAAGAAAAAAAGAACTTTTGAGATATGCAAAAGAAATAATTGAAAATATACGACAAAAAATTAGTCAAAATGAGCGTAAAATCTCTGATTGTGAGGGTTGTTTTGATGAAATTAAACTAAAAGGAGATTTCGAATTAAAAATTCAAAAAGTTGAAGAAGCAATTGAAGAAACATTAAAAAAAATACAAGAAACGACAATTCAAATTGCATCTTTAAAAGAAAAAGAAATTCTAGCATCAAAATTACAATTAAAGGATAACAAATGCCCAGTATGTGATTCAATTGTTAAAAAACTGAATCCATTTTTTCAAGAAGAGCATATTAAAGAAGAAATAATCAAATTACAGAAAGACATAATATCAAAAGAAAAAGAACGAAATATGTATACTCTAGAAAGAAAAGAATTTTTAGAAAAAGTACAAAAAACACGTGATGCAGAAATAACACTTAGAGCACATTCAATTAGTAATGAGGATGAATTAATAAAAATTGAAAAAGATATAATAATTCAAAAACAAAAATTACTATTATTTGATAATAGTGATTTAAAACAAATATCACAAATAGATAACCATACAGAATTAATTTTTGAAAATATATTAAAATTAGAATTTGAAACAAAGGAATTTAGTGAACAAAAATTTTCAAATCTTAAAAAAATAATATTAGAAAAACAAAGAGATGTATCTCAAATTGATCAACAAATGGGAGGAGTTTTAGAGAAAATAGATAAAGCTAAAAAACAGATTGACACAATTGAAAAATCAATTTTAGAGCTTAAAAAAGTAAAAAAATATATTTCAAAATTAAATAAAATTGAAACAAATATTTTTAGTAGGGATGGATCAGTTGCAACAAGCTTAAGATCATGGGCATTAAATTCAATTTCAGTTAAAGCGTCAGAATATCTATCATTTTTAAATACAAAAATTCTAAGAATTGCATTATCCGAAAAAACCAGAGATGTATCAATTGCATGTTATTCAAAAACAGAGGTGCTAGAATTGGAATCTCTAAGTGGAGGAGAAAAAGTGAGCGTAGCATTAGCATTACGACTAGGAATGGCAAGTTTACTAGGAGCATCAAATCTAAATTTAATGATACTAGATGAGCCGACAACACATCTGGATGTAGAAAGAAAAAAATCCCTGGTAAGAGTTTTATCACAATTATCAGAAATTTCAAACTCACAAGCACCAATGCAATTTTTAATTATCACTCATGATGCAGAAATATTTGAAAATTCAAATGTTGAACAAATTTACAAATTTGAATCCAATGAAGAAGGCACTAAAGTTATTGCACTTTAAAAAATAATTCAACAGTATTTAAAATAAATTTTAATTATTAATTTATATAAAATTATTCTACGATGATTGTACCTTGCATCCAAGTGTGCAACATACAATAGTATGGAACTTCACCTGCAGTTTCTGGAGTCCATTCAAATGAATCCTCTGCATACATAATTCCAGTATCAAATGTTCCACTTGGTGAAGGACTAAATCCATCTACTGTTCCTGCAGTAAAGGAATGCATTGCTGCAGCTGAATCAGAATTTATCATAGTAACTACAGAACCCGCATTTACAGTAATTGTATTTGGAGTGTAACAATCTGATGCTGCTTGACAATCCATACTCATTCCAGAATTATCTGCTGTTTTAATTACAGTTTGGGATACAATTAATTCTTCAACAACTGGTTCTTGTATAGTTTCAACAACTGGTTCTTGTATAGTTTCAACAACTGGTTCTTCTACAGTTTCAGGTACAGTTTGATCTAATACTATAGGAGTAACAATAAATGCAGTTTCAATACCTTTAGGTCCATAAATTGCATCGCCATGGCCTAAACCTTGTACGACAACTTGAATGTCAATAACAGAATCAGTTAATGTAATACTTTCATGAACAGGATATATTCCAGGATGACGGTGTGATGCTAGTACTGAAAGAATTGAATTAGAATCTTGACTTGCAAAAATATCATAATTAACATGATCAACAATATTTCCATCATCATCTCTAAATTCAACTTCAAGAACAAGTGAGTCGCCAACATTAGTACTAGTAGTTAACAGACTAGGGTTAACTGAAAGTTGATTAAGGTCTTCTTCAATTTGATTAATTTTATTATCAGACGTCTCAATAATACGTGGTTCAATAATATCATTAGGTTCAGCAATAATTAGAGCTAAAGATATTGCAACTAAAATTCCCACAATTGCAATTACACCATATGAAAAATTCATCTCATCCACCTGTTAATTTAGCAAATTTTTCATTCTTACTTAAAGTTTCCATAAATACAATATTTGATAAAGCAACAACTGCAGATTCTACTACTGGTGCATCTGGATCACTTAGTGCTTTTTCTAAAGTTTCTTTTGCTTCTTTATTTCCAACTACCCCCAAGGCGATTGCTGCCTCATGACGAACAAACATACTTGGATCATTTAGAGTTGCATCAATAAGCGGAGGAATAGCGGAGGAATATGACATTTGACCTAATGCAAAAGCAGCTTCATGTCGAACTAATTCATTATCATCATTTTTTAAAACTTTAGCAATATGTGGAATTTTATCCTCACCACCAAAATCAACCAAAATACATGTGGATCTTGTTCTAACTACATAGTCGGGATGATTCAAAAGAGAAATAAAGTATTCCACATCGTTATCTTCATATTTTAATTCCATTTCTGTAAAAAGGGCCAATCTTTCATCAGGTATTACTAACAATTTACTGTGAAATTTTCTGAGGTCTATATTATCCTACTTGAGAAAAAATTAGATACTTGTAGAGTTATGTATTTATCATAAAAAAATTACCCAAACAATATGGGTGTAAAAATAGGTGAGAAAGCACCAAATTTTGGGGTTTCACATTGGGTACAAGGAGCCCCAACAAATTTTGATCAAGAAAAAGATCATATTGTATTGTTAGAAGTATTTCAAGTGAATTGCCCAGGATGTTTTATGGGAGCAATTCCAGATGCCATAAAAATTTATGAAAAATATAAAAATGAAGGAGTGACAGTAATAGGCCTTGCAACAGCATTTGAAGATTTTGATAAAAATAATTTAGATAATTTGAAAATGCTTGTAGAAACAGGAGAAGTGGTAGGTGAAACAAAAAGTGCACTGGCACAATATGGTCAGTTACAAGAAGGAAGTAAATTATCTTTTAAAATTCCATTTCCAATAGGAATGGACAATTTAATAAAAAGCTCAGGTGAAATTACACAAGAAAAAATATTGGAATTCATTTATCCGCAAATACCAGAATTTGATTCCCAACCAGAAGAGTATAGGAATCAAATAATTCAAAGAGTAAAAGATCATATGAGATCAAAAGAGTATTCTGCTGAAACATTTGAAAACTTTTCACTACAAGGTACACCATCAGCTATACTAGTAGATAGAAAAGGAATTCTAAGAAATGTGTCATTTGGTCAAACAGGACATATTGATGGAATGATTCAAAAGTTACTTAAAGAAGATTAAATTAATTCTTTTTTTTTAGAATTTTCATAATACCAAATACAGCAATAATAACTACAGTCACTCCTACAATTATCCAAATTAAATAATCATTAGAGGATGTCTCCAATTTTTCACCAGGAGGTAAGAAATCACTATCATCGGAATTAGAAGATTCATTTTCAATGGGAATGACACCGTCCATACCAGTTAAGTATTCAGTACCAATTATTTTTATTACATTAGAACCTAAACCAGTAAACTCAAAAGTAATAAAATGAATTTTTTCATTAGATTCAATTTTTGGAAAAAATTCCTGATCATTTAGATAAAATGTGAAATCACCGCTTAAGAGATTTTTAGGAATTATAATTTCAGCTAAATTATTTTCTAGTCCACTATCAAAATATATGGTAAGTTGTTTTTGCTCTTTTTCAAAACTATAATCAGATAAATCAAAATTTGAAACTAATTCTATTTCAAAAATATGCCCAGAAGTTTCAATATCAAGTCGATTCAAAAATCCCGTTGCATCAGAAAGCAATTGTCCATGTACAGGTGAAATTACAAAAAATAATACAACTACTAATAATAAAATAGATTTCAATCTTATGCAGACTGTGCTACTCGTCTGTTAAGTTCCTTATCCTGTGAAATTCTAGGATGAGAAGGATCTGCCAAAATGACTTCAAACCAATAATGTTTTCCGTCTTTATAGATATAGTAAGAACCTAAAAGTTTCATATTTGGGTAACGTTCTAAAACTCTTCTTTCTGCAACAGTTTTCATATCATCATCAGCTTTAATTCTAGTAACACCAAGATGTTTTGGTCTTCTACCAGCAACTGGTCTTTGTTTTCGCATACCACCAGTTCCAACTCGCATTCTAATAACAACAATACCTTGTTTTGCTTTGTAACCTAATCTTCGAGCTCTTTGAATACGACTTGGTTTTTCAATACGAGTAATTGCATTTTGTTTACGCCATCCAATAACTCGTGTACGTAATTCAGGTGAATTTTCTTTCCAGAGTCTTATCCAGGTTTGATCTTGATAACTAGGCATATCATTGAATAAAAAATCCCCTATAATAACTGATTTCAGCAAATAAGAGTAATGTTAACACACATTATACAAAAATATGAAATTAATAAAAAATCACTACAAAATTAAGTGAAATGTCAAACAATGATAATCAGTAAAAATCTCTTTGAGTGATGAATAATCATCAACTCAAAGATATGCCTCCGCAAAAAACGCTATGAATAAGGTTAGGTGAAGGTGTTAAAAAAGATTCCTAAGGATAAATTTCAGATTTTTATTGATGATAAAAAAATAGTACTTGTGATAACAAAAAAAATCATATTTTTTACAATATTAATTGGAACTACAGGATTTGCAGCATCAGCATACGCTCAACCACAAGTTTCAATCATTATGGAAAAAACAACATACACCTATTGTGAGAAATTAGTATATTCAATTGAAGTGTCAGAAATAACAGGAGACCTTGCCATCATATACATCAGAGATGAAGTAGGTGTAAAAAGTAGTGCAATTCCAGTGGAAATAAAAAAATTATCAAATCCAAATCCGTCATTATATGCATTTGAAAAAGATATTTTTCCACTAGGAACATATTTCATAGATGTAGAATACTCGGGAATACAAAACACAGTAGAATTTAATTTGATAGATTCAGATAACTGGTGTATTTCTGAAGCAATGCAACCAGTTGTAGTAAAGTGGATTAATGGAGAATTCACAGATGGAATGTTAATTAGTGGATTTCAAAACATTGTAGATAAAAAATTAATTCAGATACCATTTGAATTTACAGAAAAAAATATTGATTTATTACATATCCCAGAGTGGGTCAAGAGTGTGGGAAAAGGATGGATAATGGGAATAGTGTCAGATGAAATGTTAATCAAAAATTTACAATATTTAATACATGAAAAAATTATTACATTTCCAATAGTAATAGAAAATGAAATATGAACAAATATTGAATAATCAGGGTTGTAAATATTCAAATACCAAAATTAGGAATAATTCTATATCCACATAGTATTCAAATTTTAGATTTTAAATTAGATCAAACTATAACGATAAAGAATTATTCTGAAATTAATTTTATTTTCTATTAGATCGTGAAATAAGTCCAAATATAATTCCAACAATTCCAGCAATTACAAATGCTCCAACGATTCCTATAATCAATTCTCTACCATTTCCAGATGAAGAAGATTTTGAAGGAGTAGAATCAAGAACACATTCATTATTTTCAAGAACAGTACCAGGACCGCATCTTTCATCTAAAATACAAACATTATTTTCAAGAACAGTACCAGGACCGCATTGATTAGTATTTTGATTAACTGGTTCGTCTACAGTTTCAACAACTGGTTCGTCTACAGTTTCAACAACTGGTTCGTCTACAGTTTCAACAACTGGTTCGTCTACAGTTTCAACAACTGGTTCTTCTACAGTTTCAACAACTGGTTCTTCTACAGTTTCAGGTACAGATTCTAATTCAGAATTATTAAGTACAGAACCAATAATTTCTAATTCTTCAGTTCCAAATGGAACTTCAATAGTTAAACTTCTACTTTGAGTAGTTTGAATTTCTGTTGAAACAACTTCATCACCATCAGCTAAAATAAAGAAGATATCATCAGTTTCACCATCTATTAGAGAATCAAAGAATGAACGCTCAAATTCTATCTCTAATATTCCAGGAGAATCAGTAACATCAACTGAAAAAATTAAAGAATAAAATCCAGTATCAGATTCAACATCAATAATTGTCATACCTGTTGCAGTATATGAAACATCAAAAGCAGTTCCATCAACATCGACTGAAATAGTTTCAGCATAAACAAGTGCTGTAGAAAGGATAGTAAGAAGGATCAATCCCAATGAGATTTTCATTAAAGAATTAAAATTGGGAAATTGAATTGAGTTTTTAGATTTTAAATTATCAATATTATTTTTTAACACAATTATTTGTCTTTGAAAGTATGTTAAAATCAAAGAACTGATAATTAATTACTTACAAGTCAATTTTTTTGAGCATTTTTAAAATTTAGGCATGGAACACCAGTAAAAAAAGCTAAATTACACCACGAAGAATTTGAATAATTTTTTCTCCAATTACATTTGCAGCCAAAGATTGAGCCTCCTTTGTTTGAGCACCAATATGAGGAGTCAAAATTACATTATCCAGTTCTGCCAATTTGCTTCCAAGAGCAGGTTCGTTTTCAAATACATCTAAAGCTGCACCACCTAAATTTCCATTTTTTATTGCTTCATACAAGGCATCTTCATCAACTACACCACCTCTAGAAGTATTGATAATTTTTGCAGTTTTTTTCATAGTGAACATTTTTTGCGCATCTATGAGATGATAAGTTGAATCCAATAGTGGAACATGAATGGAAATATAATCAGAACTTTGTAACAAAGTATTCAAATCAGCCCTCATCAAACCAACTTCTTTTGCAAATTCTTCATCAATTGGTACCACATCATATCCAATAATATTCATGTTTAGAGCACGTGCTAGTCTAGCTAATCTTTTTCCAATATTTCCCAATCCAATAATTCCTAAATACTTTCCACGAAGTTCAGTTCCTATTAGTTCTTTTTTAAGCCATTTACCATTACGTATTGCTCTATCACCTCGAGCAGTTTGTCTTGCCAAAGACAGCATTAAACCTAAAACCAATTCTGCAACTGCATTCATTGCACCTTCAACAGCATTAATCACACGAATGTTTTTTGCTTTAGCAGCTTCTTGATCAATATTGTCTAATCCAACACCAACACGTGCAATTATTTTACAATTGTCAGCTTTGTCAATCATTGCTTTTGTAATTGTTGTTCTACTTCTGACAATGACAATATTATAATTAGAAATTTTTCCTAAAATTTGTTCAGGAGATATTTCAGGTTCATATGAAACTTTTAAACCATTATCTACTAATATTTTAGTTAATACAGAATCTACTTCATCACAAATAAGTACAGAATCATTAAAGCTCATAAAAATGCAAAATGAAATGCGGCATATAATTCATTAAAAAAAATTAAAAAAATGAAAAAATATAAAAGATTATTCAGCTGGCACAGCGGTTAGCATTTCTGCTACAACAGGAATTACTTCCCATAACGCTATTACACCATTGTCTTTCATTTCAGAAGCTACTTCATCAGTGTATAAACCGTGAATGTTTACTGCAGGGTGGGCAATGCTGTGTAATCCTACTGGAGGAACTGCATCACTTGGGTTGCCTAAAGCATATGCATACGATGCGACTGGAGCTGGGATGACACCTTTTTCAACTAGAACTGGGTTCAAGCCGAATGGATCACCTGCAACAAAAATTGTTGCTGCACCAGAGTAAAGTGCTGCATAATCATGGTTTACTGCTGCGTATACACCTGGTTCATCAAAGACTATATCAACAATCATGTTTTGTGAGCCACCGAGTAACCATGTTTCAGTTGCTGCGGCTTGTACTCTATTACCTTGTGTAACTCTATCCAATATTTCTCCAACAATGTGGAAGAAAACTGGTTCGTTACCTTGGTTTTCCATAAAGATTCTCACGTGTTGATTGGTTTCAACAAACAAAAGTTGTGATTGGTATTGCTTGTGTTCAAGTCCATTCCATGGTTGTGCAACAAAAATATTTTTGTTTACATCACCATTTACAAGTAAGTTGTGTGCCATGTTTGGTACATAACCAAATTGCATACCATTAACTACAGTTCCTGTGTTTTGATGTCCATGCATTGCAACGGCATCATAATTACCATCTTCTGTAAGGTACAATTGATTGTATTGGAGTGTGAACTCTAGTGCATCTGCATCATAGAAAACTCTGTCTATTACACCGCTGCCGCTAGTTTTCTCTACCATTAATTTCTTATATCCATCAGCTGGGTCAACGATTGCAATTCCGTACATGCCGGAAAGAACGTGTTGATCCATACCTGCTAAGTGAACACCAGAACAGTGGTATTTGAAAACACCAGCTGATTCAGCAATGTAGCAATATTGACTTGTCTCTCCTGGGTTAACAGAATCAAAGTATGTTGCTGACATTTGTGATGCATGCATATCGTTACCGTGACCAGTAACTTCACCTTCTGGAATTGTCAATGTCATTTGTACAACGTCACCTTGTGTAACTCTTAATGTTGGTCCTGGGACTTGTCCATTAAAGGTCATGGCGTTGTAAGTTTTTCCTCCCATAATTGGAAGTGTGACACTCATACCAGTTAGATTAAACTCATGTACATTTCTGCCAGAGTCTGCAAGAACACCACAATCAGTTTCTGCGAATGCTTGAGGCATTACAAGTTGTAAACCACCCATTTCATGGATTTGTGAAAGTACGTCAACATCCATTTTATTGATGTCAAGTGCTTGTCCACTAATTTGGGTTTGTGTGTATGTGCTTCCGAATAAGGTTGCTCCCATTACAGCTACTGCTGCAATTGTAAAGAGCATACTAATTTTCTTATTCATTACAGCAACAAGCCTTAGCCCATATAAATACCGGATCCATATTTTCAGCATACACTGACTAGATAATCTAATGAAAATAAACAATCTACAGTAATTCTATAAACACTAAATCACTTGAAAAGTAATGAATAATAAAAGTGAAAATAGTAAAGTCAACGTGAAGTTTCGATTAGATCAAGATTCATTGGGCAAAGTCAAAATTCCTGCAGATGCATATTATGGAGCATTTACTGGCAGAGCAATTAATCAATATTATGTAACAGGGAACAAAGCCCACAAAAATTTGATTGACGCTTTTGCAATGATTAAAAGATCTGCAGCAGTGGCAAATATGAAAACAAAAGCAATTGACCAAAAACGAGGTAGAGCAATAATTTCAGCATGTGATAAAATATTGTTAGGAAAATTTAATGATCAATTTGTAGTAGATATGATAAACTCAGGTGCAGGAACTGCATTTAACATGAATTGTAATGAAGTGATATCAAATGTAGCATTAGAGATTCTACATAAAAAGAAAGGTCAGTATCAATTTTTACATCCAAATGATCATGTAAACATGTCACAATCAAGTAATGATACATATCCAACTGCAATGCATGTTGCAATTTTGATGAATCTAAAAGAAACAATTCCAGCAATTGAAATTCTAATTAAATCATTATCTAAAAAGGCAAAAGAGTTTTCATCATTTAAAAAAATTGGTAGAACACATCTTATGGATGCATTACCAATTACACTAGGTAGTGAATTTAGAGCTTACGCAACATCGATTACTAAAGCTAAAAATAATATTATTCTAGCACAAAAAGAATTACAAAATGTAGCACTTGGAGGAACTGCAGTAGGTAATGGAGCAAATACACCAAAAGGATATAGAAAAATCGCAATAATAGAACTTGGAAAAATTTCTAAACTAACATTAAAACCAGAACCAGATATGCAATTTAGTTTACAAAGCAAATTACCAGTTGCAAATGTATCAAGTGCATTACGAAACTTTGCATTAGAAATCGGAAAGATTGCAAATGACATTAGATTAATGGCATCAGGTCCAATTGCAGGTTTAGCAGAATTAGGAATTCCTGCAGTTCATGCAGGTTCATCAATTATGCCAGGTAAAGTAAATCCATCATTAGCTGAATGCATGAATATGATTTGTTTTAACATTATAGGAAATGATACAGCAGTATCATATGCTGCACAAGGCGGACAGTTTGAGCTAAATGTAATGTTACCAGGAATGCTAAAATCAGTATTAGAGTCAACAGATATGCTAAAAAATTTCTTGCCAATATTTTCTGCAAATCTAATTGATGGACTAACAGCAAATAAACAAAAACTACAAGAGAACATTGAAAATAGTCCAGTAATAGTAACTTTACTTACTCCAAAGATAGGATATTTGAAATCAGCAGAACTTTTTAAAGAATCACTAAAAACAGGAAAAACAATCAGAGAATTAGTTATTTCAAAGAAACTAATGAGTAACAAAGAAATTGATTCGTTATTTAGATAAATTATGGCAAAAATTTTTGTAGAAGCCTATGGATGTTCTGCTAGTTTTGCAGATTCAGAAATGATTTCAGGATTAATTCTAAATGGTGGACATACATTGGCAACTAATCCGTCAGAATCGGATCTGAATCTTATCGTAACATGCTCAGTTAAAGATACCACTGCAAATAAAATGATGCACCGAATAAAATCATTAAAAACAAAACCACTAATCGTGGCAGGATGTTTACCAAAGGCAGAACAAAGTAATGTGGAAAAATTTGTAGAAAATGCAAGTTTACTTGGACCAAATTCACTTGGTAAAACACTTGAGGTGATTAATTCAACATTGAAGGGCAAAAAACTAGTTGCTTTAGAAGATACAGACTTGTCAAAGGTAGGACTGCCAAAAGTTAGACTAAATGCAACAGTAGGAATTGTAGAAATTGCAAGTGGTTGTATGAGTGAATGTACATTTTGTCAGACGAAATTGGCTAAAGGTGACCTTTCTAGCTATAGATTAGGAGATATTGTCAGACAAGTTCAAACAGAAATTAAAGAAGGATGTAAAGAAGTATGGTTAACATCAACAGATAATGGATGTTATGGTTTTGATATTGGAACTGATTTACCAACATTGATAAATGCAGTTTCAGAAATTCCAAGAGATTTTATGATTAGAGTTGGAATGATGAATCCAATGTATATGTCAAGAATAAAACAAAATTTGATAGACTCCTATGATAATGAAAAAGTTTTCAAATTTTTACATATTCCGGTTCAGAGTGGAAGCAATAAAGTACTAAACGACATGAAAAGAGGTCACACATCTGAAACTTTTAGAGAAATTGTAAAAAAGGCAAGAGAAAGATTTCAAAATTTTACAATTTCAACAGATATCATAGTAGGATTTCCATCAGAAACAGAAGAAGACTTTCAAAAAACCATAACAATGTTAGATGAAACAAAACCAGATGTAGTAAATTTATCAAAATATAGTCCAAGACCAGGTACTGATGCTGCGGAATTAAAACAAATTGATGCATCAGAAATTAAACGAAGAAGTAAAATAATTTTTGAACAGATCAACAAAATATCCCTAGAAAGTAACAAAAAATGGATCGGCTGGAAAGGAAAAGTATTGTTTGATGAAAATACAGAGGAAGGAATCAAAGGAAGGAATTATGCCTACAAACCCATAGCAGTACATGAAGATGTCAACATAGGTGATTCATATATTGTTGAAATCATAGATGCCACAAGAAAAAGACTAATTGGTAAGATCGCAAGCTAAATTTTTTCGATCATAAATTTGATAAAAAAAACGTAAGAAGGTTTTTTATGTAAATCAGGGAACAAGATTAGAATGAGTTTTGTAGTAAAAGAGCCAGTATTAGTAATAGGATTAGGAGGCTTAGGCTCAAAATTAGCAAATGAAGCAAAAAACTGTCTAAATTCAGATTGCTTGATAATTAGTAATGATTCAAAAGATTTCTCATTAGAAAATGAGTCAATTCATGTATCTACAGATTCAATAATTAATCCATCAGTTCAGTTAATCAGAGGTTCAACTTACAAAGTCTCAAAACAGATTGAATCAAAAATTTCACAATATTCAACAATTGTATTAATTAGTAATTTAGCTGGAAAAGCAGGTTCAGCCATAGCCCCAGTTATTTCTAAAATGTGTAAAGAAACAGACAAGGGATTAATTTCATTTGTTGTAATGCCATTCAAATATGAAAAAGAGAGAATTTTCAATTCAGGAGTAGCGCTAAAAAGAATTAGAGAGAATTCCCAATGTACAATTGTTTTAGATAACGATTCACTACTTGAAAGTAATCCAGATTTAACCCCAAAATCATGTTACAGTATTGCAAATTCTGCAATCATACACGTGATAAAATCACTGGAAACAACAGAAATTTCTTCTAAAACAAATATTCTAACTACGAGTAAAGATGGACAAAGCATGGAAGAGTCACTAAGAGATTCGTTAAAAATGCTTTACCAAAATGCACCACCAAATGCAATTAAAAGTTCAATGCTATACGTTGCAGGAGGAGAAAATATACCTGTTGGAATGATTAATTCAATTAAAAATATCGCCTGCGGAATTACAAATGAATCAAGTTCACAAATTAACATTTCATCATCAGATGAATCCAAAATAGTAATGCTATCATCAATTCAAACAATGGCAAAATTTGATAGTTATGATCCATTAGGAATGATTCCAAAAGATCAAACTTTAGATTGGGAAACTCCAGATTGTAGCATAGATTGTAAATTAGATCTATATCAACTGGAATAGAACACTTTCATAAATTATAAAAAAATCATATAAAGTAATTTAATTCATAACTCCATTGTTATCTTTAGAATCAGATTCAACAATAGCCTTCATTTGTGAAGTATCAGAGCAAGTTTTTTTAAATCCAATATTATGTTCTAAAATTCTTACCATACCATATCGTCTGTAGCCTTTAATTGAATCATCATATTCTTTTTCATGTTCAGTTAGAACTATGGCTTTCACTTTTTTAGAACATGTTTTACAATAAACAAAGACTTCAGGCATGATCAATATTACTAAATAATTGATGAACTTAAAATTTGATTAATTTTGAAACTAGTGTTAAAACAACAAGAAAATATCAAAAAGAAAAAAATCCATGCATTCTGCCACTCAGAACTGCAAATGATAGTTTTTCTTCTTATAAAATAGGCTAAAAAAATGATTTAACTTTAATCATTATCCAAAATTTCAAAAAGTAGAGAAGAAGAACATAAATCAAAGAAAAACATTATAGATCAATGAAAAAGGAATTAACAAGTACTATCGAAAAGAGAATATTCTGTTTTATTATGGATTTGCCTAATTCCAATTCAAACATAAAAACAGAATCTTAAATGAATAATCAGTTAGAGGATATACATTATTCATTTGAATAAAACTAATTTTGTGATATTTGAAGAAGTTTTAACTTTTAATCTTTAGATGGATTTTATTTTTTAGATGGTTTTGCTTCAGTTTTTTTTGCTTCTTTTTTAGATGGTGCTTCTTTTTTAGCTGGTGCTTCTTTTTTAGCTGGTGCTTCTTTTTTAGCTGGTGCTTCTTTTTTAGCTGGTGCTTCTTTTTTAGCTGGTGCTTCTTTTTTAGCTGGTGCTTCTTTTTTAGCTGGTGCTTCTTCGGTAACTGGGGATTCTTCTGTATTAGTCTCTACCTTATCTTCAACTTTTTTAGTTTCTTTTTCAGGAGTAACTATAGATTCTACATCATCGCTAAATGGTGAAACAAGAACATAGCCATCATCAGTTTTACTCATTCTAACCTTTATTTTTCTTGGAGGACTACGAACACCTCTAGCCCAAATTTTGTGTGCTAACTCTTCATCAATTTTAATAATTTCAACTTTCATGTGGTGTCTAGCAAATTCTTTAATCATATTGATAGCACGTACCGCCCTATGTTGTGATTGGGAAATCAATGCTTTACCTAAAGGAATTGTATAAACTCGTTCTAATTCTTGAGACAATTATCCTACCTCCACATCAGTTGATCTCCAAGCCCTTCGTTGAGGATTACTTCTAACAGTTCTTTTTGTTTTTAGAATTATCCAGGCTGGTACTGCTGAATTCTGTTTTATTTTTTTTAACAGACGAATTTTTCTTGGTGAGGACTTGCGAGCAGCCATAGTTTTTCAGGCGCGAAGAGCTCTTTTTAAATGAATCTCACAAGTTTAGTTTATTTTCAATTTGTTTCAATATTCTTGCAGATGCTCCCCATATGACATCTGCCTGATATTCAAAAGTATACATTTCATCAATAAGATTATGATTTGGATCTGTATCATTTCTACGAGTATTTAATAAAGAATTCAGAGGTATGTGAAAAATTTTCTCAACTTCAGAATTTGATGCAAGTGGTGGAATTTTATCTAAAATTGAAATAAATGGTAAAATTGAAAAACCAGAATTCAATGTATTCACAGGAGTTAATTGACCAATTACTTGTTCCTTTGAAATAATCAATCCAATTTCCTCACTGGTTTCACGTAAAGCGGTTTCTAAAAGATCAGAATCATTCTCATCAAATTTTCCACCAGGAAAGGAAATTTCACCGGCATGAAATTTCATATTTTTTGGTTTTTTAGTCATTATGATTTTTGGAGAATGATCATAAATCACCACAAGTACAGATGCCAATCTACAATTCATATCAAATTTAATTTTAGGATTAATAGGTGTGGAAAGTGCAAATTTTAAATCATCTAAAAACATAGTTTTTTTTCCTACAATTACATGGAGGTTTTAGTATTCAAAGGTTTTAACCAAGTATAGAAAAAATGAAAATATGACAATTCGATATGAAGCGAATCCACCTAAAATTTTATTAGATGTAGATACAGATGAGTCAATTAAAAGATTTATTGAAAAAATTAAAATCATATCAAAAAAATGTGATGCAATTCACCTAACAGAAAATGTATTAGGACATCAAAGAGTATCTCCAATAAAAATTGGAGAAATAATTAAAAAAGAAATTCCAAACATTCCAATTACAGTTAGTCTAAGAGTTAGAGACAAAAATGAGGAGGAAATTGAAAAATTTGTAGATAAATGCATATCAATAGGAATTACAGGAATTTTAATAATTATGGGCGACCCATCACAATTAAAAAATGTGGAGTCAGGCCTAATTCCAAGTGATGTAGTTTCAAATTTAAAAAAGAAAAAATATGATTCAAAAATTGAATTATATCTTTCAATTTCTAACAAACCAAATTTTTTAAAAATTGAGAAAAAAATTAAAGCAGAACCTAAAGGATTCATGACTCAAGTTATTCAAAATATTCAACAAGTTCAAACCCTTGCAGATAATCTTAAACAATTTTCAATAATTCCAATCATATTATTTCCATCAGAAAAAAATCAAAAATCAGCAGATTTTTTGGGATTGAATCTAGAAGAATATAATAAGAATTTTGATAAATTAGTAAAAGAAGCATACAGAATTACAGGAGACGTTTTAATTACATCACCTAATGATTTTAATGGATTAAAAGAATATTTAGAAAAGCACTGGTAATTAAATTACAAAATATTGCGCTTTTGGATGATGAAGTACTATTGCAGCAGTAGATTGTTCAGGAATTATTTGACCAGATTCAGTAATACTCATTCCAGATTTTTCAGGTTGTAATAATTTCCATACCAAATGATGTTGAGAGACATCAGGACAACTTGGAAACCCCCAACTATATCGTAAACCACCTTCATCTAATTCCAATTCAGATTTAATTTTTTTATTAACCCATTGTGCTAAAGCTTCTGCAAGTTCAACAGCTAATCCATGGAGATAATATGCCTCTGAATATTTATCCTCCTCATTCCATTTTTCTATAATATCAGCAACTTTTCTACCAACAGTCACTGATTGAAATGCAACGATATCATCAACTCCAAAATAATCAGTTAAACATAGATGCTCAGGACGAGTAGAACGTGGAAAATCAAATTCCACATCATCACCAAAAGGATTTTCAACTAATAATTTTTGACCATTATTATGACATTTAAAATATCCATACACTATTTCAGGCTCAATTAATTTATCACGAATTAATCTAATTTTCCATTCTGTTAATAATTGCTCATGTGACTCTTCAGATTCTGAACCTGCTTTACCTCTTAGTCCCCAAGATAATTTGAATAGGGATTTTTTATCAATCATCGTCCAAACTTCATTCATATTGATTTGATCTAATTTTAAACGAATAGGTTCTCCAATTATTTTAGGATTAGGAGGGTTAACAGGTTTAATATTACTTCTAGGAAGAGTAGTAGGATCAATGAAGGTACTAGATTTTTCTTTCCAATTTTCTAATTTTGTTTTCCACTCTTCCAAAAGTTTTGACTTATCATCAGAAACTAAAGTGTCCATTGTTTTTAGACCTTCAAACATAGTGTTACAATAAAATACACCTGGCTCATAAATCCCACCTTCTTTTGCAATTCGATTAATGTAATTACTGTTAATTGCAGCTCCACCACAAAGAATTGGAACATTCATGTTATTTTTTCTGGCATACTCAACAAAAAATTGCATTTGTTTAGAAGTTGAAACCAATAATGCAGATAAACCTATGGCATCAGGTTTTACTTCATCAATTTTTTCTAAGAATTTTTGTAGTGGAACTTGTTTCCCTAAATCATATACAGAATATCCATTATTTTGAAAAATAGTTTTAACTAAATTTTTCCCGATATCATGAACATCACCATAAACAGTTCCTAAAACTAGTTTTCCTTTACTAGTTCCCTCTTCTTTTAGTAAATATTTTTCAAGTTCACCAACAGAGGCTTTCATACATTCAGCAGATTTTAAAACAAAAGGTAAAATCAATTCACCTGCTCCAAATCTATCACCCACTTCCTTCATTGCAGGAAGTAAATCTTCATTGAGAGTCTTAATTGCACCAGGATGAGTTACGTCCTTAGGAAGATCTAGGCTCAAAATTCCATTATTATTTTGAATTAAATCAGTTTTATCCAGTTTATCAGCAATAGCAGAAACAACATCATTTTCAATTCCATCTTTGAGTCTATTTATAATTCTAAAATTAGCACGCTTACCAGGAGGCCAAGTAGGATCAACATCAAGTTTTTTTGCAGTGTTACTAGATTGAGAACCTGTTTTTTCAAAATAGGAAATTAATTCAGATAGTGCATCAGGATGTGTATTAAAAACTAAATCTTCAGCAAGTTTCTTTTCTTTTGGATCAATTTCACCATAAGGAATAATTTCTTTAGCATTTACAATAGCTGAATCTAATCCAGATTTTACAGCATGGTGTAAAAATATTGAATTAACAATTTTTCTAGCATAAGGCATTAATCCAAAACTAATATTACTCAAACCTAAAGTAGTAAAACAATTAGGAAATTTTTCTTTAACAAGACGAATTCCTTCTAAAGTATTTTTACCAGCATCAAGAAATTCATCTTCACCAGTTGCTAAAGTAAAAGTTAGTACATCAAAAATAAATTGTTCAATTTTTAATCCATATTTTTTACCAGTCTCATAAAGTAATTCAGCAGTATCAACTTTTTGCTGAGATGTTTTTGCCATTCCGTTAGGACCAATACACAAAGCTATTGCAGGTAAACCATATTTTGCCATTACAGGAGCTAGTTTTTCAAATTTACTTCCATCACCCTCTAAATTAATAGAATTAATTATAGGTCTACCAGGAATTTGTTTTACACATGATTCAATAACATCAGGATCCGTTGAATCGATTACCAAAGGAGCGTCAATTTCTAAACTCAATTTTTTAACCAAAGTTAACATGAATTCACGTTCATCAGAACGTTCAGTTGTAGCAACACAAATATCCAAACAATGTGCACCATCTTCAGCTTGAATTCTTGCTAAATCAATCAAGCCATCAAAATCATCGGCAAGCACAAGTTTTTTGGCTTTTCGAGAACCTTGAG
The DNA here is from genome assembly GCA_022117465.1 of Candidatus Nitrosopumilus limneticus. GTDB lineage: Archaea > Thermoproteota > Nitrososphaeria > Nitrososphaerales > Nitrosopumilaceae > Nitrosopumilus > Nitrosopumilus limneticus. Next base: position 147,941 of record JAHCGZ010000002.1, read on the forward strand.
TGTTAATTCTCTCCCCAATAATTAAAGGGGCAGGAATTTGTTTAAGGTCAACAGCCTTTAATGCAGAACTTACTCTTGGAACAGTCATACTCTAAAATCACATTAGTTTTTGTAAATACTTAATCCTTGGTAGAACTGGCTTTTTCGTCAATAATTTTTCTTAATATTTTAATATGTTCAGGATTTGTGCCACAACAGCCACCAATTATCTTAACTTTGTTATATTGATTAAGAAAATCACCTAAAGCATCAGCCATTTTTTCAGGAGTCATTTTGTAAACAGCTCTTCCTCCCTGATTTTCAGGCATACCAGCATTTGGAACAACCAAAAGATTATGTTCATTTTGCTCATCAAGCCATTGTACACTAGGATTCATTTCAATAGGACCAGTAGAACAATTCAATCCAAATACATCAATCCCCATATCAGATACTGTAGTGTATGCAGCTTGAATGTTGGTACCTAGTAACATTTTTCCATATTTATCCAAAGTAACATTGCAAATAATCGCAACTCTCTTTCCAATTTTAGATATTGCATTATGACATGCTTCAATAACTAATTTTACTTCCAAAATATCTTGACTCGTTTCAATAAGTAATGCGTCAACACCCCCAAGAATCAAACCTTCAGCTTGCAATTCAAAAGCTTCACGAATTTTATCAAGAGGAATTTGTCCCAAATCAGGATCATTTGAACTTGGCAAATAACCTGTTGGTCCCATAGAGCCAATTACAAATCTAGTAGTGTCAGAATATTCAGCGCAAACATCACATGCCAAGAGTGCAATTTTTTTATTAAACTCAACAGTTTGATCACCAAAACCATATTCATCTAGTTTGATTTTATTAGAACCAAAAGAATTTGTTTCAATGCAATCAGCGCCAGCATTTAGATAATTTCTATGAATTTGTTTAATCCAATCAGGATGAGTCAATATCAAACCATCATTAAATCCATCTTGATTATTTGGGAAATCTTCAGGAGATGGATCATATTTTTGAATTTCAGTACCCATCGCTCCATCAAAAAGTAAAACTCTTGTTTTTAATGCATCTAAGAAAGATTCTTTTTCAATCAATTAATTTTAAAAAATACTTCCACAGTTTAACTCTTTTCAGATAGAAATAGAAAAAATCTAAAATGTGTACGTATGTTGAAATTAGGTAAAATAGAAATCAGTGTATATTTATGTCAAAGTTACAAATAAACAACTTAATTCGTAGTGCAACCTTTTTTCAACATACAGGAATTTCAATTGTTTTTGTTTTTATGCCAATAATTGGTAAAGGGGTAACAGATTCAATTTTTGAAATTGGATTGTTGATAGCCTCATTCAGTTTTGCACAAATTCTATCAGAAATGTATTTTGGAAGATATTCTGACAAGAAAGGAACTAGACTGAAATTCATTAGAATTGGATTCGTATGTTGTGCAATAGCATTTGGATTACATTATTTTGCTACTGATCTGACATTATTATTTGTAGTAAGAATTGCTGCAGGAATTGCAAGTGGAATAATGATTCCAGCAATGATTGCTTACACATATGAAATAAATACTGATAAAAAGAGAGCGGCAACAATACTATCATTTCATGCTTTAGGATGGTTAGCAGGAATTTCAGCTGCAGGAATTGCAAGTGATCTGAGATTAATTTTCATAATTAGCGCAGTTTCATTTATCATAGGCTTAATTTTTACAATAAAACTTCCAAGTCCACAACAGAAAAAAGAAATAGAATCAGGAACAACAAAATTGGTAATTTTAAAAAATAAATTTCTATTTTTATCATTATTACTAAGACATATTGGCGCTGCTGCAGTATGGACAATTCTTCCCATAATGATTGTAGATAAATGGGGAGGTGACTTGTATCATATTTCTGTAGTTTATGTTTCCAATACACTGACAGCATTCATTTTAATGAACATTATGACAAGTAAAATTAAACTTTCTAATATTACTAAATTTAAAATTGGAATCGGTTTCACTACATTCGTATTTATTGGATTATTATTTGTAACAGAATGGTGGATGGCAATGCCATTTATGTCACTAGTTGGTGCTACATGGGCATTTTTATTTATTGGAGGAAATTTTCATCTAATGGAAAACAATCCACATTCAACATCAACAGGAATATTTAGCGGAACACAATCATTTGCAGCAGTTATCGGACCGATAGTAGCAGGAAGTATTGCATTTATGTTTGACTATATTGCTGTAATGTATTTTGCAATTGCAATCATTGTATGCGCATTCATTGTTTCATTAAAAATTAAAAAATAAAAAAATCATCTTAAGCCCCAACGAGACATTACTTTAGTTTCTAATCTTTTGAAAATTATACCATCAATTATCAACCCAATTAACATGATAACAACCATTATTCCAATAACTTGTGAAACATCATTTAGAGAACGTCCAGCATTTAGTAAAAATCCCAATCCTAAGAACGAAAACAATATTTCAGCACCAATTACACCCCTCCATGCAAAAGCCCATCCCTGTTTAAATCCAGAAATCATGTAAGGAAATGCAGCAGGGATCAAAACGGATATGATTAATTGAGTTCCTTTGGCACCCATATTTCTTGCAGCCTCAATAAAATGAGGATCGATATTTTTAACTCCAGTATAGGTGTTGATAGTAACAGCAAAAATTGCACCAATTGCAGTAACAAAAATAATTCCACCATCAGTTAAACCAAACCAAAGTATTGCCAGCGGAACCCAAGCAACTGAAGGAATGGATTGTAATCCTAAAACTAGAGAACCAATAGTTTGATTAATTACTTCAACTCTTGCCATCAAAATTCCCAATACAATGCCACCAACAATTGCAATTACTAATCCAATTGATAATCTCCACATACTTGTTGCAATTCCATAAAATAAACTACCATCTGCACCACCATAAAACAAATCCTCAGCTACTTCATAAGCAGATGGAAAAATATTATCAGGCCAAATTCCAATCATTGCAATTACTTGCCATACTACTACAATTCCAATGTAAAATGCAATTCGATGGGGGATAAAATTTTTTGCCAAAATAATTACTCCAAATTTTTCTTTACTTCAGGTCTAAGTTGCAGTAAGATATCTTGTTGAAATTTTTTTAAAGACTCATCTTCAGCACTCCTAGGTCTAGGAAAATCATTAGTTAATTCTTTTTTGATTATTGACGGTCTATTACTAAAAATTGCAACTTTAGTTCCTAGAACAGATGCCTCTGCAACATTATGAGTAACAAACAAAATAGTTTTTTTAGTTTTCTCCCAAATTAATTGCATTTCAACTAACAATAAATCTCTAGTTTGTGGATCAAGAGATGCAAATGGTTCATCCATCAATAAAACGTCAGGATCCATCACAAGAGCTCTAGCAATTGCTACACGTTGTTTCATTCCAGTTGATAGTTGATATGTAAATGAATCTGCAAATTTGGTTAATTGCATCATGTCTAAATATCTGTGAGATATTTTGGATCTTTCTTCTTTTGAAACTCCAGCCATCTTTAATCCGAATTCAACATTATCTTGAACCTTTAACCAAGGAAACAATGCACCTTCTTGAAAAACCATTATTCTTTCAGGACTAGTTTCAGATACAGGGTGACCATCAAAGATAATTTCTCCTTGATCAGGTTTTTCTAAACCAGCTACTATACGTAAAAAGGTAGATTTACCACATCCAGAAGGTCCAACCAGGCATACAAAATCACCAGATTCAATTTTTAAATTCACTCCACCCAATGCTTTGAGTTTATGTGAATCATGACTAAAATATTTTACAATATTTTTTGCCTCAAGTTTAGTCATTTAAGTACCTCCCTCAAGATTAGGATTTGAATCAATAGTGTAAAAAATTTCAGATATATCATATCCATTTCTTCCCAAATAACCCAATTCATTAGCTCTTTCAGCAAATGAATAAACAGAATCTTTTACAGGATCAGTAGTAATTTTGAGATTAGATAATGAAATATCAACTATATCATTAGACAAAGATTTTCCCAAATGTGATTTTAAGAAATTATTAAAAATTATTCTCGTCTCAATAGGATTGTCATTAATCCAATCAGCTGTGTTTTTATGAGAAACAAGAAACTTAGAAATAAGTTCAGGATTTTTTTAACGTAATCAATATTTCCAATTAATAATACTGATGCAAATTGTTTATTGGGCCATAAATCTTCTTCAAAAAACAATCTTTTTCCACCAAGCTCAACTTCTAAAACTGTTGCCCAAGGTTCTGCAACCCATGCACCATCGATATCACCCTTTACAAATAAGGTGTAAATATCAGAATTAGAAATATTATAAATTATTACAGAACCACCTTTCTCAGCAGGTTTTAAATTATTTTCAGACAGATAATGACGTAAAGATATATCCTGAGTATTACCAATTTGTGGTGTAGCAATTTTCTTTCCTTTAAAATCGGATGCAGAATTAATTTGAGAATTAGGATGAACAATAAAACTTGCACCGCCACTTGCAGCTCCAGATAAAATTTTAACATTATTGTTTTCTGAATTTAAAAATCCATTAATTGCAGGTCCAGATCCAACATATGCAATATCAACAGAATTTGTAAAAAGTGATTCTATAGCTTGAGGACCACTATCAAAAATTCTACTTTCGATTTTAATATCAGAACCAATATCATCAGAAAAAAATCCATTTTCTATTCCAACAATAGGAATTGCATGACCAATATTTGCAAAATATGCTATTCTTAAATTATTTTCAACAGGAACTTCATTAGAATTTAAATTGAGACCTACAATAGAAGCTAAAATTACAGTAATAATACCTACAGAAAGTAACAATTTGGTTATCATAAAACAGCGTTATATTTGGCGGTTAAATAATCATCGAATTTTAGCTCAAGCTAGTCATGAAAAAATTGAAAAAATAAAAAAATATGCCTTACACAAGAGATAAATTTGAAAATACTGCGGGATAAATATTTCATGACTCAAAAAGGAATTCTTGCATTTTCGGGAGGATTAGATACATCAGTTGTTGTAAAATATTTACAAGAAGAGCACGACATGGAAGTAATCACAGTTACTGTAGATGTAGGTCAAGGAGATGATCCAAAAAAAATTGCTGCAAAAGCAAAAAATTAGGAGTTATAAAACATTACAATATTGATGCAAGAAAAGAATTTGTTGACGATTACATATTTCCAGCAATTAAAGCAAATGCACTTTATCAAAAAAATATTGCTTAGCAACTGCTCTTGCCAGACCATTAATTGCACAAAAAGTTTTAGAAATTGCGAAAAAAGAAAAAGTGACATCATTAGCACATGGATGTTCAGGTAAAGGTAATGATCAAGTTCGTTTTGACATAACATTACGTTCGGGTTCAGATCTTCCAATCATAGCACCAATTAGAGATAAAAATTTAGATAGAGATACAGAATTAGAATTTGCAAAAAAACATGGAATAGAAATTGATGCAGTTGCTAAAAAATTTAGTATTGATCAAAATTTATGGGGAAGAGCAATTGAAGGAGGAGTTTTAGAAGATCCATATAATGAACCACCTGCGGATGCTTTCATTTGGGTAAAAACAAAAAATTTACCTGATAAACCAACTTACTTGGAAATTAAATTTAATAAAGGAATTCCAATTGCAGTTGACGGTAAAACAATGGAACCAATAAAATTAATTGAATACGTTAACAAAAAAGCAGGAAGTGCAGGTGTGGGAATAGTTGATCATATTGAAGATAGAGTGGTAGGAATTAAATCTCGTGAAGTATATGAAACACCTGCAGCAACTTGTTTAATTGAAGCTCATGCAGATTTAGAAAAAATGGTACATACTAAACATGAAAACAAATTCAAATCAATGATTGATGATGAATGGGCATATTTGGTGTATTCTGGACTTTGGCAGGATCCTCTAAAAACAGATCTTGATGGATTTATTGAAGCATCACAAAAACCAGTATCTGGAACTGTAAAACTAAAGTTGTACAAAGGAAGTATTAGAGTAGTCGGAAGAAAATCAAGTAATTCACTGTACAGTCATGACATTGCAACTTATGGGTCAAAATCAACTTTTGATCAAAGATTAGCCAAAGGATTTGTTGAATTGTGGGGAATTCAGTCAACAGAAGCTAATAAATTACAAAAGAAAATGAAAACAAAAACATGAACTGTCCAGAATGTGATGCAAAATTAAATATCCCAGAAGATGCCTCAGTAGGAGAGATAGTTTCCTGTCCTGATTGTGGAGCTGATTTTGAGATTTCTATAAAAGAAGGATCAAGAATTGAGCTCAAACACGCAGAAAGCGTAGGCGAAGACTGGGGAGAGTAATGTCAAAAATCAGCATTGTTTTTGACCGTTTAAGAACGGAAGAAAAAATGCTGCAAGACGAAGCTGCTGAATTAGGTCATACCGCAGTAATGTTAGATGCAAAAATTACTCAAATCAACACAGACACAAGAAAAGAGGATTTAGATTTAGGTGATGTGGTATTAGAAAGATGTGTTAGTTATTTTAGAGGTCTTCATTTTACATCAGCTCTAGAATTTTTAGACATACCAGTCTTAAACAAATTTGACGTTGCAAATATTTGTGGAAATAAAATGTTTATGACATTAGTTTTAAAAAAAAATAACATACCAACTCCAAAAACATATTTTTCATTTTCAGGTGAAAGTGCTACAGAAAATTTAGAAAATGTTGGATATCCACTTGTGATTAAACCAGTAATAGGTAGTTGGGGAAGAGGAATCATGCCAATTAAAGACAAGGATACTATGGATGCACTTGTTGAAATTAGAGAAATTACAGATAGTCCACATGATAGAATTTACTATTTGCAAGAAGTTGTAAAAAGACCACCAAGAGACATTAGAATAATTACAATTGGAGATGAGCCAATTGCTGGAATGTATAGAAAATCATCAGGTGGTTTTAAAACAAATATTGCATTAGGGGCTAATCCAGAAATTTGTGAGATTACAAAAGAGATGGGGGAGATGGCAATTAAAGCATCAAAAGCAATGGGGGGAGGAATTTTAGGAATAGATATGATGGAAGATGAAGAAAAAGGAATAGTAGTACACGAAGTTAATAATACAGTAGAATTCAAAGGATTATCAAAAGTTGCAAAAAGAAACATACCAAAAGAAATGATAAAATTTGCTTTAGATTATTCTAGAAAATAACAAAAATAAAAAAGATTCATCTAGGAAAATAAAACATAATTGCAATACCAATTAAAACTACAATAGAACCAAGAATTTCAAATTTATCAGGTTTTTTCTTATCTATCCAATATCCCCACAATAAAGAAGATACAACAAAAATTCCACCATATGTCGCATATACTTTTCCAAAATTTTCAGGTTGGAAAGTCATCACTACACCATATGAAAATAATATCAACCCTCCAACTATTCCAATAATTTTTCCTTGATGATTTTTTATCCATCTCCAAACTAAATAGCCCCCGCCAATTTCCAATAATGCAGCAAAAAAGAAAATACTTAATGATGTTATTGCATCAATCAAATTTTTCTCCTTTCCTAGGATAATAGAAAATTATTAAAATTCCAATTACTGCAATAATCGTTCCAATTACATCATACTGATCTGGGGGCACTCCATCAATTAACCATCCCCAAAAAATAGACATTACAATAAACACTCCACCATATGCGGCATAGATTCTATGAAAATGAGTTTTTTGAAATGTTGGGACTATTCCATAAAGAAACAATACAAATCCACCCAATCCACCCAATATCCAACTAAAATCATGTCGTAACCATAACCAAATAAGATAGCCTCCACCAATTTCTAAAAATCCCGCCATAACAAATAGAAATAATGAAGTTACAATATTTTTTGGAGACAAATTATTCACAGATATATCCAAAACTTCCTATAAATTTATTTTAAAAATAGGAATTTCCTCAAAGAATACGAGATTTTTTGAAATTTTACTAGATAAATCACCAATTCTGTAGAAATAGAGATCTAGTATCCAATATAATAAAATAAATTATACTCCATTAGCAAAAGAATCATCATGAAAGTTGGAGTAGTAGGAGCATCAGGTTATGTAGGAGGAGAGACACTTCGTCTACTCGTCAATCACCCAGATGTTGAAATCAGCATGGTAACATCAAGACAGCATGTTGGAGAATACCTACATAGAATTCAACCTAGTTTAAAGGGATTCACAGAACTTCAGTTTTCAGAATTAGATTATGATAAATTAACTGATCAATGTGATGTAGTATTTACAGCAGTACCACATGGAACGGCTACAGAAATTGTGAAAGCACTTTATGATAGAGGAATGAAAGTGATTGACTTGAGTGCAGATTACAGATTACATGAACAAGATGCATATGACAAATGGTATGGTTGGAAACATCCACATCCAGATTATCTACCAAAGTCAGTTTTTGGAATTCCAGAATTACATAGAGAAGAAATTAAAAAAGCACAACTTGTTTCTTGTCCAGGATGTATGGCTGTTACTTCAATTCTAGCACTTGCACCATTAATTAAAAATGACATCATAGATACAAATCATATCATTGTTGATTCAAAAATTGGATCATCTGGCGCAGGTTCTGGTTCAGGTACTGCACATGCAATGAGAGCAGGAGTAATTAGACCATACAAACCAGCAAAGCATAGACATACAGGTGAAATCGAACAAGAGTTAAGTCAAATTGCAGGGGAAAAAATTCATGTTTCAATGAGTCCTCATGCAGTAGATGTTGTTAGAGGTATTTTATGTACAAATCATACATTCATGAAAAAAGATATCGAAGAAAAAGAATTATGGAAAATATATCGTCAGGCTTATGGAGAAGAAAAATTTATCAGATTAATTAGAGATAAAAATGGATTGTATAAATTCCCAGATCCAAAATTCCTAGTAGGTTCAAACTTTTGTGATATTGGATTTGATATAGATGAAGATAACAATAGATTAATTGCTTTATCAGCATCAGATAATTTAATGAAAGGTGCAGCAGGGTCTGCAATTCAAAACATGAATGTTATGTGTGGTTTTGATGAAATGAATGGACTAAGATACACTCCATTAACTCCAGTTTAGAAATGATCACAATTAAAATTGGTGGAAGTGTAGTAGATGATTTGCATCCATCCACAATTTCAGATATTAAAAAAATTGCAGAAACAGAAGGAATCATAATAGTTCATGGTGGAGGAAAAGAAGTTACAAAAGTTTGTAAACAATTAGGCAAAGAACCAAAATTTGTAACATCACCAAGTGGAATTAAGAGTAGATATACAGACAAAGAAACTGCAGAAATTTTTACAATGGTGATGTCAGGAAGAATTAATAAAACAATAGTTCAAATGCTACAAAAAAATGGAATTAATGCAATTGGGCTATCCGGAGTAGATGCCAAAGTCATAGAAGCAGAAAGAAAAAAGAAATTATTAATTATAAATGAAAAGGGCAGAAAACAAGCAATTGATGGAGGATATACAGGTAAAATTAAAAATGTAAATTCTGAATTTATCAAATTATTACTTAAGCAAGGATTAACACCAGTAATTTCACCCATAGCAATTAGTGAAGAATCAGAGTTTCTTAATGTAGATGGAGACAGAGCTGCAGCATATATTGCTGGTAGTATAGGCTGTGACAAAGTATTATTCATTACAAATGTAGATGGGCTTTTAATAGATGACAAAGTAGTATCAAAATTGACATTAATAGAAGCAAAAGAAATTCGACCAAAAATTGGTCCAGGAATGGAAAAAAAGATTTTGGCTTCCACAGAAGCATTGGAAATGGGAGTGAAACAAGCTTTCATTGCAAATGGTCAAAAAGAAAATCCTATATCCTCAGCAATTTCACACGATAATTGTACGGTGATTGAAAATGAGTGAAGATGAACACATGGGAAATCTCTATCAAAGATTTCCAGTTACAATTGAAAGAGGTATTGGAGCTCATGTTTGGGATATAGAAGGAAAGGAATACATCGATTGTATGGGTGGATATGGAGTAGCATTAGTTGGACATCAAAATCAAAGGGTAAATAATGCAATCAAGGAACAAATTGATAAAATAATTACTGTACACGGTTCACTTTACAATAAAACAAGGGAAGCATTTTTAAAAAAATTAATTGGGATAGCTCCAAAAGGGTTAACTCAAGTTCATCTCAATAACAGTGGAGCAGAAGCTGTTGAAGCTGCAATGAAATTTGCAAGAAAGTATACAGGAAAAAAAGGAATGGTTGCAATGAAAGGATCATATCATGGAAAAACATTTGGATCATTATCATTAACATTTAATCCAAAATATAGAAAATCATTTTCACCATTAGTTGAAAAAGTTTCTTTTGCAACATTTGGAGATATGGAATCACTTCGATCAGTAATTGATGAAGATACAGCATTCATAATTTTGGAACCAATTCAAGGAGAAAGTGGAATTATTGTTGCTCCAGATGGATTCTTACAGGAAGTTAGAAATCTATGCAATGAAAAAGGAATTTTATTAATTTTTGACGAAATTCAAGCAGGGTTAGGAAGAACTGGTCGATTATGGGCAGGAGAGCATTGGAATACGGCACCAGATATTTTATGCCTTGCTAAAGGAATTGCAGGTGGAGTACCAATGGGTGCGACATTAGTTAGACCAGATATTTTAGCAGCAATGAGTAAAGGAGAGCATTCATCAACATTTGGTGGAAGTCCAATTGCATGTGCAGCAGGAATTGCGGCACTGACATCAATAACAGAAGATGGATTAATTGAAAATTCTAAAAAAATGGGAGAGATTTTTAAAGAAGGATTAGAAAAATTAAAAGAAAAACATACAATGATTAGAGAAATTAGAGGAAAAGGACTAATGATTGGAGTTGAAATGAAATTTGAAGTAAAGGATATTTTGATGGGATTAATCCAAGAAGGTGTTTTAATGTTATATTCAGGAAGAAATGTTCTTAGAATATTACCTCCACTAGTAATTAATGAGGAAGACATAACAAAAGTTTTACATGCTTTAGATGTTGTAATAACTAAAGAGGAACAACGAAAGGATGTTTAAAGATAAAATTGATGAAAGAATTATAGGATATCTAAAGGAAGATTCCAGAGAATCATTTGTAGATATTGGTAAAAAATTAAAACTTTCTGAATCAGCAGTTAGAAGAAGAGTTAAGAATTTAGTAGATAGTAAAACAATAAATAAATTTACAATAGAATTAGGAGAAGAAAACGTCACTAGTGCAATTGTACTAGTTTCAGTAGATTCTGCAGCAGATACATCCAAAGTATCTCTAAAACTTGCAAAACTAGAGGGAGTAAAAACGGTGTATGAGATTACAGGACAATATGATATTACAACAATAATTAATGCATCAAGTATTGCAGAAATTAATAACAGCATAGATGCATTAAGAAAAATTCCAGGTGTGGTAGATACCAATACCGTAATTATTTTAAGAAAAGTTATCTAAAACGAGTTTCGGTTTAAAATTGTGATTTAAAACTAATTTAGGATCAATTAGAATTATTTTCAACGGAAATAGTACGAATATATTTATATTATCAATTTCAAGCAACGAAATTAGTAATGATAGATCCGAATCACTATGCAAATTTGTATAACGCATATGAAAAAAACCCAAAAAAGATTAGAGTGTTAGATAGTACTCTAAGGGAAGGTGAACAACATCCAGGGGTTTCATTCACAAATAAACAACGAATTCAGATTGCATGGATGTTAGATTATTTTGGAGTTGATCAAATTGAAATATCTCCAATAATTTCAAAAGATCATCAAGAAGCCACTAAAACAATAATCAAACAAGGATTATCAGCAGACATAGTATCACATGGGCGTGCACTTAAAGAAGACATAGACATATCATTGGATTGTGATGCAAAATGGTGTGCGGCATATTTAGGAATTTCAGATATACATCTAAAAGATAAATTACGAATTTCCAGAGAAGAAGCTTTGGAAAGAGCTGTAGAAACTGTAGAGTATGCAAAATCTCATGGATTAAAAATTAGATTCACAGTAGAAGACGGAAGCAGAGCAGAACCAGAATTTTTACTAACTGTCTGTAAAGCTATTGAGGAAGCAGGAGTAGATAGAATTAGTCTTCCAGATACAGTTGGGATTATGCGACCAATTGGGATGTATAATTTTGTAAAGAAGGTTAGAGATGAAATTAGTGTTCCATTGGATGCACATGTTCATAATGATATTGGGTTTGCAGTTGCAAATGCATTTTCAGCATGTGATGCAGGAGTGGATCAAATTCATACAACTATTGATGGAATCGGTGAAAGAACTGGAATACCACCACTTGCAGAAGTTGCAGTAGCACTAACATACTTGTACAAATCTCCAAATGATTTTAGATTAGACATGTTATTGGATTTATCCAAATTGATTGAAGATTATACTAAAATCAAACCATATGATTCAAAACCAATTGTAGGTTCATCAGCATACAAACACAAGGCAGGTACACACCTTGCAGCCATTCTCAAAAATCCAGCAGCGTATGAACCAATTCCACCACGAGCTGTAGGAAATAGAAGAACAATAGTATTTGGAGAACTAGCTGGAAAAACAGGTGCAGCCTACTTGATGTCATTACTAGGATTAGAAAGTGATGAAGCAGGTGCAAAGGCAGTGGCATCTGGACTAAAAAATCTACGAATGGGAGACCTATTAGAAATTCCACTTGATGATAGACTTGAAAAAAAGATTATTGAAGATAAATAAAGAGGAGAAATGAATAACAGATATGTCAAAATGTGAAGAATGTGATGCAGATATTTCCGTGCCAAGTGATGCACTTGAAGGAGAAATTGTAACATGTCCAGAATGTGGATCAAGTTTTGAATTAGCAAAAGGTTCACATGGTTTTGAACTAAAGCCGGCCCAAACGGTTGGCGAGGATTGGGGACAGTGAATCCCGATGTTACAATTCTTTACGATTCCATACGTTGGGAAGAAAAAGCTCTACTAGAAGCTGGTAAAAAAAAAGACATCAACATACAGATGGTTGATTGTAAAAAACTAGCTTTAGATTTAGAAAAAAATCCTGAAGATTATGGAGTAGTTATACAGCGATGTGTCAGCTACTATAGAAATGTACATTCTACAGCAGCTCTTGAAGGATTAGGAGTTAAAGTAATCAATTGTCTAAATACAGGGATCTTTGCAGGAAACAAATTGTTTACACATATGTTACTAAAAAAATTTGGAGTGCCAACACCAGATGCAACTGTTGCATTTTCAAAGGATGCAGTATTGGAGGCATTAGAAGCAGGTGGATATCCAAGAGTGATCAAACCAACAGTAGGTAGCTGGGGAAGATTAATTTCAAAATTAAATGATAAAGAATCGGCTGAAGGAATAATTGAAAGTCGAGAAACAATGTATCCTATTTATCAAATTCATTATTTAGAAGAATTTGTAAATAGACCACCCAGAGATATTAGAGCAATAATGGTAGGCGATAAAATAGTTGCTGCGATTTACAGAAAGTCAGACCATTGGAAAACAAATATGGCATTAGGTGGAACTGCTGAACCATGTAAAATTACACAAGAAATGGAAGAAATGTGTATCAAAGCAAAAAATGCAGTAGAAGGAGATATTGTAGGAGTTGATTTAATGGAAAGTGAAGAAAAAGGATTAGTAGTTCATGAAGTTAATAACACAACAGAATATAAAAATACTGTAAGGGTATGTGGTGTAGACATACCTTCTCTAATGCTGGATTATGCAATGAAAGTAGAAAGATAAAATGGACAATCATTTTACAGTAACTTCAAAATTTGCAACAAAAATGCTAGAGAAATCACTAAGACTGTACACACCATCTCTTAGTGAAAAACCAATGGCTGAATTTTTAGCAGATAAATGTGATGATTTAGGATTTGAAGATATAGAAATTGACGAAGTAGGTAACATCATTGCAAAAAAAGGCTCAGGTTCTCCAACAATTATGCTATGTGGACACATGGATGTAGTGCCAGGTAAAATAAAAGTTAGAAAAGAAGGAGACTCACTTTATGGTAGAGGGGCATCAGATGCAAAAGCACCATTAATGGCAATGTTATTTGCAGCAGCATCAGTTGAAAAAAATCAAGGAACGGTTATTTTTGTAGGAGCAGTAGATGAAGAAGGAAATGCAATTGGAATAAAAAATATTGTAAAAAAACAAATGAATGTAGATTATGCAGTATTTGGAGAACCAAGTGGAATAAAACAAGTCACAATTGCATACAAAGGAAGATTAGCAATTAATTTGAAAATTACAGTTCCAAATAGTTCACATGCAAGTGCTCCATGGCTTTCAAAAAATGCAATTGAAGAATCAATGATATTTGTAAAAGAATTAAAAGAAAAACTAGAAGCAAATCAAGAGAATAAAACAAAAGGAATGCTACTAACCGCAACAATGACTGAGATTAAAGGTGGAACAAGTCACAACATAACACCAAAAGAATGTGAAACTCTTTTTGACATTAGAATTCCAGTGGACATGAATTGTAAAACTATTGAACAAAAAATTGCGGTATTGGTAAAAGAAATTTCTCAAAATAGAGAAGTTGAAGCATTTTATTCAATTTTAGATGAAACTGAACCATTTGAAGCACCACATGATTCAGTATTAGTTAGAGCATTTACACTAGGTATTTTGCAAGTTGAAAAATCCAAACCTACCTTAATTAGAAAAACAGGAACTGGAGACATGAATGTTTTAGGAAATCAATGGAATATTCCAGTTGTAACATATGGTCCTGGAGATCCACATGAAGCTCATACAATAGATGAAAAAGTATCAATTGAAGAGTATCTAAAAGGTATAGAAATTTTCAAAGCAACTCTACAGCATTTAAAAAGACTACATGATAAAACAATGCAATAATGTTATCTTTTGTAGGTTTAGGAATTTCAGGTTTTGAGTCTATTTCAATTGAAGGATTAGATGCAATATCAAAAGCAGATATTGTGTATCTAGAACAGTTTACTAGTCCTATAAGTAAATCAGATTTAGAAAAAATTCAAAATGCAGTAAAAGGTGAATTTATCCCTGCAAAAAGATGGCTAGTTGAAGACGGTAATGAAATTTTAGAAATGGCAAAAGAAAAAAATGTAATTTTGTTATCTTATGGTGATCCGTACATTGCAACAACACATGTCGAATTACGAGTAAGGGCAATTGAAAACAAAACACAAACACATTCCATACATGCATCATCATCACTTACATCAATGATAGGGGAATGTGGTTTACACTTTTACAAAGTTGGAAGAATAGCAACAATAATGAGTGAAGTAAAATCACTGACAACACCATATTATGTAATTTATAAAAATTTGATTGAAGGAAACCATACGATTCTGCTATTAGAATACAATCAAAATAAAGATTTTTTCTTAGATCCCAAGGATGCACTGAAAGGACTATTAGAAACGGAAAAAGGAGAAAGGAGAAAAGTCCTAACAGAATCAAGTTATGTAATAGTTGCATCAAGAATTGGTTTTAAAGATCAAACAATTATTTCAGGAAAAATATCGAATTTATTAAAAATAGATTTTGGAAAAGCACCTCATACAGTAATTATTCCAGGTAAATTGCATTTTACAGAATCTGATGCATTAAAATTATTTGGAAAATGTACAGATGAGCCATTTGATAATTCTGAAAATACGCAAAAAATTTCAATTCAAATGATGAAAAAATATGTTCCAATGGTTAGAGATGCACTTGAAGAAATTAAACCATATTATGAAAATGAAAATGAATTTAAAATAATTTTAGAAAATGCAGAATTATACGTTAAAGATGCTGAGAAATTTTTAGATGACGGTCATGATGAAGTTGCAATTTTGAGTATTGGTTATGCAGATGGGTTAGTAGATGCATTAAGGATGGCAAAAGGCCTTGAGCCAAAGATGTAACGTCATCAATAAATTAATGAATGGGTCAGAAGGTAGAAAAAACATTGGAATTAATTGAAAAGACTATTCTTGCGGCAATATGTGTAGGTCAAATTAACGGAAATAATCCAATAGACATAATCAAAGAAAAAAGCATGCTTTCAATTGAGCAAATTGAAGAAAAGATTTCTCAACTCATACAAAAAAATCTTGTAAATGAGGACAAAACGACATTATCAGAAATGGGAAGAGATTCTTTACGAATAGTATTGGCAGGAGGGGTTTTTGATATCATTCATCCAGGTCACATATCCACATTGAATGCAGCAAAAGCGTTAGGAGACGTATTGGTAGTGGTGGTTGCAACAGATAACACTGCAGTAAAAATGAAAAAACGAAGACCAATACACAATCAAGAACAAAGACAAGAATTAGTAAATTCACTAGGCGTGGTAGATTTGTGTTTAATAGGACAAGAAAATGATATTTTTAAAACAGTGAATTTAGTAAGGCCACAAATTATTGCATTAGGATATGATCAGGTTCATCAAGAACAATTCATTACAGAAGGATGTAAAAAAATTAAATTGGATGCTAAAGTTGCTAGATTACAATCACCAATTCCTGAAAGTTCTAGTTCTAAAATAGAAAAAGAGTATGGCGAGTCAATTCATGGCATCTAAGAATTAATTTCAATTTTAATTGAAACTTTTGAACCATCTTTTAATTTAGTATTTTTTCGTAAACATGTTTTAGATATTAATTCAATTACAGAATCATCATGATGAGTGCGTTCAAGTATTATTAATTCACAATTAATAGAATTATTCAATATAGCTGAAAAACATTTTACCCAACCATATGTTCGCTTACCATCAGAAAAACTTTCAATTTTAATTCCATCCAAAGTTTCAAATTGTTTAATAGATTCTTGATGAATTTTTTTATCCAATCGAATATTCAATGTTCCAGGAAATGGAATATAACCAATTTTCGATTGAAATTGTTTTGTATATCCTTTTAATGCCATATAGTATGCACCTTCACCCATTCCTGAAACTATAGTACCTTGAAGATCAACAGAAGAAGGAGAGGAATCCAAACTCTTTTGTAAAATAGAAGATAGTTTAACCATTTCAGAAAAACCTTTACTAGTAATTTTTACAGATAAATTTCTTCCACTGATTATTCTAGTAATGAATTTGTTTTGTTCTAATTCAAGTAAATGTTTGGATGCAGCTTGCTGGGATTTATTGATATTTTTCCCTAAAGAAGAAGTTGTAATTGTAACATAATTGTATTTAGCCCCTTTAGATAAAAGATAAGATAATGTTAGAATATGCTGAATTTTTAGTTCAGTCATTTAAAATCCTAAGATATGCCTAGATCAGCAAATGTCTTAAGAGTCATGCCATCAGAGTTAGATAATTTTACAACTCTGTGTCCAACTACACATTGAATTCCAGCATCTCTTGCTCCTTCCAATAGTCTTTTTGTAATAATTCCATCCAATAGGAGATACTTGATACCAGATTGAGAGGACAATTTACTGACTACTTCACTAATTGGAACTTTGAAAATTTCATTTTTATCATTGTCCAATGCAATAGCTTCTAAAGTTTCATTGAGATTTGGGAAAATTTTGGATGCCACATCTGCAAGTGATTTATCGTCATCACTACTTAGTTTTGGTGCAGGTTTACCGTTTTTAATTTCATCAGCAATAGGTTGTAAAATTTCATCTATTCTTTGAGGAGTTAATTCTTCTACTTCAACACCAGCATCTGCTTGCAATTCATAATCAAGTTTTACCACAGACTTTAGTTCTTTAAGAATAAATCCACCGGCTCTATCTCCATCAATAAATGCAACAACCGTTTCTTTTTGTGAACATAGTTCTTTAATTGATTCATCGATTTTTGCTCCCTCAATTGCAAGAACGTTATCATAACCAGCTCTCAATAAGTTGATTACATCAGCTCTACCTTCAACTAAAATTATCCATTTTGAATTAAACACTCCAGAACTACAAGTTAATTTGGATGGTCCATATGTGGACAGTTTCCCATTATCACCTTGATGAACATCATTTAGCATACTTTCACCTTCACTAACCGTCTTTGTTGCCCATTTTTGCTTAATTTCTTTTGCACGTCTTACAATTTCATCTTTTTTTGCAGCACGTACATCGTCAATTCCATCTAAAGAAAATTTGCAATCAAATGGACCAACCTTATCAATGCTTTCAATACCTGCTGCAATTAATGCACAAGTATCAATATCAGTACTCATTGGAATTACAGCACTACCATTTGTTGTGTTGGATGTAGATTTAGTAATAACTTCAATACGTCCTACTTTAGAAACTCGTTGCAGTTCATTCAAATTCATCTCTGGGCCCAACAGTCCTTCTGTTTGACCAAAGATGGCTCCGATTATATCTGCTCTTTCAACGAGTCCATCAACTTCATAGGAAAGTTTAACGTGATATTTGACAATTCCTGATTGAGGCATAAATTCATCTCCTGTATCATTATACCCACATTTCCATTATACAATATATGAGGGTATCGCATAAATGAATAAAATTTTCAATACGAATTAGATAAGAAAATTAAAAAATGAAAATAATTATATGATTTTATTCAGTACTAAATGAATGGCCACATGAACAGGATTTTGTAACATTTGGATTGTTAATTTTAAATCCAGAACCCATTAGGCTTTCAATATAGTCAACGTTTGCACCTTGTAAATGATCAACACTGTAACTGTCAACTAAGAGTTTTACTCCATTTTCTTCAAGAACGATATCATCTTCTTCTGGTGCTTTTTCAAAGCCCATTCCATAAGACAATCCAGAGCAACCTCCACCTTGTACGTATACTCGTAAGTATGAAGGTGATTCTGCCTCTTCTTTCATAAATTCACGGATTTTCTCAGCTGCTTTTGCAGTAACTGTAACCATTTTTTGTGTTTGTTCAGTTGCCATTACAATTAAAATCAATTTTAAATTATAATAAGCTTTTCCTCATTAACATACTAGTAATTTATAGGCTCAATAAAATATAAAAATAAAAAAAGAGACTAAAATAGGTTATTTTTTGGATTTATTTACAAATGAAGTCATTCGTTCTTCGCGATCAGGATGTGTAAAGCAATTTCTCCAAGCAAGGAGTTCAATAGAAAGACCAGTATCAAGATCTGCATTTCTTCCCTTATTGATGGCAACTTTAGACATCTGAACACCCATAGTTGAACATCCAGCGATCTGTTGTGCCATTTTCAAAGTTTCTTCTTGTAATGATGCAAGAGGTACTACATGGTTAACTAACCCAATTTCTTTTGCTTCATCAGCTTTGATCATTTTTCCAGTATAGACAAGTTCTTTTGCCTTTGCTATTCCCACAATTCTCATCAATCTTTGTGTTCCTCCCCATCCAGGTGGAATTCCAATTGTTACTTCTGGTTGACCTAATCTTGCAGTGTCAGCTGCAATTCTAATATCACATGACATTGCAAGTTCACAACCTCCACCTAATGCAAATCCATTGATTGCAGCAATTGTTGGTTGTTTAACAAGTTCAACAGTTGCAGTTAGAAGTTGTCCAGTTTTTGCATATTCAACAGATTCGTCTGCAGAAATTTTTGACATGTATTCAATATCAGCTCCTGCAGAAAATGCTTTTTCACCCTCACCAGTTAAAATGATAACTTTTACATTATTATCATGGTTAAGTGTTTCAAAAGTTTTGATTAATTCTTTTGCAACATCAGTATTCATAGCATTAAGTTTATCGGGTCTATTGATTTTTACAGTGCAAATGCCATCAGAAATAGATGTGGTAACTAGAGACATAATTACAGAGAAAATTATACGAAACTTAAATGTTATCTATTTACCGAGTATTTTGCCCCATTGGGCTAATGCAGATGCAGCTGCAACCCAAGTTCTAAGATCTTGATAAACTGGAACATTATGTTTCTCAATTAAATTAATCATTTTTTCAGTATATGGACCACCATTTCCACCGGCCAGAATAGGTTTCGTCTTTTTATTTGAAAGAGCAGCTAAATAATCAACAATTGTTTCTTGGAGTGGATCATCTTGGAAAACAAACCAAGGCATAGCAATATCAATATTATTTTCAGCAAAAAATTGTTCAATTACAAAATTATAATCATCAGCAGTTGCACCGCCACCCACATCTGCAGGATTACCATTATGAATTGGAACAGCAGGTGGGAAATGATCCTTTATGTTTTGACGAATTTTTGGAGATAAATTTCCAATAGTAAGTCCTAATCTTTCTAATTGATCAATTCCACCAATCATTGGTCCAGCACCATTACTAGTCATTGCAACACGATTTCCTTTTGCTGCAGGTTGCCACGCAAGTGCCTTAAGAACTCCAACTAATTCTTGATAACTGTCAACTGAAATAATTCCAGCTTGTTTGAATGCACCCATTATCATTGCATTTGAACCACCAAGTGAACCAGTATGGGATGCAGCCTGTTTTGCACCAGCTGCAGTCCTACCACTTTTCCAAATAACAATAGGTTTCTTTTTCTCTTTCATTACACGTTTAGCTGTATTGATGAATTTTCTTCCATCACCAAATCCTTCAACATATAATCCAATTACTGTAGTTTGAGGATCATTTGCAGCATACCAAATCATATCTGCTTCATCAACATCAGAACGATTACCAAAACTAATCATTTTAGATAAGCCAAACAAATCAGCACTTTCTAACATACTAATTCCCATAGTTCCACTTTGAGAAAAGAATGCAACATGTCCTAATTTTGAACGCACCATTCTTTCTTGTCCTTGGAATGCACAATCAAGTCTATTTGCCGCATTAAACATTCCAATACAATTAGGACCAATTACACGAATCTTATGCTTTATTGATAATTCTTTTACTTCAGATTCCATTAAAGCTCTATCACCACCAAGTTCCTTACCTCCACCAGAAACAATTACAACATTGTGGATTCCTTTCTTTGCACAAGTTTTCATAATTTCCCCACATGCGGAAAGATCAACACAAACAACAACAAGATCAATTGGTTCAGTTACTGCATCTAAAGATGGATAACATTTTATTCCAAGGATGGATGTTTGTGTAGGATTAATTGGATAGACTTTACCTTTGTAATCTTGTTTACCAAGTGCATCCAATACAGAATTACCAATTTTTCCAGGTGTTGCAGATGCACCAACTAATGCAACAGATTTTGGTGTAAAGAAAGACTCCATAGATGTAGTATTTGGTTTATCTTTTGAAATTGAATTCTTTTTTAATTCATTATTTAAAATTATTTTTGCATCCACTACAAAGTAAGTTTTTGGATATACAATTACAGGGTTAAAATCAATACTATTAACATAATCTGCATTATCAACTCCCATTTTACCAATTTGTACAAGTGCTTTTGCAATCATGTTAAGATCAATTGGTGCACTGCCACGAAATCCTTTGAGAAGTTTTGAACCCTTTAATTCATTTAGCATTGATTTTGCGTCAAAAGTTGAAATTGGTAGCATTCTAAATGCAACATCTTTGAAAATTTCAGTCATGATTCCACCTAATCCAACCATAATCATTGGGCCAAATTGAGGATCATTTTGAATACCTACAATTAATTCAACTCCATCCTTAGGAACCATTTTTTCTAAAAGAATTCCTTTTACATCAACACCTTTCTTTTTAGAAAGACGACCAAACATATCATCAAAGGTTTTTTTAACATCTCCTACATTATTAATACCAACTTTAACTCCACCAACATCAGTTTTATGTAATATCTGTGGAGATACTACTTTCATTACAAGTGGAAAACCAATTTTTTTTGCTTGTTTTACAGCATCAGATGCAGATGTGGCTAATGCATATGGTGGAACCTTAATTCCATAAGTTTTGAGAATGGATTTAGATAATTCTTCAGTGATAACCTTATGATCGGTTTGAATAGTTTCTTGAAAAAGTTTATTCACAACAGTCATTGTTTGATCGATGAAATCAAAACTCAATATATTAAACTTTGGTCAAAGACCAAATTCACATTTAAAATTATTATAAAAAAGTTCCATGTTAGATTTTACAATAGAAATATTTTCATTAATGTCTGAACGAATTTTTTGTGGATCTATGTATGTAATTTGTTTTAATTTTTCTTCAGTTTTATCTAACCAAAGATTCACCATTTGTTCATTTATTTCAAGATGAAATTGAAGACCGACTGCAGATTTGTATCGAAATGCTTGATTTTGATAATTAGCAGATAATACTAATCTAGTGGCACCAATAGGTAAATCAAAAGTATCACCATGCCAATGAAATACAGAAAATGGGTTTTTGAATCCTTCAAATAATTTAGAATTATTTGAAAACATCAGATCATGATAAAATCCAATCTCTTTTTTTGGGCCTTGGTAGACTTTGGCACCAAAAGTTTTTGCAATTAATTGTGATCCCAAACAAATTCCTAAAACAGGAATATTCGAATTTACAGAATTTTTAATTAATTTTTGTTCAGCTATAAGATATGGTAAATCATCGTTAGCACTCTCAGGGGCACCAAGTATTACTATTAATGAAAATTCTTTTGTGGGAATTGTTTCATGTTTTGCATTAACTGAAGTAATATCAAATCCATCTTCAGATAATAATTCTCCTAAATATCCTGAATTTTCAATTTTAGTATTTTGTATTAATAAAACATTAGACATTCTATGAATTAAAAAATAAATTTACTAAGGCCAGATACCCTTATGATGAAATGCTTCCAAAACACGTTCAACTGCTAAAACCATTGTAGCTTTACGCATATCAACTTTATATTTTTTTGATAATGCATATGCATCTTTGAATCCTTGTGTAATATTTTTCTCCATCTTAGATGCAACTTCATCAAAACTCCAGTAATATCCCATATTATTTTGAACCCATTCTAAATATGAAATACATACACCACCAGAGTTAGCTAAAATATCAGGAATAACAAGAATTTTTTTTTGTTCAATTATAGGATCTGCTTCAGGTAAAGTTGGACCATTTGCAGCTTCAGCAAGAATTTTACAATTTAGTTTTTTTGCAATTGCTGCAGTAATTTGATTTTCTAAAGCTCCTGGAATTAAAATATCACATTTTGCAGTTAGTAAATCTTCAGTTGAAACTTTTTTACTACCAGTAAAACCTACAACAGAACCAGTTTTTTCTTTATGCTCTAAAATTTTACTAACTTTAGCTCCTTTAGGAATTAATATCGACCCTTTTGAATCACTAACACCAATTACTATTGAACCCATTTTTTCTAAATATTCTCCAGAAAATGTTGCTGCATTACCAAATCCTTGTAAAATTACTTTTGCGCCTTTTAGGTTAATCTTCAAAGTTTTTGCAGCTTCTCTAACTGTATATGCAACTCCTAAACCAGTTGCAACATTTCTTGCTAAAGAACCACCCATTGAAATTGGCTTGCCAGTAATTACACTAGGAGAATATTTGTTTCCGTTTAATTTGCTAAAAGTATCCATGATTTGAGTCATTTCTCTACCAGTAGTGTATACATCAGGAGCAGGAATATCTTTTTCAGGTCCAATAATTTCAGAAATTTTGAAAGTAAAAGCTCTTGTCAATCTCTCCATTTCACCATCACTAAGTTTCTCAGTTTTAGGATTAACATAGATAGCACCCTTTCCACCTCCAAGAGGTACATCAACAATTGCACATTTCCAAGTCATCCAAGATGATAAAGCCATTACTTCACGTTCCATGTATTCAATACCACCTTCAGGATTGAAATAACGTATACCACCTTTGTATGGACCTCTATCGTTATTGTGTTGACTTCTAAAACCAGTAAACATTCTAATTTTTCCATTATCCATTTTAACAGGAATTTTAACTCTCAACATTTTATTTGGTATTGCAAGATACTCACGAATTCCTTTGTCTTTTATTCCAAGAATATCACAAGCATCATTAACTTGTTTAGTTGCATTAGCAAAGGGATCAGACTTTACCATAATGATGAGATTAGTACGATTTAGATTATATAAGTTTGGTTCAAAAATCAATATTGGTATTTTAAATTTTGAAAAAATGTACAATAATGGATAGATAATTACCCTTAAATTGACTGAGAATAAACTTGTGATATCATGATGGCATCACGCGGTTACGATATGACACCTACAATGTATTCTCCCGACGGTAGAATCTATCAAGTTGAATACGCAATAGAGACTGTAAAGAGAGGAACATTAGCTATTGGAATAAGTACCAAACAGGGAGTCATTATGGCAGTTGAAGAAAAAGCTAGAACTTTACAAACTAAAAATATTACACAGAAAATTTTCCAAGTAGATTATCACATTGGTGTTGCAGCAGCAGGTTACATTCCAGATGCACGTGTTCAAGTAGACAATGCAAGAGCATTTTCACAAGGAAATAGAATGACCTATGACGAGTCAGTAGAAATTGCAACAGTTTCAAAATATTTAGCAGATACAGCTCATCAATTTACTCAATATGGTGGAGTACGACCAAACGGGGTCTCTATGATTATTGGAGGAGTTGATCAAAAAGGAGAAGCAATCTATGTGATAGATCCTAGTGGAACATATGTACAATTCACAGCAGTTGCAATAGGTGCAGGTGCTGATGATGTTAATTCATTTTTAGAAAAAAATTATAATCCAGATATGAGTTTAGAAGATGCAGCAGCATTAGCTATAGCATCAATCAATTTAAAAGCAGAATTAAAAAATGAAATTAAAAATGTCAAAATGGCCAAGGTATCATCAAAATCAAAAGTTTTTGAAAAAGTTTCAGAGTCAGAGTTAGAAAACTATTCTAAGAACGTATCCAAATTTACAAACTTATAGAAGTTTTAAATTTGAAAAATATTCAATTACATTTAATGAGGGAATAGATAATGGGTTTAGGTAGCAGTTATTGGAGCGAAGTCATTGAAGTACTTAGAGAAATTATTCCAATTTATGATAAAGTAAATTCAATAATATCACTAGGCAAAGATACAGAGCACAGAAGTCGAGGAATTTCAGGAAGAGTATTCAAAGGAAATAAAATTTTAGATGCAGGTTCTGGTTTTGGAAATATGTCTAAAACAGCCCTAAAACTCACAGATGGAGATATTTCAATTACACTTTATGATCCCCTGATACCTATGCTCAAAAATACAAGTTCACATTTTGAAAAAATTCCAGATATGACTAATGGTGTTTTTGAACACATACCATTTAGAGATGAGGAATTTGACGCAGTATTATGTGGCTATTCATTAAGAGATGCAATTAATTTAAGAATTGCAATTTCTGAAATTCACAGAGTAATAAAAAAAGAAGGAAGAATGGTAATTGTAGATTTAGGTAAACCAGATAACAGATTTATCAGAGCAGGAGTTGGATTTTATCTAAGATGTATTTTACCAATTCTTGCATTTAGTGCAGGAGGACGATTAGGATTAAAATTTGGAACATTGTATGGAACATTCCAAAGATGGCCTCAAAATAAAAAATTAGAAGGATTACTATTAGAAAAATTTTCACGGGTGGAATTTGAAAAGGATCTCATGGGTGGCGCAATAATGGTTGCAGCATACAAATGAACAGAGTTCTAATTTTAGTTAACATTACAGGATTAATCATAGGAATTTCATATGGTCTTCATGGTCCTATACTCCCAATTTTTGCAAAAAATGTCATTGGTGCATCATATTCAGAATTAGGTTTCATAGGATTAGCAAATTTTGTACCATACATGTTCATTCCAATTTTTGTAGGAATATTGTTAGATAGAATAAACAATGCGTACATACTAGCTATAGGGGCAGCAATTAATTCAGCATCAATTTACCTTTTATCAATTGCGCAGTCAATTCCAGAAATATTAGGATTTAGAATAATAACAGGAGTAGCTCACGCATTTTTCTGGCCACCGTGTGAATCAATTATTTCAAATGAAAGTACAGAGAAAAATAGAGTCAAGCATATCTCGTGGTTTACAATGTTTTTTGTAATGGGTTTTATGATAGGACCATTACTAGGTACAGCATTTTTAGAAAACCTAGATGTCACATATAGAATATTATTCCAAATTGCAGCATTCGTTTTAGCTGGATCAATAATTACAGCACTACTTGCATCAAGAAAAAAAATCAAAAAGCAACACGAGCGATTTTCTTTTTCAGCAATTAAAGACATGAAAAAATTTCCAGAAGTTATAACATTATTAATTTTTTGTACATCATCATTTGGAATAATTTTAACGATTTTTCCAGCATTTCTTAATGATAAAGGAATTAGTGCAACAGAAATTTTGTATCTATATTTTGCCTTTGGAATTTCACGAGTAGTATCACTTGCATTGGCAGGAAAATTTGCTAGAAAAACAAGTCAAACTTTGATTGCAGCAACACTAGCAATTTCAGTGGGATTAGCAATATCAGTTGTTGCAGATTCAATCATCATGTTTGGAATTTCCTTGGTATTGATGGGATTTGGTTTTAGTATATTTTTTCCATTAACTTTAGAAATTATTTTAAGTAAAACAAAAAAAGGCATATCTGGAAAAATTATTGGAGCATATGAAACAATTTTTGGATTTGGGTGGGCAATTGGACCAACAGTAGGAGGACCAATTACTCAATCATTTGGAGGCGAAACACCATACATAATATTTGCAATAATAGGAATAGGAGTTACATCCCTAGCAATAATTTCAAGAAAGAAATTAGAGCCATTAAAAATTAGTGAATAAATAACTTTTAAAATTAACTAATTAATTAGGCATAAAATCAAACATTACGTTTAATTTTAAATCAAAAAATATCTGAACATGTTTGAATATTCATTAAACATAGGTGGAAGTGAATGGATGATAATCATATTTGTTGCAATTGTATTAGTTTTAGGAACAGGTAAACTTCCAGGTACAGCTAAAAAAATGGGAAAAATTATGAGTGAATATAACAAAGCAAAAAATGAAATTCAACAACAAATGAAAGATGTAACTGAGGAAATACCAAAAATATCTGGACCAGTAGAAACAGAAAGAGAAAAATTAGAGATGATAGGAAAATCAGCTGGAATTAAAGCAGAGGGAAAGACAGATGATGAACTTCAAAAAGAAATTTCTTTAAAGATTGGTCAAAAAACAACTGACATTAATGAAACAAAATAAAAATCATTTCAATGTTTTTATCCGATATAGATCTTTATCTAATCTCTTTTTAGCAAATTTGTAATAATCAGGAACAATTTCAAATCCAAGATAACGACGGTCCATAGATTTACTTACTACAGCAGTTTGTCCCGACCCCAAAAAAGGATCAAAAACAATATCTTTTTTTTCACTAGAATAATCTAATAATTTTTTAATTATTTCTAATGGAAGTTTTGTAGGAGTTTTTTCATCCCCAATCCAATATTCACGTTTAATATCCCAAACATCCTCTTTATCTCGATAGTGAAGACTACGACCATCTTCAGATTTATCATCTTTTTTGAATCTAGTAAAAGGGAAAAATTTTCTTTGTTTATCATTTTTGCAAACATAAAGACAATGATAATGAGAAGTAACAAATTTCTTTTTTGTTACAACACCAAATTGATATTTCCAAATAATATGATTAATAGTTACAAATCCAACATCATCCAAAGCAGTTAAAATATCCTTTAGATTATTCCATCCTGAAAAAACATACATGCTTCCAGAATCCTTTAAAATTCTAAAAACTTCACTCATCCAAGAAAATGTAAAATCATAGTAATTTTCAGGCTTTATTTCATTATATCCAGATAAAACCCTAGAAACAGTTCTATTGTAATTAGCTTTTTTTGCTTGAAAATTAATAGCAAAAGGAGGATCAGTAATTACAAGATCAATTTTATTTTTAGGAATTAATTTCATCCCTCCAATACAGTTTTGATTGTATATTTTGTTAATTTCTATTTTTTTCATTTTTAAATTGAAAATGGCTTCTAGGTTAATAATCTCATTGATTAGTAAATAAATTAAATAATAAATTATTAGATATTTCTTACAAAATATATCTTAAAATTTTCATATCCCAGATGTAGAAGAAAGGAAACCATTTGGGTAAAAAAATCAAAATGGGATAAATATAAGAAAAAAATAAGATAACCATGGGAAAAGTTGCTCTTGTAACTGGTAGTTCATCAGGTATTGGATTAGAAACAGTATTAGCACTAGCAAGAGACGGATATGAAACATTGGCAAGTATGAGAGATATTAAAAAATCAGCAGAATTAGAATATGCCGCAAAAAAAGAAAATCTTAAAATAAAAATTATTGAATTGGATGTAGACAAAGAAGAATCAATTGTTTCAGCAATTAAAAAAATCTCTTTAGAATACGGTAGATTAGATGTTTTAGTAAATAATGCAGGATATGGTCAATTTGGATGCACTGAAGATGTTCCAATAGAGGATTTTAGAAAACAATTTGAAACAAATTTTTTTAGCATTGTCAGAATAATTCAGGAGGTATCACCAATTATGAGAAACCAAAAATCAGGAATTATAGTAAATATCAGTTCAGTAGTTGGAAAGATAGGATTACCAGGTTCTCCAGCCTACATCAGTACAAAATTTGCCTTAGAAGGATTTAGTGAATGTTTAAGATATGAACTAGGTCTATTTGGAATAAAAACCACGTTGATTGAACCAGGAGTAATCAAAACAAATTTTTTTAATTCTATGAAAATTCCAGAATCAAAGACAGACCCAAAATACAAAAAATTAACAGATCATATTCTTGCAGGTCTTAAAATGATGGCAGAAATGGGAACTCCGCCATCACAAGTTGCAGATGTAATTATTAAGGCAATTCACAGTGATGAAATATTACCACGATATATTGTAGGAACGGATGCAGCCATGTTTATCGAAGCAAAACAATCCAAAACAGACCTAGAATTTGAAAAATACATGAGTAAAGAACTATTTCCATGATGATGACCACAATATCTTAAATTATATACACATACAAACAAATTTTGTCAAAGTCCGCAATTAAGAATCAACATGAAATGGAAAAAATTACAACATAATGGAATCCTGTTCCCTCCAGAATACGAGAAGCAAGGAATTACAATTAAAATTAAAGGCGAGACTATCAATCTAAACATCAATCAAGAAGAGATGGTGTATCAGTGGGCAAAGAAAAAAGACACACCATATGCACAAGATAAAGTTTTTCAAAAAAACTTTACAGGTGATTTTACCAAAACATTAGATTCAAAATTTAAAAAAATTTCATATGAAGAAATTGATTTTTCAAATGCCTACAAAATTGTAGATAAAGAAAAAGACTACAAAGAAATGATGACAAAAGAAGACAGGAAAGCATTAGCCATTAAAAGAAAAGAATTAAGTGAAAAATTAAAAACAAAGTACGGAATTGCAGTCATGGACGGAAAAGAAGTTGAAGTTGGAAATTATATGGCAGAACCACCAGGAATATTCATCGGTAGAGGAGAACATCCACTAAGAGGCAAATGGAAACCCAGAGTTACAGCAAAAGATGTAACATTAAACTTGGGAAAGGAAGCAAAAAAACCAGAAGGTAATTGGGGTAAAATTATTAATGAAAATGATTCAATGTGGCTAGCTAGTTGGATGGATTTTCTTACACAAAAAAGAAAGTATGTATGGTTAGCAGATACTTCAGGACTAAAACAAGATAGAGACAAAGAAAAATACGAAAAAGCAGTTAAACTAGGAAATGAAATTGAAAAAATTAAAGACAGAATAGTTAACGATATGAAAAGTAAAGATTCTAAAATTAATAAAATATCTACTGCTTGTTATTTGATTTATAGAACTGCTATGAGAGTAGGGGATGAAAAAGATCCAGACGAAGCAGATACAGTTGGTGCAACAACTCTAAGAAAAGAACATGTCAAAATTACAGCAAAAACAATAGAATTTGATTTTCTAGGTAAAGATAGTGTTAGATGGCAAGAAACAGTTGTTGCCGAAGGTCACGATAAACAATTACATGAAAATCTTAAAAATATTATAGAAAAGAAAAAACCAAATGATGAAATTTTTGAAGATATAACATCAAGGCATGTGAATCAATATTATTCCGGAATTGTAAAAGGATTGACTGCCAAAGTGTTTAGAACGTATCTTGCAACAACAGTTGTTAAAGATTATCTAATAAAACACGATACAATTAAAGCAAAAACACCAAATGAAAAATTATATCATGCCAAATTAGCAAACTTGGAAGCTGCAATGATGTGTAATCATAAAAGAACAATTCCTAAAACATATGAATTAACATTACAAAATAAACGAGATTCTATTAAAAAATTAGAAAAGGAACAACCATGGAAAAAAACCCAAGAAACACTTAAGCAAGTTGAATCAAATGAACCAAAAACAGATACTCAAAAGAAAAGTAAGACAGAAAGAATTAACACATTGAATGAACAAATCAAAAATCAAAAAGCAAAACATAAAGATAGATTAGAAAAACTAGAACTTCAATTAGATTTATCAGAAAAAACTAAAGATTATGCAATTGGAACATCTCTTAGAAACTACATAGATCCACGTGTTTTCAAAGCATGGACAGATGAAGTTGGAGTAGAATGGGAAAAATTGTACACTGCAGCATTACAAAAGAAATTTCTCTGGGTAAAAAATGAGGATGTAAAGTGGAAAGACATAATCCATAAAATCCAATAAATTTTAAAATCAATCTAAAAAAAGAAAAAAATATACCAGTAGAATCATTTAATTTCTCAAATTTTAAGCCATATAATATGCCGGGGTAGCTCAGCCTGGTTAGAGTGCCAGTTCAATTGGTAAACTCTAACGGTTCTCCAAATAAGGCAATACTCATAATCTGGAGGTCGCGAGTTCAAAACTCGCCCCCGGCACACAAATTATTTCCAAAATCACAAATTTGTGTAAGTATTAAAATTAAAAATTTTAAGAAAATCTAGGAATAATATTCTTTGAATCCTTTATCAGTTGGCAATAATTCAGTTTTCATGCCAAACAAACCTGACTTTTGTTGAGATTTCATCAATCCATTATTTTCCAAGTCTTCTAAAATAGAATTCAATTCTTCAACTGTTAAACCAGTATTTTTTTGAATATTTTCAAATAACTTTACTCCTCGATTTAATTCACCTAAAACAAGCATATTTTTGGTTTCAGGTTTTGAAAATTTTGGAGGTTTATTATAATCAGTTGAATTGGATTCAAATTGTTTGTCAGATTGCTCTTCGTATCTCTTATAATCAGACGCAAGTGGTTTTTGGGAAATTTCTTGTGACTTAAAATTATCAGATTTGAATTTTTTCAAAGCACGGGGCAAAATTCGAGCTAATGGAAACATTAAAAAGATTAGCAAGTAAATCCATGAAAAATCAGCTTCCATGTCATATCTAGAAAAGAACAAAATAAATCTGTTGAGGTATATTATTTTATAATTTTAGAATAAATTATGATGGGTATAATAATAGGAAATCTGTACCGATTTACAGATGTCAAAATATCAATCACCTAGAGTCAATGTAAACATGAATAGTGCGAAAATCGTTGTTGGAATCATAATTTCACTCATAATAGTAGGTGTGATAGTTGGAGCATCAGTCAAAATAGTAGAATCTGGAAATAGAGGTGTTTTAACATCATGGAGTGCAATAGACGTACAAAACCCACCGCTGGGCGAAGGAATACATTTTGTTACCCCGTTTCAAGATGAAGTAATCCAAGTTGAAGTTCGTACACTAAAGTATGATGCAGAAACTAGAAGTGCATCAATGGATCTTCAAAACGTACAAACAACAGTTACCGTTAACTATCATCCAGATCCGGAAAAGGTTAACCTTCTTTTCAAAGAAGTTGGATTAAATTATGAAAGTAGAGTTATCCAACCAGCAATTGAGGAAACAGTAAAACAAGTAACTGCAAATTATAATGCAGAAGAATTAATCACTAAAAGACCATTAGTAAAATCAGACATAGAAAATGCAATTAGAGAAAGATTAACTCAATTTTATGTAGAGACCGAAGTTATTTCAATTACAGATTTTGAATTTTCAATATTATTTGCCCAAGCAATTGAATCCAAAGTAGAAGCAGAACAAAAAGCAAAGAAGGCAGAAAATGACCTAATAAGAATTGAAGTTGAAGCTAGACAATTAGAAGCTCAAGCAGTAGGTTTAGCTGCAGCAAACATAGAAGAAGCACGAGGTGAAGCAGAAGCAATTTCAATTATTAATTCAGCATTATCAGAAAATCCATACTATCTAGAATGGTTAAAGACCCAAGCATGGGATGGTAAACTTCCACTTGTCGTAGGGGAAGGTGGAACACCATTTATTGCAATTCCAACTCAACCATAAGTAAATTAAATAAAAAATTTATTCCCCAGCATTATTAGAATTTTCTCTAATTGCATCATACATGGCTAGAAATTGATCTGGTTCATTTTGTCGATAATTTTTTTCAAGTTTTTGAATTTCTTTATGAGATAAGGATTCGCCTTTATTTTCATAATATTCCCTAATTATTTGGGAAGGTGTTTTGTCAATGTTATATTTTTTAAGTGTTTTTAAAATAGATCGCTTGGACAATAAATCTTTTAAAAATAATTTATACACAAGATACGAAGGAATTGCCACTAAAGCAACAACCAAAATTGGAATTATGATAATAGCTATCATACACTATATGTTCACAGATGTATATTTCATTGTTATTCTTTTTTTAGTAATGAAGTATTTGATTTTTCTAAAAATTCAAGTTAATGTTAAATGTAGTATTTCCAGATTTTAAGCGAATTGGGCGAATTTCAAGAATTTACAGAGGCGTTATTTGGGCAATTATCAGTTGAAATTGATGAAGAAAAAGAGATTATTAAATTGGCCAGTAGAGCCAAAGAAGATCTAAAAGAAAAAGTAAAATTTAACAGTCTAGAAAATATTGCAACAGATATTTTTTCTACATATAAAAATAAAGTAGAGGAATTTCTAGGATTAGAAATTCCAAAAAATATTCAATTAAAATTTTTAGAATTAACAGATTTAAAAAAATTAAAAGGAGAAAAAGTATTTGCAGACAAGGAATCAAAAGAATTTGTAACACAACTGTTTAATGCAGTTGCAAAAGAAGATAAAACAAAAATTGCAGAATTAATGCAAGAAGATACTGCTAAATATTTAGTGTATTCAACATATGCAATTCAATACATTTCTAAAATTACAACAACATATGGGGATTATTTGGATTCAATAATTTATTTGAATAAATTTATTTTATCACGATATCCTGAAATAATTCTTCATAAGCAGGCTGAACCATATGATGTAAAATTTGATAATGTAAATTCAGGATATATCGGAGCTGTAAAAATGACAGTTATTGAAGAATTAATTCATGCCACTCAAGAAAATCTACAACAAATAAACAAAAATGCAGCAATACAAGTTAATAAAATAAATGAAGAATTAGCAAGCATAATTTTAAAATTAGATGCTGAAATAATTAACAAACTTTCAGAGTACTGCCAATTGCAGGCGGTACCAGATGACTTTCCATTTGCAAAAAAAGCAAATCTATTTTTCTTTTTGAATCCAGATCATTTCTTAATTGAGCAGATAGGACCAGATGTAATGACATTTACTCATGTAGAAATAGATCCAAAAATAGGCGAATTCATTCCTCAACTTTTAGAGATTTATAAAAAATGGTTAGTGCCAATACAACATCATCACGCAGCATTTACAACAATGGAAGGAATGGCAGCTTTTGCAATTGAAAATATTTTAAAAGATGATAAAGATTTTCAAAATTATCTTACCACCTTTATGGGCACTGATTTTTCAGCTTATCAAATAAGAAAAAATATTGGCAAAGACTTTACAAAATAATATACGAAAAATTAGGGTACCAGTACATTCAAAAAAATGATTGAAATTCCTCCAAATACAAAAGAATTGAAAGATCCTCAATTATATCTAAAAAAACTGAGATTGTAATAATTGAGTGAAAAATTTGATCCGTTAGTTGCAGAATGGATATCATTTGTAAGGAATCCTAATTTCAATTTAATTGAGAAATCTCTTAAATTTTCACAATTAATAGAATATCCAGAATTACAAGTTGAAGAATATATAAAAAAAATTAACCGCATTGGAATGACATTAAAGGAATCGATAAGTGATGTAAAAAATCCAACATATCTAATTTCAATGTTAAATGAATATCTCTTTGAGAATTTAGGTTATAGTGGAGATGATGATGATTACTATAATCCAAAAAACAATTTTCTTAATGAAGTAATAGATAAAAAAACTGGTCTTCCAATTACTATATCAATTCTGTATGTTGAAATTGCAAAATTTATTGGATTAGATCTTAAAATGGTTGGATTTCCAGGCCATATACTAGTAAAATATAACGAAGAAATGATATTAGATCCTTTTTTTGATGGGCGCTTATTAGATATTGATGATTTACAAGAAATTTTAGATAATAATTTTGATGGAGATTTAGAATTCAAACCAGAATTTCTTGATGAAATAAAATCAGAACAAATTCTGATAAGGATGGTTCGTAATTTGAAAAATTCTTACATACAATCATTTGTGTATGATAAAGCATTACGCTGTGTAAATATGGCATTAGCAATTGAACCAGAAAATCCAGAAGATATCAGAGATAAAGGGATTTTAGAGCAGAGATTACTAAATTCTGAAAATGCTTTAAAGTATTTGAATAAATATTTAGAAATAAATCCTAACGCAGAGGATGTAGATTTTATTTTAGAATTAATTAGAAGTATTAAGACAAAAGATTAATCAATTATTGAATTGATATCTTGACCTTTTTTGATCAGTGATATCTCATGACGAGCAAGTTTATTTCTTAAAGCTGCTTTCAAAATATCTACTTCACTTCTAAGTACTGCAATTTCATCTTCAAGTTTTGCAACCCGCTCATAAATGGTTTCAGCATCTGAACTCATAATAAATTATGAATAAAAAATTGTCTTAAAAAGTTATTGGTGTATAGTTTGATTTAGTAGATGATTTTTAAATTATAATTCGAATTCTTGACGACATTTTTCACATTTTGCTCTTTCTTGACCAGGTGAGCCTAAAAGAAAGATTTTTCCAATGGTCATACACAGTGGACACATTCCAGTAGTTGCATTTTTAGGACCTGTACGAATAATTTTTTGACTTTTTCTACGTCCCATGAAAAAAACTTTCTAAATCGGTCTATTAAGGTTTAATGGCGCGGGGAGAGGGATTTGAACCCACGAGTTCTTTCGAACATAGGATTAGCAATCCTACGCCCTACCAAGCTAGGCGACCCCCGCATAATTATGCCAAGATGTATCTGTAAATAAATTCATTCGTTATCATTAAAAGAGTAATGGTAGAATTAATTAGAAGTAGACAAAAATCTTGCAATGATGAGTAAAAAAGCTGCAGTGATGAAAGGAGACGGTATAGGTCCAGAAGTTGTAGATTCAATGCTAAAAGTTCTAAAAGAATGTAATTTCCAATCAGAATTAATCTTATGTGAAGCAGGTTCTGAGCAATGGGATAAAAATGGTAGAAAAGACACATCGTACATTCCAGATTCAACTATGAAAATACTAGAAGAGATGGACTGTTGTTTTAAAGGCCCAACCACAACTATCCCGGTACCAGGTGCACCGAGAAGTGTTGCAGTAACATTAAGACAAAAATTTGATCTTTATGCAAATATTAGACCAATTAAAACTTATGATAGATTAACACCAAATAGAAAACTTGATTCTGTTTGTTTTAGAGAAGCAACTGAAGGACTCTACATAGGAATAGAAACAAAAATTACTGATGATGCAGCAATAGCAATTAGAAAAATTACAAGACAAGGAAGTAGAAGATTAGTTAATTCTGCAGTGGATTGGGCAAATAAATTTGAAATGAAAAAAATGGTTGCAATTACAAAAAGAAATATCTTAAAAGAAACGGACGGAATATTTTGGGATGAAACACAAAAAGCTGTTGAAGGAACTGGCATAGAACTATCAGAAATTTACATAGACAACATGGTACAACAAATGGTAATTGCAACTGAACAGTTTAATGGTACAGTATTAGTCAGTACTAATTTATTTATGGATATTATTTCAGAACTTGCATCAGCTTTAGTTGGTTCAATTGGATTAATCTATTCAGCAAATATTGGAGATAATTATGCAATGTTTGAGGCAGCTCATGGAAGTGCACCTCAATTTACAGGGCAAAATAAAGTAAATCCAACAGCAACTGTACTATCAGGTGCGTGGATGGCAGATTATATGGGTGAAAGAGAAATTAGAGATGCAATATTTTCTGCAACTGAGCAAGTTATCAATGAAGGTAAAACAGTTACATGGGATATTGGTGGAAATGCAAGTACTACACAAATGACAGATGCAATAATCAAATATGCAAAAAGTAATTTAAGAAAATAATTAATTTATTGCTTCTACAAGAATTAATTCTTCAAAAAAAAGTTTCTTTTGGGCAATTATTTTGGTTTTTAATCCTAGTTGTTGTGCATAATCTATCAATTTTGAATAATTAGATAACGAAGAAGTAACAAAAATGAATTTGCCATTTTTTTTAAGATTGTTTATAGCAGAGTCAAATATTTTTTTAGGGATTTCAAATCCTTCAGAACCACCATCAGTTGCAATATCTATAATTTCATCAGTTGCTAAATATGGTAAATTACAAACAATAAAATCAAATTTAATTTTTAATGCATCAGAACTATTACAACAAATCAAATTATCAGTTTTATATGAACTTTGATTTTGTAATACATTATAATTAATATCAGTTCCAATAACAAGAGAAAAATTTTTAGACAGTAATTTTGTCAAGTAACCAGAACCACTTCCAATATCTAATGCATGATCACCTTTTTCATTTTCAATATTATTTGCAATAAAAAAAGTATCCTCTGATGGAGGATATTCATCATTTTTCATGAATTTGTTTTGCAAGATTAATTATTTCATCTCCAGAAAGATCATCAACACGTTTCTCTATTGTACTTTGTTTATTGAATTGTTTTAAAATATTTTTTATAGTTTTACGCCTATAAGAAAAAATATCATTAACAATAGAAATTAAATTTTTATCCAAATTAGTCTTTTTTGTGATTCTTAAAATTACTGAATCAATTTTTGGTGGAGGTGAAAAATTATTCTTACCAACATCAGAAATTTTTTTGATATCAAGTGTATAACTGGCAATTATACTAATTGCTCTTCGATTTTTTGATGTTGCAATGAGTTTTTCAGCAAATTCTTTTTGAACCATTATTATTCCATGTGAAAAAGAATTTTGAGCTAACCATTCAATTGCATCTTTACTCCTAGAATACGGAAGATTTGAAACAAAAATAGAAAAAATATCTTTTTGCTTGAATCCATCACCTGTCTTTAGTATTAGATTATCAAATCTAGAGAATTCAGATTTTGCTTTTTTAATTAAATTTTCATCAGCATCAACAGAAATAACTTTTTGGGCTTTTTCACATAATAGGGGTGTCAAAATACCCAACCCAGTTCCAATTTCAAAAACAACGTCAGTCTTAGTAATTCTAGCTTCATTAACAATAAATTCTGCAATAGATTTTGAATTAAGAAAGTGTTGTCCCAGTAATTTACGTTTAATCATCTCTTAACAAATAGATTCATTCTACTTTCACCAGAAATTTCATCCATAATTCTTTGAGAAATGTGCTTTATTGGTTCCTTGAGTCCGACTCTCTCCTGTAAGTCAGCGTAACTTTCAAATTTTTTCTTTTCTCTTTCTTCTAACATTATTTTCATGTATGTTTTTCCAATTCCAGGAATTAATTCTAGTGCGTGTATTCTTGGAGTTAGTGGTCGTGCATTGTTAAGATATTGTACAAATTTCGTTTCATTAGTTGCTACTATCTTTTTTATAACATCAGATAGTTCAGTTTGAGCAGATGAAGAAATATTTTGATATTCCATTTTCCCAAGTACTGATAAAATTTTAGTTCTCTTATCTTTACCAATGTAAATTTTTTCTCCAATTTCAAAACTTGAATTTGGAATTCCAAGAACTTCTAAAAACATTAGACCGTCTTCACCAATAGAAGTAATAATAATTCCATCTCTCCCTCGTACGGTAGTTGACTTTCCTTTAGAATTAAAATCTAAAACATATGCATATTCTTCATATTTTCGAGGAGGGGATTGAGCCCGGTACAAAATGTATTACTCCGGTAAAATTAAGAATATTCCCTGATTATTTTAAGTATTTTTTCCAGGGTTTCAGCAAGAATTAATTTTTTCCAACCAAATGTAAATGAACGCAATTCAGCCATACTTGTTGGTCTGATATTAACAATTTCAACAGCTTCGTCCTCTGTTAATTCACAATCTTTCATTAGTTTCTTTTTCATTTCTTTTGCATCTTTAGCGTCTATAGATGAAAACTTTGAAACATAATCATATGTCCAACGTTGTATTTGATCCATTTCTTCCACATCGACTTTACCTAAAATTTCTTTAGCTTCAGAAAGTGAAATTGATTGTTTCTGTTTTACTTCTTCCATAGTTAAACACCAAATGGTTTTATGTGATCCAATCTAGTGATCAAGGTTTTTGGCTTGTTACCTAGTTTTACACTTAAGGTTATAGCACGTCGACCAACATTTGTTATAACACCTACCTTACCGTGATATCTTCTATGTGGTAATCCTTTATGCTGTCTAGGATCAATGATAACAAGTGCTTGTTGACCTTCATGGTATTCACGTAACAAAAATGATACACCCCTAGGTGCTTCTTTTGTCATTACAGATCTAGATTTATGTTTAAATCCATGTGAACGACCATGAGATTTTTTAGTTGCCATGTGTGTAAAACCTTGGAAAGCCCTATTTTAACACTTAGGAGATTTTTTTAGTAAATTGACCAATGACATCAGTTCTAAGTTGACCACATGCAGCTGAAATCTCAGTACCTTTTTCAATTCTTATTGTACAATTTACACCTGAACTTGACAAAATTCGTTCAAATTCATGGACTCTATTATTAGACGGTCTTGTAAAATCACCAGCAGTGGGATTGATAGGAATTAAATTTACATGTGAACCATTACCATGTAATAGTTTTGCCAAATCCCTTGCAATTTCAGGAGAGTCATTAATTCCACTCATTAATGCATATTCAAAAGTCACACGTCTTCCAGTTTTCTTAAAATAATTATATCCAGATTCAATAATCTCCTCAACAGAATTAAAAGTTGCAGTTGGAACTAATTTTTTACGTAATTCATTATTTGGTGCATGTAAAGATATTGCAAGTCCTATCTGTAAATTTTCTTCAGCCAATTTTTCAATTCCAGATTTAATTCCAATAGTAGAAATTGTGATATGTCGTTGACCTAATCCAAATCCTCTAGGATGAGTTAAAACTTTTACCGCTCTAATCATTTCATCATAATTTGCCATGGGTTCACCCATTCCCATAAAAACTAAATTTGTTACATGCTGACCTCGTTGTTGTAAGAGTTCTGCAAAATGAAGTACTTGAGATATTATATGTTCTGCTTTCAGATTTGTTTCAAAACCCATTTGTCCAGTTGCACAAAATGTACATCCCATCGCACATCCAATTTGAGTTGAAACACAAATTGTTGATCTCTGATGACCTCCAATTTTAGATGGTTCATATTGCATTAAAACAGTTTCAACAGATTTGTCATTAGTCAAACTAAGTAATAATTTTGTAGTATCTCCATCTTCACTTACAATCCGATGAGTTTCTTTTGCAGAGCCAATTGTATAACCAGATTCAATCAAGTCATTAATCAATTGTTTAGGAAGTTGTTTGATATCGGAAATATTTTTAGGAAATTTGTAATACAAATGAAGTAAAATTTGATCTGCACGATACCTAGGATATCCCATATCAATTACTAATTGTTCCATTTCTTCAGGAAGAAAACGATAAAGATCAGTCATGATAAACTATTAGATTTCCAAATGATATTAGAATTTAATGAATATTGATTAAATAAAAATAAAAGAAAAAGATTAAAAATCTTCTAAAGACTAAAAGTCATCAGATGTAATATCTGCACCGTGATCTTCTAAAAGTTCGACTGTATCCTCTACTTCATCTTCGACTTTAGCCTCTACTTCAGATCCTTTGGTTTTTTTATCTACTTTCTTTGTAGCTTTTTTTGGTTTTTTATCTGTCTCTTCAGGATCAATAACTCCTGCTTCACCTAAAGCAAAGATTACTTCCTCTTCAGGATGATGAGGACTATCTACCATTCGAGCAATGCGTTTCTTACCAGATTTTTTAAAGTAAATTCTGTAAGTACTTGTATGTGCAACTACATTTCCACCAATTGGTCTAGTTGGATCTCCAAAGAAAACATCAGGCGATGCCATAACTTGATTTGTTGCAATTGCAGCACAATCATATGTTTCTGCAATTCTAACCAACAAATGAACAAAATGATTTAGTTTTTGTTGTCTAACAGATAGTGTTCCTCTTCCAAGATATTCAGCACGGAATAATCCAACTGCAGAATCTGCAACAATTAATTTAACATTGTTTTGTTCAATTATTGCGCCAGCTTCTTCAAGAATTAAAACTTGATGTGCACTGTTATATGCACGTGCAACAATAATCCTGTCCAAAACTTTTTCTGGATCCATATCATGAGCTTGAGCAATTTGAACAATGCGTTCAGGTCTAAAAGTACCTTCAGTGTCAATATACAAAACACCACCTTCAAGTCCACCCTCTTCTTTACTTTTTTGAACCATTACAGACATGGTATGAGCAAATTGTGTTTTACCACAACCAAATTCTCCATAAACTTCTGTTAAAGCTCTAGTTTCAACACCACCATCAAATAGTGTATCAAGACAATTTGTACCAGTTGAAATTTTACCAATACTTTGTCGAGTTTTATAGAGTTCACTTGCACTGATAAAATCTTTAGCAAGTAATCCATTTTCAACCAAATGTTTTCTTGCTTTATTGACAATTTTTTCAGCTGTGTCTTTTTCCATTCCAGTTATTTCTGCAATGTCAACAGGACCTCGAACGATGAGATCCATAATGTTGTGGACACCTGCATCGGATAATTTTCTTGTAGTTACAGGACCTACGCCCTCTAAACTATCTAATCTTAAATCTTCAACCATACCGTATAGTACGGTACTAGTACTTTATAAAAGTATTGTTTTTAGAATTGATCGTAAAATTATAACAATAATTAATGATTAACGTCGTTTTCGTCTTTGACCAGGTTTATTTTGTCCTGGGAATCTGCCTAAAGCAAATCTCTTTTTAAAATTACTTTTATTTGCAACGCTAGAACTATCACCTACAATTTTTCTACCCTCTACTTTTGGAGTTTGTCCTCTTACTTTACCTGCCTTAGTAAGTGAACCGTGAGTTGCCATGACTTAATCTAAAAACTAGTGAATTTATGTATTTGGATAATATTACCAATACTTTGTCTTGATAATTTCAATAACTTTTTCATGTTCTGGACTTTTTCTACGTGCATATGTCTCCATTGCACCAAGTGGAATTCCACCAAGAGAACGCGCAATTGCATTAAAGAAATATCTTTGTGGTCCTTTTGCACCAGTTTTAGTCATGAATTTTTGAATAGCATATTTGAAATTGTGTTGCCATGTCTTGTAAAGCACACCCAATTGGGCAGGAGTCATTTCATTTCCAATGTTAAAGAATTTGGATGATTCTAACAATCCAATTGGAACAAAAGTTAGAGCAGTTGCAGTAAACATGGAATCAGGTTGTTCATGTTCTAATTCACTAAGAAGTCTAATAGTATCCCAAGAATCTTCAGGTGTTTCATCATTATCAAGACCCATAATGAGTGTAAATGCAGGAATCCAATAATTTTCATTCATTGTTTTGACACCCTCTTTTACAACCCAATGCCATTCAGATGGAGCATATGGAGCAAGTTTTCTATCAGCATATTTACCAATTAGTCTAAGACTTCCAGTTTCAAATCCTGCTTGAACACCTATCATATTATTAGGACCGGCTCTCATTATTCTAGATAAATTAGGAAGAAGTTTTTCATCAGCAATTGCACCAGCCAATGTTCCATGAGTTGGATTTGTATGTTCAACTCCAGTGGACATAATTGCAGTAAATAATTCCTCTAATGCTTCTCTATTTGGCTCCATACCTTTTGCAGTTCTTGGGTCCATACCATAAACAAAAATATCATCACTGTGAATCCATGCAGATTTGGAACCTCCTTTCTTAATGTTAACTTCAATTTCCTGTTTAACTTTTTCTGGAGAATAATATCTCAATGATCTCAATGTGACATCACAAAATTTACATCCTCTTCCACAACCACGCATTACCTCAACCATTCCATGCATACTTGGTTCTACAATGTTTGGAATTTCTTCTAGATCAGGTCTATCCCAAAAGTTTACAAATCTTCCATGAATTTTTTTGCCGTCCCTTTCAAATTCCTTAATGTTAACTTTAAAGTCACTTCGTTTTCTAAATGGATCCATATTTTCAAAATCCCCATTAATTAAATAATTAAAAAATCTTCCAGCATGTCCATCAATTTCAGGGGCAATGCCACCAAGCTCTCCTTCCAAAATTGCATAAATTCCAAACTCCTCAATTTTTGCAGGATCATAATTATATTGCCAAGTACCAGATGCACCAGAAATTACTTTTGCTTTACTTCCAGTTCTAGCTTTTGCAGCTTTAATTCTATGATGTAATTCTGCATTGTAAAATTCATCATAGGAAATCTGCTTTCGTCCATAAGTAAATGTCATTGTAACAGGACCCATTCCAAGTGGATCCATTTCATAAGTTCCAATAACTTCAGTTTCAGGACCAATAAATTTTTCAATATGGTTTGGGTGTGCAACAACTACATCTTTT
Organism: Candidatus Nitrosopumilus limneticus; assembly: GCA_022117465.1. Classification (GTDB taxonomy): domain Archaea; phylum Thermoproteota; class Nitrososphaeria; order Nitrososphaerales; family Nitrosopumilaceae; genus Nitrosopumilus; species Nitrosopumilus limneticus. Next base: position 190,929 of record JAHCGZ010000002.1, read on the forward strand.
CGTGCAAAACCATCACGCAATAGACCAGCTTCTAATTTTCTTAATCCATATGGAGCATATTTTGCAGCACCGTCAATATCAGGAGACCAATTACAAATAAAATCAAATAGAATTTTTGGGGTTACTTGTTTTCCAAGAATCTTGTGCAAAAAGCTTTTTGGATCTCTGTTAGGGTCTAATGCAGGTGCGCAACCGAAAAATGTTGCTAAAGATAATCCCCTATATGGAGACATTAAAGTTCTATCAGCAGTTAAAACGATTTTTGGAGTTCCCATTCTCTTCATGAAAAATATTTTCTGATTGATTTTAAACCTTACTCGTAAAACTCAATAATCTTCAAGAATTCCAGACTTATTTCTATGACTATACCCAAATTCCTTGTTTTGAGACAGATGAACTCCATCAAAAATTGTTCCATCCTTGCATACAAGATCCTCACCTACACAACAACTACCACAAATTCCAACACCACATTTCATCATACGTTCAAGACTTGCTTGAACAAAAATTCCTCTAGAATGAGCAGAATGTACAGTTTTGTACATCATTTTTTCAGGCCCGCAAGTATACACTCCATCAAAATGAGATTTGTCAATTAACTTTTCAACTACATCAGTTACAAATCCCTTTTCACCATAGCTTCCATCATTTGTGCAAACAATTACGTGATGTGTATTATTTTTTAAAAGATCATTTGCAAGTGTTTCAAAGAAAACTTCATTTTTAGACTTTGCACCAATCAAAACAGTTACATCATCAGTGGGTTTTATGTGAGTTAATAATCTCATCATTGGAACAAGTCCAGTACCTCCTCCAACTAACAACAGTTTTCCGTGTTTAATATCAAAAGCATTTCCGTAAGGTCCACGAACTCCAATTTTTTCTCCAGTTTTAATGTTGAATAATCCAGTAGATGCTAAACCATGTTTTCTTACAGTAAATGCTGCTTTTCCAGATTCCTTAGAAATCATTACACTCATAGGCAATTCATTAATTCCAGGAATCCAAACCATTGCAAATTGGCCAGGTAAAACATTGGACATAACTTCATCTGAAAAATATAAAGTTCTAACAGTAGGAGTTTCGTCAATTACATTTTCGATTGTGACTATAGTAGTATGATTAGAATTTCTTTGCAAGTCCCACCATCTCATTTATTGTAGAATAATTTTTCTGTTTCATGTATTGTAGTACTCCCTTGTTAATATCATCAAAAACGCTAATCCAATTATCACCTATTGCACTGCCAATCTGAATTGCAGAGGCACCAGCTAAGAAAAATTCAATTGCATCTTCCCAAGTTGAAATTCCACCACATCCAATTATTGGAATATTATATTTTGAAGAAATTTCATAAACACATCTTATTGCAATAGGTTTGATTGGAGTACCAGATAATCCACCAAATTTATTACTAAGAATTGGTCGCTGTGTTTCAACATCAATTGCCATTGCTCTAACAGTATTAATTGCAGTAATAGCATCAATTCCAGAATCAATTGCAGTTTTTACAGTATTCAAATAATGAGTAGTTCCTAAACCAACTTTTGCAATTACAGGAACATTAGTAGAATTCTTTACAGTAGATACTATTTTTTTTACTAATTCAGGATCATCGCCAACTTCTAAACCAACTTTTGCAACATGAGGACAAGATAAGTTTAATTCAAACGCAGTGACATTGCAATTTTCAAATTCATTTATCATCATTTTAAAATCTTCAGGAATAGAACCAACTAAACTAACTATAATTGGAACATCTTGATTGTGTTCAATCATTTTTGCAAAATTTGAAGCTCCAGGATTAGATAGACCAACTGCATTCATCCAACCACCTCCATCAACACTAAAAATAGTTGGATTTGGATATCCCTCCCACGGTTCAGTACTAAGAGACTTGGTGACAACTGCTCCTGCACCTGAACGATAAAGTCGATTAAATACATCCAATGAAATTCCTAAAACTCCAGACGCAAGCATGGCAGGTTTATCTAAATGAATTTTACCTATAGAAGTTGCAAGACTAGCTACCATCAGGATAGATTAAGCTAGTTTTGAATATAATAGTTGATTTGAGCCTCTAGTACATTTTTTAAAGGCGATCTAAGTTCAACTAATCATGTATTCAGTAGTTTTAACCGAATTAGGAATATCGGTTTTTAATGATAAACAAGTGGATAAAGCATTTGCATTTTCAAATCCAGTTAAAGAATATCTTGCAATAAAAAGTAAAGAAGCAAAATTGAATGAATTAATAAATTATTTAGCTAAAATTCAAAGAGGGGTTTCAGTAAGTGATGAATCATTACTTGCCATTTTGAAAAAATTTTCAATTGATTGTCATATAATGGATTCAGAGGAATTAGATAAAATACAAACTGAAAAACCACAAATAATTGTTGATTCAGGATTTGCATCAAATCTTCAAGATACGTTAGGTAAGTTAAGAGAATTTGCTCTTGGATTTTCATCTTCAAAAGTTACAGAGATATCACAAAGTCCAGATCTTCACATCATTCAATCAATTAATTCATTAGATGAAATTGACAAAATTGCAAATGGACTAAGTTCAAGACTTAGAGAATGGTATGGATTGCATTTTCCAGAATTAGATAATATGATAGATAGTATTAATGGATATGCACAAATTGTGATGGCAGGTAAACGTGAATCATTATCAAAAAAAGTTTTTGAGGAAGCAGGTTTTCCAGAATCAAAAGTAGAAATGCTATCATTAATTTTATCTAAAAGTAGAGGTGGAGACATATCAGATATTAATTTAGTAATAGTTCAGTCAATTGCAAAACAAATTTTAGATTTTCATGAGTTGCGTAAAAAACTTGAAGATCATGTTGAAGCAGAAATGGTTCAAATTGCACCAAATCTTTCAGCCATACTTGGTAGTGCTGTAGGTGCAAGAATTTTAGGAAGAGCTGGAAGTCTCAAAAAAATGGCATCAATGCCCGCTAGTACAGTACAAGTATTAGGTGCTGAAAAAGCATTGTTCAGGGCATTAAAAACAGGGTCTCAACCACCAAAACATGGATTATTATTTCAACATGCAATGGTCCATGCCGCACCAAGATGGCAAAGAGGTAAAATTGCACGGGCAGTTGCTGCTAAAGCAGTAATTGCTGCAAGAGTAGATGTTTACGGTGAAGGATTGAATCAAACTTTATTGGATAAACTCAACATCAGAGTAGATGAAATAGGTAAAAAATATGAAAATCCAACTGAAAAGGACATCAGAAAACCTCAACAATTCAGACAAGATGATGGAAACTCTGGTAGTAGAAGAGAAGGTGGTAGAAGAGAAGGTGGTAGAAGAGAAGGTGGTAGATTTGGTGAAAGAAGAAGAGAAGGTGGAGATAGAAATGAAAGATCAAGCTTTGGTGAAAGAAGAAGAGAAGGTGGAGATAGAAATGAAAGATCAAGCTTTGGTGAAAGAAGAAGAGAAGGTGGAGATAGAAATGAAAGATCAAGCTTTGGTGAAAGAAGAAGAGAAGATTCAGACCCAAATAAAAAGAGAAAAAAGTTTGGAAGAAGATAATCAATCATATTTTTGGATAAAATCAGAAGGGGAACAAAAAATTTCTACTGAAAATTTAGTTCCAGGGAATCAGGTTTACAAAGAAAAATTAATTATAAAAAAAGGAATTGAGTATAGATTATGGGACCCTTTTAGAAGTAAATTAGCTGCATCAATAATGAATGGATTAAAAAATTTTCCATTCAAAAATAAAACTAAAGTTTTGTATTTAGGTGCATCAACTGGAACAACTGTAAGTCATATTTCAGATATTGTTGGTCCAGGCGGAATAGTGTTTGCTGTAGAACATGCCAGTAGAGTTGCAAGGGATTTTCTAGATAGAGTAGCAACACATAGATCAAATATAATGCCAATTTTACAAGATGCAAGAAAACCTAAAGAATATTTTTCAGTATTTGGAAAAGTGGATGTAGTGTATGTAGACATAGCACAACCGGATCAAACAAAAATTGCAATAGATAATTGCGACATGTTTCTAAAAAAGGATGGACTGTTCTTTTTAGTAATTAAAACAAGAAGTATTGACGTAACAAAAGCTCCAAAAAGAATTGTTGAAGAAGAAATAGAAAAATTAAGAGAAAAATTTGAAATTTTAGAATCAATAGATTTGCATCCATATGACAAGGATCATGCAATGGTAATTTCAAAATACAAAAGCTAATTGTTATCAATTATTTTTTGAACAGGTTTCCAACTTTTGCGTACAAAAACAGGCATGATATGATTTTTTTTATAATACTCAGTAACAAATGTAACTGTAGTAGAATCAGAAGGATAACCACTTCCTAAATTATGTATTTTTTTTAATCGTTCAATGGATTTATCTCTAGTTACCTTAGCAAGAATTGATGCAGCTGAAACTACTACAAATCTACTATCAGCATGATGATAAGATTTAATTTTATGACCACCTGAAAGATAAGAAATTTCTTTGCCAAATCTAAGAGGTTTAACATCACATGAATCAACATATGATGTATCAGCATCTAGTTTTGAAACAACTTTTGCCATATACTTGGCTTCTAAATTATTTAAAAGATGTTTCTTAACACTAGCATCAATACAACGTGGTGAAATTTTTGTAATATAATAATTATCAACAGTTTCAATTATTTTTTCATAAAGAATTTCACGAGATTTTGAAGAGAGTTTTTTTGAATCTTTTACACCAAGTTTTGTCAATTTTCTCAAATTTTTTTTTTCTAAAGAAACTCCAGCTATAACTAGAGGTCCCAACATTGAACCACGTCCAGCATCATCAATTCCACAAATTTTCATAAATTTTGTCTTAAAATACAAGTATTAAACCGTTATACGGAATTAATAATTAGAAAAAGAAATGGAGAACACAGATGAAATATTTCAAGAAATTATAGAAGGAAATACAAAATTATTGGTTCCACAAAAATCATTAACAGACAAAGTACCACCAATGAAACCAGCATTTTTCAACCCTAAAGCACAAACAAATAGAGATTTTTCAATAATTGCATATGCAGCATTTTTGAAAAAATTTAACGGTCCAAAAATTTTCTTGGAAGCATTATCAGGTGTAGGTGCAAGAGGATTACGCGTTGGAAATGAATTAAAAATTGAAAAAATTTTCATTAATGATCTAAATCCAACAGCTCTAAAAATGGCAAAAAATTCAGCTATTCTAAATAATTTAGAAAATATTGAATTTTCTGAAAAAGAGGCATGTGTATTTCTAAATGAGCATACAAGAAAAGGAAATCGTGGCTCACTAGTGGATATTGATCCATTTGGTTCACCTGCTGAATTTTTTGATTGCGGAATTAGAGCAACAATGCACGGAGGATTACTATCAACAACAGCAACTGATCTTCAAGTTCTAAATGGTTTATTCCAAGGAGCGTGTAAGAGAAAATACGGAGGAGTTCCAGTAAGAGTAGAATATGGAAATGAGATGGCTATCAGATTAATTTTAGGAAGTCTTAGGTCAGTTGCTTCCAGATTAGGAGTAAAAATAATTCCAATATTTGTTGAAAGTGAAATGCATTACTATAGAACATATGTCAAGATTTTAAATCGAACAGATCAAGAAGAAAATTTAGGATACATCTTACATTGTAAAAATTGTGGACATAGAAAAGTATCATTAGAACAACAGCAAGAATGTGAATTATGTAAATCAAAAATAAGTATTGCAGGACCATTATGGATTGGGAAAATATTTGACAAAGAATATGTTAAAAATATGATAGATGAAGTGTCAAACTTTCAAATAAACAAATCTTGTGAAAAAACTCTCTATAAATGCTTAGATGAAGCAGAGATGTCTCCGATTTATTTTACTTTAGATGAAATTGCGAAAAAAATAAAATCATCACCGCCAAAATTAGAAAAAATAATTTTAAATCTAAAAGAAAATGGATTCACATCTAGCACAACGACATTTAATCCAACAGGATTTAGAACTAATGCAAACATAAATGAAATAATGAAAATATTTTAATTTATCCAGTAAAACCCATACAAACACAATAAAGTTCACTACTTTGTTTTCTACTTGCATCAGGTTTTGTTAGATTAATTCTAGCAAATTTTTTCTTCACATAATCTTTAAATTCTAAGGAATAATCACCATCAAATATTTTGAATACAGCATTTCCTCTATGAGCCAAAACTTTATCCATAATTTTGGTACAATTATAATTTAAAGAAATTTGTCTAGCATGATCAACTGACCAATTACCAGTTACCTGAGGTGAAAGATCACAAATTACAGCACCTACTTTACGTTCAAAATAGGACAAAACATCATCAACTAAATGTTCGTTTTCAATATCGTCACGAACAATATGAGCACCAGGAATATCTTCAACGTAAGATAAATCAACGCCCATAACTTTTCCTTTATTTCCAACAAGTTTTACTGCAACTTGTGTCCAACCTCCAGGAGCACAACCAAGATCTAATACATAAAATCCAGGACCAATTAGACGATATGATTGATTCAGTTCTTTTAATTTAAACGCTGAACGAGATCTAAAACCTTGTTCATGTGCTAATCGTCTATAATGATCTTTACGTGCGTCTGCTAATTTCATTTGGCTGTCAAAGGTTTTTTTGATTCAGCAATGACCCAATCTTCAATAAGTTGGCAAGTTTTGGGACTTATTTCACCATCTATAGAACATTTTTTTTCAACAGTACAAACTAAACAAGGAGCATTCTCAATGGATAGAGTACTGATAGGAGTTTTTTTTAAAATTAGTTTGTATGTCCAACGATCATCTTCAAGAAGTTTTTCTCTGGTGATTGTTCCCATACGTTCAAGTTTCAAAGATAATCTAGAGCCATCACGACTTGAAAGTTTAAGTTTTTTCCAAAGTTCACTTTGAAACATTCCATCAGACTCACGTTCTGCTAAGATATCACAAATTTTACTTGTGAGTCTTTCCATGTCAACTTTTTCAATTTGAAAATTTTCAATTTCTGCTTCAGTAAGTTGTTCTTCTAATTCATCTTCAACTGTTCTTTCAGCAATTCTTTTTTGTTCCTCTAATTCTTTTTTAGTTAATTTTTTTGGTTTAGGTTCAACGTTCTTTACAACTTTTTTAGCTGGTTTTGCTTCAGCTTTTTTTGTTATTTTTTTAGCTGGTTTTGCTTCAGCTTTTTTTGTTATTTTTTTAGCTGGTTTTGCTTCAGCTTTCTTTGTTATTTTTTTAGCTGGTTTTGCTTCAGCTTTCTTTGTTATTTTTTTAGCTGGTTTTGCTTCAAGAATTTGAGTTTTTTTCTTTAATTCTTCAATTTCTGCTTTTATTTTTTTTACTTCATCAATTTTTGTCATATAATCACCATATCTAATTTCAATTTATTAATAATTTTAGAATAATTCATTCCTATTTAACAGTAAATGTTCCAGAAGTAGAAATATTTGATGAATCAGTAGAAACAATATCTGCAACTATTTTGTAAGAGCCAGGAGCAGTTATGACTTTAGAAAATTTATCATTAGTTGGGAAAGAATTTCCATTTTTAAGACATTGATCAAAAAAGCCACCTTGTGTAACTACCTCATTAGTTCCTGTGGTGTAAATTGTGATATATAGATCACCGCAAATAAAAGATGAATCATTAATTTGTACTTGAACTTCAATTGGTTCTGAAACAAGATATTGATTGGAAAGTCCAATTATTTTTAAAGAAGAATTATGAGAAGATGAACCCTCAGAAAAAGACATTGGCCACATATTTAATTCTCTACCAGGTTTTTGAAGAATATCAGCCATTACTGCAGAACCAAAAATAATTGAGAAAATTACAGGTAAAACAAATACAATAATCACCCTTGAAGATGCCATTTTCAAATAAAATAGAGAGTTCCCTTATATCTATTTAGCAAAAATTTGCACTGAGACTATAGTGTGTCGAATAAGTTAAATCGTATCTGTGTAAATATCGCTATATGCGACTTAGAAAATTTAGAGTCAGAGCATATCGATGCATTCATGATTCAGGTGAAATAACTGTAGGAGATTTAGCAGCTTTTGTTGGAAGAAATGAAAGTGGTAAAACAACCATCCTAGAAGCACTGATATTGCTAAACAAGGATGAAAAAATTTCAGATTTAGATTTATGTGATGAAATGTCAGAAGAATTAAAAGAGGAAATACGATTAGCTGAGGGGGAATTTGAGTTAAATGAATATGAAGTAGAAATACTAAAAGAGAAATTTCCAAATTTACCACATATTAAAAAAATTAAATTATTTAGAACTAATAGAAGTCCAAAAGTACAATATGAATTTGAAGATGTGGAAATTAGTGAAAGTGCTGATCAAGGACTTAATTCATGGGAAAATTTTACAAAAGAAATTATTGAATTTTTAAATACACTTCCAAATCACATAAGAATTCAAATCGATACAAAATTATTTGATGGACCAGTTCCAAAAAAGCAAGAAATTTTTGATAGTGGAATGGCAGAATTTAGTAATGAATTGCAGGTAATAGCAATTGAAGAATCACAAATCATTGAAGAATGGAAAAAAATTTATCATAATCCAGAAAACAAATTTTCAAATCTACTTAGTGGTCAAAGCCAAAAAATGGCACTTCAAAATTTTATTTCTTCTGAGATACATCCAAGGTTTGTTTATTTTTCAGATTATAAGAAAATTTATGGAAATATCAATCTAAATGAATATCTAAGAAATGAAAATAAACAAGATTCAATTGAATTTATTGAAGAATTTGATAAAGCTGAAACAGTTAGGAATTTATTTTATTTAGCAGAATTAGATATTAATGAATTAGATGAAGTTAAAGAACAACCATCAAAATGTATCAAATTGCTCAATACTGCAAGTAACAGATTAACTAAAAAATTGAATCCAGCATGGAAGGGAGATCCTATTCATGTTGACTTGAGATATAATCCAGGAAACATTATGAGTGTAGTAATTTCTGATGTGCATAAAGATGGAACAATTACAAACACAGGATTGCTAAATAGACGTGCAGAAGGTTTTAAATGGACATTTTCATTTATTGTTAACTTTGCTGCTGAAACACAACGTTCAGAATTAAAAGAAGCAATACTACTTTTAGATGAGCCTGCAAGAAATCTTCATCCAACACAACAAATGGGAATTTCAGATTTATTAAAAAATTTGGCTGGTTCAAATCAAGTCCTATATGCAACTCATTCTCCATTTATGATATTTGACTACACACCTGGTAATTTACTAGTAGTTGAATTAGACAAAAGAAAACATCTAAGTCGAATATTTTATGATTATTGGAATGCAGATGATAAAACGCTTACACCTATTTTGTATGGATTATGTAGAGGTCAAGTAGAAGCAATTGTTGATAGAGAAATTGGAACAAATTCTCGACCTGTAATTATTGTAGAAACAATGTCAGATTCAATGTATCTTAATGCATTTGATAAATTTTTACAGGATCCAAATATTTCAATGAATCCATTGAATGTTATTGCAGCATATAATAAAAATTCAGTATTACCTTTAGCAATATTTTATAGAAATCACGGTTACAAAACATTTGTTTTGTTAGATAATACAGATGAATCTAAACAAATTTTAGCACAATTAGAATCAAATCAATTTTCCGCAGTTCAGATAATATTTTTTGAAAGAGAAGGTAAAAAATTAGAATCAATAGAAGATTATTTAGTAATTGAAGATTATTTGCATGCAGTAAATCAAACATATGAAATTAAATTAAGACAAGAAGGATATTCAAATCTTACACCTGAAAACATAGATTCAAAAGATTCCAAAGGAGTTTTAGATAAATTAAAAAGAATATGGCAAGAACACAATGATGATGATTGGGGTGAATTTAACAATGAAGAAATTACTAGATATATTTGTGAAAAAATTGCATTAGAAGAGACAAATTTTTTATCAGATAAAACTAAAGATCAATTTAGATCATTATACAGATTAATTGCTGAAAGAATCAGACAATATCAAAATACATTAAATACATCAGATATTGAAAAATTTAAAATTAAAGGGCGTAGTTAAAAATGAAAAATAAAAATATAATCAATATGCCACCGATAATGGTGATTTCCATTTTAACAATAGTATTATGTTCACTAGTTTTAATTTTAATTCCGTCAAATGTGTACGCTCAAGAACTAGATGTAAAAAGTGTAGGATTAGATGAGACATCATTAATTACACTTACAAATAATTCAAGTGAAGATGTTAAAACGTTTAGAATTTGGTTGCAAGAAGATTTTAATTTTAAATCATTTAAAACAGAAAAAGGATGGATTGGAGAAAAGAATCCACAAGGAGTAATAATTTTTACATCTTCAGAAAGCATCAAAATAGGGCAATCAGTAAAATTTGGAATAAAAGCAGATAAACAAAATGCAATAATTAATTGGAAAGGACTAAATCAAAACAATGAAGTTATAGAAACAGGATTAGTAAAATCAGATAATTTATCCATAGTGACTCAAAATCAAGATATAAATGAAAAATTTGAAAATACAGGAAATACAATTCTTTCAGATTCAAAATTTAAAGTGATTCCAGACAAACCAAATCCAGGTTCAACAATTAGACTAGTAGGAGAAAATTTCGGTGCATCCCAAAAATATAGTTTTTACATAGATGCACAAAAAATAACAGATTTTGCGACAGATAAAAATGGTGAATTTATTACAACTGGAGTAATTCCAAATCTGGAAAAGGAACAAAGAGTAGATTTCAAAATTATAGGGTATGATCAAGCAGAAACAAAAATTAGCATAAAATTAGGAAGTGGGGATAATAGAATTTCAGAAACAGAAGATATCAAACTAACAATGGAAGAAATTGATAATTCTATTAAAAGAGGTGATATTTTAGATATTAAAGGCAAGGGAACAGCAGGTAAATCAGTAATAGTAAAAATTGTGAATTCAGAAAAAAATACAATCATCACTAAAACAACACAAGTAGATTCTAGCGGAAATTGGGAATTATTAGATTCAATAACCATACCACTTGATGCAGTATTAGGCGAATACAGCATATTACTTGAAGATGGAAACTATAATGTTTTAAAAAAAATTGTTGTGATTACAAATAAAATAATTTTTATTAATCCAACAAAATTAATGTTTGAACCAGGTGAATTAATGAAATTTAATGGTACTGCAATACCCAACTCTTCATTAGAATTAATTCTAGAAGATAATTTAGGAAATGAAAAAATTTCAGATATTATTCAAGTTCAGAGCTCTGGGTTTATAGAATTTGAATATCAAAGTATACAAAATGATGACAATGAAGGAACATGGAAATTAATTGCAATTCAAAACGGAATTAAGGAATTCATATACGTTGGACACGGTCAATTGCCTGCCACACCACTAAATATGTCATTTGATAAAAAAAATTATCAAAAAACAGAATATGCAATAATTGAAGTAATTGGAAATCCACTAGATAAACTAACGTTGATAATTATTACACCATCAGGAGCTGTCAAAGACGAATCTACAATAATTGAATTAAATAATGGTGGTCGAGGTAGTCATAAATTGGATTTGTCAAGCTATTCTTCAGGAATTTATACAGCAGTAATGAAAAAAAATAATTTACAAAGTAATGAAAGATTCACAGTAGGATTACAAATCGGGTCTGGACAAATAGATGCTAAAATAACAAAAGATCAATACACTTTTGGAGAACATATATTATTAATTGGTAAATCAAATCCAAATATGTTAATGACTGGAAAATTAATTGATCCTGATGGAATTGAAATTAAAAAAATTGAGATAATATCTGATATGGAAGGAATGTTTAAAGAAGAAAAATTCAAAATTCCTACTAATGGTAAACCAGGCTCATGGAAAATTGAGATTACAAGTGGTTCAAGCTTGAATAAAGTGAAATTTGAAGTAGTCTCTATAAGTCAAGACGGAATAAGTATCAAAGCAGTTAAAGAAAAAGGAAAACCAGGATATCAACCAAATGTAAAAATTTCAATTATTTCGTCCCAAAAAGTTCCAATGTTTATAGAGATAATTAATGAACAAAATGAATTAGTAGAGAAAATGAAGTGTAACACAACAAAAGAATTCAAATGTGAAACATTTTGGTCAATTTCTAAAGATACCTTACCTGGAATGTATACAATTAAAGTATATGATCCTACTAATTCATCACAAATAGCATTTTTACTAGAATAAAATTAAAACAATTTTATTTTAGTGAATTTAATGACAAACATGAATTTAAAAGATAAAATAACAGAATATCCAGATTTTCCAAAAAAAGGAATATTATTTAGAGATTTTAGCCCAATCTTAAAAGACCCATCATCATTATCATATATTTCAGATGAATTCTCAAAACATTTTCATCCTAAAGATGTAGATGTCTTTGCAGGAATTGAATCAAGAGGATTTCTTCTTGCAACAATTTTGGCATTAAAGTACAATAAAGGAATCATAATGATTAGAAAAGCAGGAAAACTACCTGGAAAAACTGTAAAATTATCATATACAATTGAATATGGAAAAGATACTATAGAAATACAAAAGGATGTAATTAAAAAAGGTCAAAAAGTAGTAATTTGTGATGATTTACTAGCAACTGGAGGAACTGCAAAAGCTTCGGCTAAATTAATTGAAAAAGTTGGTGGTGAAATTTCAGGATTTGCATTCATAATCGAATTAACAGATTTGAATGGCATAAAAGGAATAAGTAAATACAATTGTAAATCACTGGTGAAATATTAATGGAAAAAGATGTAGAGATTGGAATTTTTGGGGGAACTGGAATTTATGATTCAGGATTACTTGAAAATTCACAAGAAATTGATATAGACACACCATATGGAAAACCATCAGACACCATAACTGTAGGAATTTTTAAAGGAAGAAAAATTGCATTTCTTCCAAGACATGGCAAAAAACACACAATACCACCACATATGATTAATTTTAAAGCAAATATCTGGGCATTTAAAGAATTAGGAGTTACAAGAATTATTGCACCATCAGCAGTTGGAAGTTTAAAACAAGAATTAAAACCAGGTCATTTTGTATTACCGACACAATTTTTAGATTTTACAAAATCAAGAGATGGATCATTTTCTAAAAACGGAAGAGTAATTCATATTTCTGTAGCAGACCCATTTTGTCCTGAATTACAATCATCAATTCTTAAAGTGACAGATGAGCAAAATATTGGAATTCATAAAGACTGTACCTATGTGTGTATTGAAGGTCCACGATTCTCAACTAGAGCAGAATCAAAATTCTATAGAACAACTGGTGCAGATATTATTGGAATGACACTTGTACCAGAATGTCAACTAGCAAGAGAAGCTCAAATGTGTTATGCATCAATTTCAACAGTTACAGATTATGATGTATGGGCAGATAAACCAGTTACAGCAAAAGAAGTGTTAGAAACACTTTCAAAAAATGTAGATACTACAAAGAAAATTTTAACAGAATTAATTGATAAAATTCCTAAAACTAGATCTTGTGCTTGTGCTAAAGCATTAGAAGAAGCAGAATTTTAGTCATCCACAAAAGACTCTCTTTTGAGTCCTTCTGGAAGAGTAAGATCCCCTTGAAGTAAATTTTGTTGAAGAGTCATAATTACTTCCTCAACATTATAACCTAATTTTTCTAATTCAATTTCAGTAATTTTAGAAAGTTTTGCACCAACGTTTTGTCCACCAATTCTACCAAACGCAATTGCAGTAAAATGAAATTCTTGCATGTTTAAAGTAAAAATACCATTAATCTTTGCAGCCATCTGGCTTCCATGAATATTATTAATGTGAACTTTAAGATCCATAAGTAATTCTAAATCTCGATAGCTTTGTTAACATTGTCTTCAATCAAAAAGCTCCAATGTTGATCATCTTCAACTTTAAAATTTACAATTTTTAATGAAAGTACTTTTTCATTTAGTGTTTCATGCTTGATTGTACCATTTTCTTTTAATTTTACTAGTTTCCATTTGTCTTTTCCTTTTTGGAGTTTACTGACAATTACTGCCCATTTTTCATCAACTTCGATTTTTGGCATTCCTACAATATCAGTGATAGATTCTATTCCTAGCTGCTTTTCCTCACAAAATTTTTTTTTGCAAACACCACATCTCCATACATCAACAGACCCAATAGTTCGTTCACTAACATTGATGTTTATCACACCAAAATAGACTGGCTGGTGTTTACAAATTTCAGTATTCATACTCAACGTTGTTCACAAATAATTAGCATTATTTAGTTCTTGCATCATTATAGGGTTGTTCTAAAATTACTCCTATATTATCAACAATTTTGTTTCGTTTAAATTCAATTTGTTCTCGTTCACACATTTTTCTATACATGTTAACTGCAGTAAATCGTGGATGCATTGCTTCAAATTCAGTTTCAGATATATCAATAAAAGCACCAAGTGACATTAATTCAGTGGCAGTTTTTTGAGCATTTTCAGATGTAATTTTTAATTTATCAGCAATTTGAATTGATGACATTTTTCCATACCAAGTTACTAATAAGAAAATTTTGGCTTGAATTGAAGATAATTTAATTTCTGAAATTAAATCGTTTTCCAGTTTTGACGAATCCATAGTTTTTTAATGAAATTAAGAAGTACATAAAACATGAGTAAATAGATTATTTTTTAATCAATATTTTTTTTGAAATTTTCAAACTAAATCCCATTGCAATAAAATGTACAATTCCGCCTAGTATTGCAGCAATTATCAGATTATCAAGAATAACCCAAGTAATTAAAAAAGCAATAATCGATGGAACCGTAAGAATTGCAGCGATAATAGTTCCCTTAAAAGCAATTTCACTAAACTTTAGTTTGGATTTCGTTAAATCAGACAACAGACTAATTTTCAAAAGTGGTAATAAAAATCAAAGATACTTTATATTTAGTGGACTTGGATATGAGTTGCTTGTCAAGTTACAAAAAGACGTATTCAAATGAACAGTCATTAAATTTTGTAATTCCCATAATGGTAATTTTATTTTTAGGAATAATTTACATGATGACTCAAAGAGCAGATTCAGGCTATGTTAGTTTTATTTTAATTGGTTTAGCAGCAATTACAATGATCTATTGGGTAAGAGTAATTAAAAAAATGGCAATTGAACAAAAGCCTGTAACGTTTAATCAAGGAAGAGAGCAAGAAACAAAGAATTGGTTATACGATTTAATCAAAAACGAAGGTGAATTTGTTTTTGTAGCAGAAGTACCAGGCCCTGAAGATAAAATTACAGTAAGATTAGTTGATGGAATGTTATTTGTTCGTGGTACAGGAGGGTTTTCAAAAGAAGTGCCAATTGAAGGAGCAAATCAAATGCAGATATTTGATTTCAAATATAGAAATGGCGTACTAACATTAAGAATAAAATAACTAAAGACTTTTTGCTAACTCTAATTTTTGTGGTAAATATTTGTCAGTGATATTTGTAAGACCATATTTTGAAAATGCTTCGAGTTCAGCCTTTCTTTTTATTCTCAAAAACACATCAAGTTCCTTTTTCCAAATACCATCTTGATATCGAGGATCCTTTTGTAGATCATAACATCTCTTAATATCAGCTTCTGTCATCGGTATTGTAGGTAACTTGTATTTTTCAATATCAGTAGCCCATACTCCAACCCACTTTGCATCCGGTACTGTTAATTCTCTAAGATGTGCAGCATTAGCTGAACCAGATTTAATTACCATCGCAATATGCTCTCCATACACATCACCATCAGTTAAACAAATGACAGGTAATTTCATTTCATCGTGAAGTCTTTTCAACAAAGTTCGAGTGGAACGTGGTGCTTGTCCTCCGGTATTAATGATAATTGATTTAAATTTTTTATCAACTTGTTCTTCAACAAATCTTGTAAAAAGACCGCCTTTCTCAATTGCAATTACAATTTCAGCACTTGTATCAACTAATTCAGCAGTAGTTAAACTTGGACCAATAGAATAACCATCAGGATGATTAGCCAAATTCATTGTTTTTCCTTCATAACCAGGAATTGTATATTCAATATTCAAGTCTCCAAAAATAGAACTTCTTTCTTCAGGAAAAATATGAAAATCTTCTCGAGCTCTGGAAGTGACAGCCTCTAAATCAACAATAATGTTATCAGATTCAGATTGATCCTCAAATTCTACTGCAAAAGCCTGAGAGGAATAATAAATATCTCTCAAAGTAGATGACTTTCTTTCATTGGTTAATCTATTTGCAAAAAATGCCAACCATATTAGTTGTGTAAATGATCTCAATTGTGAAGAATTTCTAGAACTTCTCAAAGCAGCATTATTACCTAAAATGTATTGCCGAAGTTTTTTATCATATACAATATTACTTACAGACCTACTAGGAATT
The DNA here is from genome assembly GCA_022117465.1 of Candidatus Nitrosopumilus limneticus. GTDB lineage: Archaea > Thermoproteota > Nitrososphaeria > Nitrososphaerales > Nitrosopumilaceae > Nitrosopumilus > Nitrosopumilus limneticus. The sequence goes on from JAHCGZ010000002.1 coordinate 207,351, forward strand.
GAAAATTTTGGAAATTGACCATTGTCTAAATCGTCATATATTTTTGCACCATGACTTTGGAGCATTTCAAGAATAGTTTTTTGTTTATCATCTGCCTTTTTACTTCGTGCCTTAATTTTACTATCTTGTTCTTTTTTAGATGGTTTCAATTATATTCTCCTCATCTTCTACTTTTTTAATTTCAGATGCAATTTCAGTTTCTAACATTTTCTTATAATTAGGTTGTTTTTTATTTCCAGATAGTTCTGTACAAAATTCTGCAATCATTGGAATATATTTTGCATAAAGATTAGCTCTTTTTTTTGCCATTTCAGATTGCCCTCGTTTAGACATAAAGGAAGAAAGTTTTCTTGATAAAAATTGTAATGCCAGTCTTAATTCACGTTCTATTTCTTGTCTATCAGCAACATTTTCTTTTCCTGCTGTTTTGTATGGAATTCGAGTTGAACAAATGTGAGAAACAATAATGAATGGAGGTTCGCCTTTCACTTTGTATCTTCCCCAATCAGTCTCATTTACAACTTTAAGAACAACATCACTACCTTCATCATAGAGCAGTGGAATTCGGTTAGCATATCGATAGACATGTGGTCCACCTGATTTTATGTCTCCACCATATGCTATTCCCATCTCAATAATGAAAGGAAATCCAGAGTAGGCAGAAGCTGGTCGTTGAACTACAGCAACAAAATCAGGATTAAAAAATTTCTTGATTCCTTTTTCAAGAGGTTCTGCTCCCAATGGTGCGAGGCAACTTGAATCAGGAGCCATAAAATCTTCAAATTTTTGAAGAGAATCACTGAGTTGAACTAATTCTTGATTTGTTAAAGTTCCCATTCTCCTTTCAGGCTTAAATTTAGCAAATTCTGCAAATTTGACTGCAGTGCTAGGTCCTATACGCTGAAATCTTTTTGTTAAAAATGTAGTAAGTGGTTCTCCTTGAACAGTATTTGTCAGTTGCTTGTAATACATACTTTCAGGATCCATGTCAACAGATTTTGATTGTGAGTCACCAAAATCCCAATAAAATAATTTTTTGTTTGATACATCAATATCTTCAATTTTAATTTTATTAAGTTTCTCAAAATCCATTTTTAAAAATGACATTAAAGATACAACTACTCTAACTTGTCGAGGAAGATTTTTCCATTTGCTTTTTGCTTTTTCCATAATCGAAGTAAAACTTAGTTTTTTGACAGATAATCCCAAATCTTTTCTAACTTTTTCAATCATTGCATCATCAATTATTGGAATTTCAAATTGAGATTCAACAATCATTCTTCTTATACGTTCAACATCAATTCCATGTGGATGTGGACGAATGATTGTAGGAGGTGGAGGAATTTCTTTTACAAATCTAGTATGAGTAAATTTTTCATCTTTAGGATCATCAAAAGTTAATGAAGCATAAGGAGTAATTAATGAAGTTTCATAAACATAATCACGAATTTTACCACCTGCTTTTGAATAGTCACCTTCTAAACAAATACTTACAGAAAGTCCGGTTTTTGTAACTTCTTTAGTAGTGTGTTTTACAATTATGGGTTTATTTTTTTGAATATCCAATAATATTTCAAATTGATTTTGAATTTTTCCATCAGAAGAACTTTTTACAGTTACAGGTTGATTAGTTGTAATTTGTCCATACAAAATAGCCATTGTTGCACCCAATCCAAACATTCCTCTTGCTTGCTTGAGTCCAAACTTAGAACCATAAAGTACAGTTCCAAAAGCAAGTGGAATATGCTCTGCATCAATTCCAGGTCCGTTATCTTTTACAGTTAAAATGTAAGGTTTAGGATCTGGTTTATCAGGGTCAACTGCCTTTATTGTGAGATAAACATCGGGTAGAATTCCTTTTTGGTCACATGCATCTAGCGCATTTTCAACAAATTCACGAACAGCAGTGTATAATGAACGAGTTGGATTACTAAATCCAGCTAAATCACGATTACTATAGAAAAACTCACTAGGAGAAATTTGATTAAATTTTTCTTCAATAGAAGCCATCTTGATTTTCCCACAATTGCATTTTTTCTTGTTTTGTTCTTCTGTTTGCAGCTTCTAATTTATCATAAACTGCACCATGCATACCTCCACTTGAAATTGCAGATATTGCATCAACTACTAATCTTAATTTACTTGTATCACCAATAATTGAAACCGTTCTTCCATAAACTGAGATGTGTGTACCAGTGAGATTTTCCATATTTTTTCTTGCTCTACCTGCTTCTCCAATGATCCTCCCTTTTATCCTTTCAACATTTGCATTAGATTTTCCAGCAAATTCTCTAAGATCGATAACATGTAATGTATTTTCATCTTCCAACAAGGTCATTGCATTCTCAGGGGAAAATCCTCTTCCAATTGCACTAACAATTTCCATTGCCTTAAACGGCTGCATTTTTTCAACATTGCCAATAGATTTTATTAAAACTTCACCGTTATCACCGTCAACATCAATTGAAACATAACAAGATTTTTCAATTAAAGATTTTACATTACCAGATTTTCCAATTAAAGCACCTATTCTATCATTAGGTATACGAATTAATTTCTCAAAGCTCATTTACAACATCCTCAAAAATGTCAACAGGATCTTCAACAATCATTCCTCTTTTCTCAAAGAATCTTGTAATGTTATTAATGTCTCTTTTAAGAAATTCTTTGGAATTTGGATGTCTAAGATCAACAGCAGAACCCATATCAAATACAACTAATCCATCATCAGTTTTAAAAATATTATATTCTGAGAAATCACCATGAACTAATTTTGCTTTATTATATAGATCCCTGATTAGAGATATTGCTTGTTCATAGTCATTTTGTTCCACATTTGAGGTTAGTAAAGACTTGCAAGGTGAACCACCAACTCCTACAAAATCCATAACAAGTACATTATTAGTTACATAAAGAGGTCTAGGTACAGGAATTCCAGCCTTATAACATTGATTAAGATTACGATGTTCTTTTTTTGCCCACAAATAGACTAAATTTTTGGTACCCTTTTTGACATGACGAAATCTAGGATCACCTACAATATACGGCTCACGTTTTTTAAAATTAGAAGTACTAACCAAATAAATTTTTAAAGCAACATTAGAATTATCCTCAGTAACACCCCAAAAAACAAGAGATTCTTTTCCGGCACTTACAGAACCATTGACATATGCAATTACATGATCTGTGATCATTTTGTATAGAGTCATAACTGTAGGTTTATCTAAAACTTCATTGATGACTTTGCCTTTTTTAAATCCATCATCAAGTTCATGTCTTCTAGATTTTGAAATTAATTTATTGTCAATTTTAGATTCTAATTTCCTACTAATTGTATCAGTCAATAGATATTATTTTCCACACTAGATAAAAGAGATTGCTTTTCTATTAAAACATAAGAAAAAGAAAAAGAATTCATTTTATGTATTAAAAATAATTAAAAATGGGATATCGGAAATAATTTTAACTCCAGATTCAGAACCAATTCCAAGATCAATTGCTAAAGAAATTGTTTCTTTACCGACTAAATTCATAATGGATGCAGATTTTAAAAGAGATACAGCTTCATCTTTATTGACAATGTGTTTACCATAATAATTTTCACTTATGTAAATTTTTAAATCTCCATCAATAATATTTTTTCCTATTAATTCAGCATCACACATATTGATCATTTTATTTTGTTGGTAATCAGAAATTCTTACCGAATATTGCATTATGCGTATTTACCTTTCAAAGTAGATTTTGCACCGCACGCCTCACAAATTAAAAAAGAAATACGGTTTTCCTTTAAGATTTTAGTGTCAGGACTTTTACATGTCGGACATTGAAGATAGTCTTTAACATAAATTTCAAACAATCTAGTAAAGTCATCAGGAGCTCTACGACCAACAAACATTGCACTATCACCAAGACGTTCTGCAGGTACAGCGAATTCTTTGGATAAATATTGAAGAACTTTATCAGGTTCTCTTCTGAGAGCCTTAGGAAATTCTGAAAAATTTCGTAAGAATGTTTTTTGTCCTTCCCACATAACATCTACAGTCGGTAATTCAAATCTAGATGAAGATTTCATATTAGAACCACCTAATTTATCCTCAATACGTTTAAGCAGATTTTCATAATCAGATATAGTCATAAAAAAAATGTATAGAGTATTCCCTATATTGTTTTTGAAAAAGTGAAATCGTAGGGACTAATTTCCATCTATTATTTTGGCATTGCGCCAATACGGAAAACGTTAGTTCCACAAGTTGGACATGTGCCTTTAACAGCTGGACGTCCATTCTTTAGTTTGACTTCTTTAGGATCTTTGATATCCCTTTTTGCTCTACATTTTACACAGTATGCTTGTACCATTATGAAACTTAACTTATTTGGTGGTATTTAGTCAGAGGCTGTGAAAAATATTTAACTATAAACTGGATGTATGTAGTTTTTTTAGGCACCAAAAAAAGTCAAAATTATATGAATTTCGTAAAAACGACAATTTTTTTTCAAAAAAAATGAAGTTTAATTAAATAAAATAAGCATTTTTTTAAAAGTTATGGAATAAATCACATAATTTTTGTAAAAATTATCAAATATAACCTAGTTAATGATTAAAATAGAAAATGGCATCAAAAAAAGGAATTGCAATTACTGCGATAATTTTGGCAGCAATTACAGGTGCAAGTTTTCTGTTATGGGTAATTCCACAAGAAAACGAAACAACTTTTGTAGTAACAGATTATCAAGGATATCTTGATGGAGTAAGAAATATTCACGAAGTTTTACAAGAATCAGTAGATATTGAATACAAAAATTTACAGGAAGGTAAAATTTCACCAGAGGAATACATTACTGTGACTGAAGTAACATCATCCCAAGTAAGAACACAGATTAGCGAATTCATTACTTCACAACCATCTGAACAATGGCAAGAAAGTTACATTAGTTATATGAATGGGATGAAGGAATTTAACAAGTATATTCTAGAAACACAAGTCTTAGCAAATCAAATTCAAAATGAAAGCCCAGAGGATGAACTTTTAGAAACAATCGATAGAATAAAAACAATAAAAACAGAATCTATAGAGCATATTAAAAAATCTAACGAGTTAAGGCCATAGGCTCAAAACCCAATTATACTAATCAGAAATGTTGGAAATCATTAAAAACCAATTACATCTTACTGTATGCATTGTCACAAAGGTCTACTAAAGTAGAAAAAGAAGTCAGTAAATCAACAGCCAACAAATTATTAGTAATTTGTGTAGACAGGGATAATGATTTAGGTGAGAAGACAGGAATTAGTACTCCAGTAATAGGAAGGGATGCATGTATAGAGGCAGCACAGAGATTGGCGCTAGAGGATCCAGAGGATGCTGATTCAAATTCAATATTTGCAGCCATTAAAACATATGAAGATTTAATCAGTAAGGGATATCAAGTTGAAGTAGCTACTATTGCAGGAGTAAAAAGTAGAGGAGTTCAAGCAGATGAAAAAATACTACTTGAAACAAAAATATTATTAGAAAAATTTCAAGCAAATGGAGCAGTTATTGTTTCAGATGGAGAAGATGATGAGAGTGTAATTCCAGTTATTCAAAATGTTTTGCCAATAGTATCAGTACAACGAGTAGTAATGAAAGTTAGCAGAACTGTAGAATATTCTTATGCAGTTTTTGGAAAATATCTAAAAATGATTGTTTATGATTCAAAATATTCAAAATTCTTTTTAGGAGTTCCAGGAATTCTACTATTGATAGGAGGCATTGCAACTGTTATTGGATATACTGCTGAAATATTTGCACTACTTCTAAGCATTTTAGGTATTACATTACTGATTAGAGGATTTGATGTAGATAGAATATGGTCAAATTGGTCGAAACCTACACCTACAGGATTTATCAGAATTTTTACAATGGTTACAGGAATATTAATAATTCTATCATCAGTTCCATCTGGAATTAATGCTATTGATTCAAAAATAATTGAGTCAAATGGATTTGTAGAGATTTTGACAAATCAAAGAGCAATAGGACAATATGTAGCAGGATCATTGCCAATTTTATGGATTGGTTTGGGAGCAATATTTGCTGGAACATTACTTAGTAATTGGATACGAGGAATCCCTAAACAAATTAGTGATATTCTCAGAATAGTTGTTTTAATTTCGCTATATCCATTAATTACACAATTTACAAACATAATGATATTTGACGAGAGTTCATTTACATTAATTCCACCATTGTTAGGAGGATTAGCAGTTACATTAGTTTCAGCCGCACTTCTGTTTAAAAAATATAGAAAACAAAAAGAACAAGAAATGCTTTCAGATGAACTTCCATAAATTAAAAAAATTTTAAAAAACACTGATATCACCAACTATCTATTAATTTTTAACGGGAAATGAATAAAATAAAAGACACGATTTTGGAATTATCAGGATTATACAAAATTTATGGTAAAAAACTAGAAAATGAGATTAAAACTGGGGATATTCCAAAACACATTGCATTAATTTTAGATGGAAACAGACGATGGGCAAAACTGCATTTAGAGATTAATAAAAAGGGGCATTGGAAGGGAGCAGATGCGGTTGAAAATTTACTTGATTGGTGTGAAGAATTCAATATCAAAATTGTTACACTTTATGCATTATCAGCAGAAAATTTAGATAGAAAAGATGGCGAACTAGATGATCTCTATGAATTAATCCAAATCAGATTAGAAAAATTATACAACGATCCTAGAATACACAGGTGTAAAATGAGAGTTAAAGTAATTGGAAGAATAGAATTACTGCCAGAATCAATTAAAGATGTTTTAACAAGATTAGATAATGTAACAAAAAACTATAACAATTATTTTCTAAATATTGCATTAGCTTATGGTGGTCAGTATGAATTAGTTGATGCAGTGAAGAAAATTGCTGAAAAAATTAAAACTGGAGATTTACAAATAGAGGAAATTACAAAAAAAGAAATTGAATCAAATCTTTACACATCACATTTACCACAATCAGAACCAGATATGATTTTACGAACATCAGGTGAAAAAAGATTAAGTGGATTTTTAATGTGGCAAAGTGCATATAGTGAATTAATTTTTATGGATATTTTTTGGCCAGAATTTAGAAAGATTGATTTAATGAGAGCCATCAGAACATTTCAAGTAAGGAAAAGAAGGTTAGGAAAATGATTGAAGAAACATCTGCTGGAATTGTATTATTTAGAATAGAAGAATCAAAAAAATTATTTTTATTATTAAACTATCCATCAGGTCATTGGGATTTTGTAAAGGGTAAAATGGAAAAAGGAGAATCAATTCATCAAACAGCAATTAGAGAAACAAAAGAAGAAACTGGAATTTCAGATATAACATTTGTAGAAAATTTTCAAGAATGGATCAAGTATGATTTTAAATATCAAGGACAATTAGTTAAAAAAGAAGTTGTATTCTTATTAGGAGAAACTAAAACTAAAGAAATTAAAATTTCACACGAACACACTGGATACACATGGATGGACTACAATTCAGCAATGGAGAAAACAACATTTGATAATGCAAAAACGGTATTAACAAAAGCACAAAAACTACTTTCCAATACTTTGTAAATGTAATTTTTTTGCTACACTAACAGAATTTTTAGCATTCAAAATAGTTCTACCCACGATTAAATAATTTGTACCAGATGAAATCACTTCTGACACACTTCCACCTTGAGTCCCTATACCAGGTGAAAAAATACTTAAATTTTTTCCTGCTTGTTTAGAACAATATTGTATAATTTTTGGAAATGTTGCTCCAACCACAATACCATCAACTTTTGCAATTAATGCCCAATTCAAAAATAACTGGTATAGTTGTTGTTTTTTACCCATTTTAATTTCCATATCATAAGATAATTTAGCCTCAGGAGCACTCATGTGACATAAAGTAATCACGCCTTTTTGTTGTTTATGAGATGATTTTACTAAATTTTTCAAACTATCTAATCCCATGATAGGGTTTGCGATAACTGCGTCAAATCCCAAATTCCATAAATGTTCAGTTGTTACACGATTAGTGTTTCCAATGTCATTTAGTTTGATATCAGCAATTGTTTGTAATCCATAATTATGTGCAGTTTCATTGATTTTAGTTATTTCTTTAGCACTAAGTGGTAGAAGTAGATGAAAATTTAGTTTTATTGCACATAAATAGGGATTTAGTTTTTTGATATTTTGAATAGTTTTATTTTGTAAATTTTTTTCTGATGAATTGTAATCATTAGCAAGGATTACTTTACCATTGCTTTTTGAAATCTGAGAAAGTCTAGTTTTGAAGGTGGCCATAATCAACTAGTGGATGAGTGTTCTTCAATTTTATTATTTTGATGTAAGAGTATCCATGTTCAGATGGGTTTGAAACAAATGTTGGTTCAATTCCATTTGTTGAAGAAAATCTTACAAAGGGGTTTTTAGGATCACTATCCAAAACAATATGACAAAAGTAGGATGTACCCTCATCATTAAAATTCATAAAAACTCCAAGAAGCCATTTATCGTTGTGTGGAAATAAAAATAGAGGAAAAGGAACTTCATCAAAACCCCACGTAAGTTTTGCAAGACTAGACAAATCTTCTAGCTCAATTGGTTGATATCTATCAAGAGTACCATTACCAGGTTGAAGTGTTTTTGGAAGAGATTTAATTCTAATAATTGGAGAATAAAGTTTGCTAGAGTCCGAAGTAGAATCTACAATATCGGATTCCTCTTTTCCAGATTTTAATCCATAACAAAGATAATTTCCATTACGTTCTAGAGGAGTATAATAAACAATTGGTTTTTGTTGTAAAATATCCATTTGTACAGATAAAATTTTTTCCCCATCATGATTATGTGAAAATGATACACGAGGTGCGCGTTCAAGTGCACATACTAATCTTGTAAATTCTAAAGTTGAATATACTTGGATATAACGAGGTAATTTATCAACAACAACAGGAGTTTCTAATTTGTCCACAGGGATTTCTAATACATTATCAAATTAAACTTATCCAAAAAATACGAGCCTAGATTCTTCTATCAACAATATCATTAACTGAAGGACCAGTTCCAATAATTGTTACAGGCGTATTTAATTCATTTTCAATATTTTTAATAAATGATTTAGCATTACTAGACAATTCATTATATGAAGTTTTTCCAGCACATTCAGGAAAAACAACATCAAGTTTTGTAATTGAAATTTGTGTTGCACCATTAAGCATAATTGCACGTCTAGCTAAATCAAAATCAAAATCAGCTGCACGTCTTTGACGACCAGTAACAGTTCCAAATTCAGACCAGTTTTTCTTTTCTGCATCCTCTAATGATAGTTCTTTAGCTAAAGGACCAGTTCCAACTCGAGTAACGTAAGATTTGAAAACAACAATTACTTCATCAACTTTTGTAGGTCCTAAACCTACGTCAGCACAAATTCCAGACGCAGTTACATCTTTAGAAGTTACAAAAGGATATGTTCCATGCCATAATGACAAAAAAGTTCCCTGAGTACCTTCAACTAGAACATTTTGATTTTTAGATAATGCTGAATTTATTTCCGCAGGAACATCAGCAATTAAAGAAGATAATGAATCAAAATCTTTTGCCATTTTTAAAACACGCATCGCTCTATCGGAATTAGCAGGACCAGTTCCAGAACCAGTACTGCCGATTTTTTCTTTCAATTCCCCTTTAGAATCTCTCATTAAATGAGATTCCTCAATTATTCCACAGTGTTTATCAATAAATACACGACCAGATACACCAAAATCTTGAATTTCCTTATGAAGAACTTCAGGATTTATCACAACACCAGGTCCAATCATTACTTTAGCATTTTTATTTAAAAATCCACTTGGAAGCATTCTAACTTTGTATACTTTATCGCCGTCCACTATAGTATGACCTGCATTAGGTCCAGCACCACCACGAACTATAATTTTGGGATCATCCTTTATTGCCAAATATGAAATAATTTTTCCTTTACCTTCATCACCAAAAAATCCTCCAACAACAACAGTTGATGTCATAATGTCAAACATCTATTTCGTTTATTTAAGCTAAAGTGTTACTACATTATTTTATATTCAATAAAAATTACATTAGATCTATGTCTGGAGATAATTTTGCTGGAAATATTATAGTGAATTTAGCTAGTCTACCAGACTTTCTAAGAACCCCAATTTTAAAAAAAAGGATGATAGAATTTTTTTCAAAAGATGAAGCAGATAAAAAGGAAATCATTAACAATGCATTAGAAGCAGGTCCAACCATTCCATTTCTAAATTTTTCAAAATTATTTAAATCGTGGTTAAAAATTATAGCAAATTTATCTGAAGAACATAGAGAAGGAATGTTTCATGCATATATTAAAGAATCACTTATACAGCCAGAAAAATTAATTGCATTTAATTTAGATGGAATTTTAGAAATCTTTTTGGAGTTAGAGAAGAATGAAAAAGAGACTATATCAAATACAATTAAAAAAATTATTGAAAATCTTAATGATAATGAAAGAAAGAAAATTCTAATTATGATACCAAATAATGCTAAAAATCATTTAAAAATTTAGTTACCTTGTGGCTCATCAGGCTTTCGATTATCCTCATTTGAATAATCAACAATTTCACCTTCAGGAGATAAAACACCTACAAAGATTTTTTCATGTTTTTTTAATAATTTGCGATGATCAGCCATCGACATATCTAGCTTCATTTCATTCATTACCATAATTTGATATTGTTTCCACTCAGCCCAACATTTAGTGCATGTAGGATATTTTTCATTTACGGGTCCTAATTGTTCAGTATCTGGAATAGAACTTTTACATTTAGTACAAGTACGACTCATAGAAATCAGCAAGAAAGAACTCCTTTTATCTTTTTTTGATGTAAAGTAATAATAATTCATAAACAGTACTAGGTAGTATGAAAATCAAATGTCCAAAATGTAATGGGAATGCAGAAATGGCTATGGATTATTCAATGGTTAAGTGTGGTTCATGTGATTTGGATATGAGCTATGGCGAATATGTAAAATTTGTAGCTCACAATCAACCCAAATATTCAGACATTTTAGGAGATTATGCAGCTGGCGGTAGTACAGAAGGACATACTGCAGGTTCCTTGGATGAATGGGATTAACAATTTAGTAAAATGATTCATCAGATTAAAATAATTACTTTAAGAAATTACTAAACAATATTGGAATTTTTACTAGAAAATATACTTAATCTTGTTGGATTTTTAGTAGGACTTACAATAGGAATAATATCATACATTGGATTTAGAAATACAGGTAGTCCAACACTATTTAGATTAGCAATTGCATTTCTTTTAATAAGTTTAGGATTTTTTGTCATTTGGTCTGGATATGTGTTAGAAGATTATATAATAAAATCAGGAAAAATAGATAGAGGAATTCAAACTGTTGGAATTGTAATTCAAACTGTAGGATATTTTTTTATAGCATTTTCTCATAGTATAAAATCATTATTTCCAAAATCTAATTACTTTAGATCAGTAGGAATTTTACCATTCTTTTTAGTATCAACTGTTCAAGTAGAACATATTTTTAGATCAGTTTCATTTATTCTACTAGTATATGGTGCAATTGAAACAATATTATCATATAGAGATAATAAAAACAAAAATGCAATTTCAATAGCATTAGGATTGGCACTTTTAGCAATAGGAGAATTTTTAGGATGGTATTCTTTTGTATTTCCAGAATCGATTCTATATTCAATGTCAATCACAATCAAAATTGCAGGATTAATTGCATTATTCATTCCAGTAAGCAAAGTTCCATTAAAGAAGATAAAATTTGATGATGATCTAGATAAAATCTAAAATAGGCTCAAAAATAAAGAGTTGTCAAATTCTTTTATCTTTTTTGTACACACAAAAATATCAATTGGCTCTCATACGGATTTATAAATAATAAATCAAGAAAATGGCAGAATATAGAACACAATTAAAAATAATTGGAGATATTTTATCAACTACCAGAGATGATCTTAAAGATGAAGATGGAGCTACAGTTACTTATCTTATTAGAAAAGCAAATATTTCTCACTCTAGAATTTCTACAATTTTAAAAACACTAGTGTCACAAGGTTTGTTAGAACAAGCTGATTCACAAGGTTCAAACAAATATAAAATTAGTCAATCAGGTAGAGAATTTCTTCAAGCATATAATTCATTTACACAATTTACAAATAATTTTGGTCTTAATATTTAATTTATTACTTCATCTAGATTATCATCTAAATCATCTTCAAATCCATTATCATCAAAATCAGGTGTGAAAGACATATGGGATTAATAAAATAGAGACAGATAAAAGGAGATCTAAAAGAAAATAATAATTAAAGAAAAGAACATCAAAAAACTATTGAAAGTAGATTGTAATGAAGAAGGTATTAAAAAAACACATCAAATATTTCAGAAAGGGGGAATAATAGTATTCCCAACAGATACCGTATACGGTATAGGATGTGATCCATATAATCAAAATTCAATAAAAAAAATTTATGAAATTAAATCAAGAGAAAAAGTAAAATCATTACCAATATTAGCATACTCACTGGATATTGTAAAAAAAATAGTAGTAATTGATGAATTTACTGAAAAGATAATACAAAAAAATTGGCCAGGACCACTAACGTTGATTTTAGAATTAACAGATGAAAAATTAAAAAAATCATTAAACTTACAAAATAAAATTGCAGTAAGAATTCCAGATTCTAAATGTACTTTAAAATTGTTAGAAAAGTGTAAATTAATAGTAGGAACTAGTGCAAATATTTCTGGAAATTCATCATATACAAATCCAGATGAATGTATAAAAAATATTAAAAATTATGATCTATTTCTTAATGGAGGAACAATTAGAAGTAAAGGAGAATCAACAATAATTGAAGTAGAAAATAAAACTATCAAAATCATTAGAGAAGGTGCATTGAAAATGGAGGACATTTTGATATGATAAATTTGATAGTTACATGTGCTAGAAATTTGGAAGGGGAAACAGAGGATGAATTAATAGATATTTTAGATGAATTAGGGGATTCAGACGTCAAAATTTCAGTAAGTAATATGTCAGGAATAATTACAGTACAAACAAAATTAGATCCAATTGACGTAGTTAGAAAAATGAAAAAAATGTTGTTAGATGAACCATGGAGTATTAGATATTGTTTAAGGGTAATACCAATTCAAAAAACAATTGAAACAAAAATAGATGAAATTGAAAAAATAATTTTAAGTATGTCAGATAAAATTGAAGAAAAAGAATCATATAAAATATTAATTGAAAAAAGAAATTCAGACATTTCAAGTAAAGAAATAATTACAAAAGTAGCAAATAAAATTAAAAATAAAGTCTCATTAGATTTTCCAGATAAAGTAATTTTAATTGAAATATTAGGAATAGTTACAGGAATTTCAGTATTGAAAAATTCAGACATACTAAGTCTTGAGAAAACTAAACGTAGTATGTCAGATTAGAATAGAAGCTTTTTCTACTAAAATATCTTCTAAAGGAGTTTCAGAATACACGGAATCAATATGCTTTTTTGAAATATTGAAATGTTTTTTTAAAAACAAATCATTATTTTTTAAAAATAAATTTATACATAAAGGAGATAATTCAGAATATAATAAATTAAAAGAGTTTTTATTTCCAATAGCAATTAAAATAAAATTAGTAAGAGGTTTTATTCCAACAGATGAAATTGCATTAGAAATTTGTAAAGTCACTGCAAACCTCATTAGGATATCAGTTTCAATTTTATTTGAAAGTAAAATATTATTTTTTTCAGCTTCAATAGAGAGTGTTAAAATTTTTTTTAAATGAGATACGCTACAAATAAAATTACTAGATACCACTTGAAATTTAATTTTTGGGTATTTTATTCTCAAAGCATCAATAAATTTTACGTCAGTTGTTTTTTGACCACGAATTTCAATAATTTGAATAGATTTTTTATGAATTTCAAAAATTAATTTTTTAGATGAACCTCCATGGATTACAGGAATAACACTTACAATATCACCATCACGCACAATAGTATCTTTTCCATTCATCGCAGAAGAATCACAACCATTGATAGCAATTAAAATATTTTCAATATCAATATCAGAAGTATTTACAGGTTTAATTTTTAATAATAATTCAAGTAATTGATTAATTGAAATATTAGAATTATCAATTTTTAATTCATCAGAATTAAAAGATTTTCTGGCTCCACCAATTAATTTTATAGTTATCATTTTTACGTCTGATTTAAAATTTAGAAATTAATATTTAATTGATTATTCGGTTTTTTTATCATCTGATGTAGTTGAATGTAAAATAGATTCAATTTCTTCATTAGTTAGAGTAATTTCTTCATCATTTTCAGAGTCATCATCTAATTCGTCATGCTCTAATGATGTTTCTTCAATATCAGAAGAATCGTAACTACTTTTATTTTGCTTAAATTCTTCTTCACGAATTTGTTTTTTTATGTATCGTGTGATATATCCTGCGATTTTATTTTTTAGTCCTTTAGAATGTATGATAGTAAGTTGATTTAGTACTATTTTGTTTTCAGCAAAGTCTTCACCAAATTTTGATTTATTTTCATCCATTACTTCAAATGAGAGACGCTTTATTCTATCCACACGTCAATTAATGGAGGGGGTATTTTATACCTATATTCCAAGAAAACGTTTTGTATTTTCTTCTAACAGTAATGACATTTCATCAAATGTTTTTTCTAGAATTTTAGAAGCACAAAAAATCACACTTGGAATAAAGCTGATCTGACCACATTTCATTTCAAAACATCGAGAAAATCTAACAGGTCCATCAGTTTCAACAAGAATTTTTGATTCACTAGTTTTAGACAATAAAATTTGTTTATCATTTGCATATATCATTACAGGTCCAAAAGATACAAAAAAATCCATATCCATTGCTTTTTGAAGTTGTTTTTTACTACCATCAAACCAATGCAATAAAGCATGTTTAGTATCATATGAAGTCATAATTTCAAAAATATCATCAAGACTTTTTCTGGAATGAATTGATACTGGTTTATGAAACTTTTCTGCAGATGAAAGTAATGATTCAAAACATGAATTTGCCTTTTAGTTTCATTATTATTTTTACAGTATGTAGGATCTAATCCAATTTCTCCAATACCTGAAATATTATTTTGATTTAATTCTATTAAATCATTAATTTTTTCAAGATCATCATTAGCAAATTCAGGATGAATTCCAATAAAAGGTAAAACTAGATTACTTTTTTTTGACAATAATAAAGTTTCTAATGAATTCTCGACATTCATAGAAACACAACATGCTTTAATTTTAAGAGATTTCATTTGAGTTAGTATAAAATTAATTTCGGGAAGATATGCAGAATCTGATAAATGAATGTGAGAATCAAATGACCAAGACATTTTCTAATTAATTCTCAATATAGTCTGTATAAATCGATTCCTTAGTGATATTTTTTCACTCACTAGGTTTTTTGACAAAAAATTAAAATAAATTTAATGAAATCATCAGAGTTAGGACTATCTGCAATGTATAGAATCTTAAAAAAAGCAGGTGCAGAAAGAGTTAGTGATGAATCTGCAGACGAATTACGAAGAGTGATAGAAGATATTGCTGATAATATTGCAAAAAATGCAGTCGACATGGCATCTCATGCAGGTAGAAAAACAGTCAAAGGAGAAGATATCAAATTGGCTTCAAAATCATTTAGTAAATTCTAATCTAAAGAGTTTAATTGTTCAATTCGTATTTTTCAAAATGGTACTCTGGCAGAACGGTTATGCGTGAGCCTGCAAAGCTTATACAAGGGGGTTCGACTCCCTCGGGTACCTTTACTTAACAATAACTTGAGCTTTCATCCATGGATGTAGCGTACAAAAATAATCATAAGTTCCATATTCATCAAAAGATAATGTATAGTATTGATATGGATCTAAGTAACCACTATCAAAAATTCCAGAAGGCTCA
Organism: Candidatus Nitrosopumilus limneticus; assembly: GCA_022117465.1. Lineage (GTDB taxonomy): Archaea > Thermoproteota > Nitrososphaeria > Nitrososphaerales > Nitrosopumilaceae > Nitrosopumilus > Nitrosopumilus limneticus. The sequence continues at coordinate 223,381 of JAHCGZ010000002.1, forward strand.
CCATAAAATCCCGAAGTTACACTATGAAAAGATGAATCTTCATTTAACCAAGTAACTGATTTTCCTTTTTCAACAATAACAGTAGAAGGAATGTAACAGATATCTTCAATATCACATCCAGGACGGGAAACTTTTATAGGCATTACAACATCAACTATGATAATTTCTTCTACCTGTGAATTAATTTCTTCAGAATCAGTTTCTTCAAAATTAAGACTAGACAGGTATATGCCAATAATTAAAATTGATACACCTAAAACTATTACCAAAGGAATTATTTTTTTTATCAATTCATATCAAACCCGTTAGAGAGGTATTACACAATTACCTAACTCTCTAAATATATAATACATTACAAAAATTAATGACACAAAATCCAAGCGGTCTATTAGAGTACATACCAGGAGTACAGGCTCTATTAGTAGAAAAAAATTCCAGCTCACCTTTAGAGGGATTTGCAGAAAATATTAGAGAAAGTATACATGAATATGCAGAGAATTCAAAAAACGAAGTAGAAAAAGGAAACAATTTCCTTCAATGGATTTTAACAAGAGTTTTTGAGGCTACAGAAGATGATGCTGCAGATGCAATAGTGGATGGAGCAAATGATCTTGGAATTGATGCATATCTACCAGTTGATTTTTCGGACAATACAGTTAGATTATTTCAATCCAAATATGGGACATCACATTCACTTGAAGCAATTGCTAAATTCAAAGAAGATGCAAAAAGACTACTTACAAAGGATATAACAAAAATGAGACCAGAATTAGCTCAGCTTGTTACAAAAATTAAAGAAAAAAATCTCAAAATAAAATGTTGTTATGTTACTGATCAAAAAGTCGATTATCAGGATGAGATAGTAGAAATTATTGATGAAGAAAAAATAATTCAAAGTTTATGGGATAGAATAAAAAAACCTGCAGCAGGAAAAAAATCATCGATTAAACTTGAAAGAATGCTTAGACATGAAAATACCATTTTAGGAATTTTGAAACTACGTGAATTAACAGAGTTTGTTAATAAAAACAAAGACTATGTTTTTGAATCAAATATTAGACAATGGATGCAATTTAAAACTACAGTCAATAAAGGATTAAGAGATACTCTACAAACAAATCCAGGAAAATTCTTTTTTTATAATAATGGAATTACAATTGTAGTTAGTGATTTTACTGAACTAGGAGAAAATATAATTGAACTTTTTGCTCCACAAATTGTTAATGGTGCACAAACATCAAATTCAATTTTAGATCATTCAAAGAGAACAAAAAATATGGATGGATCAATGACGGTAACTATAATCAAAGCTGATGATGAACAAGAACAAAATAATATCACAAAATATAGAAATTCACAAAATTCAGTTAGAGGTAAAGATTTAGTTTCACTAATGGATTTTCATAAATCAATTAAATCACAATTAAAAAATTGTGGATATTTTTATGAAATTCAAGCAGGTTCTTTTGATTCAAAATCAAAATCAAGGCAATTGGAATACAATGGAGATGTAGATTACAATAATTATCTGCCAGATAATCATAAAAAAGTCATTGTTGCCAAAGATGCAATTCAATCACTAGTAGCAGGTATCGAACAAAGACCAACTGAATCATACAGTTCTCCAGCCCAATTTCTTCCGCGAGGAAGCAAGTATGATCAAATATTTAATGAAAATCTTAAAGATGATTATAGAATTATCCTATATCCATATCTTGTAAAAGAATTTGCAAAAAAATCATTGAAATATGGAAAACAGGGAGGACATAAGACAAAGAGATATGCAACATTATTCTTTGTAGCAGTTTATTTTAGAATATTACATAAAAAAATTCTAGAAACAAAAACAGATTATAAATCAGATGTAAGAAAACTAGAGCCAATATTTCGTAGTTTTAAGCTAAACAATAGAATTTTAAAAATTACAGATGTAATTGTGACAAAATTTCTTGAAGACACAGTTGTTGATGATGAAATTGAATTGGCAAATACAAAACATAATTTTTTCTCTCAACATGTTTGGAATGATAGAATGCTTCGAGTAATAGATAAAAAAATCAGTCAAGAAGAAGAAGAAATTATAGCACTTAAAAAAATTGTAAATAGCTTATTTTAATAAAAAAGGCAGTAGTCTAACCAAGTAAAAATCTTGCAGGAGGTTTACATTGGTTAAACTATCTACCTGATTTTATCAGAAATATGTATTATTTAACATAATTTTCTCAGTTAGAATTAATCTAGGTTGTTTTTTATATCGATAAAAAATACAAAAAATACTTTGGTGTCAAAAGAAAAATGTGCAATTTGTAATGGAAAAATACAACTACGCTACAAACCAATGGATGAATGGGGAATCAAGGGAACGATGTGTGGAAAATGTTATTCAAAAAAAGTGCATGAACATTACCCTGGAGAACACGCTAGAGTTAACTTAGATTTAGATTAATTTTATTCAATTTTTGAATATTTATTTACATTAAAACAGTTCCAGGCTAACGAATCATCCTTTACGTCTTTCTCTTCTAAAAATTTAATATCAGTGATTGTTTTCTTTCTTTTTAAAAGATTAACTTGAAAACTAGAAAATACTTTACAACTACAATCATTGAATAAACACACATCATCATCACCTTCATCATGATCTTGAGCTTCATGGCCACAACTACACATATCACTTTTTTTGGCATCATTAAGAGAATTTTTTTGATAAACACCTAATCGAAGATAGGCTTCACCTCCATGACCTTTTTTAAATCGCTCATAGTGTTCAGATTTTGCCAATATTTTAAAAAATGCTAAATTAGTATCAGGTTTTTGAGAATCAGATCCCATAATGAACCAATAATCATCTTTCATCTCTACAAATCGAATTTTAATTGATGGATCTACCCACCAATGAATAGAGTCATTCCATAGTGAAGCAGATTGTTTTCTATCAACAATTAATGGAATAACATTCATTCTAAGATCATAATAACGATATGCGACACCTACAAAGTCATCAAACCATGGAATTGGTGATTGAGATGACATTGTACCAAAATACAGTTGGAGCTTATTTATCTGATCTGAATTTATGGTAATACCCTTATATCTCAGTTTGAAATTATAGACGACATGGTATCTTATAGAACTAGTATGCAAATTGTTGCAGATCTTTTGACTGTTACCCAACAATCAGGTCAAGAAGGTATCAAAACAACATCTCTTCTAACAAAAGCAAATTTATCACATTCAAGATTATCTAAATTTTTAGATAATTTAACAGGTGCAGGTCTCATTAACAAAATTGAGTATGATGGAAAAAATACTTTTGTAATAACTTCTAAAGGAAGACAATATTTGGATTCATATGCTAATTTTTCAAGTATTGCAGAATCATTTGGTTTAGAACTTTAAAATCTATTTTTTAGGTCTTTTCCTATTAGCGTTAAGTTTTTGTCTTTCTTTCTTATCCTTGTAACCACCATAAAAAATAATGAAGATAATGCCTCCTATAGAACCATAAAATAGTGGAAGAAAAGGTTGTTCACGTATTTCTCCACTTGTCGGTGAAACAAATGCAATTGGAATTCCCACGACCATAAAAATCAAAATAATTGTAAGATACATATCCATACATTGCGTATTTAACAAAACCATATATCTTTTTGATTCTTGAGAATAAAATAGAAAAAAGATGCCAAAATTACTAGAAATGATAGGATTTGTACTTGTATCAATTATGATTTTAGGATTTGTTGGAGCATTAAACCCCTATATTGAAAATGGATTAACTCCACTCTTTTGGGGATGTGCAGGCGGAACTCTCATCATAATCTTGTATAGAAAAAGAAAAAGAAAACAAGCAGGGCTAGAATAGAAAGAATTTTACAAAAAATTACGAAATGATTTATTATTTATCAATCGACAGATCTATAAACAAGTATTTCAACAAATTAAATGAAGTATGAAAGAACAAACAAGTCAATGGTGGATAGGTTTAGGTAAAGAATTAGAAGTAGATATTGAAACTTTAGATGAACAATAGAAGAAAGTTGAAATAATTTTAAAAATATACAAAATAAAGCCTTGAACGGGATCTGAACCCGCGACCTACTGATTACGAATCAGTTGCTCTACCAGGCTGAGCTACCAAGGCACGATTGAATAAATACATCAGAGTTAATAAAAAGCCTTTCTGACTTTGGGTAATTGAAAAAAACAATTTCAGGGATTAGAGGAATATTTGGAGAAGATCTCAATCTAAAAGACATAATTGAGTTTTCTAATAATTTCTCATCTCTTATTAAATCACAAAAATGTGTAATTGGTAGAGATACAAGACCTTCAGGTAAAATTATTCAAGAAACAGTTAGTGGAGTTCTAATGAAAAATGGAATAGATGTTTTCGATTTAGGAATGGTACCAACTCCAGTAATATTTAGAGAATCAAGAAAATATGGTGCAGGTATTGTGATTTCTTCATCACATAATCCTATAGAATGGAATGGAATAAAATTTATTTTAGATGGAAGAGGAATTAATGAAAAAGAACTTCCTCAAATAATAAATCATCAAGAAATTTTAAAATCAAAAATAGGTAAAATTAAAAAAATAGAATCAACATACATTGAAGATGCAAAAAAAATTATAGGTAATATAGAAAATTTTCCTAAAATTGTAGTAGATATTGGAGGAGGAGCTGCAAAAGATTTTGCAGTTAATTTGTTAAAAAATATTGGATGTGATGTTGAAGTCATAAATAAAGAACTTTCAGGTTGTTCAAGAGGCCCAGATCCTACGTCAGATGAATTAATACAATTAAAGGATATATCAAATAACAAAGAAATTGGATTTGCATTTGATCTAGACGGAGATCGCTTAGTAGTTGTCATAAAAGGAAAAAAACAAGCTCCAGATGTAACATTAGGTTTAGGAATTGCAAAATCATTAGAACTTGGATACAAAAAATTTGTCTTAAGTATAGACACAAGTATATCAATTGAAAAATTCATTAAAGAAAAAGGTGGAACGGTTCTGAGATCAAAAGTAGGGGAAGCAAATGTAATTGAAGAAATGTTAAAAAATGATTCTCAAGCTGGTGGAGAAGGAAGTAGTGCAGGATTTATTTTACCTGAATTTAATTATTGTAGAGAAGGAATTCTTACAAGTGGTTTAATATCATCAATGCTAAAAAATTCAAAATTTTATGAAATTTTAAACTATATGAAAGATTATTTTCAAATTAGAGAAAAAATAGAAATTAATTCAAATTATCATGACAGAATAATTGAAAATATAAAAAATGAGTTAACAAAAAAATATTCAGAAATAGACACACGAGATGGAATTAAAGCAATCATAGATGAAAATTCATGGGTTTTAATTAGAAAATCAAATACGGAGGATATCATTAGGATTTCTGTAGAATCAAATAATGAGGAGAAATGTAAAATGATAATTAATAATACTAAAAAAATGGTGCAAGAATATTATGACAAAATTAAGTGAAAATAAAATAATTAATATTTTTCAAACAAAATTAAGAAATAAAAAATTTATTTCAGAGGATGTTGAAGTATTCTCTTTAGGTAAAATAAAAATTATATCTAAAACAGATACAATGGTACAAAGTACAGACATTCCACAAAAAATGAAATTATCTGAGGCTGCACGAAAAAGTGTTATTGCGTGTGTAAGTGATTTTGCATGTAAAGGGGTAAAACCCAAGTATGGAATGATTTCAATAAATTTACCAAAATCTATTTCAAAAAAGGAAATAGAAAATATTGGAAACGGATTTAAAAAAGCATGTAAAGAAAATCAAATTTCAATAATTGGCGGAGATACAAATGAAGGTAGAGAAGTGGTATTCAATGTTTGTATTTTTGGAAATTCAAACAAAATTGTTACTAGAAAAGGTTCTAACAAAGGCGATTTAATATTCACTACAGGTCCATTTGGATATACATCTCTAGGTTTGAATATACTGTTGAGTAATAATAAAACAACAAATAATTTAATAAAAAAATCGGTTAAAGCATTTACAAGTCCGAAACCAAGACTAGATTATGGTTTAAAAAATAAAAAATATTTTACATCTGCAATGGATTCAAGTGATGGGCTATCAACTACTTTAAATGAAATGTCAAAACAAAGTAAAAAAAAATTTATTGTAAATAAAATACCTATAAATAAAAATTTAGAAACTTATTTGAAAAAACAAAAGATTAATTTGAATTCAGTAGTATTTCATGGTGGTGAAGAATACGAATTTGTATTTACAGTATCCCCAAAATATAAAAAAATAATAATTAAAAATGCAAAATTATTAAAAACACCAATTATTGAAATTGGTTATGTGGCATTAGGGAAAAAAGTTTATTTAGAAAATAAAGGAGAAAAAACAATACTAAAAGATTTAGGATGGAAACATTTTAAATAATTATTCACCATAAGAAAAATCTCTTTCAACATTATTGACAATATTCATAATAGATTCATCAGATAAAACAGAAACACATTCTTTCATCCACAAATCATCAAGATATAGCAATCTTTTCCTATCATTTTCTAAAAGTTGATCAGGATTTGAAGTAGGATAAATGGTATGGATTTTGTATCCTTCGTTTGCAATTTCTTGGCATTTTTTTTCTAATGGTGACAAGATTAGATTATTAAGCGATGTAGTGGATTGTATTAGTACAGAGCCCAATAAAGCAACAGAAACCGCAATAACAATTACTAATAGAATAATTGAAGCCACCAAAAATATTCAGTAATTATAGTATATCAACAATAAAGAAAATTAATCCAAGTGACTAAATTGAAACGTTTTAATGAAATCAATGTTTTTTAAACCCTTTAAGATTTGGTAAGCATTGTCAGAAATTGAGGCCCAAGTAGAAGCACCAGTTAAAACGACTGAGGCAGTAGTTGATACAAAGGATCAACCACAAACCAAAAAAGAAGGTCCAGAAAAATGGGGAATTGCTCACATTTTCAGCAGTTTTAATAATACAATTATTCACATGACAGATTTAACAGGTGCTGAGACAGTTGCCATTAGTTCTGGTGGAGTTCATGTTAATGCAGATAGATACGAATCATCACCATTTGCTGCAATGAAAGCTGCAAATGCAGTTAATGAAGCTACAAGAACTAAAGGATTTACAGGATTTCATATCAGAGTTCGTGCAGTAGGAGGAGTTGGTTCAAGAGTTCCAGGTCCTGGTGCACAAGCAGCCATCAGAGCATTAGCAAGAGGCGGGTTTAAAATTGGAAGAATTGACGATGTAACACCAATTCCTCATGACACCACCAGAAAGAAAGGTGGAAAAAGAGGAAGAAGAGTTTAGTTAACAGACTTTACTTTAACATTACAACCACGAGCAATAAAATAATCACTCATAAATTTAGTAAATTTACCTGCTTCATCATTAAATTGATATTTTACTAGAATATCTGAAAATTTTTCAGATATACTTGTTTGAAAATTAGATTTAAATTCTAATTTAAAAAATGTCCAACCAAATTTTGAAGAAGGTTGACTAAGTGAGTAACTTGCATAGCAGTTCAAAAGACTTTCCATATGAGAAAGATTTTTTTTTATACAAAGTAAATCATCAAGATAGTTTTTGGTTCCAATTTCTAAAGTAATATTCATTCCACATCATCATCGGATTTGTTCGTAAGTTTATCAGTTAACGAAACAAATTTTCCATCTTGTTGAATGTTAATTTTTGTATCCATTCTTACACTTAATCCAATTGAACGAAACAATGCTAATAATTTACCACCATCAAGAATTTCAGTAATTTCACCAGTTTTAATCAATTCATATAATTTATCAATAATCATTTTAGTTTCATTTGGGAATTGAGATTCAGCATTTGTTAAAACCTCTAATCCTCTAAATCCCAATTGTTTTATCAATGCATCTCTAGGATTGATAATTTTTTCCTCAGGTGACTTTGGGTTTTTGTCCATAGTATCTCGAAAAGAAATATTTTTTTGCATTTCAGCTAAACGTTTAGATTGTAATCTTTGAAGTTCAGAATCGTCGTCGCTCAACCTTTAATCACTCCTATAGGTACTAATTTTGCAACTTTAGTAGCAATTCCCAGATTATGTGAAACATTAACTACAGAATCAACATCTTTGTAAGCCTCAGGGGTTTCTTCCACAACTCCATCTCGTGTTAATGATTTGATAAAAATACCCTTATCATTAAGAGATTTTTTTACACTATCCTCAGTAAAATTTCTTCGAGCCTGTGATCTAGACATGGTTCTTCCTGCACCATGAGCAGTGGAACCAAAACTCAAGTTCATAGAATTAGGTTTTCCAAGTAAAATCCAACTTGATGTTCCCATAGAACCAGGAACTAAAACAGGTTGACCAAGATCACGATATTTAGAGGGAATTTCACTTCGATTTGAAGGGAACGCTCTTGTTGCACCTTTTCTATGAACAACTAATTTTCTTTCCTCTCCATTAACTTTGTGTTTTTCCACTTTAGCAATATTATGTGCAACATCATAAACTAATTTCATATCTAGATCAGATTCTGTTTGATTAAATACACGTTCAAATGATTTTCTAGTCCAATGAGAAATCATTTGTCTATTACTCCATGCAAAATTTAATGCAGCAAACATTGCTTTTCTATAAGACTCACCCTCTTCAGAATTATTTGGAACACAAGCAAGTTCTCTATCAGGTAGATTAATGTTATATTTTTCCATAGATTGTTCTGCAACTCGAAGATAATCACTACAAACTTGATGACCAAATCCTCTAGATCCACAATGAATTAAAACTGTAATTGTACCTTCTTTAATTCCCATTCTACTTGCTGCCTCTTCATCATGTATTTCTTGTACTTTTTGAATTTCAAGAAAATGATTTCCAGAACCAAGACTGCCTAGTTGAGGAGCTCCTCTTTTTCTTGCTTTATCAGAAACCTTGTTAGGATCTGCATTTGGTATTTTACCATTTTCTTCACAAACGTCAGAATCATGAGATGAACCATAACCGTGTTCAATAGCCCAATTAACACCGTTTACTAAAACTTCATCAAGTTCTGAATTTGTTAAACGAACTGCACCTTTAGAACCAACTCCAGAAGGAATAGAACTGAATAAATCATTGACAAGTTCCTTTAATTTTAAACGAACTGTTTGTTCAGTTAGATTTGAACGTAGTAATCTTACTCCACAATTAATATCATATCCAACACCACCAGGACTAATCATTCCTTCTTCAGCATCCATAGCTGCAACTCCACCAACTGGAAATCCATATCCCTCATGACCATCAGGTAAAACAACGCTATGGCTAACAATTCCAGGAATTGAAGCAACATTTCGGGCCTGCATGATAGTCCTGTCAGATAACATTTTTTGAAGCAATGCATCATCAGCATAAATTCTAACAGGAACTTTCATTCCAAAATTTGAATCGGCGTCAATTTGATATTGATTTTCTCCAATTTTTTTTGGAATAGATGAAGACATTAGTATCGGTAAAATTTTCTTTCAATCCAATTTAAATCATCATAAGTTTATTAAGAATATTTTAAATCAACAAGAATTCAAATTAAAGTATGTTAGAAAAAGCAATAATTACAGAAAAAGCAAATCAATTACTTGCAGAATTAAGAGCAAATCCAGACTGGGCAATTGATGAGAAAAATTTCAAACAAGGTTATTTGAAAGCATTAGAATGGGTACTATCAGATACAGGAATTAAACAAAAATAACTTTAAAAATTTTAGTTGAAATTCTGTGAATTTGGTTAATCGTATAATGATCGCAAAAATAGATAGAAAAACAAGTAGATTTATTTTCTAACATACAATTATCAAAATGTTGGCAATTTTACCTATCGATAGTGGTCGTTATGGCACCAAAGAAATGATGGAAATTTTCAGTGAACAAAAGAAAATTAATTATCAATTAGAAATTGAAGGAGCTGCTGCAATAGCCCAAAGTGAAATAGGAATAATTTCAAAAAGCGTAGGAAAAGAAATCTACAAAACTGCAATGTCAGGAAAAATTACTGCAAAGAGAATTAAACAATTGGAAGCAAAAAGTGACCACGATACAGCTGCATTAGTAGAATCTCTTAGTGAAAAATGCTCTAAAAATGCAAGACCTTGGATACATTATGGACTTACAAGTAATGATTTAGTTGATACAAGTAATTCTATGCAAATGAGAGATGCGTTAGAAATTATTGAACCTAAGGTTGCAAAAATTGCATCAATTCTTGCAAAAAAATCTGTAAAATATGCAAAAATACCAGCAGTAGGTAGAACTCATGGACAACATGCTAGCATTATTTCATTTGGATTAAAATTTGCAAATTGGGCTGCAGAAATGGCAAAACACATTGAACGTATTGAAGAAATTAAAAAGAGAATTTTAATTTGTAAAACATTAGGAGTTGTAGGAACAGGTTCTCTAATGGGTTTAAAATCACTTGAGGTACAACAAAGAGCTGCAAAGAGATTAAAATTATTCCCAGCAGAAGTTACAACACAAGTTGTTCCTAGAGAAAGATATGCTGAATATGTATTTGAATTGGCATTAATTGGTGCAACATTAGAAAAAATTTCAATAGAAATTAGAAATTTGCAAAGGACAGAGATAGGGGAAGTAGCAGAACAATTCAAAATAGGTCAAATGGGAAGTAGTGCCGTTCCGGTTAAAAGAAATCCAATAAAGAGTGAACGAGTATCATCATTATCAAAATTAGTAAGAAGTCAAGTTGCATTATCTTTTGAAAATATTCCATTATGGCATGAACGTGATCTTTCAAATTCAGCTAATGAAAGATTCATGATTCCTACTGTATCCATCTTAGTTGATGAAATGTTAGAAACCATGACTAAAATTATTTTAAATTTGATGGTAAATGAAAAACGAATTGTAGACAATCTAGACATTACAAAAGGACAAATTTTTGCAGAATTTGTTTTAGAAGCACTAATCAAAAAAGGTATTCCAAGATTTGTAGCATATAGAGACGTGCAAAGAGTTGCATTTGAGGCAAATGATAAAGGAATGTCATACAAAGATGCAATTAAAAAAGATAAAGCATTCTCATCAAAATTAACAAATAATGAAATTGATGCAATTTTTTTACCAGAAAAACATCTTGGAGCATCACCAAAGATCATTAGTAATGTAGAAAAATCAGTTTACAACACAGTAAAAAAATTCATCTAGTTTTTAGTAGAAATTTATGAATTTTGGAACCATATTGTAATGCTTTTTTTCTTTTAGTACAGGAAATTTTTGGAACACCAATATCATTAGCTAATTTACGTATGATATGTTTACGATATAGATCATCAGAACTATGAATTTTTTCAGAAATAGGAATAGTTTTTGCATATTTAATAAATCCAACAGATAATAGAGGTTGGAGAATTTTTACATCAAACTCTGAAGCAATAACATTAACAGCTTTCATCATTTCTAATTCATTTTGTAATTTTGAATCAATTACTTCGTTAATTTTACTTTGACCTCCGATAAAGGCTTCACGATATGCGTTGTATCCGCAAAACAATTCATCAATACCATTACCAGTAATCACAATATCAATATTCAAACTTTTTGCAAGTTTTGAAACGTAATAGAAAGCAATACAATTTTCATTCCAAGATAAATTATTAGTTGCAATTACTTTATGAATATTAGAAGTAATTTTTGGAAATGATTCAGGATCAATTTCTAAAATATGGTGGGAATAATTCAATTGTTCATTAACTTCTTTAGAAAATATAATATCATGAGATTCAGAAAAACCAATAGTCAATAGAACAATATCAAAACCCATATCTGTACAGATTTTTGAAATTAATGTACTGTCAACACCACCAGAAAAAGCAACACCTATTTTCTTTTTTGGAACTACATAAGAAATAGAATTTTTTATGTTTTCTAGCAATGTTTGATTAATTAAATCCATATGCTTACACTATATGATAGAATTAATTTTACATATATTTCCATAAATCATGATTAGATAAGGAAAATATCATAAACATCATAATAATGAAACATTTTACTGAGAAATAATGGAGCCTGGAGATATTTTTAAAAAAAGGAATTTATCAAAAGTGAATTTTGAGTATGAAGAATTAATTGGAAGAAATTTGTCAAATACTAATTTAACAGAAGTGAATTTAAGAGATAGAGATATTCATAATGCAGATTTTAGTGGAGCGGATTTAAGTGGAGCGGATTTAACTAATACAATTTTATTTAATGTCAAACTAAGAGGAGCAAATTTACAAAATGCAAAACTTGTAAATGCAAAATTATGGGATACTGACATGTATGGTGTTAATCTCACAAATGTAAATATTAGTGGAGCGGATTTATTTTATGCGGATTTAAGAAATGCGGATTTAAGAAATACAAATCTAAGCAGTGTAAATTTGAGACATACAAATTTTGATGGTGCCATTTTTACATCAGTAGATTTTACAAATGCAAATTATGACTTGGATACATTATCTACTATTTCAAAGGATATTAAATTAATTTTGCAAATGCAAGGTAAACTTTGGTAAAATTATCAATCTTTTAATCTAACAATATGAATTAATTAATATGATAAAATTATCAGATTCAACCATAAATGAAGAACTAAAAAAATTATCGGGATGGAGTATAAAAAATAATAAATTATACAAAGAATTTCAATTTGATAATTTCAATCAAGCATTTGGATTTATGACTAGAGCTGCCATGGAAATTGAAAAAATGAATCATCATCCGGAATGGTTTAATGTTTACAATAGAATTACAGTAGAATTAACAACACATGATGCAGGAGGTATTACAAATAATGATGTAACACTTGCCAAAATTTTAAATTCCTTAATCTAAATAAAACAATTTTCAGGCATGTCATTACAGAATTTATATTATATCCATACTCAAATAATGTCACATGACTACAAATCCTACAATTTTAGATTCAGATTTCAGATACATCGATAAAAAGGGAAATTTACTTAAAACAAGAACAGAATTAACAGTAGCACAAATGCTTGTATTTTTAGAAAATGATTATGAATACAGTTATGAAATGATATTAAAAAATGGAGATAAAGTAAAAGTTGATTTTAAAACTGCTAAAGGGTTTATTGAAGTAATAGACAATGATGCAGATATTGAAAAATATAAACAAATCAAGGAAGATTTTCCTGATGAAAAAATAATGGCAATTGGACATGCAAAATATGTTGCACAAATTAAAGAATTACAGGACATAGTATTTTATGACAAAACACCACAAACAGGTTCAATATTTTTAGAGGATGCATCATTCTCATTTGACTATGCACACATACTACCATTAGTTGAAAAATGTTCAATCTTACACGGACATACTTCATCAGTAATGGTAGAACTTGTAGGACAAATGAAAAATAATCTATTAGTTGATTTTGGAATAGCAAAAAAAATTATTAAAGAAGTTGTCAACGAATTTGATCATAAATTTTTCATCAATAGAAAATATCTAAGAAAAGAGGATGAATCACATTATCAAATTACTTTTGATGGACCAAAAGGAATGTTTGATTTACAAGTTCCAAAACACACAACATATCTTTTAGAGGGTGAAGCCACAGTTGAAAATCTTTCAACTGAAATTATTAAATTATTAGCTCCAAAAATGCCTGAAAATGTGGAAGCACTGGGAGTCTACATTTATGAAGGATACAACAAAGGTTCTCACATAATTTCCAATATTCAAAAATAAAAAATGGAACCTAAAATATCAGAAATATCATGGAATCCAAAATTAGAAAAAAATATTCTAAAACAGTGGGAAGAAAACAAAATTTATGATTTTATACCAAAAGAAGATAATTTTACAATAGATACACCACCACCATATCCATCTGGTAGACCGTGGCATATTGGTGCAGCAGCTCATTATTCACAAATAGATATGATAGCACGTACTGCAAGAATGGCTGGAAAAAATGTATATTTCCCAATAGGAATCGACAGAAATGGATTACCAGTGGAACTCTATACTGAAAAAAAACATAACATTAGAATGAGAGAAACGGAACGTAGTGAATTTTTAAATTTATGCAGAGATGCATTGGACGATTTGGAAGCAGAAATGATTCTAATTATGAAAAATTTAGGAATTAGTGGAGATTTTGCAAATTACTATAGAACAGATTCAGAAGAATATAGAACATTAACACAATCAACATTCATCAAATTATGGAAAAAAGGTGAAGTATATCTTGCAAATAGACCCAATAATTATGATTGGGTTTCAGGAACTACGATTGCAGATGCTGAAATAATTTATGAGGATTTACAAACAAAACTTGTTTACATAAAATTTAAAATTAAAAATACAGATCAAGAAATAATTATTGCAAGTACAAGACCAGAATTACTTTGTGCATGTAAAACAATCATTGTGAATCCTGAGGATCAGAGATATTCAGAACATATTGGTAAAAAAATAATTGTTCCAATAACAAATTTAGAAGTAGAATTAAGAACTCATCATTCAGCCAAACAAGAATTTGGTTCAGGAGCAGTAATGGTTTGCAGTTATGGTGATCAAAATGATGTTGCAATATTTAGAGAATTACAATTAGAAGAAATAGTTGCAATTGGATTAGATGGAAGAATGACTGAAGTTGCTGGAGAATATGCGGGATTAAAACCAAAACAAGCAAGAACAAAAATCATTGAAGATTTAGAAACTGCAGGATTTATTGAAAAAATTGAAAATATTGTTCATAGAACTCCAATTTCAGAAAGAAGTAAAACTCCAATTGAAATAATTCCTATGGAAGAATATTATCTTAAACAAAAAGATAAAATAGAAAAAATGAAAGAAGTTGGAAAAGAAATTACATTTCATCCTACAATGCATAAGCAGATTTTGATGAATTGGTTGGAATCCATTAATATTGATTGGCCTATTTCAAGAAGGAGATTTTATGGAACTGAAATTCCAATTTGGTATTGTAAAAATTGTTCAGAACCACATGTTCCAGAACCTGGAAAATACTACAGACCATGGAATGAAAAATGTCCAATTACAAATTGTGTGAAATGTAAATCTACAGAATTTATTGGTGAAGAAAGAACATTTGATACATGGATGGATTCCAGTGTATCACCATTATTCATTAGTAAATTTAACAGAGATGATGAATTTTTCAATAAAGTGTATCCAGTATCAATTAGACCGCAAGCAAAAGATATTGTGAGAACATGGTTGTATTACACCTTATTGAGATGTGAGGAATTAACTGGAGAAAAACCATGGTCTGAAGCTTGGGTTATGGGCTATGGGTTAGACGAAAATGGAATGAAAATGAGTAAAAGTAAAGGAAATGCAATAGATCCATTGCCAGTAATTGAAAAAGTAGGTGCAGATACTTTTAGATTTTGGAGCGCTAGTGAGATTAATCATGGATATGATTTTAGATGTAATGAACAAAAAATTGATGCAACTAAGAAATTTTTAAGTAAATTATGGAATGTATCTAGATTTTTATCAAGTTTTCCAGTAATAGATTCAGGAATTACAAATGCTTCAGATAAATGGATTTTATCAGAATTAGACAAATTAGTAAAAGAATGTAAAAAGGGTTATGAAGAATATAATTTCTTTATACCTGCAATTGCAATTAGGGAATTCACGTGGAATGTATTTGCAGCACATTATATTGAAATGGTTAAAGCAAGAGCATATGGTATTAATTTTTCAGATGAAGAAAGGGATGGAGCAATATTTACACTTCATAAAACATTGGCAACAATTTTAAAATTATTAGCCCCAATTACACCATTTATCACAGAACATCTTTGGAAAACATTGTATTCAAATGAAAGCATACATAAACAAAAACAGGTTAATTTTGAAAACATTGAAGAACAACCAGAAATCACTAAAGAAATATCAGAATTTAATTCAAAAGTTTGGAATGAAAAAAAATCTCAAAACTTGTCATTAAAAGATTCAATTAAAATTGAAATTCCAAAAATACTACAACCGTTTAAAAAAGATTTGAAGTCAATGCACAATTTATTGGATTAAATTATTTTTATAAATTAAATTGGCACTAGAAAATTATTAAATTAATATTATAATAGCTGAAAAAGATTTTTTTGTTATTGCCTAAAGAGTACAAAAGTTTCATAGAAGAATTAAAAACTATATGTCCAGAATTACCAAAAAACGATCTAAAGAATGTTACAAAGAATTCAGAATTATCCACGTTAGAGGACTTTACAAAAGCTAAATTTGTCAATTTTGAGGCTAAAAGAGAGGATCTCTACAGATTAAGCATGGATATTGAAGCATATGCAGTAAAAAATTATGTGCCACTATTGGCCACATTTGAGACTGAAGCATTATACAAATATGTACAAAAACGATATACAGAAATTTTGAAAAAAATTCCTCATGCTTGGGTAATTGGAGGTTTTGATGATCCATTTTTGATTCCACCAGACTCAGTTCCAGCTACAGCAGAAATTCTAAGTTGTTTAGATACTAATATTGAAAAAATGTGGATTGTAGTTACAAAAGGACCAAATGGACCATTTGGTTTAGTTGCTGAAGACCTTGGAAATGATAAATTTAGAGGATTTTTTACAACGGATTCAAAAATAATTGAAAAAGTAATAAAAATTATTAATGATACAATGCGCATTGAAATTAATTTTTCTAAATAATAATTTTAAACAAAAATTAAAAAATAATTGTTTTTTCAATAATTATAAAAATTAGTTATGCCTAGGAGTTGCAGTTCCAGTTACCTTAACTATTTGTGGATCTGCACAAATTTTTTCAATATGTCTTATTCCCATTAATCCTGAAAAGATTATTCCATCTCCCCATTTGTTAGTGGAAATTTCTATTGGAAATTTATCTCGGGCTTCCTCCTGCTTTAAGTGAAGATCTATACCTTTTTCATATGATACGTCAAGATGAACATGTGGAATGTCAGGTCCAACATATTTTTTTAAATTTATCTCAAATAACATTACTCGAATTAATAGTTCAGTGTCAATTTTTGGATGAACCTGCTTTATTTGTTGAAAGAACTGCTCGAAAAATGGTGCTATAGAGCCAGATGTAGTTAGTTCTACCATGAAAGAATTCAGAGTTTATGATATTTAATTAGTAATAAACAAACAATCTAGTGCCAATTGTTTATTATTGAACAAAATTTTCTAGTAATTAAATTTTAATTTTTTAGAGTGTTTGTAAGATTAACAAAATATTTGTGAAGAGAAATATCGCTAGTTAACTCTGGATGAAAAGCAACTCCAATAACATTATTCTTTTTAACAGCAATAATTTTTTCGTTAAACTTTGATAAAATTTCCACATTAGAACCAACATCAGAAATTGATGGGGCTCTTATGAAAATTCCATTAAAGGAAGGAATACCAATTGAGTTTAAAGAAATATTAGACTCAAAAGATTCCCGTTGTCGTCCAAAAGAATTTCTTTCCAATTTAATGTCAAGAATATTTAACAGAGGTTGATTAATTTTTCCCACTACTTTATCTTGTACTGTTTTAGATAACAGTATCATTCCTGCACAAATTCCCAATACAGGCATTCCTTGTTCAATTTTTTCTTTTAATATTTTTAATAAACCATTAACCATAGATAGTTGTCCAATAGTTGTACTCTCGCCACCCGGAATTATAAGACCATCAATTTTAGAAAGTTCATCAGGAGTTTTAACACTAGTAACAGTTCCATCAATATCCAATGCATCAAGTGCAGATTTTAGAGAAAGAATATTTTCCAACACGTCACCTTGTATGGATAAAACTCCTAAATTGAGACTCATGCTAAACCACCACGATCTTGCATACGCAATTCTAATGTTTTAACATCTAAACCATGAATAGATTGTCTTTCATCAATCATTTTTTGAGCTTCCTTAACTTTATCAGATTCATTCCAAAAAGTAGTTGCTAAAACAATTGCATTTGCTCTTTCTTGTGCATCAGTTGCATTAAAAATTCCAGATCCAACAAATATTCCATCACAACCAAGAGACATCAGATATGCGGCGTCAGCAGGTGTTGCAATTCCACCAGCAGCAAAATTTACAACAGGTAATCTTCCAAGTTTTGCAGTTTGTTCAACAATATCATATGATACTTTAAATTCTCTAGCTATACGCACCAAATCTTGATTATCACCAGAATCATAAATTGATTTAATTGTTCTTAATTCATCATTAACTTTTTTGATATGTGTAATAGCTTCGGCAACATTTCCAGTTCCAGGTTCACCTTTTGTTCTTATCATTGATGCACCTTCTTCAATTCTTCTTAAAGCTTCAGCCAAAGATCTTGCACCATTTACAAAAGGTGTAGTAAAATCCCATTTCCAAATATGACGTAACTCATCAGCAGGTGTTAAAACTTCAGATTCATCTATCATATCAACATCAGTTTCTTGTAAAACCAATGCTTCAGATACATGTCCAATTCTACATTTAGCCATGACAGGAATAGTAACAGAATCCATAATTTCTTCAATAATTTTTATGCTAGCAGTTCTTGCAACTCCACCAGCTTTTCGAACTTCTGATGGAAGTTTATCTAAAACCATTACCGAAACAGCACCAGCTTCTTGAGCAATTAATGCTTGTTGAACATTTGTAACATCCATGATAACACCATTTTTTTGCATATGTGCAAATCCACGTTTTAATGTAGTTGACCCACGTAAGGTATCAATAGAGGCTAATTTTTCAGAAATTATTCCTCTAGCATCACGTCTTTCACCATATAGCGGCAACATGTAGTAATTTTTACTTAAGTCTATTTGTACCTATTCACTTATTTCAGACATTATTTTATCCAACTCAGATTCAACTAAAGTAATTAGGGGTGGAATAAAATCAGATGTCGCAGAAGATTCTGGCCAATAAATTTGATTAACACGTCCATTAAGAGTAATTTTAACAGAAGATTTTTGGTAATCTGTTGCATTTTCTAAAACTGTAAAAGATTCAGGGTCTATTGTAATAAAACCTGTTTCTTTAATAAGAGATTTAATTTTGTCCAATTTTTTTTGATCTATTTTTGATTTAATGTCAGGTTGAGTGTATCCTTTTTCAGTTAAAGTGTATTTTATTTTTCCATTATTCTCAATTAAAAGAATTTCAGTTTTTTGTGATCCAGTTCTTTCAGCAATTCCATTAGATATTTTTTTTAATTGATGTTTGGTATATTCGATTTCAATTGTATCAAAAGAGTTTGCAGCAGACATTGGAATTTCATTTTTTGTTACTAATGGAACTGCAAGTAATATTGCAACAATTACTGGAATCGCTCCCAATACAAATAAAATTGGTTTAACCATTATTATCTTACAATACAACAATAATGATTATTGCAAATAAATCTTGGTTAAAGTAAGTTAAAATTCAAGCAAATTATTTTGATTCGTGTGGGTTCGTAGCCTAGCCTGGTAGGGCGATGGTCTCCAAAACCATCGATCGTCGGTTCAAATCCGATCGGGCCCATTTTTATTTTATTTCTTATTTCTGAGAACATTTAATGCTGAACCATGTTTGAACCATTGAATTTGTGATTCATTATAAGAATGATTTAATAGAATTTCTTCTTTAGTTCCGTCTTTATGATTAATAATACAAGTAACTGGTTTTTGAGGTTCTAAATTATTTAGATTCATTAAACTAATTTTATCATCTTCAAGAATTTTTTCATAGTCATTTGGTTCATTAAAAGTTAATGCTAAAACACCTTGTTTTTTCAAATTGGTTTCATGAATTCTTGCTAAACTTTTTGTAATAACTGCAACACATCCCAAATATCGAGGAGTCATAGCAGCATGTTCCCTGCTACTGCCTTCACCATAATTATGATCTCCAATAATTACCCAATTGATGCCTTGTTGTTTGTAATGTCTAGCAATTTTTGAAAAAGGTTCAATTTCATTATTTAAGATGTTTTTACCATTTCCAACTTGATCATCAAAAGCATTAACAGCACCCAACAACATATTATCACTAAGATTATCCAAATGACCCCTAAGGGACAACCAAGCACCAGCTGGAGAAATATGATCAGTAGTACATTTTCCCTTTGCTTTAACCATTATTGGAAGTTCAACAAAGTCTTTACCAATCCAATTACTAAAAGGTGCCAAACGTTGAAGACGCTTACTATTAGGATCAATAATTACTTCAATATGATTTGAATCAGAAGGTGGAGCAATAAAAATTCCATCAGGTATCACAAATCCATTTTCAGGAACTTCAGATGCAATTGATGGAGGTTTTAATTTGAACTTAGTTCCATCTGCAGCAATGAGATCATCTTTTAAGGGATTAAAAGACAATCTACCGCCCAATGCTAATGCAATAATCATTTCAGGACTTCCAATAAAATTTAGAGTTGTTCTTTGACCATCATTTCGTCCTGGAAAATTTCTGTTAAATGTAGTCACAATAGAATTTTTTTCATTTTTTTCTAATTCAGGTCTATTCCATTGTCCAATACATGGACCACATGCATTTGCTAAAACAGTAGCTCCGATTTCTTTGAGAGAATCCATTTGTCCATCTCTTTCAATGGTACCTCTAATTTGTTCAGAACCAGGAGTTATAAGTAATGGAATTTTTGATTTAATTCCTTTAGATTTAGCTTGTTCAGCTAAACTAGCTGCTCTAGACATGTCTTCATAAGAAGAATTAGTACAACTACCAATTAATGCAACAGAAATTGAATCCACATAATCATTAGATGTTACATCATTAGCAAGTTCGGAAATTGTTCTTGCCAAATCAGGTGTATGAGGACCAACAATATGAGGTTCTAAAGTAGTTAAATTAATTTCTATGATTTTATCAAAGAATTTTTCAGGATTGGATTCAATTTCGGGATCTGCAACTAGTAATTCTTTGTTTTGATTTGCAAGATCTGCAATTTCTTTTCTGTTAGTATACTTAAGATAAGTTTCCATTCTTTCATCATAAGGAAATATAGAACAAGTTGCACCAATTTCAGCACCCATATTTGTAATGGTAGCTTTTCCAGTACAACTAATGGATTTAGTACCAGAACCAAAATATTCTAAAATAGCATTGGTTCCACCAGAAACAGTTAGTTCTTTAGCAACTTTTAAAATAATATCCTTAGGTGCAGTCCAACCATTTAATTTACCAGTTAATTTTACACCAATTCGTTTAGGATAAAGTAATTCCCATGGCATTCCAGCCATAGTTTCTGCGGCGTCTAAACCTCCAACACCAATAGCAATCATTCCTAGTCCACCAGCATTTGGAGTATGTGAATCAGTTCCAATCATTAATCCACCAGGAAATGCATAATTTTCAAGAACTACTTGATGTATAATACCTGCACCTGGTTTCCAAAATCCACACCCATATTTTGCACATGCAGATTGTAAAAATTTAAAAACTTCACTATTTTCATCTAATGAAACTTTCATATCAACATCACCCTGAACTTCAGCACGGATTAAATGATCACAGTGAACAGTTGTGGGTAAAGAAGTTTGATTTAATTCTGCTTGCATAAATTGAAGCATAACCATTTGTCCTGTAACATCTTGCAGTGCAACTCGATCAGGTTTTAGAAAAACATAATCTCTTCCACCTGAAAGATTTTTTTCATAAATTTCATTAAAATGACCAGCTAGAATTTTTTCAGTAAGTGTAAGTGGTCTATTTACAACAGTTCTAAACTTTGCAATATTTTCCTGTAATTTTAAATAAACATTAGAAACAAGTTTAGGTGTTGTATTAATTTCCACATAATAAAGAAAATTCTTCCTGAATTTAATATTTACAATTTAAAAATTAAAAAATATGTGAAAATAGGCATATTAATTCTCAACAATTATAAGCCAAACTAAGCTTAATAGTTCGTTGTCAATAAATTCAAAACTTTCTCAGGAGAAGCTATAATTTGGTCAATAAAGGATTTCCAAAATTTGGAATGTCACAAGCAGGTTCATTTGTTGCTGCATTAAAAAATTATAACTTGCCAGATTTCATCTTAGTTCTAATTGCTAAAGAATGTAAATCAGAATTATTAGAAAGAGGAAGAATTGACGATAGATTACAAAGTATGAATGATGATGCTTTACATTTATTGCATAAAGTCTTTGTAGATTGTGAAGATGACGATGCAGGAAAATTTGCCCAATACAGATTTTTTGCATATGTATCAAGCATGTATCATAAATGTGAAGTATTAGTAAATGAAACCATACCTGGTGCATCAGGTAAAAATCATAAAATTCTTGTTGCAGTAAAAAATAACGGAATGTATATTTCAATCGCACATAACAAATCAACAGGTAATCCAGTTAATCAAAAAGAAACGAATCGATTTTATGAAATTGTGGATGATATTAAAAAAGGAGACCATGGAACAATGTTAACTGATGCTGTTTACGGCTCATCAGTAGGTTTTAGAAAAGATGCATTAGTTAACCTCAAAGAATTAAATAAATCCAGAGCCAATGATTCTGAAAATAAATTAGATTTTAAAACTGCTAATTTTGAAAATAATATTTATTCAGTTACAAAATGTTAAAATTTTAAAAAATTAATTTGTAAATTTAGTAGTATCCATTGTTAAGAACATTGGTTTATCTTCAGTAATTTCAAAATCTTCTCCGTATTGTTGAAATTCTAATTGATCATAGAAATGCTTTGTCCAAACATCATGAACATCATGAATGTATTTTTTATGTCCTTTAATTCTTAACATTTCATGAATAATTTCATGTGAAACAGTTGTACAATTTTTTTCAGCTAAAAATAAAATATCATCTGATTCTTTTGGAGATTGCCAAAATATCATTCCAAAATTTTCAGAGTGATAACCTTCACAAGTACAGTCAGTCCAAAGAGGTTTAAAATGAGTCAAGTAAAAATGGTATGTGTCATTTCCACGTTGTTCATGATCACGAACTAGTGTATGAGTATCAAGTTTTTGAAAAATACTTCTAGGTTTTGTGATTAATTCATCACATTTAACATCATAATTAATTCCAAAATTTTTATTGATCCAATTTTTATAAAATTGTGCCATTTTTTTGATATATTCAAATTCTGGCTTACGTTTTTGAAGATCCTCCTCTTTAACAACAAAAATAAAATGTAGAATCATAATTAGAAAAAAAGAGTGGTTATGATTGACCTTCAATACCCATAAGGGTAAGTGTAGAACGAATCTTTTCAATTTTTCTTATTTTCCAAGTAATTGTTTCTCGTAATTTCTCAACTGTATCAGATTCAATCTTGGCCAAAATATCATATGCACCAAAAGTTCCATGAACTTCTTTTACACCATCTAAGGCCTTTAATTGTCCAATAATTGCTTCTTCTGAACCTAATTCACAGTTAATTAGAACATAAGCTGTTGCCATAATATAATTAAATAATTCTAGTATATCAATAAATCTATTTCATTAGCCTTGTGAAATTTTAATGATCTCATCCCAAATGGTTTTAGGTACAGGCATTACAGATAATCTTGAAATTCTAACTAATTCCCAATCTTTGAATTTTTTATTATTTTTTATTTCAGTTAATGTAACTGATCGTTTCAAAGTTTTTTTGTACTTTACATTAACAACAATAAAACGCTTAACATCTTCTTTTGGATTAGAATAGGGTTCTGAAGTAATCTGCATTATTCCAACTGCTTGTCTTTCATCACCAGTATGATAAAATAAAATTAGATCACCAGATTTCATTTCTCTCATATGTTTTAATGCTAAATTATTATGAACACCGTCCCAAACAGTAGTTTTATCTTTTTTCAATTGTTCAAAATTATATCCTCTAGGTCCACTGGGTTCCTGTTTTGCTAACCAATAGTTTACCAATACAATATTTGATTTATGACCAATGTTTAATATTTTTCAATTAATTTAGTGTTCCCCGGTTCTGACTCGCAAAATTTCATTGGACATAGCCATATGCCTCATCACGTTCTGAAACCGGGGTTGCCCACAATGTAGCACACCTGGGTGAATTAGAAATCATTGGTATCGATTACGATCAGCGTCATCCTATTCCGTATGTGTGCCTGCTCTTGGGCGTTTAATTGTATTAAAGATCCTACTAAAAAGTATTGAAAATATGGAAAAAAGAATGAGTTAATTCACGTCTAGAGTAATTTTAGAATATAATCAGATAGTGAAATTTCAAATCCAACTACAGGCACACGAATTTTATAATTATCAATAATTGACGAGTTAATCTCACCAATAATTCCAATAATATTTCCATTAAAAATAATATTAGCACAATGACCATCTTTGAAGATTGAGTTAATTGCAGTTTTTGTTTGAATTTGAATTCCAAATCCAACTTTTAAAATAGTTTGTAAAACAGATTTAATTTCAGTAAAATTTGCATCTTTATGTGCACTAATTACAGCAAGATTAATTTTTTCAGATATTGAATCATGTAGATTAAAAATACTTCCAGTTTCAAACATTTTTTGTGGATAGGATTCATGAATATTTCTTGAAAGATTTTCAATTAATCCGGGAAGTATAGAATCACGTAAAATAGTGTGTTCCTGACTTTTTGAATCAAGTACAGAAATTATTTTTTTATAATCTCTGTTAGTCATGTCATACAAAACGCGTTTACTACTTAAACTTGAATTTAATGCTTCAAGAAATCCCAATCCAATAATTGTTTGATTCAAGGATTTTAACTGAAGAGATATGGGATTAATTTGACCAATAGTTTGAGATGGAGACATTGTAGGCTCAAAATTTTGAATTCCATAACCTAATGCAACTTCTTCAACTAAATCCATCTGTCCAAAAATATCAAATCGATATGCAGGTATTGTACAGACAATATTTTTTCCTTTAAACACTGCATTTAATCTAGATTTTTTTAATGCAGTAATAATTTTTGAAGTGCTTAGATTTAATCCGAGAGTTTGATTAATCAACGAAGGATCAACTGTCATTGTTTTTTCTTGAAGTTTAGGTGAAGAATTATTTGCTCCAGAAATTTGAATATTTTCTAAATTAAATCCAGCACTTTGTAAAATAGTTGCAACAACTGAAAGCATATCTTCAGCATCATCCTTATTGATTCCAGTAACTTCCACAAAGAGATTTTTTGTTTTAGTAGTTACTGCAGTTATTGCAGCATTAATAATAGGAGGAAATGAAACTGTTTTTTTGTTTGCATCAAGAATTATGGGCATTTGAGAAAACTGTCCTAAAAGATGACCATAATCTTTACCTGTTTGAGTATCAGTAATTATTTCAGAAATTGAAAGTTCTTTTTCAGAATTCAATGGTACAAATTTATGATTTTTACTAGTGGTAGTATAGAGTAAAGGAAATGAAATTTTATCTAAATCATGTATTCCAATAGAAGATTTTTTCCGTTTTCTACCAATTCCAAAGTGAAGATCCTCTTGCATAGTCATTAATTGTTTAATAGTTTTATCATCAATTTTGCCATTTTTAGCAATAATTCCAGTTACAAATGGGCGAATTTTAGAGACGGTTGGCTTTACTAATATAGAATAATTCTTAGATTTTTTAATAATGAGTTTTACTGAACCTGTTTTAATTCCAAGTAAACCTTCTAACCCCAATGCGACTCCATAATCAGTTGAATAATCTGGACGGTTTGGACTATATTCAATTCTAACTAAATCTTTATTTTCAGATTCAACATCTAATCCTAGAAATGGTAATGAATCAGAAATTTGTTTTTTAGAAACCTTACCAATTAATTTTTGGAGACGGGAATATGATAATTCAATTACTGGCATTTTGTATTACTCCTTAACCATCGCAAATTATTATTGTAAAACTCTCTTACATCATCTAAATCGTACTTTAACATTGCAATTCTTTCAATACCACCACCCCATGCTAAAACAGGTTTAGTAATTCCAAGAGGTTTAGTAACTTCAGGTCTAAAAATTCCCATTCCAAATAATTCAATCCATTTACTTAATTTTTCATTGTAAACCATAGTTTGAAGGGATGGTTCAGTGTATGGGAAAAAAGTTGGCCAAAATTTGATTTTAGTAATTCCAATTCGCTTATAGAATTCTCTTTGAATTCCCATCAAATTTCTTAAATTTGCATCTTTACCAACAACAATACCTTCGATTTGATTAAATTCAACAAGATGCTTGTAGCTAACTTTTTCATTTCTAAATACGCGTCCCAATGAGAAAATTCTTGCTTCATCAGGCTTATTTTCAGCTAAATGTTTAATCGTAACACAGGTAGTATGAGTTCTTAAAACCATTTTACGAGCTTCATTAATATCCCATTGATATCGCCAATTGTTCTTATGCGAATCAGAAACTTTTCTAATCTGTTCTGATGTTGCAATTTTTTTAGCAGAAATTCCATCTAAGAAAAAAGTATCTTGTAATTCTCTTGCAGGATGATCCTGTGGAGTAAATAAAGCATCAAAATTCCAAAAACTAGATTGAGTCATATTTCCTAATATTTCTGAAAAACCTAATGTAACAAAAATTTCACGGATTTCATCAATTGTATCTTTTAATGGATGGGTTCTTGCAACAAAAATTTCAGGAACTTCAGCTTCAACATCTATTGCTCCAGAAATATTTGAAATATCTAAAGATTTTCCGGAATTAGTTAATCTGATTTTTTTATTTTTAATAATATCTTCAATTATAAAATCAGGACGTTTCAAAAGTTCACTTAAATCAGTTGGATTTAGTTCATCTTTAGATAATTTACCAGTTCCAATTTGTTCAAGAGTTTTTTCACCAGGTAATATAGAAGGATTTATTTTTAAAATAATTTCATCAGATAAAGATTCAATCAAATTATTTTTTTTACACAAACCAATTGCTGCACCAAAAACAAATCCTAATTCCTTTTGTATATCAGATAATTTTCTGGGTCCATGTTTTATTAAATTTAGTAATCTTCTTTCAGGCAATCCTTTTTCAAAAGAATCTAAACCATTTTTACCTAAACTAATTACACTTAATTTTGATTCATCCACAATAGCCAAATCCTTTAATTTTAGCCATTCAATTCCACGTCGAATTTGATCCGGTGAAAGTTGAGTAGATTTTTCTAGTGTTTCAGGGGTTTGAATTGAATTTTCTTTTAAAGAATTAATGATTTTTTTTTCAATATCATGAAAAACTTGAGACAATAGATCAAAGATCGAAAAAGACTTTTTAAACCTTAACCTAAGTGATGTTGAATGTCAACTGATGAATTTGTTGTAACTCCTTGGCATGTTGAGGGGGATATCGATTATGATAAACTAATTAAAAGATTTGGGACTCAAAAAATATCACTAGAATTACTTGAGAAAATCAAGAATTTGGCAAAAGAGGATCATTTTATGCTTAGAAGGGGAATATTCTTTTCACACAGGGATATGAATAGAATCTTAGAAGATTATGAAAAAGGTAAGGATTTTTTTCTATATACTGGAAGAGGACCATCAGGACATACACATATTGGACATTTAGTTCCATGGGTATTTGCAAAATGGTTACAAGAAAAATTTGATGTAAATTTGTATTTTCAATTAACTGATGATGAAAAATTCTATTCAAAACCAAATTTGACTTTAGAGGAGACTAACAAATTTGCATATGAAAATGCACTAGATTTTATAGCATTAGGTTTCAATCCAAAAAAAACAAAAATCATCATTAATACAAAAAATATTCAAACATTATATCCAATTGCAGCTCAAGTTGCAAAAAAAATTAATTTTTCAAATACAAAAGCAACATTTGGATTTACTAATGAAACAAACATTGGAATGATTTTCTATACATCATTGCAATCAGCTCCATGTTTTATAGAAAACAAACCAGTTTTGATACCTTTAGGAGTAGACCAAGATCCACATTTTAGATTAACAAGAGATATTGCACAAAAAATTGGAAAACAAAAACCAGCATTGATTCACAATATTATGATACCTGCATTAACAGGAGCAGGAGGAAAAATGTCATCATCAGAAGACAAGGGAACAATTTACACAACAGATACACCAGATGTTGTAAAAAAGAAAATTAACAAATTTGCATTTTCAGGAGGACAACCAGATATCCAACAACATAGAAAACTAGGAGGAAATCCAGATATTGATGTATCATATCAATATTTGAGAATATTTTTTGAACCTGATGATGACAAATTAAAGAAAATTTATGAAGATTATAAATCAGGAAAATTACTTTCTGGAGAACTAAAATTAATTTTAATTGAGAAAATTAATGAATTTCTTAAAGTACATCAAGCAAAACGAGAAAAAGCAAAACAGCAAATAGACCAATTTCTTTTAAAAAATAAATGAAAACCAGTATAATATGTGATGATGAATATGAAGCTCAAAAATTAATGAGTCTAATTTTCATAAAAGAAGAGAAACAAACATACATTGCTAGAATTTTAAACATCATAAAAAATGAAATGGTTATCTCATTAAAGGATAAATCAGCTCATAGTATTTTATTTAAAGATGAATATAATGTTGAAAAATTTGCAGATTTTATACAATCAATTTTAGATAAGGAACATAATATAGTATCAACAAATAGGATTAAATCAATTATTGAAATTACCAAAGAATAATTAAATAATTTAAAAATTATCTAGGAAAATATTTACTTCTTTTGGAGTTGTTTTTTGGACGATCTACTTGAGGTTTAGAAGTAGGTTTAACAGAATCGTTACAGTTGGAGCAGAATATTTTTAATTCTTTCTTAGCAATATTAGGTGAAGAAATATATTTTCCCCAAGATGCAGCTTTGCTACCACGTCTAGTATCAGTAGATAATTGATTGCCATTTTCATCACAAATACCTAAAGATCGTTCATCATTATTACCACAACTAGAACAAATTTTTCCACCTAAAATTTCATACAATTTTTTCTGTAATGATTCATTAAATTTAGAAGAACCATTTGAATAGAAACTCTCTTGTTTTCTCAAAAGTTTGTCATTTTTTCCACTATTAGATCTAGAATTGTCTCTTGAGTATCGTGAAGATCTGTCATCTCGTGATGGTCTATCACTTGCAGAATCATCTGGTTTGTATTTTCTAAAACAATCACTACAGTAAATTGGCTTGTTGCTTCGTGGAACAAATGGAACAGTGCATTGATCACCGCAATCAGAACAAGTTACAGTTGTATCTTCTCTACCATTGTCTCTTGAGTATCGTGAAGATCTGTCATCATTTGAGTATCGTGAGGATCTGTCATC